>NZ_JAYKPK010000011.1:0-137339 GCF_035117555.1 Yoonia sp. 67-2
AGCTGGTCTCCATTGCAGATACCAGTTTGAATCATGCCTGCGGCCCGATGTGAATCCCTTTTGTCAACACGGCCTAGAGCATTGCGGAAAAAGTACAAAAAACACGTATCTCGAACTTTAATCGTTTATAGATAATGTTGAAGCTTTCATTTAATTACCAGATCGAGCCCGTCGCTCATTTAGCTGGTCCCATGAACAGTTTTCTGTTGTTTCCAAGTGTCTCACATTGCTTCCGTCAGAAACAACCCAAGATTGAAGAGTAATAGTTTTTGAGAGGAAAGGTGCGCGAGTCTCTTCATCATCAACTTGTATTACTTGGAAATAGGGTTCAAGATCGTCGGAATCGTCAAGGTAGGCACCAACGGTTTCGGCACCCTCGGCATACAAAAGTAACTTAAATTCCAATAAGAACTCACCACCGATTCCGCGTATTGCCTCTGCCAATTGTGGAGTCTCAACAGTATCCTTGAAGAAAGTGATAGTATCAGTCTGCCCCGGTGCAACGGTTGAGACACGGTTCCGCAACCTTGCTTCAAGCGACTCAACATTAACCTCTCCATCTTCAACAACATCTACGAAAAGCCCCGTGATGCAAGAAGCCATTCTTGCCACATTTAACCCTGAGAGCACTAGAGGTAGTCTGCCATTATTCTCCAAATCAAATCTCACAATTAATGTGTCAGTATTGTATCCCTCGAAGCCATCTTGGCCGCCAACTGCGGTTTCATACGTTCCCGTTTCAAGTGTACCCAGATCAAATTCAGGTCGCATTGTTTCTAAAAGTTGAAGGAAGGTAATTGCAGAGTCATTTGATATTAACTCCTCGTTAATGCCAAGCTGTCTTCGAAGAAACTCAGACTGCTCTTCAATTTGAGCTAGTTGCTTCTCTGAATTGGCGCTTTGTTCCTTAATTTCCCACAGCGTTAATATCCCAACAACAGATGCGACGGCCGCCACAAGTGAAGCAAAAACGACCGCAACCACCTCGACCGACCTAAGTGTCATCTTCTATTATTCCCTTCCAAAGCGTCGCTACCACGCTGCATGGCTCACAAGCCCTTTAATTCGCGAATTATATGATCCATTTGCCTTACCGCGCAAGCGAACAAGCCGGACTTTCTACCATATTCAGCGGGGAGGTATACACAGTGGTTCAACAGCATCCGCCGGAAGCCCTTGTTTCATCCGTCCTGCCAAAGCGGTGAAGTGAACAAAAAAAACAACAACTATAACCCCCCTTTTTTGAAGTCACTTCCGCAGACCCCCCGGCCCTGTTTTTTGGCCTTCGAAAAGCCCAGCGCCTTAGGCCATCCTTAGCCTGCCAATAGACCTTGCCCGTGTGGCAGTGTCTGAGCATGGCGCATTAGCCTGCCTATGGAGTGGTGTTTGGCCTTTTGGCAGACCACTGCCGCAACGTCTTAAACATCATTGGCACACAGGAGGGCATGATATGCTGATAGGTTATGCGAGAACATCGACACTCGAACAAGTGGCAGGCTTTGAGGCTCAGAGAGAGTCACTGAAGGCCATCGGCTGCATCAAGCTGTACGAGGAGCAGACAAGCTCCGTTGGGCGCAGGGATGCCCTTACAGAGGCGCTGGAGTACTGCCGGGAGGGAGACATCTTGGTGGTCACAAAGCTGGACCGATTGGCTAGGTCCGTGAGGAACCTTGGGGAGATCGTGGAGGCGCTGGACGCCAAGTCGGTTGGCCTCAAGGTGCTGGACCTTGGGTTGGACACCACTACCGCCACAGGAAAGCTGATGCTGAACGTACTCGGGTCAGTTGCCCAGTTCGAACGGGAGATGATGCTGGAGCGACAACGGGAAGGTATCGCCAAGGCCAAGGGCGACGGGAAGTACAAGGGGAGAAAGCCTACAGCTAAGGCGAAGGCTGATCAGGTCATGCAGATGATCAGGGAGGGCAGAAAGAAGCGGCACATTGCGGCAGAGTTGAACATCTCCGAAAGGTCGGTGTTTCGTATTGTCACTCAGCGATTATCAACAGCATAAGCTGCGCAATAAAAGTAGTGCTAACGGCTCACTTCTGGTAATATTATTACGGAATCAGCAGGCCCTCACTCTGAGCATGCGACACGGTTCAGCGCGTTTAGCGACGTGGAAGCTACTGTTTTTGACTTCGCTAACGCCGCTTCGCACTGACCTAGATGAGCGTCACAGACCAAACGACAATATGGAAACCACTGTCGCGGCATCTGTACATGCCAAGCAGCAAGAGTGTCATAATTGTGTCACGCGACACAATTTAAAGACGCCCAGCGCCTTGGCACGCCCAACAATGAACAACAAACGGTAGCACCATATAGGTCTAGGTCAGTTTTGTGATCTCATTAACAGTAAATGGAAATTCAAGTGGCACTCAATATCATTCGCAAGATCAGTTTTAAGAACGTAGCCGTCATTTCATCATTAGCTTTCCTTCTTATGGCCTGCGAGCCAGCAACCTCAGTCAAAGTAATGGATACCCCTTCGGTTGACCAAACGTTGTTCGATGGGCGGACGATCAACGTTTCCAGAAGGTCCAACACTACGGCGACCTTGAGCTCGCTGACGACCTCCGAGCCAAACTCGACGGAGATCAACATTTTCTTCGCTGCAAACAATACAAGAAGTGCACCGTTCAATCTCGCCACCACTTCTTTCGCAGTCAGTGTCGACGGGGCTCCGGCAAAAGTATTTACATATGAAGAACTCAAGGCAGCCGAAGTCAGAAAGCGGAATATCGCTCTGGTAGCAACTGCCTTAGGCGGCGCGGCAGAAGCGTATAGCGCCTCTGCGCCTCAGACTACGACTGGCACCTACCGGTATGGCGGAACCATGGGAACGTATAGTGGTACCACCTACAACCCTGCAGCAGCATCGCTGGCGTCAGCGGCAGTGACTGCAAATACCAATGCTCAGATGAGCAACATTTCCTCCAACTCGCAGCAGGCACTGGGGCAGCTTCAGGAGACATATTTGAAGCCGACTACCATGAACCGTGGAATGGAATATGGTGGGGTTGTCCGCATTCAAGTCCCTCGGCTTGCGACCGAGACAAGCCAGAACATCGTTGTAACAGTTCAACTGGGATCAGATGTGCATAGATTTGATATGGTGAGAACCTGGGACCCTACCCAGTAGCCAACTTGCAGCCATCAACGACCGCCTCCTAGCTCATCGGCGGCTTCAACACCATGAAGAAGCCGGTGCGCAGCGGTTGATCTGCAAGAGGTTACACAAAAGCCGCATTCAAGTTACTCACCCAAAGTTACGCACTTGTAACTAACTGTTTTCAAGCTATAAAATGAAGAGACAGAAACAGCCTGAAGCATCCCCAGTCCGCCATTAGGCTTCTCAGCCCATTTTCCCCTTCCAATTCAGACGCTCGGGTCGCCATCGCTGGCGCTGGTGTCAAGCAGATGCCTTTCTGACACCTGTTTAAACAGCGTCGGTTGAACTCCGGCACGTCGATCCGCTATGCAGGGGATCGAAAAGGTCACCCTCAGGACCACAATCAGGGAACGGTTTGGTGATCGCTGCGTTAGCCGGTAAGGTTGCGTAGATGTAAACTGGTACGAGGACAACGATATGGAAAACCTGGCGAAACGGTTGGGCCTGCGGGTCGATCCGACAATTTTCTTTTTTTCGGCAGGCCTCAGTCTGGTTTTTGTTGTCCTTCTGGTGATCGCTCCGGGACCGATCGGCGGGGCTTTTGCGTCTGGCCGGGCTTGGATTGTCACCAACCTTGGCTGGTTCTTCATTTTGGGCGTGAACGTCTGGTTGGGGTTTCTGCTTTACGCCGCGATGTCGCGTCATGGGCACATCCGGCTCGGCCCAAGAGATTCGCGCCCCGAATATACCAACCTGTCATGGTTCGCGATGCTGTTTGCCGGTGGGATCGGGACGGTCCTGATGTTCTGGGGCGTGGCTGAACCGATCAGCCATTACCAATCGCCCCCCCTGCCTGGCGTCGCGCCGTTTTCATTCGAAGCGGCGCAGGATGCGATTTCGATCTCGCTCTATCATCTCGCGTTGCATACGTGGACGATCTTTGCATTGCCGGGCCTGGCCTTTGCCTATTTCATCAACCGCTATGATCTGCCGGTGCGTGTCAGTTCGGTATTCTATCCGCTGCTGCGTGACCGGATTTATGGCCCGATTGGCAAGGCAATCGACATCGCAGCAATTCTTGGCACTTTGTTCGGGGTTGCCGTGTCGCTTGGGTTGGGGTCGTCGCAGGTCGCGGCGGGCCTGTCAGAGCTGTTCGGCTGGAGCAATGACACCGGGCTGAGACTGGCCATCCTTGGAGCGCTGACAATCGTTGCTGTGCTGTCGATTGTTGCCGGTCTCGATAAAGGCGTGAAGGTCCTGTCAAATATTAATATCGGCATGGCCGTTGGCTTGATGGTCTTCGTTCTGGTCACAGGTTCGACGCTGTTCCTGCTGCGCGGCATCGTCGAGACATTTGGTCTTTATCTGTCGAACCTGCCCCGGCTGGCATTCTGGAATGACATGCTGCATGGCGGTGACATGGGCACCGGCAGCTGGGGCTGGCAGGGTGACTGGACCGTCTTTTACTGGGCATGGACTGTCACCTGGTCGCCCTTCATCGGCCTGTTTGTCGCCCGCATTTCCCGCGGTCGCACGGTACGTGAGTTTGTTTTTGGCGTCCTTCTGGCCCCATCCTTGTTCACGGTGATCTGGTTTGCCATCTTCGGGTGGCAGGCGATGGCCATGGACGGGCTGGGCGAAAGCGCCCGTACCGCGATGGGAACATCGGCCGGTGCGATCAGCGCAGCGGTGTCAGAATCTGTGCCGCTTGCCATGTTTGCGTTTTTCGCGGAACTGCCTTGGGCACCTGTCATGCAGGGTATCGCGGTTCTGGTCGTCGCGATCTTTTTTGCCACGTCATCGGATTCGGCATCGCTGGTGGTCGATATGTTGTGTTCCGGCACGGCAGAACCGGGGCCGGTGCGCCAGCGCGTGTTCTGGGGCATGGCCGAGGGTCTGATCGCCGCGACCTTGATCCTGCTGGCGGGCGAGGCTGGTCTTGTCGCGTTGCAACAGGTGATCACCGTGGTCGGTCTGCCGATTTTCCTGCTGGTGTTCATGATGATCCCCGCCCTGATCCGTGGCTTTGCGGCAGAGGATATTGACCATATCACCATCGGCAAGCGACCGGTTCTCAGCGATTTTGGTGACCAGACCGAGGATGCGCCGATTGCAGCACCCGCTACGCCGACTGATCGGTAAGGGGCGGTCAGGCCTGAATCTCATCCCGCAGAATCTCGCTGAACCTTTGTCGCGTCTGGCGAGGTTTCATCTGATGGGTGAGCAGCTTTTGCGGTGAAAATGTCATACAGTCAGCCCTGTTTTCGGCATTGAACGTCTTGGTCGCGCCGATGATCCGGTCGGCCTGACCGGAAATTGCGATCACTGTTACCGTGATGCTGTCAATCTGATCTGTCGACCATTCTTCGTCCAAGCTGATCACCGCGCGACTGACCAGATCAGACAAGGAGCCGATATCGACAGTCTCGCCGGGATGCAGCGTGCCGCGGTTCGTCCGGGCCAAAGGATCCTGAACGTCGTTTTCGGAAATTTCATTGCGGTCGGTCACAATCGTGCGGGATATCCGGCTGTCCTTTTGAAGGTCTGCCACTAGCCCCTGCACATAGATCGGGTTGGAGCTGAGATTTGTCACAAGGCAACGAGACCGCGACCCTTTTGCAGCACCGATATCGATATGAATGATGCTGCGCGACTGACGCCTGTGCGATACAAGAAAGACCTGCAGATAGGCCGTCCAGATCAGGACCATGACTGCATTCAGGATCGCGTTCACTATTTCAGTATGCTGTGTAAAAAGTTCTATCATCGTTTCGACGGACCCGTAGTTTTTGCCGCGCGCATCTTGCCGCTGGCTTTTCGGTAAACCACAACATTTCGGTGCTATCGTCTGTGAATGCTGGGCCTGTCCCTTAGAACACCTCCAGCGTGGGACCGTTCCGCAGTGATCGGTGCCGATCTCTGCCGCGGCACATCCATTCGTCGACGCAGATAATGTCACACCGAAAAACCCGGCGGCCAACCTTCCGTACCTTGACTTGACGGATGCGCCCCTGACACACTAGTATCCCAGATATAGATTTAGTGTGATAAAGGCCTTGGCACGATGAGCGATTTGCTGTCACTTCCGGCACTTCAAGCACAGGCACCGCGCAATGTGGCTGATCAGATTTTTGACCTGCTGCATGAACGCATTATCAACCTGTCGCTCGAACCCGGTGCCAAATTATCCGAAGCGGAAGTCGCAACGCAGCTGGGCGTGTCGCGCCAACCTGTGCGTGACGCATTCTATCGCTTGTCGCAACTGGGTTTCATCGTGATCCGTCCACAGCGGGCCACGCAGGTCACGCATATTTCCCGCGAAGCAACCTTACAGGCCTATTTCGTCCGCCGTGCCTTGGAAGAAGCGACGATGCGCCGCGCGGCGCTAGATCTGACGACAGGTCAGCTTGCTGCGCTGGCGGGGCTGATTGAGGCCCAGGCCGCAGCGATCAAGGCAGAGGACAAGGCCCTGCTGCATAAGCTTGATGATCAGTTTCACCACGATATCTGCGATTATGCCGGGCTTGGTTTTGTCTGGACGCTAATCCGCGACAACAAAGGGCATATGGACCGCGCCCGTTATCTGAGCTTGTCGTTCAACGCGCCGCGCGTGGTTGAGGATCACACCGAAATCCTAGCTGCCTTGCGCGCCCGCGATCCTGAAAAGGCCGCAAGCGCTGCCGGGCAGCATCTGGGCCGGATCACAACAATCATCGCAAAGATCGAGAGCGAGCGGCCAGAGGTATTTGGCCCCAGCCGATAAGGGCGGCACCATCTATGCCGGGGTCAGTTGCGCGCGCTGCCCCTGTAACATCCGCGCGCGCGCCATCATCAGCGGCCCGGTGCCTTTGGCATCATCGCTGACGCGGGCTTCGGTCAGATAGTAGGCCGGGCTGCCGTCGCGGTAGACGCCTTCGAACCCACCCAGACCCGCGACATGGCAGATATCGGTCAGGCGCGTCTGGCCTTTGTCAGACTTCAGCCGGGATTGCAGGAAATCAAAGGCCCGGAATTCGGCCCGCGTCATCGCGGCTGATCCCAGCCTCAACCGGGCAGCACTGGCAAAAGCATAGGCAAACATCGCCGTGGCGGATGTTTCGGTGTAATTGCCCGGCAAGTCGGGCATGTTGATCACCTGCCACCAGCCGCCGTCGCCTGCCTGCAATGCGACCAGATGCGCCAGCAAGCTCTGCGTCGGTTGCAGCAAGTCCGCCTGTGCAAAAGCGTCGAGACCGACCAGTTCCGCGCAATCGACCAAAGCCATCGCCTGCCAACCCATCGCGCGCGCCCAGACGCTGGGCGATTGGCCGGTGGCGCTGTCGGCCCAGTCCTGCACGTTTTCGGCATCGAACCCATGCGCATAAAGCCCGTCAGGGCGGTTCGTCACGTCAAGCGCCATCCGCATCTGCGCCAATGCGTCCTGCACAAGGGACGGATCGTTGACATGCTGGGCATATTCAATCTGAAACGGCAGCGCCATATAGAGCCCGTCGAGCCAGACCTGATGCGGATAGCGCAGCTTGTGCCAGTAATTGCCAGTTTTGGTGCGCGGATGCGTGTCCAACTGTCGCGCCAGAAATGCCGCCGCGCGCATCCAGCGGGGGTCACCTGTCCAGCGGTCCAGCGCAAACAAGGCGCGGCCCGATAGGATATTGTCGATATTGTATTCGTCGATCCGGTAGCCTTGCAACGCGCCATCCGGGGCCACCTGCGCGCCCGCCAGACGTTCCAGATGCGCGCGCCAGCGATCCTCGCCCGTTGCATCATGCAAAAGAGCAAGGCCACGGTAGATGCAGCCATCTTCATAGCACCATGCGCCGCCTTTATAGGGCTGATAGCGGGTCACGAAAGCGTCGAAATATTCTAGCATGGGGCAAGGTCCTTCTGCGGCAGCTGGGCTTGGGGCAGATCAGCGGGGGTGGCGATGTCGCAATGCGCGACCAGCACGCCAGCGCCCGCGACAGGCAGCAAACCATCCGCCATCAGCGGGATATCGGGGGTCGCATCAGCGGCAAAGCTGACCGTCGCATGACCAATCCGCAGGCCGGAAACCGGGCTTTCCGGCAGGCCGAGACAGGCGGCAAAGGCCACACGCACATCGCGCGCAACGATCCGGTCCAGCGTGATGTTGCGGATCAGCGGGGTTAGTTCCGTGACCGGCGCAGCGTTGCGCGATTGCACGGCGTCGGAATGGCCATCATGGTCGCAGAAATAATGCATGTTGATCGCGAGCACCGTATCGACGCCGTCGAAATCGGTGTCGCTCAGATGGATATCTTCGACGATGCCACCGCGCCCACGCCGCGTCTTGATCCGCAAGCCGCGATCAGTGCCTTTCATCTGGCATTGGCTGATGCGAACATTGCTGACGCCGCCGGACATTTCCGACCCGATCACCACGCCGCCATGGCCATATTCCATCAGGCAATGGCGGATGCGGATATCGCGGGTGGGCGACAGATGCGATCCGTCGCCATCGTCACTGCGCTTGCCCGCCTTGATCGCGATGCAATCATCGCCGGTGGAAAAGCGCACGCCTTCGATCACCACGCCTTCACAGCTTTCAGGATTCAGCGCGTCGGTATTGGGGCTGTCGGGCGGGTTTTCGATATTCAGCCCGATAAAGGCCAGATTGCGGGACTGGCAAGGATGCAGGGTCCAACTGGGTGAATTGGTCAGGGTCGGGCCCATCACGGTCACATCCGCGCAGCCGATAAGATGCAGCAGCCGCGCGCGGCGCGCCCCATTGCGGGTGCCTTTCGGCCATGTCCACCAATCACCGCGCGCGCCGCCGCCATCGACCAGTCCGGGGCCGGTGATGGTGATGTCGGTTGAGTCAATCGCGGTCAGGATCGCGCGGTAGCAATTGTCGGGCAGCCCTTCCCAACTGCCGCCTTGATCGGCAGGCAAGATTGGAAAGGCGTCGCGGTCGGCAGGGGCCAGCAGACGTGCACCTGCGGCCAGATAAATATGCCGGTGCGACGGGATCAGCAGCGGCGTGACGATCCATTCGCCCGCAGGCACGATCAGCGTGCCGCCATCGGGCAGCGCGTCGAGATCGTATTGCGCCCGCGCGGGGTCAGCCAGCACATGCGCGCCAGCACAAGGGGGCGTGGTAAAGGAAATCTCACCCAGCCCCGCGATCTCCAGCCGCAGCGCGGTATCGGGCGGCAGATCATCCAGCACCAGCACGGCGCGGTCGGTGGTGCCGTGGCGGGTCAGGTCCGGGCCGGTCAGGTGCCAGTCCAGCGCGCCGGGCAGGAAATAGCGTGCCTCAGGCACAAGCAGCCGCAGGGCAGCGGCACGGGGTGTGGCTGACAAAAGCTCTATCTGGGTCATGGAATCCGGGTTTCGGTCAGGGCCGGGGCGCATATTCACGCCCCGGCGGTTGAAGGTCAGGAACGGAACTGCCGCAAGGCGCGGTTGATGCTGCTGATGATATCAGCCGCTGCATCCTCGGCGCTGATCTGGCCGTAAGCGACACCTTCGAGGTTGTCGGCAAAGGCGTCACGCACGCGCGGATGTTCGTTGAACGGCGACACAACCGGGCCGCTGCCGTTCAGCACCAGCGCATTGGCCGCCGCGACGTTTTCGTTGATCAGATCACCGTCCTGCAACAGGTCAAAGGCGACTTTGCTGGCAGGCACACCGCGTGAATCGCCCAGAATCTCAATCGCCTCTGGATCATTCAGCAGGCAATTGATGATTTCTGCCGCCGCTTGCGGGTGTTCGGAATGCTGCGAGATCGAGAACAGCATCGACGGTTTGCGATAGGTGCCTTCGGTCACTGACCCTGCGATGGTTAGCATTGGCACCGGCACCAGTTCCTGATCAGCCCCCAGCGGATCGGCATATTTGGCATAGGCGGAATCCCATTCAAACGTGCCTGCGATCCGGCCATCGGACCATGGGCGCATTTCGAACAATTCGATGTTGCCCTCGCCTGCGACCTGACGCCAGCTGCGGATCGCCCCGCTTTCAACCAGATTTTCGTAGAAACGGATGCCTTCCAGCAATTCTTCTTCGGTCCAGGCGACGGTCATGGTTTCATTGTCGATCAGGTCCTTGCCGGTCGCCTGTGTCACTGCACCCGAGACGAGGAAGATCGCGTTCAGGCCAGCAGCTTCGAACGGATAATGATCTTCGCCCAATTGTTCGCGGAACACCGGGGCGGCGGCGATCACATCATCCCAGGTTTGCGGGATCGGCAGGCCGACTTTGTCAAAGGTGGTCTTGTTGAAGAAAAAGACGCGGCCTGTCGTGGATACGGGAATACCGTTCAGCACGCCGTTCATTTCGCCACCGGCAAGCTGTGCCTCGGAAAACTGGCTGAGGTCGATGATATCCGAATATTCACGCAGATCGGCAAAGCCTTCACCTTCGCGCGAAAACAGCGGCAGCCACGGCCAGTTGATCTGCATGATATCGGCCTCGGTCCGGCCCGCGATCTGGGTGGTGATGCGTTCCTGATGGCCCGACCAGCCGGTGAATTCGGCCGCGACCTCATGACCCAGTTTCGGGCCGCAGTAATTCAGCGCCTCTTGCGTCTGGGCGTGGCGGGCATCGCCGCCCCACCATGACATGCGCAGGGTTTCCGCCTGCGCGCCTGTGGCCAGAACCCCGGCCAGAATGGTTGTGGATAGCAGTTTCATTGGGTCTCCCCTCCCTTAGTGAAGTTGCGACAGCGAGATATTCCCGCCGCTTTGGTCGAAAACATGCGCCTTGCCGGGTTCCAGATTCAGCGTCACCGCCGTCCCCCTTTCCAGATCGACGTAATCGGCGGCAGGCAGCACCGCGACCAGCCGCGCATCGGCGACGGACAGGTGCAGAACCACCTCATGCCCCATGAATTCGGCACCCGTGACATGGGCTTTCAGCCCATGATCGGTGCCCACGCGCAGATGCTGGGGGCGGATGCCCAGCGTGACATGCCCTGCGGGGTCTTGCAGACGGGCCATCAGTTCATCGGGCAGGGCAAGCGCCTGATCCCCGATGTGGAACTGATTGCCGGACAAACGCCCGTCGATCAGGTTCATTTCCGGGCTACCGATAAAGCCCGCGACAAAGGCATTGGCAGGCCGGTCATAAAGCGTCTTGGGGTCGGCGACCTGCATGATATGGCCGTCCTTCATCACGCAAATCCGGTCGCCCATCGTCATCGCTTCGGTCTGGTCGTGGGTGACGTAGATGACGGTCGATGACATGCCTTCCTTCTTCAGCCGTTTATGCAGATCGGTGATCCGCACCCGCATGGATGCCCGCAATTTGGCATCCAGATTGGACAAGGGTTCGTCGAACAGGAACACTTCGGGTTCCTTGATCAACGCGCGGCCCAAGGCGACACGCTGCGCCTGACCACCCGACAATTGCTTGGGCAAGCGGTCCAGGAGTTCCTCGATCTCCAAGATGCGGGCGACATCGTTGGTCTTGCGCTCGATCTCGGCCTTGGAGGCGCCTTGCAGGCGCAGGCCGAATGACAGGTTTTTGCGCACCTTCATATGCGGATAAAGCGCATAATTCTGGAACACCATCGCGATGCCGCGTGCGCCGGGTTGCAGGCGGTTCACCACCCGGTCGCCGATCACGACATCCCCGCCAGAGATGCTTTCCAGCCCGGCAATCATCCGCAGGGTCGTGGATTTCGCGCAACCAGACGGGCCGACAAGGACCATGAATTCGCCGTCGTTGACGTCAAGGTTGATGCCATGCACGGCCTTGAACGTATTGGCATAGGTCTTTTCAAGGTTTCTGATTTGAAGGCGGGCCATAGGATTATCCTTTCACTCCCCCCACCGAGATACCCTCGATGAAGTAGCGTTGTGCGATGAAGAAAACGACCAAAGCGGGCAGCAGGGCGAGCACCGACATGGCAAGAATGCGGTTCCAGTCAAAGGCTTCTGTTGTGTCGATGGAGAGTTTCAGCGCCAGACTGACGGGGAAGCTTTCCACCGATGACAGATAGATCAGCGGCCCCAGAAAATCGTTCATCGTCCACATGAACTGGAACAGAGCAACCGAAATCAGCGCCGGGATCAGCATCGGCACGACGATATAGATCAGCGTCTGAAAGCTGTTGGCACCGTCTACGCGCGCGGCCTCCTCCATGTCGCGCGGGATGGCGCGCAGGAACTGGATCAGCATGAACACAAAGAACGCATCGCCCGCAAAGGCCGATGGCACCCAAAGCGGCAGATAGGTGTCAAGCCAGCCCAGATCACGGAACAGGATATATTGCGGCACGCGGGTCACCACATTGGGCAACAAAAGCGTGGCAATCAGGCTGGCGAACAGCAGCTTTTTGAACCTAAATTCAAACCGGGCGAAGCCGTAAGCGACCAGCGCACAGGAAATCACGGTGAACACGGTCTTTGGCAGGATGATCAGGAAGGTGTTCCAGAAAAACCGCCCGAATGTGTAAGGGGTCGAGGTTTCCCAGCCCTTGCGATAGCCGTCCAGCGTCGGTTCCTGCGGAATAAACCCAATGGAATTGAAGATTTCCGCATTGGATTTGAACGATGCCCCGATCAGCCAGAGCAGCGGATAAAGCATGATAAAGCCGACGACGATCAGCAAAGTGTAGCGGACGAAGGCGGACAGCCGCTCCGCGCGCCGGTCTTCGGGATTCAAGATGATCACCCGTGTCGGGCTTGCGGGGGTGAGTGTGGTGTCAGGCGTGCTCATGCGCTCAGCTCCTTTTGTCGCCAGCGTAATAGACCCATTTTTTCGACGACCAGAAGGCGACGAGGGTCAGGATCATGATGATGACGAACAGAACCCAGGCGATGGCAGAGGCATAGCCCATGTTGAAATTCTTGAACGCTTCATCATAGATGTAGAGAGGCAGCAGATAGGTGGACCGCAGCGGCCCGCCGCCCGTGATCACGTAGGGGCCGTTGAATTCCTGAAACGCCTGCACCATCTGCATGATCAGGTTAAAGAAAATCACCGGCGTGATCAGCGGCATCGTGATATGCCAGAAGCTGTGCCATTTATTGGCGCCATCAATCGCCGCAGCCTCGTAGAGCGATTTGTCGACAGCCTGCAAAGCGGCAAGGAAAATCACCATCGCAGACCCGAATTGCCATGTGCGCAGCAAGGCCAGCGTGAACAAGGCATTGACCGGGTCGCCAAACCAGTTGATCGGGTCGAGTCCGATGCTGGTCAGCACCAGATTGACCAACCCTGCGTCGGCAAAGATATAGCGCCACAGCACCGCGATCGCGATGGACCCGCCAAGGATGGAGGGCACATAATAGGCGGTGCGGAAAAAGCCGATGCCGCGCAATTTGTAATTCAGGATCACCGCGATGAACAAGGCAAAGGCCAGTTTCAGCGGCACTGTCAGAAAGACATAAAGCAGCGTGACATTCAGCGACCGTTTGAACGTGCGGTCATCGAGCAGGTCGCGAAAGTTTTCCAGACCGATCCAGACCGGGCTGTTGATCAGCGTATATTCTGTAAAGCTCAGATAGAGCGAGGCCAGAAACGGGATCATGGTGAATACCAGGAGCCCGATGATATAGGGTGTCAGATAGGCCAGCCCCAGAAATCGGCTTTCCATAGCGCCTCCAGCTTAGGTGATGTGGCACGGCGCGGACAGCACCGCACCGGCAACGTGGATATGATCATGGGGGCATTGCTGGCCGTGCTTATGGGCACGTTCCGATGCGGGACGCTCCATACAAACGTGGTCTTCAAACCGGCCATCAAATCGCTCCTCCCTCGATCTGATTGGTGTCACAAGCTTTCGCTTGCGTTGTGTTCGGCTAATATGCCAGATTAATAACAGCTTGGAGAATTGACAAACAGGCACAAAAAGATGGACGAAATTGAACATCCTGACCAGACCCTTGCACTGCGGCCGACGCAAGGCAATGGCGTTTTGTCAGGAATTCCGCTGCGCGCACTTGACCTCACGCTGACCCGCTCTGCCATCCGCATGCGGCATTCACATAGCTGGTCCATTGAAAAGACGAATGCGGTCCATGATTTGGTGATCTGTCTGTCCGGCACCGGCCAATATGAAATGGACGGTCAATCCATCACCCTGACCCCCGGCATGGCGATGATGATCCGCGCGGGCACGCCGTTTCGCGGCTATAACCCGGACCCGGACACTATCTACACCGGGCTGGCGCAGCATTTCCGGCTGGACCTGTTTGGCCGCCATGACCTGTTGGACCGGATGAAAACCCGCGCCGTTGTGCGGCTTGGCAACTGGCCGATGCTCGCCCCGCTGGTGCAGCATTATCGCGCCACGGCCCCGGCCAGTTCAACCACCTCAGTGATGCATTACGCCTTCATGGTGATCCTGAACCAGTTTATCGAGGATGCTTTTCTGGGATGGCAAAACGTCCAAGACAGCGCCCTTGACCAGTCCGAAGGCCTGCCAATGGCCGTGATGATCGCCGCGACCCAGATCGCGGCTGATCCGCTGAAACCCGGGCTGGCCGATAGTGTCGTCGCTGACGCGCCTTATAACGACACCTATTTCCGGCGCGAATTCAGCAAAAGGCTGGGCCTGACCCCGGCGAAATATCAGGAATTCAAACGGATGGAGATCGCGATGCAATTGCTGGAGGCAGGCTATAGCGTCTCTGAAACCGGCCAGCGCCTTGGGTTTGCCGACAGCTATTACTTTTCGCGCCTGTTCAAACGCCATATCGGCACCAGCCCGCGCGGCTGGCAGGATCAGGTCCGCCGCCGTCGCGACGGGGCCTGGCCGCGTGGCGAGGAAGATGGCGAGATTATCTATCCCCTGCGCCCAGATGCTGTGGCGCAGATGTCCTAACTATTATGCAACAGGAATTAGCCATCATGAAAACCGGCCCCATTCTTGCCATCGGTGAAGCGATGGTCGAACTCTCCCCCGCAGGATCGTCAGACGCGTGGCGTCTGGGGATCGCAGGCGATACGCTGAACACCGCGTGGTATCTGCGCGGCTTGCTGCCTGCGGATTGGCCTGTGGGCTATCTGTCGCGCGTCGGCACCGGTGCTTTTTCGCAGCGGATGCTGGATTTTCTGGATCAATCGGGGATTGAGACGCAGCATGTCAGCCGTGACCCTATCCGCGAGATCGGGCTCTACGCGATTACGCTCAAAGACGGCGAACGCAGCTTTTCCTATTGGCGCGATACATCTGCCGCGCGCGGGCTGGCCGATGATGCCCAGCGCCTGCATGATGCTTTTGCCGATGCGTCATTGCTGTATCTGTCCGGCATCACGCTGGCGATCCTGCCGCAAACGGCGCGCGATCATCTTCTGACGGCGCTCGACGTGGCGCGCGCGAAGGGCGCGCAGGTGGTGTTTGACCCCAATCTGCGGCCCAGACTTTGGCCCGATACCGCCACCATGTGCGCCAGCATCGGACAGATGGCCGCCCATGCCGACCTGCTGCTGCCCAGCTTTGATGATGAGGCCACGCATTTCGGCGATACCAACCCGCAGGCGACGCTGGCGCGCTATCTGGCACTGGGTGCCGGGCACGTCGTGGTCAAAAATGGCGGTGGCCCGATGTATTTCGCCGGGGCGCAGGGCGTAGGCGAAGTCACCGATCTGGTGCCTGAAAAACCAGTCGATACCACAGCAGCGGGGGACAGTTTCAACGCGGGCTATCTGGCCGCCGCGCTGCAAGGCGCCGGTTGTGAAGCGGCGATCCGGGCGGGGCATGCATTAAGCCGACAGGTGATCCGCCATCCCGGCGCTTTGGTGCCAGAGGCGATCAGCGCCAGTCAGACGACAGCGGCAAAATAGTTTCTGACCTTGTGGGCGCAGAGGATCAGCTCTGCGCCACCATCGCATAAGCTCCGCGCGCCAGAAGCTGCGTCAGGCTTTGGGTCAGCTCATCCACGAAACCCGCATCTTCGCACAGGTTGTCAGGGAATATCTCGGTCAGGGCCAGATAGGATTTCACCGATCTTGCGGGATCATCGGACCAAAGTGACGCCAGACGTGCGGCCATCGGGTCTTTGACCGCGATCACCTCACCCTTCTCATCCTGCCCCGAAACATACCGCATCCACGCCGCCAGGGCGAGCGTCAGGCCCGGCGTGCTGCGCCCTGCGGCGCGGTTTTCCGCAATCGTGCCAAGCAGGCGCTGCGGCAGTTTCTGGCTGCCATCCATCGCGATCTGCCACGTCCGGTGCCGGATCGCAGGGTTCGCGTAACGGTCCGCCAAAGCGCTTGCATAGGCAGTGAGGTCTTCACCGGGCGGTGGGGTCAGAACCGGAATAATCTCATCCCTCCACAACATGTCGGCAAAACGGGTGAAGGCGGGATCAGCCATCAGATCGGCGATGGTTTCATGCCCGGCCAGATAGCCCAGATAGGCCAGCGCGCTATGTGTGCCGTTGAGCATGCGCAGTTTCATCAGCTCATAAGGGGTGACATCGGCGACCAATTGGGCGCTTGTCGCTTCGAACGCAGGGCGCGGGCCGCAGAAATGATCCTCGATCACCCATTGCCGGAACGGTTCGTGCAGCACCGGGGCGGCATCGTGATGGCCGGTCAGTTGGGCAGCCCGGTCCAGATCATCGGCGGTGGTGGCTGGCACGATCCGGTCAACCATGGTGGCGGGGAAAGCACCGTTGTCAGCGATCCAACCCGCCAGATCGGGATCGATCAGGTGGGCAAGGTCCAGCACCACACCGCGCACGACCTTGCCGTTTTCAGGCAGGTTATCGCAGCACAGCACTGTGAAAGGCGCAAGGCCGCGCGCCCGGCGCAACGCCAGCGCCCGCACCAGATAGCCGGGCGCGGATTTTGGCAAAGGCTGCGCCAGATCGTGGATGATATCAGGATGGCTGGCGTTCAGCCGACCGGTGGCAGGCGCGTGGCAATAGCCTTTTTCCGTGACCGTCAGGCTGACAATGGCAACGGCAGGATCAGCCATCGCGTCTAACACCGCCTGCGGGTCTTCGGGGGCGACCAGCACATCACGCAGCAGCGTCATGACCTGCGGCGTTTCACCGTCGGGGCCAAGGCTGACGGCAGTATAGGCCCAGCCTTGCGGGCGCAGCTTGTCGCGCGTGCCCGGCGATTGCAGCGATACACCGATCACGCCCCAGTCGCCGCCCTGTTGCACCATCGCCTCGGTGATGTAGGTCGCAACATGGGCGCGGAAAAACGCGCCAAGCCCCAGATGCACGATACCTGCGGGGGAATCTGATGGCGGGCGCGATAACCTAGCGGGCAAGCCAACCTCCATCCACGTTCAGCACAGCGCCATGGATGTAATCCGACGCCGGTGCGGCCAGAAACACGGCTGTCTGTGCGATGTCTTCGGCACGGCCCCAGCGCCCGGCAGGAATCCGGTCAAGGATCGCGGCATTGCGGTCAGGATCGGCGCGCAGGGCTTCGGTATTGTTGGTTTCGATATAGCCCGGTGCAATGGCATTCACATTCACACCGCGCGCGGCCCATTCATTGGCCAAAAGCTTGGTCAGTCCCGCCACGCCATGTTTGCTGGCAGTATAAGACGGCACCCGGATACCGCCCTGAAATGATAAAAGCGAGGCGATGTTGACGATCTTGCCCTGCCCGCGGGGCAAGGCGGCCCGTGCAAAAGCCTGACAAGTAAAGAACAAGGCCTTGAGGTTCACATCCATCACATCGTCCCAGTCTTTTTCACTGAAATCAACGGCATCGGCGCGGCGGATGATGCCAGCATTATTGACCAGAATATCGATCTGTTCGTTTTCAAACACATCCCGCGCCGCCATCGGATCCGCGAAATCCAGCCGCAGGGCGCGGCCTGATCCCATCATCGCCAGTGTTTCATCACAATCGCGCCTTCCTGCGGCGATTACCTCGGCACCTGCCTGAGCCAGCGCCACGGCAATCGCCTGCCCGATGCCGGTATTCGCCCCCGTCACCAGCGCGCGGCGACCGTGCAGCGAAAACGCGTTCACAGCAGATCCGCCGGTTGGATAAAGTCCATGTCGGTATAATCGATGTTATCGCCCGCCATCGCCCAGATGAACGTATATTCCCCGATACCCGCACCCGAATGGATCGACCATGGCGGCGACAGCACCGCCTGTTCGTTGCCGACGAACAGATGCCGGGTTTCCTGCGGCTGGCCCATCAGATGCAGCACCCGCGCTTCGGGGGCCATGCCGTGATAAAGATAGGCCTCCATCCGGCGGTCGTGGATATGCGACGGGATCGTGTTCCAGACCGACCCATCCTCCAGCGACGTATAGCCAAGGACCAACTGGCAGCTTTCCATGATCAAAGGATGGATGAATTGCCGGATCGTGCGTTTGTTCGATGTCTCGGTCGCACCCATCTTGACCTCTTTCGCCTCTGACACTGTGACCAGACGGTGCGGGAAGGCGCGATGCGCGGGGGCAGAGGTGATGTAGAACCGCCCGTCGCCGGAAAAGGTCACGGCACCAGCCCCCATGCCAAGATACAGCACATCGCCATAAGCCATATCCCAGACCTCGCCTGCTGCAGCAACACGGCCCGCGCCGCCGATATTGACGATGCCCATTTCGCGACGGTCCAGAAAGCTGGGGGTCTTGGTCTCGGCGACCTGATCCAGCACCAGATCAGCGCCCGCAGGCACCGCACCGCCAAGGGTAAAGCGGTCATAATGGGTATAGACCAGCCGGATTTCACCATCGGCAAACAGGCCATCCGACAGGAAATTGTCGCGCAGCGCCGTGGTATCCATGGATTTCGCGTGATCAGGGTGGATCGCGTGGCGGGTTTGAACGTGCAGCATAGGTTATTCCTTTCGTCAGAGCTTGTAGGCGCGCTTGGCAAGGCCGTAAGCCAGATCATGCGCCAGTTCAGGGGCTTCATCCTCAGCCAGACACCCGGAGGTCACCAGCGTCGCGAGATAGGCGCAATCGACCCGGCGGGCGACGTCATGGCGCGCGGGAATCGACAGATAGGCGCGGGTGTCATCGTTAAAGCCGACAGTGTTGTAGAAACCCGCTGTCTCGGTCGTTGTTTCGCGAAACCGGCGCATGCCTTCGGGGCTGTCGAAAAACCACCACGGCGGCCCAAGCTTCAGACAAGGGTAAGCCCCTGCCAAAGGTGCAAGCTCGCGCGAGTATGACGTTTCATCCAGCGTGAAAAGGATCACGGTCAGGTCAGTTCGCATCCCGACCGCGTTGAGAAGCGGGCGCAAGGCAGCGACATAATCGGTGCGACCGGGGATATCGAACCCTTTGTCACGCCCATGCATTGTCATGACGCAATCTGCATGGTTACGTCGGGCACCGGGATGGATCTGCATGACCAGCCCGTCTTCAAGGCTCATCCGAGCCATTTCAGTCAGCATATGACCACGAAAGGCATCCGCCTCTTCCGCTGTGCAAAGGCCACGCAGGGCTTTCGCAAACAAGGCGGCGGCATCCGCCTGCGGCAGGTCTTCGGTGCGCGCTGAAGGATGACCGTGATCGGTCGATGTGGCACCGAATGTCTTGAAATAGGCCCGCCGCGCGCGGTGCGCGTTCAGATAGCCAGCCCAGTGCGATGTATCCTCGCCGGTTTGTTCACCCATCAGCGCGACATTGGCGGCAAAACCTTCGATCTCGGGATCAATCACACCATCGGGGCGATAAGCAGTCACAACCCGCCCTGTCCAGCCGCTATCCCGGATCATGCGATGCCAGCGCAGATCGTCAGTGGCGGCTTCTGTTGTGGCAATCGCTTCGATATTGAACCGCTCGAACAAGGCGCGAGGGCGGAATTCCGGGCGCGTCAGGCAGTCCGAAATGTGGTCATAGTACCAGTCGGCCGTTGCAGCACTCAGCACTTTGTCGATTGCGAAAAGGTCCTGAAACACATGGTCCAGCCACAGGCGTGACGGCGTGCCGCGAAAGACGTGGTAATGCGCGGCAAACAGCGACCAGATCTTGCGGCCATCGGTTTGCGTCGGCCCGCCGTCAACCCGCGGGACACCCAGATCCGTCAGAGCAACACCCTGCGAACACAGCATGCGGAAGATATAATGGTCCGGCGTGACAAACAGCTGGGCCGGGTCAGGAAAAGGCTGATCTTCGGCAAACCACCGTGGATCGGTGTGACCATGCGGACTGATGATCGGTAGCCCCCGCACCTCGTGATACAAGGCTTGCGCAAGATCGCGCGCGCGTCCTTCGGTTGGCAAAAGCCTGTCTTCTGGCAGCAAGGGCATGGTATTCTCGCATATACTAGATGTGTAATCATCTAATATGCTAGTTTATCCATGACGTCAAGACGATGCACCCCATTGTCCGACATCTGAGGTCGTTTGCGGCGACGGCCACCCTCCTGCGGGCGGCCCCTCTTGTCAGGGGAACCTATGTCTGCGACGGTAAAGACCACCGAAAAAGAAAGCCCCGGTATGCGCCTGATTGACCCCGCCCATCCGTTTTTCCGACCGGCCTGGCGCCGTTATCTGGTGGTGGCGGCACCGCTGATCTGGGCAGGCGTTGAATGGAGCCTGGGTCAGACGATCTGGGGCTTCATCTTTGCAGCGGCTGGTTTGTACCTCGCCTGGCATCTGATCTGGACCTGGCGCGCGGATCACGAAGACTAAGGTCAGCATCCGCGCGCCAGTGACTATGAGGATCGCTGCTTGTAATCATAGCGATAGCTGTAGCCATAGCCGTAGCGACCGCTTGCCTTGCGCGGATCAAATCCGTTCAGGACGGCACCGGAAAACTTCAGGCCCGCAGCGGCAAAAGCCTTTTGCGCCGCATCCACTTCGCCGAGCGGCGTCTCGTCATGGCGGGCGACAAAGATTGCGGCACCCGTGCTGCGCGCCAGAATGACAGGGTCGGTCACCGCCAGTACCGGCGGCGCGTCAAAGATCGTCAGGTCGAAATTTTCGGCACAATAGGCGATCAATTGCGACAATTCTGCCCGCATCAACATCTCGGACGGGTTCGGCGGATAGCGGCCCGTGGGCAGGACGAACAGATTGTCTTGCGGGCTTTGCAGGATGGCGTCCTGAAACGATATATCGCCTGCCAAGGCCTCTGCCAGACCCGGGCCATTGCGCGGCAGATCGAAGTAGCGCCGTATCTGTCCGCGCCGCAAATCGGCATCAATCACGCAGATCCTCTGACCAGCTTGCGCCATGACGGCGGCAAGGTTCACCGAGAGAAAGCTTTTCCCGGCATAAGGATGCGACGATGTCACCGTCAGGGTAGGTGTCGCCGCATCAAGCATGCCAAAATGCAAACTGGTCCGCAGGGATCGCAACGCCTCGACCGTCAGATCGGCAGCATTTTCATAAGCCAGAATAGGCAGCGTACCTTTGCGGCGGCCTGCGGTATCGGCCACTTTATTGTAATTGATCGTGGCAAAGACCGGCAGCCCCAGCTTTTCCAGTTCTGACGGGTCCTGCACACCTTTGCGCATCCAGTTGGACACCAAGACCAACCCGGTGCCAGCCAAGCCGCCCAGCACCATCCCCAGCGCCAGCAACAAGGATTTACGTGGTGCAACAGGGGTCGGGTTTCCGCTGGCGTCATCGATCACGCGGACATTGCCGATGCTGCTGGCGCGCAACACTTCGACTTCCTGCGCACGGGTCAAGAGTTCGGTGTAAATGCCCTGCGCCAGTTCAACCTCGCGGGAAAGGTTCAGGATTTGCCGCTGGGTTTCGGGCAATTCCCCGATCTGGCCGCGCAGTTCTTCCAACCGTGCTTCAAGCCGCGCGCGTTCATCCAGCAGCTGGCGATAAGTCGGATGCGCTGGTGTAAAGCGCTGCGCGATCTCATCCTCGCGGCGTTGCAGATCAACCAGTTCGGTTTCCACCCGTGTGACCTGGCCAAGGATCGTCTGAGTCTCAAGCGTCAGATCAACAGTGACCTGTTCTTGCCGAAAGGCGTTAACAGCGGCTTCGGCTTCACGCATCGTCGCCTCGGCCTGCGGCAACTGATCGCGAATGAACGACAGGCTGCTTTCCGCTTCGGCCGCCGAGCGAGAGACGTTCTGCGCCTGATACGCGCTGACAATCGCATTAAGCGCGCGAACATTTTCTGTGCGATCCATGCCTGTCAGGCGCACTTCCAGAATGCCGGAGGCGCGCCCGACCTCGGACACGGTCATCCGGCTGCGCAGCGCGTTGATGGCGCGGCGTTCATCGATCTGCTGGATGGCGAACCGCCGCCCCGCTGGCGCGTCAAGTTCGGCAACAGTCATTGCAAAACCAGTCTCGGGCAGATTGATCGGCTCACCGACACGGCCATCCAACTGCGTCTCGTCAGGGAAGGTCAGCTGAAAACTGCCGGGGGCGGTGACGACGAGGTCAATGTTCTGATTAAGCATCTCTGGAGCAACCACCAGATTGGCTAAGGCGAGATGGTCACCCGGACGCGTGTAACGGGCGGGAACGAACCCCTCGATCACCGGAAAATGGTAGCGGGCAAACATCGTGCCGATGACAGGCAGTTCTTCCGGGGTCACCCGCCAGTCAAGGTTCTGATCCGCAATGGCGCGGCCCAGAACCATCCGCGAGCGCAGAATTTCGATTTCGGTCACGCTGCGGGGATCGTTGTCGACCATATCGGACAGGCTGCTGGGCAGGGCCAAAGCGCCGGATCGTTCCTCTAACTGCATCAAAGCATCGGCCTGATAGGTCGGATAGGTATTGGCGACGGTAAATGCGCCGATAGCCAGACCAATGATCGTGACGATGCCAATCTGCCAACGACCGCGCCACAGCGTCCCGATCAACTGACCAAGATCGATTTCGTCGTCTGAGGTATCGGGCGCCATGTTCATGATGGGGAATTTTCCTGCGATAAACTAAAAATGCGCAACAAGCGGTCGGACATCTATCCGGCGGTCTTTGTTTTTGCCTGCGGCGATTTTTGTAATTTGTCTACCCATGCATTTGCCGCATGGTCGATCAAGGTGAACACCTCTTCGTGAAATGGTATCGAGCGTCGATAAGGATCGGCAATACCTTTGGCGCCGGTCCATTGATCAAACAGCATGATCCGCCCCGAAAGATCGGGTGCAGATTTGATGATACTGCGTTTATGCCCCGCCTCCATGACCAGGATCAGCGCATGATCGGACCCGATCTGATGGGAAAACTGCCGCGCCAGATGGCCATCAAGGGATACGCCATGCCCTGCGGCGACTGAAGTGGCGTCTGTGTCAGCAGCATGACCGGATAAGGCCGCGATACCTGCCGATGATACCGCAATATCAAGGCCAGCTGCGGCCAGCTTGTCAGCCAGCAAACGTTCGCCCAATGGTGACCGGCAGATATTGCCGACACAGACGACGAGAATGGAGTCAAATACCATTCCGCTGGCCCTAATTTGCCAAATCGTCAACGTTGCGCACAGCCTGCACGGATGGCAGCAGACGTACGATTGTGTCGTTCCACCGCTGAAGCGAGGACCGCATGACATAAACGATATCGCGGGGTTCCAGCACGAACCGGGTGCCAAGCAGCAACCCTTCCGGCGTCGAGGTATCAAGCTGGAAGACACGCGTGATATCGCCATCGGCACGGAACACCAGCACACCGCGGGCATTGGCCCGTGGCTGTTGCAGGCCACCACTGCGGGTGATGGCTTGGGTCAATGTGATCGGCTCAAGCGACAGGTCGACGACATCCGGGCGCGCGACCTCACCCAGAAGGTAGGCTTCTTCGGCACGACGACGCGGCACATTGACGATATCACCATTGCGCAGCACCGGATTATTCTGGGCCAAGCCACCTTCCAGAAAGCCCCGCATATCGACGGTAAAAACCCGACCGCCGCGCTGGATGCTGACGATACGTTGATCGGCGGTATCGCTGAACCCGCCCGCGGCATTGACCGCTTCGATCAAGCTTAAACTGACCGAGGTGAGCGGCTGCCGGTTCGGCATCTCGACGGCACCGGACACCACGACTGATTGCGAATTATAGGCGGCAATGCGCACCTCGACCTGTGGGTTGGGGATGAAATCAGCCAGTCGGGTCGACAAATCTTCGCGGATCTGGCCTGCGGTCCGGCCAGAGGCACGAATGCTGCCGACATAGGGATAGGTGATCGTGCCATCGCTGGCGACCTGAAACCCGCTTTCCGCAGCACTGCGCTGGGGGCCTGCCGGCAAGGTCAGTTCTGGATGATCAAACACGATGACCGACAGGATATCACCCGGGCCGACCGCATAGGACCAGCCACCGCCGCCAGGCAGATTGGTGGCGCTAAAGCCACGCGCAGGGCTGGCAAAATTCGCGATATTCTGGGCGGTCAGCACGATGACTTCGACATTCTCACCCAAGGATTGCTGCGCACTCTCGTCGGTCGGAAATTCAACATAGCCATCGGAACAAGCCGCAAAGGCGGAAAACAGAACCATCCCACAGATCAGACGCAACTTTGACAAGACATCCTGGTTGCCCGATATGTTGACGGCGCTGCTTGTCATGTGTGACTCTCCCAGATTGTCGTTTATCATGCCGTTGCCCGACGGTTTTGACCGCATACACCGGCCGATATTACTTCGTGACTAACCCAACACACGCGTGTGTTTACCTTGTGAACCCTGGTTGTGCATCACTTTAAATGAGCAAAATGACGATTATCCTTGCGATATCGCCGCGCCAGTTTGGATGCCATCCTGTGTGCAAGGGCAAAGGCGCACAAGCAGACCGCAAGCGCACCCCAGGCAAAATGCGGCTGGCTCGACAGAACAACGCCTGCAATCACGGGGACAGCCATGAAAGGCGCAAGCACGACAATCGTCCGGGGATTGGATTTTGATCGCGCATTATATCCGAAGAATGCCAGATCAAGCCCGCGACGCACCTTGTGATGCAAATGCATGCGGTCTGGCTGAAACGCTGGCTGACGTCCGATAAGGCGCCGGACGATGGTGTGAAACACATCCGCCAGCGGCCAGAACAGGATCAACAGCAGCGCGGGCACAGCCAGATCGTCGACCCGCGCGACAAGAACGATGGCCACCCAAATGACCACATGGCCGATGCCATAGGCCCCGCCATCGCCAAGAAACAAAGACGCGACCGGCCAGTTGAGCACCAAAAACCCCGCCAGACAGGCCACAATCAGCCATGCGAATGTGGCAATTGCTGTCTCACCAGAGAATTTGGCAATCAATGCAAGCCCCGTGGCTGACATGATCATATTGACCGCTGCAAAGCCGTTGGTCCCGTCAATCAGATTGACTGCATGGCAGAATCCGCCGGACAGCAAGATCGTCAGCGCAATCGCGATGATCGGCGATGACATGATCCAGTCGATCACCGGCAGATCAGCACGCGGCACCCAGAGGTTCAGCAAGACCACAGCGACCAAAGCCGAAACCACCGCCGCGATCAGACGCCGCGTGGGCGAGATCCGATAGCCCATATCCTCGGCAAAACCTGCCAGCAGGACTGGCATGACCGACAAAAGGATCAGAAGGATCAGGCCGCGATCACCGCCCAAAGGCGCAAACATCACCCCAATGCCAAGCCCGATAAAGACTGCGATCCCGCCAAGCCGCAGCGGCTCGCCAATATGAGAGGCTTGTCGGGCGCGGAGGTCATTTCGGGCGACAGCATTTGGGAGAAACAGCAAAGGACGCAACCGGACGATAAACATTCCCGCTACGGTCGTCACGATCAAGGCTGTGATGAAGATCATGAACGCTCTGAAGTTGCCGCATTAGGGGAGGACCAGAAAAATCACCCGTGATACCCATAATTTCATCGGTAAGACAGCAACACCGCTGGCACAACTGAAAACGAAACCAGCACACTTAAAAAGTGCTCAATCGTAGGCCTGCGACATACAACCATGAGATATGCATGGCGGCGCCTCTTTCACGATTACCGTTACCAATACTGACAGCATGTAACAAAAATATAAGGGCCGCATGATTGAATGCAGCCCTTTATCAAATAGCATTTATACTGACCGCATGACCAGATTATGAAAAGCACGCCGTGTCACATAACACAGGCGCCCTTTGCAAATCTTGCCGGTATCAGTTGGTTCCGGAGGTCGCGTTGCTCTCATTCGTGGCGACAGCAGCGACCAATGCAACGCTGATACCAGCGGCGATTGCAGCAGCGGCAAGGCCGCCAACAGCAGCGGCACCCGCTACACCTGCGCCAGCAGCTGCGGCACCTGCGCCAGCAGCACCCGCACCAGCACCCGCGCCAAATCCGCCTACACCAGCACCGGCGCCACTACCCGCGCCACCCGCTGCTGCACCCGCTGCTTGCGCGGACACGGAAACTGGTGCTGCGACCAAGGCAGCACAAAACACTGCGGTCATCAATTTGTTCATCATTTCATTTCTCCAAAAAAGAATTCGTCAGATTTACAATGTCTGATTCCGGCCCGCAATGTCAAGGAAAACACAAGTATAGTGCAATTTCAGCGCTTGAGGTGTTGCACTAACACGTAGCCGATATTTTCGCTGATCCATTGATTTGACTGCCACAACAGACCATCGTTCACGCCGATCCAGTAATCGTTTGTAAAGGCGAGCATATCTGCGGGCGCGGCGTAGCATGTCTCGGAAATTCGCTCGGCGGCGACGCTCCGTGAAATCAGGTCGACGGTTTCGACCCCAGCGACCGAAATCATGCAATCATATTGCACGGTGACTTCACGGTTTTCACCGTCCAGCCAGCTATGCCGGCGGGTCACCGTTCCGGATCTGTCCGCCACTGCGGCGCGCACCTCAGCGGCATCAGCCAGAAAAAGATCAGCGCCAAGGCCACGTGTTGCGATCACGATGTCATTCAGCATGACAATGCTGACGCCGTCATCGCCGCGCCAGTCGACCCTGTTCCCAGTCACTGCGAAAACAGTCATTGTCGCGCCAGCGTTCAGTTTTGGCACATTGAACAGCGTATAGGCCTCTGGCAAGGCCGCCACCATCTCCGGTGTCAATTGTGATCTGACGGCATCCATATCGGCTGGCGGTTCGGCCGTCAGTTGCGAGAAAAGCGCGCGCACCACTTGGTCAACCGGCTTGGTATCGCGGTTCCCACAGGCAGTCAGCGCGAGGCTCAGGCCGCAGAACGTCAACAGGAGATGCGGGCGAAACGGGTATCGGGTCATCGCCAGAAACGCCCCCATTGATCGCTCAGCTCCGGCGCATGCGCATCGCGGACCGCCGGATAGAGCCGGTTATTCACATTCAGCCGCGCGCCGCCGTCGCGCTGCAACGGTTGCAGGTTGATGTTGGCCGCGTCGCGGGTCGGTGTACCCAGCCCCCATGACAAGGGCACCGTCAGCCGGATCCCCTTGTCGAACGATCCTTCGCCGAAATCCTCGAACGAGACATCGGTGAATGTCGCATAGCCACCGACCACCCAACCGTTCCCGAAACGCCGGTCAAGGCTGATTGTGGTGCCCCAATCCCCCGCAAGATAACGACCGACATCGACCTGAAAATCAAATCCGTTTTCCAAGGCATAATAAGCGGACAGATGGCCAGTGGTGACGCCATAATCGTAATCGTCAAAACCGAACAATTTATCTGTGTCGCGCTGCATCACGGCATTCAGCTCTGCCCCGAGCGCAAGGCGGCTCTCGACCGGTTTCCACAGGATTTCACCGGACAGCCCGGCAAACATCGTTTCCAGATAGCCAAATGATGTCCGTGTATAGAGATCGGGACCAATCTTGCCGAAATGATCCACGGTCAGCCGTTCCACACCATAGGTGCCGTCACGGTCATAAAGCGGCTGTTCGGACCGGACCCGCGGCAACACAGAATCCGATTCCCGCGTCGATTGATCACGGTTGCCGATGATCTTGCCGCGCAACGCACCGGACACCGACAGGCTGGGTGTCAAGAAATAGCTTGCCGTCGCCTCCAGCCCCAGATCGGCGCGTAGAGGGTCATCGGGATCAAAGAACGACAAGGCGACATAAGGCCCGATCCCCCAGACCAGCCGGGGCTGGGCCAGTGAAACAAGTGCGTCCGGTGGCTCTGCCGGGCCGATCACGCTTGCCGCAAGGCTGTCGCTGATCACATTGGGCTGATACTCCAACCGCTCCAGATCGGCGCGTTGCAAGGTCACGCGGGACAGCGGCACACTGTTTTCGGTCAGTTCAATGTCGAATTGCGCAATACTGGCGGGCATGGTCAGGCTCAGCAACCGCGCGGTGCGCCCGATTGCCTGCGCCTGTATATTGAACTTGTCGTTTCTGATCTGCACCAGCACAGAATCCGACGACATGGCGATCGCTTGCAAAACGATACCTTCGGCTGCAAGACCTGCCGCCAGCGCCGCAGTCCGGGCAGATTCGGGGATCGCATCCTGTATCATCGGCCCGGCCCAGCGTTGGGCGCTTCCATCGCGCGGGGCAAAGGGGATCGCCGCAGAGGACAGATCACCCCCCGCTGCCGGACGACGTGGATTCAAAGCAAAATGGGCAGAGGCTGCAACCGTGTCACCTTGCAGATATTGCAGACCCAGGGTAATATCGGGCTGCACGGCATAGCTGATTCCGAAATTCAATCCGGACGTGTCATCCCCCAGATTGTCGCGCGCCGAGAGATCGCGCGCGTCAGATGAATATTCCGCCGCCAGCGCCAGCCTGTCATCCACCTGCCAGGTCGCCCCCGCGAACAGCGCGGCCTCACCACGGAACCATTGCGTCGTCGTCAACTCGCCGCCCAGACTTTGCGCGCGGGACCGCTGATTGAAACGATCATCGATCTGGCCCAAGGGATTGTCGAAACCATTGCGGGTCCCGAGCGCGCCCCAACCGATCCCGGCAGTGGCCACGATATCCGGTGTGATCTGCTTTGATGCGACGACATATTCACCGCTATACAACCCAGTGCCGATGAAATCGCGCAGGCCAATGGCGACGGCAGGGCGCATGCCTGTCTCGTCCAGCAATTGGTACTGAACGTCAAAGCTGCGGTCCGCGGTGCCGCGGCCACGGTCCCTGAACTCATCGATCAGGCTATAGCGAAAAGCCGCTGTCAGACGCGGCGTGACCTGAAAAGTCAGGGTGTATTTGCGTTCATTGTCATCAATCGCGATGGAGGTGACAAATTCGGCATCCGGCAAAGGAGCGGCTGATGGCATGGTGGCGATGCCGGGCATCCCATAGGTGTTCAGCACATAGGCGTCACCCGTCTGCGCCATCGCCAAGGGCGCCGCAAAGGCCCCAAAGGTGACACAGGCGCAAAGGTGCTGAATTCGTTTTGACATGCGCATTGGTCCGGCTCGGTGGCTTCCCGATAATGACAAGCAAACACGCGGCCAAGGTGTCTGGCTTTACCTCGTTAATCAACCCTTAAGCGACACAAAGCGCGATTAACTGGCAGGACTGTTGCAGAAAGCCGGGAGATGAATGATCAGGTCGGGCAGACCCTTCCGGCTTATCCCATCCGCTCAGAGGCGTAAGAGCCGGGCGAGGCTGGAAAGACAATCGTCTTATTCCCGTTCAGCATCACCCGGCGGTGGATATGTGCATGGATCGCGCGCGCCAGCACCTGACTTTCCACATCACGGCCTAGGCTGACGTAATCAGCAGGCGATTGCGCATGGGTCACGCGGGCGATGTCCTGTTCGATGATCGGGCCTTCATCCAGATCAGCCGTCACATAATGCGACGTTGCGCCAATCAGTTTCACGCCGCGTTCATAGGCTTGCTTATAGGGATTCGCGCCCTTGAAGCTGGGCAGGAAAGAATGGTGGATATTGATGATCTTCCCCGACATCTGCGTACACATCCGGTCTGACAACACCTGCATATAACGCGCCAGCACGATCAGTTCCGCGCCAGTTGCGTCGACGACATCCATGATGCGCGCCTCGGCGTCCGGTTTGTTTTCCTTGGTCACCGGGATGCAGTGGAACGGGATATCGTGGTTCACCACGACTTTCTGATAATCCATATGGTTGGAGATCACGGCGACGATATCAATCGGCAACGCCCCGATCCGCCAGCGATAAAGCAGGTCGTTCAGACAATGCCCGAAACGGGACACCATGATGATGACCTTCATCCGCTCTGCTTCGTCGTGGAAGGCGAAGTCCATCCCAAATTTCGCCCCGATTGCGGCAAAATCCGCTGACATCTGATCCAGCGTCGCACCTGTCTCGCTCGTAAAGCTGACCCGCATAAAGAATTTGCCAGTCTGCGTGTCGTCGAATTGCGAAGAGTCCGTGATGTTACAGCCGTGGTCAGCCAGAAAACCGGCGATGGCTGCGACAATACCGCGGGCGCTGTCACAGCTGACGGTCAGGGCGAATTGGGTCATGAGATACTTTCCGGAATGAAACGAGGTGGGCGCAACGCGGCCAAACTGATCGTTCACGCGCCCTTGCGCAAGCTGCATCTGATCGCCGACAGAGGCGCCACGGATACCGGACAGCGGTCGACCCTAAAAGTTGCCAATTGGCAATTTGCTTATTTTATGTTTATTATCAAGGAACTAGGTCAAATTTACTTCAACCCGAACGGGCGCTATTCGATCTTGCGCGCCTCATCCATCAGCATCACCGGAATGCCATTCCTGATCGGAAATGCAAGATGCGCGTTCTCGCTGACAAGCTCCTGCTTTTCGGCATCATAGCGCAGGGTGGCATGGGTCATCGGGCAGACCAAAGCCTCCAGCATCTTGGGGTCGAATTCTGCGCTGCTCATTGCATCATACCTTCACCATCGCCGCCACGCAGGGAATATTCCATCAGCGTCAGCAGGGTTTCGCGCCTTGTGGACAGCGACGGTGCCTCCAGCAGGGCCTGTTTGTCTTCGGGGGTGAAAGGGCAGAGCATGGACAGGGAATTGATCAACAATTCGTCTTCTGCCTCTTTCAGACTGTCCCAATCGGTGGCCAGGCCACGGTCTGACAAAAACCGGTTCAGCGCTTTCATGAAACTGTCGCGGTCAAAGCTTTCGTCCTTTTCCACCGGCCCCAGATCGCGGGAAAACCCCTGCCAGTTGACTTTGCAGCGGCGGTAAGGGGTAAACCCTTCCACTTCCTCGACAATCCGGAACCGGGACGCACCTGACAGGGTGATCATATAGCGTCCGTCCTCGGTTTCCGAAAAGGCGGTCAGCTTACCCGCGCAGCCGATACTGTGCAGCTTGCCTGCCGCACCGGGGGCATCATAAGGCTGCACCATCCCGATGAGCCGCGATGAGGTTTTCAGCACATCATCCAGCATCGCCAGATAGCGCGGCTCGAACAGATGCAGCGGCAAGCGCGAACGCGGCAAAAGCAGCGCGCCGGGCAGGGGAAACACCGGGATGGTGTCTGGCAGATCAGTTGTTGAAATCATAAGCTGAAACTAGCCCGCTGTTGTGATCAGGCAAATATGATCGACGACAGTTTGCGCCGCCCGGTCAGGACAATCGGGTCCTTGGCATCGCGGGCATCGAATATCTTGAACAATTGGGTCTTGGCGGCCCCGTCGTTCCATTCCCGGTCACGGCGGAAAAGTTCCAGCAATTCATTCACCGCCTGCTCTACCTCGCCATTGGCATGCAAAGCCACGGCCAGATCGAACCGCGCCTGATGGTTCGCTGGATCGGCATCGACCTGCGCCTGCAATTCGCCGACAGGCCCGGCATTGGCCGCCTCACGCAGCAGGGTGATCTGGGCATGCAACGCTTCCAGCGCCGGATCGGTCGAGATTTCGGCAGGTGCGCCGTTCAGGATCGCCTCGGCCTGATCGATATCATTCAAGGCCAGATAGGACCGGACCAGACCGGCATAGGCACGGACATTGGCAGGGTCTTCTTGCAGGATCGCGGCGAAGGTTTCGGCAGCGTCAGCAGCGGCCCCTTCGGTCAGCATCTGGTCAGCAGCATCCAGCGCCTCGGTCAGCCCGTCATCTTCGGGCGCGCCGGCAAGATTGGCGATCTTTTCGACAAAGGCATTGATTTCGGACGGTGGCAGTGCGCCCTGGAACCCATCCACCGGGCGGCCTTGATAAAACGCATAGACGGTCGGGATCGACTGCACCCGCAATTGCCCGGCATAGCCGGGGTTGGCGTCCACATCGATCTTGACCAGCTTGACCCGGCCACCGGCCTTGGTCACCGCAGCCTCGATTGCGGGGCCGAGCGTCTTGCAAGGGCCGCACCAAGGCGCCCAGAAATCAACGATGACGGGGACTTCCTGCGAGGCTTGGATCACATCAGCCGGGAAACTGGCATCGGTGCCGTCCTTGATGATATCGACAGGCGGTTGCGGTTTCGCGTTCAGTTCCAGCATGGCAGTGCTCCTTGATCGGGATTTCGTCTCTATATGTGTGCAATCACGCCCAGCGCCAAGAGGCAATGCCGCTTTCCCTTGTCCGATGCAGGCTCTAATCTGCCGCCATGACCCGGACTTTCCCCAGATTGGCGGCCATCGCCGTCTTGCGCCACGCAGGTCAAGTGCTGCTGGTGCGGCGCAGGAATCCGCCAGACGCGGGGCGCTGGGGCTTTCCGGGCGGGCATGTGGAGGCGGGTGAGACGGCGCTGGCCGCCGCCCTGCGCGAATTGGCCGAGGAAACCGGCGTGCAAGGGCTCGCGCAGGGCTATCTGACCAATCTCGATATCATCCAGCATGATGCGGCGGGGATGCTGGAATTCCATTTCCTGCTGGCGGTGGTGCTCTGCGATTATGTCAGCGGCACGCCTGTCGCAGCGGATGATGTGTCTGATGTCGGTTGGTTCAGCCCTGACGCAATCAAAGCGCTGGATTGCAGCGCCGATGTGGAACGGATCGCCTTGCTGGCCTATTCGACGACACCGACCATCGGACCAAGCTGAAACCCGAAATCCGACCGGCCAAGCGCGGGGGCATGCAGCCGCGATACCTTGCCATCGAAATAAAGCGCATTTGGCAATTGCAGGTAGTCACGAAAGAAGCTGGCGAATTCGTAAAAACTGACCGCCTCATTCGAGATGGCAAAAACCGCGCGGTCACCTGCCGCCGTGGTTCCCACGCCGTTCCGCAAAAACCGCGATGTGCTGTCAGGCAGGAAACGCGGATGCAGCGCACCGTCTATCACCAGCATCGGGCCAGATTGCGTCGCATCGCGGCAGACCGGCGCTTCATCCACATAGCGCAGGGTTTCATACACCTGTGCGCTGTCGTCATTGATACAGAAGACACCATTGGGCAGCAGGCCGAAATTGCCGGGGCCTGCATTGGGGATAACGCGCATCGCCTCCACCCCGTTTTCGACATAATGCCCAACAGGGGCGCGGTTCGGGTGATACATGCCCGCATTCATTGCGAATGGCAGGGCGGTGACACCGGGCAAACCTGCGATGGCACCGAAACTGCCCAGCACCTGACCCTGATCCATGTAGAACAGGCGCAGATCCTCTGCCGCGGGTTCAACGCTGCAGGTGGTATAGCTTTTATCCTGAAAAGAGACGTTGTCGCACTCGACCGCCTGCGCAGGCGCGGCCCATAAGATCAACAGCAACCAGAACGCCCGTGTCACTCGTCCAGATCCTGTTTGACGTGATCCTCCGCCAACAAAGCGCGGGTCGCATCCATCTGATCAAAGGTGCCATCCAGCTGGAACCGCAATTCGGGCGCGAATTTCATCGTGCCGCCCTTGACCACCAGATGCCGGACCTCGTGGCGATTGCGGCGCAAGGCATTTAACGCCTCTTCCTTGCCCTCACCGCCCAAGGGCAGGATAAAGGCCGTCGCGATCCGCAGATCGGGTGACATCCGCACCTCACCCACGGTGATCGACATGCGCGCAAGATCAGGGTCGTGGACCTCGCCCCTTTGCAGGATTTCGGACAGGGTCCGCCGGATCATCTCGCCCACCCGCAGCATCCGCTGCGTCGGGGCTTTTCCGTCTCTTTGTGTATTCTTTGCCATGGGGCTCATTTAATCACTCTCGCCCACAAAGCCAAGCAAGGCTTTGCGTCCCGCGCCCGGCAAAGCTAAGACAGGGCAAAGAGAAGGGGCAGATATGACAGATACACCGGGAATCGTGATCACAGGCGGCTCTGGCCGCATGGGGCAAATGCTGATCCGCGCCGTGCTGGCATCGGACAAATGCCACCTGACCGGCGTGCTGGAACGGCAAGGTCACGCATGGGTCGGGCAGGATATCGGCAGCGCCATGGGCGGCCAGCCTGTCGGCGTGGCGGTCACCGATGATGCGCTGGTCGCTTTCGCGCGCGCGCAGGCCGTGATCGATTTCACCGCCCCCGCCGCGACGGTGGAATTCGCCGCCCTCGCCGCCCAAGCCCGCGCCGTGCATGTGATCGGCACCACCGGCCTGTCTGACGATGATATCAAGGCCATCGACCGCGCCGCCCATCACGCCGTGATTGTGCGGGCGGGGAATATGTCGCTGGGGGTCAATCTGCTGGTCAAACTGACGCAGAAAGTCGCCGAGGCGCTTGATGCCGATTACGATATCGAAATCGTCGAGGCGCATCACAACCAGAAAGTCGACGCGCCATCAGGCACCGCGCTGATGCTGGGCGAGGCCGCTGCCGCCGGGCGCGGCGTGAGCCTGTCCGATGTCCGCGATTCGGGCCGCGACGGCATGACCGGCGCGCGCAAACCGGGCGATATCGGCTTCAGCGCGATCCGGGGCGGCGATATCGTCGGCGAACATGATGTGATCTTTGCCGCCGCCGGTGAACGGATCGTGCTACGCCATCTGGCCACCGACCGCGCCATTTTCGCGCGCGGCGCGCTGAAAGCCGCCCTTTGGGGGCAGGACAAAGCGCCGGGGGCTTACGACATGATGGATGTGCTGGGTCTTTAGAACACTTACATCATCTTCAGAGAATTAAATATCCCCGCCGGAGGCTCCTGCCCCCGACCACCCACTGCCGCCCGCAGAATGAACCAAACCGCCCCTCGCGCGTATAAATACCAACGCGCAAGGAAGGTTACGATGAAAACACTGGTTCTCTCTCTCGGCCTGTCACTGACGACCGGGGCCGCTTACGCTGATTTCGCCCCGGTCTCGGATCAGGCGGAATTCATGCAATTGGTCGACAGCCGCGAATTGCGCCACCGCTTCTACCCGATCACATTGCAGGTGCTGGGTGACGGGGAGGTTACAGGCAGCGCCTTGGGCTGGGGTGTGACCGGCACATGGGCCTGGCAAGACGGGTATTTCTGCCGTGAACTCAATTGGGGCGGTGACCCGATCCCCTATAATTGCCAATTGGTCGAGATTGATAATGACCTGATCCGCTTCACCGTCGATCAGGGTTCCGGTCAAAACGCAGTATTCCGGCTGCGCTGATCAGCCAAGCTCCTTGCTGCCATAACGCAGAATCACCGGCACGATCAGTTCTTCCTCATCCACCAGATGACGGTTGAGAAGTTTTTCCAACCGCGTCAGCTCGGTCTGAAACGCTCCGCCTGCATCCTGCAGTTTCGTCCGGTCGCCCGATACTTGCAGCACGCCATTGGCGCTGGTCACGAAAGCGGCCAGAAATTCATCCAAAGCATGGTGATCGGCATCCAGAATGTCGAAGCCTTTGCTGATGCGCTTATCCTTGTGCATCAGCTTGGGGAAATAATAGCTATCCTCGATCGTGTGATGTTCGTGCAAACCATTCACAAACATCCCGCCATAGCGCGAAAGGGTGCCTGCAAACTGATCCGGCGCCATCTTGCGGTCCAACAGCAGATCGGTGGCACCAGACATTTCCTTCATCAAGCGCCGGAACATCAGATGCCGGTCCAGCCAGAACCGAATCAGCCCGTCAAAGCCGGGGTCCTGTTCCCAGCCGGCACGCGGATATTCCGCCAGCAGGACCTGCAAAGCATCCGGCAGCTTGTCGCGGTTAATCAGGGCGAGTTCGTCATTCATCGGCTGTCCAATCATGTATCCACCGATATCTAATCGCTCGGACATGGCCTGACCAGTGCAAGCACCGGACAGGGGCTGTTCATCACCGCACTGTCACCCCGGCATTGGCGCAGACTGGCTTAATAATCACGCTCGAAAAACACGCCGACGCTGGTGCCGCCATCCTGATCGACCCCGCCTCTGGCGACGATTTCATCAGTGACATCCAGATTGAGGTTGATCTCGGTGTTGCCAGAACTGCTGACCGTCACATCAGTATAGACATTCTCGGACAGATATCTGCCAGCGCGCACGGCGGCATTGCCATCTTCATCGGTCGTGACGTCAAAGTCATCCAGACCAAGGTTTTCGCGCAGTTGATCCATCACCCCGCCACCGCCGCGACCGGCCAAGGTGCTGATGGCGGACGCAAGCTGCACCGCCTGCAAAGGCGAGATGCTTTGCAGATCGCGGCCAAAGATCAGCTGCGACAGCACCTCATCCTGCGGCAGGTCCGGCACCGATTGGAACGTCACCTCGGGTTCGCTGGCGGGACCTTCGACGATGATATTGATCTGCGTGCCACCGGCGCTTTCGGTGCTGGCGACAAGTCTGATGTAGGGTTCAAAATCGCCTTGCAGCGATGCGCTACCTTCGGTCAGATCAAAGCGCTGGCTGAGAATATCGATACGCCCGCGCAACAACTCGAACCGCCCGACCGGGATCACATTGTCGCTGGTGCCGCCAATGGTCAGTTGCCCGCCCAGTTCGGCATCCAGCCCACGCCCGCGGATAAAGATCCGCGACGGCGCATCAATCACGATGTTGAGCGGAAAAGCCGCCCCACCGCCGCCGCCGCCGTCAACCTCTGCCCCGCTGGGCAAAAGACCGGCACGCAGCAAGGTCTGCCGCACATCAGGCTCCGGTTGCAGATGCACGACATCAGGCAATGATCCCAACGGGCTGATGCTGGAGGATGGCACCTGCACATCGGTCTGGCCAAGCGCCAGTTGCCCATTGATCCGCGCGCCGCCTTGCAGCGGGCCTTGCAGGCTGACGGTGCCGCCAATGGTCGTGCGATAAAGCTCCGGATCTTGTAGCACCACATCGGTCAGCTGCACCGTCACATCGGCGGTATTGACCCCGCTGAGACCGATGGGGCCATTGATCGATATCGCCCCGCCTGCTTCGACACTGGATTGCAGATTGATCTGGGCGGTGCCGTTGGACAGCCCGACCGACCCTGTGATCCCGCTCAGCGCCTGCGCCAGACCGGGATCGGCCAGCCGTCCATTGGCAAAGGTCACCTGTCCGCTGAGTCCATCGAGCCCAGGGTCACCTTGCGCCAGCAGGTCAAAATTGGCGGTCCCGCTCAACCGGCGCGGTTCAAGGACCGCATTGGCCAGCCCCAACGGCGCTGATCCGTTGATCGCCAGATCCAGCTGCCCGGATTGCGCGACATCGCCGCGCACTTGCGCTGTCAGCCCGCCAGGCCCGGTGCCGGTGGCATCAATCCCCCAATTGCCCCCATCATCAAGGGATGCCGAACCTGTCGCGCGCACCGGACCGCTGATCTGATCGGTCAACAGACCGATATCGCGCAGACTGGCATTGAACCGCCCCTGCCCTATCCCGGCATTCCCGTTCAACGCCCCCACGACCGAAAGTTGCGGGGTAGAGATTTCCAGCGTCCGCACGGCCAGCACGCCATCGGTCTGACCGATATCCGCATTGATCCGTCCTGTCCCGGCCAGCAAAGCATCAGCGGTCGGATTGCCGATCCCCAGATCTTCACTGCGCAGGTTGACCCTTGCATCAAAGGCGCTGAGGTCCGGCAGCAGATTGCCGGAAGCGGTCAGGTCAATACTGCCGCGCAGAGGTTGGCCGATCACGCCCGCATAGGCCGACAGATTGGCGACCTGCGCGGCAAGATCGCCGGTGACGGCGTAATCGGCATCAGCGCCAGCGACCGTGGCGTCCAGCCGCAGATCGGTCCCCGGCCCGGTGATCTGCAAAACGGTGCCGGTCTCGCCTGTTGGTGTCGGGCTGGCATTCAGCGTCAGCGCCAAGGGGCCGCTCAACGATCCGTCGATCACGCTGGCATCGGGGATGCGCAGCGCAAGATCCGCCGTATTCGGCCCCTCCAGTTGCAGATCGGCACTGCCACGCAGATCAAGCGTTGGCGTCTGCATCGACAAATCGGACAAGCGCAGGCTCGTCTCGCCCGTGCGTTCCATCGCAACCGCGAGTTCGCCCGCGCCAGCCAGCAACGGATCAAGCGGGTCAAGACCTGTCACAAGATCCTGCGTCTCGGCTGAGACGTCCAGTGTGAATCGCGCGCCATCGCTTGATGCAACGCCATCAATGTTCAGCGCCGCAGCCCCGGCAAGGGGGCGTCCCGCGACACCTGCATAGCGCGACAGGTCTGTGACATCCGCGGCCAGATCGACGTTGATCACCTGCCCACCTTCTGGCGCTGGCACGATTGTACCATTGGTCTGATAACTGGCGGCGGGGGCTGTGCCGGACAGATCAAAGCTGATCTGCCCGGTATCCGACATTGTTACGCGGCCCGTGGTCGCGACGGGCCCTTCGATGTCCGGCAGAACCAACCCGAGATCGCGCAGGGATGCGGTAATATCGGCCTCGGACCCGGTACTGGTCAGGCTGACGCCTGCAGTGACGTCAGCGGCATCGGTCGTGACGGCAAATCTTTCCAGCCGCGTGCCTGCGGTGTCGCGCACCAGATTCGCGGCCAAGGTGCCTTCGCCCGCCAGAACGGCGTCGGCTTCTGCGATCCCAACACGCAGGTCTGTCGTGACACCATCCAGCATGACATTGAACAACCCATCCAGCGGCGTCAGATCGGCCGTGATATCAAAAGAGGCATCACCGCCAAGGTCTTGCCCGACAAGCGTGGAAAACCGCTGCAAACCCGCGACCTGCACAGCGACATTGGCATCGGTCTGAAAGCCAGCCGAAGGGCCTGCGATCAACGCATCGCCTTGCAGATCGACGCCTGCACCTGTCAGGGTAAGGTTGGAAATTTCGGTCGGATTGCCCTCGATCCGTTCCAACGACAATGTGCCGGTGACGCCATCGCCGAAAGCCTCTGCCGCGCCGGTGTCATCCAGTTGCAGGCCTTCGGCACCATAATCCAGATCGGCGGTGAACCGGCCCGCAGCAGCGCCTTCGCCCGATCGCAAAAGACCGCCACCGCGCAGCCCAAGACGATCAATGACAAGGCCGGGCCGGGTCAGTCCGTTCACGGTGATATCCATATCCCAATCGTCGGATATGCTCGCATCGTAATTCACAGCCAGCGTCACATCGTCAACAAAAGTGCGAGGGCCTGACAAAGGCAGCAAAACCGGTTCATCGCCTTGGGCTGCAATGCCCCCTGTAATCCGAATGACTTCCGGCCAGCCTTGCGGCGCGATCTGCACCCGGCCGTCCAGACTGACGCGACCCGCCAGCAGCGCGAGGCGTGGGATATCGATCCTGCCGTCATCCGAGCGGTTCAAAGCCATCTCCAATTGTGCGTCAGTGCCAAAAAATTCCTGATATTCTTCGGCGAAAAGCGCCGAGATATCGCCCCCTACATCCAGCCGCACCTGTTGTTGACCATCAGCATTTGCCACACCAAAGCGACCGCTCAGCCGGTCCTGCCCATCGGTGGCCAAGGCAAGTGTCGCCGAAAAATCATCCAGCGGCGCATCGCCTTCCACGGTCAGTTGCACCGAAGGGCGATCCGGCAAATCCAGCAGACGTGCGGCGATGCCATCAGGCCCTTCTTCAAGGTTCAGCAAGATGGCCAACACATTGGACACATTGGAATAGCTGCCGTCGATCTGGAAAATACCCTCTTTGCCATCCAGACGGGTCGCCAATACATCGGCCTGCCCTTCACCGCCTGCCAAGGCCGCCGATCCGGACAGGCTGACGACGACAGGTTCCCCAAGGAAAGATTCGGCAAGCTCGATCTGGTCGATCTGCAGCACGCCCAGCGTCACGCTGACCGGCAATTCCGGCAATGCAAAAGGCTGTGCTTCGGGCGATGGTCCACTTTCATCTGCGATTGGCGCGCGATCCACGATGATCCGGCCTGCGCGCAATTGCTGAACATTGATTGCGCCGCGCAGCAAGGCCGTGCGGTTCCATTGCAGCACGACATCTTCCAGCGTCAGCCAGACACCTTCGGCATCGGCGATGGTCATCTGGGCAATCCGCGCCTCGGAACTCAATGCGCCCTCAAAACCCGTGATGGTGACGGTGCGGTCATCGCCGGACAGATTGCTTTCGATCAGATTTGTCAGATAGCCGCGATCTGCATCCTCGGATTGCGCCATCGCGACAGCAGGCAGGAAAATCAGGGTGATCAGCCAAATGAATCTCAAAACGCTTGTCCTATTCCGATGTAAACCTGCACGCTTTCGCCGACCTCATCACCGCTGACGGGTGTGCCGATATCCAGACGGATCGGCCCGATCCCGGTATCATAGCGCGCCCCGATCCCGGCACCTGCATGCCATTCACCCTCTTCACCAGGCACGGCGGTTTCGCCGATATAGCCCACGTCATAAAACCCGACGAGCGACAGGTTATCGCGGATCGCATAGCGCGCTTCCATCTGCGCACCGATGAAGGACGTGCCACCTGTGGTGATCACATCCATGCCCTGCATCGTCTCCACGCCGAGCGATTGATATGGTTGCCCGCGCACGGTGCCGCCGCCACCGGAAAAATACAGGAAATCGGCTGGTGCATCGATGATATCCGCCCCGACAAGGCTGCCGACCATCCCACGCGCGGCCAATGTCAGCCCTTCCTCTTCGCCAAAGCTGCGATAGGCGCGGGCATCACCGAAAAACCGCGCGCCGTTCAGATCGCCATCAATGCTGGCGAATGGGGTCAACCGCCCGTCAAGATAATACCCCGCTGTGGCGTCAGTCGCATTGTTGCGGCGGTCAAACGTGGCGCGCAGCGGAAGTATGACCAAGGTGTAGTCGCGTTCGCCCAGTTCTGTCTCTTCGCGTGCGGTCAGCAGGCCGATCCCGCCCTGCACCGTCAGATCATCGGTCAGATAGCGGATCAGACCGGTTTCAATCTCGAATTTATCGATCAGGAACGTTGGTTCATCTTCGCGCGACACCTCTGTCTCGATGTAGAAATCAGTATCCGCGCCAAATGTGGCAGGCCGGGTGAAATTGCCGCGCAGCGAATAATCCGTGCCGCCGGTTTCGCCGTTGATACCCGAAACGCTGGCATCGACGCGCAGCCGTTCCGCGCCACCCAACAGGTTGCGGTGCAGCCAGAAAGTAGAGACAGCCAAACCCTCAACCGACGACAGCTCGATGCCAAAGCCGATCCGGCGCAGTGCAGCTTCGTCGACTTGGGCGCTGACCGGGATCGTGTCGTCCGGCCCCGGCTCTTCCGCGATGCGCAAGGCGGCACTGTTGAAGGTGCCGGTGCGGCGCAGGCGGCTTTCGGCGTCATTCACGGCATCGGGGGAATAAATGTCGCCCACCGGCAGACCGGCGATTTCACGCACGCGTTCGGGGCGGACCCTTTCGTTGCCTGATACGTCCAGTTCACCAAACCGCAACTGCGGTCCGGGTGCGATCCCGATGGTCACATCAAGCTGCCGGTCGCCATGGCGCGCGACGATCTGCTGATCGCCCACATTGGCAAGCGGATAACCGAGATCACGCCAGGCATTCACGCCGGAGCTGGCGGCGGATCTGATCTGCCCCGATAGGGCCGGTTCGGTGGGGGCCAGATTGGCCGGCAATTCCGTCTGATCCGGCAAAGGCGCGATGCTGACCGAACCAAAGGTAAACTGCGGGCCCGCATCGACGGTAATCACAATTTCATTGATCGCCCGTGGCGCACCAAGCGGCGCGATATTCGCAGCCTCGACCCCATCCACGGTGATCGAAATCGCCCCGCTGTAATATCCTTCCGCATAAAGCGCGGTCAGCAATCGGCGATAATCCGCGCGTGCGGCAGCGATGTAATCCTGCGGGGCGGCGGTATCATCCAAAGCGCGCAAGAGTGACGCGTTATCGAGGGATTCATTCGCGGTTTCGGAAACCAACCGTACCTCTTGCGCTGAAACCACACCTGCCCCGAAAATAAGGGCTGTCGTCATCCACAGGTATGTTTTCACGTCTCGCCCCCGCGACATTTTTACTTATTTGCTGACAGACCTATCCGAAATTACAAGGATTGACCAATCACAACAGGCAACGCCGCCCGCTTGATTTTGTTCCAACATGGCAAAAGCTGCTGATTTCATTGTCCGACAGTGATGTCGTTTGACGATCAAGCCAGCAACGCCTGCCATTAGCCCGAAGGCTCAGCCACAGGCAGGCGGTGGATTGGCGGAACTCATCTCGCGCGCGGCGGTCCGGCGATAAACATTCAGCAGCGCGACCCGCCTTGGCCGGAAACTGCCGCCGTTTTCACTGGCTGCGATGATGCGATGCACATGAAACATCCTGAAATCCTGCCGCAGCAAACAATAGGCCAGCAACATCAACGTGTTGTCACTATAGGACAGCCCGAGGGGCCAGATCTCACGCGCGGTCACCTGCTCGCTCAGGTCACGGTAACGGATCGCAAGACTGCGTTCTTCCCAACAGGCGTGGCGCAAACGGTCCAGATCCACCTTGACCGGCGGCCTTGCGGCCGGTTTGCGCCAGCTGCGCATCACGCAATGCGACGCTTGCCGCGCCTGCGGATCGGGCAAGGTCGCGATGATCCGGGCCAGCGCATCCTGCCCCGCGCGGATCAGATCCTGATCGCCGAATTCGGCCAATCCCCCCATGGCGAGCATCAGCGCCTCGATCTCCAGCCGGGAAAAGCTTTGCGGTGGCAAGGCGGGGTCTTCGGTCAGCACATAACCCACCCCCGCCGCACCGTCGATGAGCGCGCCACCCGCACGCAAGGTGGCAATATCGCGGTATAGCTGGCGCAGTGAAATCCCCGTCTCATCCGCCAGCCTTTGCGCGGTGACAGGCGCAGGCAAGCGGCGCAGCGTATCCATCAATCGCATCAAACGGTCGGTCCGGGCCATAAGTTACTGCCGCTTTCTGTCAGGAGGGTCAGGTTACACCAAAGCTCTAACATAACCCGAGGTCCCTATGCCCATTCTTTATCATTCTCCCCAGTCCCGTTCATCCTCCATCGTCACTTTGATCGACGAACTCGGCGCAGATGTCGACATCGTCGAAGTGACGATCCCCCGGCAGGACGGATCAGGCGGCCCTGACCCGCGCAACCCGCATCCCGAAAAGAAAGTGCCCTATCTGGTCGATGGCGATCAACATATCCGCGAACGCGGCGCGATCATTCTGCACCTGACCGACAGCTATCCTGCCGCGGGCCTTGGCCCCGTCCACGGCGCGCCGGGACGGGGTGAATATCTGTCATGGCTGTTCTATTACCAAGGCGTGATGGAGCCGGTGATGATCCTGCATTGGGCGCAGATCGACCATCCGGCAATCAGCGCCAGCCTGCGCGACTACGCCACAATGACCGCGCGCCTGTCAGAGGCTCTGCGCGATCAGCCTTATCTTCTGGGCAATGATTACTCCGCCGCCGATCTGCTCTGCAGCAGCCCATTTCTATGGTTCCCGGATTTCACCCCCGACGATCCGGCGATCAGATCATGGCTGCAACGCTGCAGCGAACGCCCAGCAGCGATCCGACTGGCCGAGCGGGAAGGGTCATCGACCTGAGCAGGAAGCAATAAAAACAATAGACGCCTGAAAAACGGCGACCTGCGGCTTTGTTCCACGCTATAAACGGCGCATGTTATTTGATCTTCCTGACCATGAAACACTTTACGCTGCCCTGCTTGCCCGCGACACACGCTTTGACGGGCAAGCCTTTGTCGGCGTGTCTTCGACCGGCGTTTTCTGTCGGTTGACCTGCCCGGCGCGCAAGCCGAAACCGGAAAACTGCAGCTTCTTTGCCAGTATCGCGGAATGTATCACAGCGGGCTACCGCCCCTGCAAGCGCTGCCACCCGCTTCGGGCCGCCGCGCTGGCCGATCCAACCATTGCGGCACTTTTGCAAGCACTGGACGAACGCCCTGACCAGCGTTGGTCCGAATGCCATGTGGAAAAATTGGGTTTTGACCTGTCCACGGTGCGGCGCAGCTTCAAACGGCAATTCGGCATGACCTTTCTGGAAATGGCCCGCCAGCGCCGCCTGCGTGACGGTTTCACGACGCTGGCAACCGGCGCAAAAGTCATCACAGCGCAGCATCAGGCACATTTCGACTCTGCCAGCGCCTTTCGCGCCGCTTTTGCCCGGTTGCTGGGCTGCGCGCCTGCCGATCTGCGCGCAAACGGGCTGCTCCGCGCCACATGGATACCGACCCCGCTGGGCGATATGATCGCTGTCAGCAGCCGCAGCCATCTGCATCTGCTGGAATTCGTGGATCGCAAGGGGCTGCCTGCCGAACTGGCACGGCTACAAACCGCTGCGAAAGACGGGATCGGGATCGGCACCCTGCCCCCGTCCGAACAGGCAACGGCAGAGCTGGCCGATTACTTCGCCGCGCGCTCCAGCCGGTTCCTGACGCCTTTGGCGCTGGCAGGAAGCGCCTTCACCCAGCAGGTCTGGGATGCGCTGCGCGCCATCCCCACAGGCGAAACCCGCAGCTATTCCGACATCGCGCGCCAGATCGGCCGACCATCCGCCACACGCGCCGTGGCGCGGGCCAATGGCGCCAACCAGATCGCCTTGATGATCCCCTGTCACCGGGTCATCGGCGCAGACGGGTCATTGACCGGCTACGGCGGCGGGCTTTGGCGCAAGCAACGGCTGATCGAGATTGAACGCGACCTCAGAACGGTAAACACGGAGACCACCCCATGACATCACAAACCGACAAGGCCTTGCTGCTGCGCAGCCTGCATGTGCCGCATGACCCGCTGATCCTTTACAACATCTGGGACGCAGGCAGCGCCAAGACGGTCGCACAGGCCGGGGCAAAAGCCATTGCCACCGGCAGTTGGTCGGTCGCCGCCGCACAAGGTTACGGCGATGGCGAGGAATTGCCGCTGGATGAGGCGCTGGCAATTGTTCAGCGCATCGTGCAATCCGTCGATCTGCCCGTCACCGTGGATTTTGAGGGCGGCTATGCTGCTGACCCCGACAGGCTCGGCCAGAATATCCGCAAGCTGCTGGCGCTGGGTGTGGTCGGGCTAAATCTCGAAGATCAGGTGGTCAACGGCACGGGCCTTTACAGCATCGCAGATCAGGTTGCACGGCTGCGCGCGGTCCGGGCTGCGGCGGATGCTTTGGGCATTGCGGCTGTGATCAACGCCCGCACCGATCTCTTTCTGCAGGCACCGGCAAGGGATCACGCCAGCCTGCTCGACAGCGCCCTTGAGCGCGAGGCAGCTTTTGCCACAGCCGGTGCCGATGGCTTCTTTGTGCCGGGGCTGACCGACAAGGCACTGATCGGCAGGCTCTGCGAAAAGGCGACGCTGCCCGTCAACGTCATGATGCCTGTTGATCCTGCGGCCTCTGCCGATATCGCAGCCCTCGGCGTGGCCCGGATCAGCCTTGGCCCCAATCCCTATCGCGAAATGATATCCACGCTGGACCGCCAAGCGCGCGGGTTTTTCTAAGGCTCACCCCACCCCAAACGGATCAACCGGATACCTGACCCCTGCCAGATACAGCCCCTGCGGCGGGCAGACCGGCCCGCAGGCGGCGCGGTCGCGGGCTTCCAAGGCGCGCCTGACATCGTCGGGGTGCCATGAACCCGCGCCGACACGTTCCAGCGTGCCGACAAAACTACGGACCTGGTTATGTAGAAATGACCGCGCGCGGACGTGAAAACGGTATTCGGTGCCGATCTCGCGCGGCACCACTTCGATGCGCAATTGATCCAGCGTCTTGACCGGGCTTTTCGCCTGACAGATCGAGGACCGGAAGGTCGTGAAATCGTGGCACCCCAGCAGATGATCCGCGCCTGCCTGCATCGCTGCCGCATCGAGCGTGTGATTGACCCGCCACATCTGCCCGGCCTCGGATGTCAGCGGCGCGCGCCGCGATATCAGCCGGAAGAGATAGCGCCGTTCCAACGCGTCGAACCTTGCGTGCCAATCCTCGGCGACCTGGGCGCAGGCCAGCACCGCCACCGGTGCGGGCTTCAGATGAAAATTCAGCGCCTCGGACAGACGGAACGGGTCCCAATCGCGGGTCAGATCGCAATGCGCCACTTGTCCGGTCGCATGCACACCCGCATCGGTGCGCCCGGCGGCGGCGATTGTGTGGGGGCCGGGTTCGAGTTTTGCCAAAGCTGCCTCGATCGCAGCCTGCACCGACGGGTGATCATTCTGCCGCTGCCAGCCAGCGAAAGGGGCTCCATGATATTCAACAAGAAGGGCATAACGCGGCATTCACCCCGATTAGGCGCGGTGCGCTGCGAAATCAATCCCTACACATCGGGGTCCTGCATGCTTATCTGTTCGCGAACACATGGAAAGGTCCCGCCTTGGTTATCGCCGCAATCGCCGATCAGATCACCCGCCGCGTCGAAGGCGTGACCAGCGCGCTGACCGCCCCTTTCTCTGATCAGGTGATCCGGCTGGGCGTCACCGGCCTGTCACGCGCGGGCAAGACGGTGTTCATCACCTCGCTTGTCGCCAATCTGATGGATCGTGGCCGGATGCCACAACTGGCCGCCGCCAATGGCGCGATCCAGGCGGCATTCCTGCAACCGCAGCCTGACGATACCGTGCCGCGCTTTGCCTATGAGGCGCATCTGGCACGCCTGACCGCGCCCGCCCCAAGCTGGCCGCAAGGCACCAAGCAGATCAGCGAATTGCGCCTGTCCTTGCGGGTGCAGCCCAGCGGGCTGTTGTCCGGCCTGTCGGGGCCGCGCAATGTGCATATCGATATCGTGGATTATCCGGGCGAATGGCTGCTCGATCTGGGTCTTCTCGATCTGACCTATACGCAATGGGCCAAGGCCGCCTTGGCCCGCGCCAAGGACCGACCGGGTGGCGATGCCTATCTGGCTCTGGTCGGGCAGACCGATCCCCAAACCGCTTTCGACGAACCGCAGGCGCAGGCGCTTGCCGCCAGTTTCACCGCCCATCTGAATGCAGCACGAGAGGCGGGGTTTTCCGATTGCACCCCCGGCCGGTTCCTTCTGCCCGGCGATCTCGCCGGATCGCCGGTGCTGACCTTTGCACCTTTGCCCGGCGACAGTTTCGCGCGCAAATCACTGGGGCGCGAGATGGAGCGCCGCTTTGACAGCTACAAGGCGCATGTCATCCGCCCCTTCTTTCGCGACCATTTCGCCAAGATCGACCGCCAGATCGTGCTGGTCGATGTGCTGGGCGCGATCCACGCCGGCCCCGCCGCGTTAGAGGATTTGCGCCGCACCATGGCCGCCGTGCTGGGGGCGTTCAAACCGGGACGCAATGCCTTTCTGGCGCGGATTTTCCAAGGGCGGCGGATCGACAAGATCCTGTTTGCCGCGACGAAAGCTGACCACCTGCACCACAGCCAGCACAAACAACTGACCGCAATCACCGAAGCATTGCTGCGCGACGCCCGCGACCGGGCCGATTTCGCGGGCGCACAAACCGCCGCCATGGCGATTGCCGCCCTGCGCACCACGGTTGAGGACACGCTGGACCATCGCGACGGCCCGCTGGATGTGGTGCGCGGACGGTTGCTCGATGGTGGCAAACAAGCGGCCTTCTATCCCGGCAAACTGCCCGATGATCCCGCGCATCTGCTGGCACCGGCGCGCGAAGGGGCGGAGAAATGGCTCGACGCTGATTACAGCGTGATGAATTTCGCCCCCGCGCGGCTGACCCTGCGCCCCGGCGATGGCCCCCCGCATATCCGGCTGGATAAAGCCGCGCAATTTCTGCTGGGGGACAGGTTATGAGCCGTGGACCCATCCTGATCGACCTTGACGATACCGACGAAGCGCGCCCAGACGCAGCGCCCGCCGTGCCCGATATCGACAATGCCGCGATGCAAAGGATCGCTGTCGTGGCAGGCCGCAAACCATCGCGCCTGTCGCGCTGGTTCTGGTCGCTGGCCGTGGCACTGACCGGGTTCATCGTCTCGCTGGCGGCCTGGGATTACGTCACCGGCCTGCTGGACCGCGCGCCAATCCTGGGCTGGATCGCCACCCTGCTGGTCGGGCTGTTGATGCTGGTCGTGCTGATCATCGGCTTTCGCGAATTGGCGGCCTTTGGCCGGTTGCGCAAGCTTGACGTGGTGCAGACCCGTGCGCGCGAGGCGCTGATCAGCAATGATCTGAAAGCCGCGCATGGCGTGCTGAGCGCCCTCGACAACCTTTACGCCGGGCGCGCCGATGTCGCCTGGGGCAAGGCCGAACTGGCACAGCGCAAGGATGACATGCTTGACGCCGATGCGCTGCTGGCTTTGGCCGAACGCAGCCTGCTCGCGCCGCTCGACGCCCGCGCCACGCGCGAGGTAGAGGCAGCAGCGCGGCAAGTCGCGATGGTCACCGCCTTTGTCCCGCTGGCCTTGGCCGATCTGATCACGGCACTGACCGCCAATCTGCGGATGATCCGCCGGATCGCGGAAATCTATGGCGGGCGCGCAGGCACGCTTGGGTCCTGGCGGCTGACGCGCGCAGTGCTGTCGCATCTGGTGGCGACTGGTGCTTTGGCCGTCGGCGATGATCTGATCGGCACGATTGCGGGGGGCGGCATCCTTGCCAAAGTCTCGCGCCGCTTTGGTGAAGGCATCGTGAACGGCGCCCTGACCGCCCGCGTCGGCGTCGCCGCGATGGAGGTGTGCCGCCCGCTGCCGTTTCACGCCTTGCCGCGCCCGTCAGTCACGGCGCTGGTGCGGCGCGCGCTGACCGGGTTGTTCGGGACCAGCTAACGCAAAACTGGCGCTGGCCCGACCGGGACCGGGCCGACCAACATGACACCGTCGCGAAACGCGACTGGCACGCTGAGCACACCATCAGCATCAGCCATGAAACGCGCGACCCGCGTCATGGTCGTTGCAACACGTTCATCAATCACACCCGCACGTGTCAGCACAGCCAGTAAAATCTGCCATTGCCCGCTGCGCAGGATGATCTGACCTGATGGCACACCCGCCGCATTGATCGCGATCTCACCTGACATCTCGGCCATGACCGGGCCCCAGGCGACTTGCAGATCACGCAAGTCAAGATGATCAATATCAGGAAAGCTGCCTTGGACATTCCGGTCCAGCGGGGCGGCCAAAGTCATGTGCGCCGCTCCTGCGATGCTTTGCAATTCCGCACCCAATGATCCGTCCGGGTCAATCTGATCAAGCAGACCACTCGGCAAAGTCACCTGCGCGACCCCAAAATCGACGTCATATACCGCATCAGGCCCGCCCATATGCACCAGGCGGGCGGTGACCTGCCCAAGACCAAGCTGCCAGCCTGCGTCAGACATGACCTGCATCTGCGTGATCGCCAGACTGGCCCGGTCAAGGCCGAGCATGCCCGTCGGGCGTAGCGTGACAGCCGCGGTCCCGTCATCACTGCTGACGCGCAGCTCTTGCTCCGCGACCGATATAATCTGCTCTTGCGGAAAGGTCACATCTACCGTCAGCGGACGATAGCTGTCCGCCTGCAACCTGACCTGCGGCGCCTGCCATGTCCAATCGGGATGCACCAGACGCAGATCACGCAAGTCGGTGTGAAAACGCGCGGGATAGCCTGTCGTCGTGACTGATCCAACCGTCAGATCAACGCCATCTTCGGCCAGCACGGCAGATGCCCTTTGGACCCCGGTCTGCAAAAGCTGCGACACGCCAAACCAATAGAGGCTGTAAATCAAGGCGACCCAGATCAGGGTCCAAAACAATCGCCGCATCCGCAGCCTCTTTCGTTACCGACAGGCGCATGCAAGGCGATTGCCCGACGTTGTCAAGCCCGCAGACCAGCGGATGGCTTTCACTGTGCGACAAAGGGCAAGCACTGGGCCCTCGCTGGCCCCGGTGACGCGGGTTCAGAACAGATGATCGGGGTGAACGCGCGCGGACGGTATCACCGATGGCGGCGTGACGGCTGTGTTGCAGGCGCCGCAGATATCAAAACACCCGCAGGCAGATGAACTGCTTGCGGGTGTCTTGTGTCGACCGTGCCTGATCAGGCTTTCTGCCGCCATCTGCGCGAGACCGACCAGAGCCGGGGCCCAAAGATCGACAGCAGCGCAATTGCATAGATCGACAGCGCGATATTTGAGTTCACGAGGAACCACCAATCACCCTGATTGATCATCAACCCACGGCGCAACTGTTCCTCGGCCAGCGGGCCAAGAATGGCCCCGACCAGCGCGGGGGCCAGCGGATAGCCAAAGCGGCGCATCACAAAGCCGATCAGACCAAAGCCCAACAGCAGCACCAGTGCAAAAGGTGACCCCTGTGCGCCGACAATGCCCAAGGTGGCGAAGGTCAGGATACCTGCGTAAAGCCAAGGACGCGGGATCGCGAGCAGTTTGACCCAGATACCGATGAACGGCACGTTCAGCACGACCAGCATCAGGTTGGCGATGAACAGGCTCGCCACCAGACCCCAGACCAGATCAGCGCTGTTGGTAAACAGCAGCGGGCCGGGTTGCAGGCCATATTGCTGAAAACCTGCCAGCATCATCGCCGCCGTCGCCGAGGTCGGCAGACCCAGCGTCAGCAGCGGAATCAACGTGCCCGCAGCAGAGGCGTTATTGGCCGCTTCCGGCCCTGCCACGCCTTCGATTGCGCCCAGACCCTCGTCAAACTCGCGCCGGGCCTCGCCTGTCGCCAGACGTTTTTCTGTGGTGTAGGACAGGAACGTCGGAATTTCTGCGCCGCCGGTGGGCAATGGCCCGAACAGAAAGCCAAGGCCGGTGCCGCGGATATAGGGACGGATACAGCGTTTGAAGTCCGCCCAGTTCAGCCAGACCGACCCGGACACTGTCTGCGCTTTGGTTTTGTGATTGATGTGTTGGGACGCCAGAAACATCGTTTCACCAATGGCAAAAAGACCCACAGCGACGATGGCGATAGAGATATTGTCGCTCATTTCCGGGATACCGAAGGCAAGCCGCACCTGTCCGGTCAGCTTATCCGTTCCGACAATGCCGATGGTCAGACCGATGAACAATGCCGTTAATCCGCGCGACATCGACCCGCCAAAAGCGGCAGAGACCGTCATGAAAGACAGCACCATCAGCGCGAAATATTCCGCTGTCCCGAACGACAGAGCGACCATCACCATGAACGGTGCGACCAGCGCCAGACCCAGCGTCGCGAACATGCCGCCGAAGAACGACCCGAAGGCCGCAGCACCCAAGGCCTTGCCGCCCAAGCCCCGTTTGGCCATGCGGTTACCTTCGAGCGCGGTCATGATTGAGGCCGTCTCACCCGGGGTATTCAGCAGGATCGATGAAATCGCCCCGCCATACATCCCGCCATAATAGATCCCGGCGAACATGATCATCGATCCCGTCGCACCGAATGACAGGCTGACTGGCAGCAGCAGCGCCACGGTCAGGGCAGGTCCGATCCCCGGCATAACGCCGACTGCCGTGCCAAGCATCACGCCCAACAAAGCGAACATCAGGTTCATCGGTTGCATCGCGGTCCCCAGACCGTCGAACAGCAGAATAAAGGTATCCATGTGCTTACCTCACCAACAGGTCAATTGCCCGCTCCAGCGGACCGCTGGGCAGCGACAGGCCAAGCCCATAGCGGAACAGCAAAAACAGCAATGTCGACAGCACCGCGCCGATGGCCGCATTCAACAGCCATGTCGCCTGTCCAAAAGCACGTGCCGCAAAGGCGAACAGCACCGTAGAACCGGCAATGAACCCCGTGCCGCCATACAGCATGAAGATTTCGACAATGATGCCGCTGACCAACCAGAACAAGCCGCCAACGTTCAGGCGGTCGCGGGCTTCAAACTGGCCGCGCCAGGCCATGACCACCGTCACAATGGCAAGGACGGTGATGCCGGAGGCGATGACATAAGGCACAATTTCCGGGCCAAAACGGGCATAGGACTGGCGGACAGCATAGCCGGACGCATCATTGACGATCACGGCCGCAAGCGCGAACAAAGCAACCGCGATAGCCAGACCGGCGGCATCGCGTTTGCCAGTGCCGGTCCCGGCCTCATCATCGAATGGCAGCCGAAGGTCCTCTTCGGCTGCTTTGTTTTGTAGATCGCCCGACATTACTCGGTGATCCCGAGATCAGCGAGGATGGCAGTGGTGGCCGTGATCTCTTCTTCCAGATAGACGGCAAAGTCATCGCCTGAAAGGTAGGTGTTCACCCAGCCCTTGGTTTCCAGCTCGGCATTCCATGTCTCGGAAAAGGCCATGGCTTCGATGACTTCCAGCAGGGCGTCGCGCTCTTCATCGCTGATCCCCGGTGCGCCTGCAATCATGCGCCAGTTCTGCACGTCGACGTCAAAGCCCTGTTCGATAAAGGTCGCGGCGTCCAGATAATCCTGACGTTCAGGGGCTGTGATGCCGATCACCTTGACCGCACCGGCTTCGATCTGGCTGGAAAATTCGCTGAAGCCCGATACGCCGACAGTGACCTGTCCGCCAAGGATCGCGGCCAATGCCTCGCCACCGCCGGAATAGGGGATATAATTGATCTGTTCCGGAGCGACACCAGCGGCCTGCGCGAATTGACCTGCTGCGATGTGATCGACACCACCGGCAGAGCCACCGGCCCAGGTCACGCCACCGATATTGTCGCGCATCGCTGCGGCCAGATCTTCTGCATTGTTGATCGGGCTGTCGGCAGCCGCCACAACCACAACATATTCGCCGGTCAGACGGGCCAGCGGTGTGATATCGTTCAAGGTGACGTTGGAATCATTGGCAATGATCGCGCCGACCATAACATAGCCGCCGACAATCGTCGCTGCGGGATCACCGGATGACCGGTTGACGAATTGCTGCAAGCCGATGGTGCCACCGGCGCCAGCAACGTTTTCCACCTGAATATTCGGCACCAGCCCTTCGCTTTGCAGCGTGGATTGGATCGTGCGGGCGGTCTGGTCCCAACCGCCACCGGGGCCAGCCGGGGCCATAATACGCAATTCAGACACTTGCGCTGTTGCCGCGGATGCCAAAAGCGACGCTGCCACAAAGGCTGCGATACGAATTTTATTCATGAAGTCCTCCCATAGAATCTAAACACCGCGTTGCCACGGATCAGAACAGGAGGTGTGGAGAGAAGGCGCAACACTCACAGCCCTGCGGCTGAACGGCGGTGCAGATGTCCTGACACCTCCCATGCCCGACAGTGCAGAGGTTAGCAGCGGTTCCTGTCACCGTCCTGTCATCTGGCGATCAAGGTTGGCTGGGGGCCACGATTTCCAGCCATGTCGTCAAGAACCGCGCCCGTCGCTGCGGGTCCAGGGCGACCATCAGCACCGGGGCCAGTGCAATCGGCTGGATCACGCCCTGCCCCAGTTGTGATATCCGTTCGGGCGTCCAGCTACCAACACTGCCCGGCATGACAGCGCCCAGCGCCGCGCGGCCTGCCGCGACACGTTGTCCGCTCGGGGACAGTGCAAAATCGACAAAGGCGCGCGCCAGATCGGGGTTGCCGGCCTTGCGCGGGATCACCATGCTGCGGGTCAGCACCAGCACATAATCATCCGGCACGATAATCCCGATCGGCGCGCCCTCGGCCTGCCGCGCAAAAGCGTAAGACCCCAGAACATTATAGCCAAGGGCCAGATCGCCCGCTGCGACGCCGTCCAGAATCTCCGGGCTGGAATCGCTCAACCTTGCGCCCACACGGCCAAAGGCCGCAGCGAGCCGCCAGAATTGCGACGATATCTGCTGATCCTGCGCGGCCAGCAGATAGCCCACGCCGCTGCGGCCAATGTCATAGGTCGCCACCCGGTTCATGAAACGGGCGGATTCATCTTCCAGCAGCAGGGCAAGATCCAGATGCGTGCGTGGCTGGGTGCCCGGTGGTACCAGCTGCGGATTATAGATGATGACGGCGGGTTCATAGCTGAAGCCGATCACCTCGGCCCGCCATTGCGCCCAGCCCGGCAATTGATCAAGCCATGGCGAAAGATAGGCCAAAGCATGACCGTCATTGGCCAGTTTCAACTGCAGATCAGAGGCCGAACTGATCAACAGATCCGGCGCCGGATCAATCGTCCCGGCAAGAAACCCATCATAAAGGGCAAGGCTGTCGGTCTCGACATAGGTCACCGCAACGCCGGGATTTTCTGCCTGAAACGCCGTGATGAATGGCGAGAACAGCTTTGTATCCGTCGTGCCTGCAATCGCGATGCGCCGGGTTTCGGGGTGATCTGCGGCGAAAAGCAAAGGCTCTGCCACGCCGGGTGTTGGAACGCTCAGCCATGACAGACCCACGACCAGAACCGTGACCAAGGCATGGCTCGACCGATGCGGCGGCGGGGCTTTTGCCATGGGCAAAGCGGCAGCCACTTCCAACCCGCCACCCGGACGGTCGCACAGCATCAGGTAACCGCCATGTCCGGTCACCACGCGCTGCGCAATCGCCAGCCCCAGACCGGACCCGACAGTATGGCTGACGCCCGCACCACGCACGAAGCGTTGCAGGACGCGGTCCTTGTCAGCATCTGCAATTCCCGGCCCGCGATCCAGGACCGCCAGCCTGACCATATTGTCCGCACTGACCGAGACCGCAACGTCGATCACCCCCGCAGAATAGGCCAAAGCGTTGCCGATCAGATTGCGCAGCATTTCGCGCAGACCCACGCGGTCGCCCAGCACCACAGCGATATCCGCACCGGGGCCAAAGACAGTCTGCACCCGGGGACGCAGATCGGGGTCCAGCCGCCCGACGACTTCGTCAACCAGCGCCGTGACCGACAGCGCCTGCGCCTCACCTTTATCCATCCGATGGGAGATCGTGGCATCCATCAAAAGCTGGGTCACAAGATGGCTCGCCTCGACAGCTGAGTCGTGGATGCGCGCAAGACGGGCGCTCAGTTTGGCCGGATCGGGTTCATCCAGCGCCATTTCGGTCTGCGCCCGCAACGAGGCGAGCGGATTGCGGACCTGATGCGCAGCCTCTGCCACCAGCCCGCCCATCCGCGCCATGGATTTTTCCAGCCGCGCCATAAAAGTGTTCAACCCACCGACCAGTCGCTGCACTTCGACAGGCACCGGCACATCCAATGGCGACAGATCATCAGGGCGGCGCTGGCGCAGCGCGTGGTCAATGACGGCCAGCGGCGCAAAGGCGCGTCCGACCACGATCCAGACCAACGCCAGAGACAGCATCGTCAGAACCGCCACCGGCACGAGCGCCGCACCGACGATTTCGCCGGCCAGCGTCGCACGCGCGCCACGTGTTTCGGCCACCCGGATCGTCACCCAGCCTGTCCCATCAGCGGTCGAGATCAGCCGACCAAGGCGCGCCAGACGCACGGGTTCGCCGTTATGGGTGGTGTCGGTGAAAACCGGCGTAATGGACGTGGCCAGCGGCGCATCCGGCGCAAGATCGGGATATCCGGTGACATGCTCGCCCTGCGGGCCGACCACGGCATAAAAAACCCGGTCATCGCCCGATACCATCGCAAAAGCGGCAAAGGGCATTTCGACCACAACCGCGCCATCCTCGACCAGCACGGCACCAGCGATGGACAAGGCTGCCGCTGACAATAGCCGGTCCAGCGCCTGATCCGCGGCGCGATTGGCATAGCCTTTGATAAAGGTCAAAAGCAGCAGCGCCGCGACCAGCAACATGCTGGCGGCCAAAATCAGGATGCGCCGCCGCAAGGACGGCGGATTAATCCTGTGCATCCTGCGCCATCCGCACCAGATAGCCGACACCACGCACTGTCACCAGTTCCACCGCGCCGCCCGCAATCTTGCGCCGTACACGTGACACCAGCAATTCCAGCGCATTTTCAGAACCACCATCCTCCAGATCGGACAGCCGCGACATCAGCCGTTCGCGGGTCACGACCCGGCCTGCCTGCGCCATCAATGCCTCCAACAGACCAAATTCGCGCCGCCCCAGATCGACGATGCGGCCAGCCTGCGTCACCGTCCGGCCCGCCGGGTCCAGCGTCAGCTGGCCGATTTGCAGAACCGAGGTGAAATGCCCGGTCGGGCGGCGCACCAGCGCCCGCAGCCGTGCCTCCATCTCGCGCATGTCGAAAGGTTTGACCAGATAATCGTCAGCGCCAAGATCCAGCAGGCTGACCTTGTCGTCAATCTCGGCCTTGGCGGTGATCACAAGGACCGGCAGGTCGCGCCGCTGCCGCCGGATCTGGCGCAGGATCGTGATGCCATCAGCCGCAGGCAAAGTCAGATCAAGGATCACCGCATCGATACCGGCATCATCAATGATCTGATCGACCTCGCGACCGTCTTTGTTCCAGGTCACAATATGACCCGCCATGCGCAGCCGGTGTTCCACAGCTTCGCCCACGTCAGAATTGTCTTCGACCAATAACACCCGCATCACAAAGGTTGAGACCATGAAACGCGTCAAGTAAAGGCGCAATTCACATGCATCGCAGGATGCGCCAGTGATGTTTTGCCACGACCGGGGATGCAGCAGACAGCAAAAAGCCCGGCGCAAAGCACCGGGCTTTTCTGTAGATTGGGACGATTTAGCGGATAACGCGGACGATCGCGCCGGTTTCTGCATCAACCAGAACGGTCTGATTGTTCACGTTCAGATAGCGGAGTTCCGGCTGTGTCGGCACGTCATACATGACCACTTCGGCTGGCACACCGGCACCGACAGCGACTTCACCGTTCAGGTAGACGGTTTCGACCGGGTTGCTGGTCACATAGGTGATCGTTTCTTCCGTAGGTTCGACGGTTGACACGGCAACTGCCGTACCAAGCACACCCCCCGCAATGATCCCACCGACCGGGCCACCGGCAACAAAGGCGATCATCGAACCGACAGTGGCACCAACGGCAGCGGCCGAATTCTGCTCTGTCTGGGTCGCGTCTTCATCGGGGACGGTGATTGTCGTCAGGGACAGCGAACCGGGACGGTTGATCAGTGCGACAGGTGTCGCATCTTCTTCGACATAAAGATATTCGCCGGAGGCCCAGGCGGTTTGTCCGTCAAAGCTGATCTGGCACCAGGTGATATCTTCCAGGCAACCTTCGATCACGACGGTCTGGTTCAGTTCCAGAATACCGACGGCAGGGGCGAATTCGCTCGGTGTCACGCGGGCAGCGATTTCGGCGCCAGCGCGGGCTTCAGTGGATTGAGCGAATGATGGCAGGGCAGCAGTCAACGCGATCGCCGAAGCGATGCCAAGGGGCAGAATTTTCATAATAGTCCTTTCGGTCCGCCCGATGCTTGCCTGATGTTCAGGGGCCACCAGAGCGGTATGTGACGACTATATTGACCGGCCCACATCCGCGTAAGCTGCGTTGGCCGCCCGTTTTGCCCAATAGGCCGTATTCCGCCGGAGATCCGGCAAGCCTTAGATCCGCCGCCCCAGCAGCCAGACAAAAAACACCCCGCCGATAAGGCCGGTGACGATGCCGATCGGCAATTCCTCGGGCGCGCGGATCGTGCGGGCAAGGATGTCGCACCAGACCAGAAACACCGCCCCGAACAAAGCCGAGACCGGCAACACCCGTGCATAGCTGCCACCCACCGCCATCCGTACGATATGCGGGATCATCAGCCCGACAAAGCCGATCACGCCGGAGAACGCGACCATCACGCCAGTGACCAGCGCGCCGGCCACGAACACCTCCAACCGGAACCGCGCGACGGCGATGCCCAGGGTCGCAGCGGTCTCATCGCCCACAGTCATCGCGTCCAGATCATGGGCGCGCCAGCGGAACCATGCGCCGCAAACCAGCAAGACCCCCAGCGGATAGATCAGATGCGACCATTGCGCGAGGCCGAGCCCGCCCAACATCCAGAACACCACCGTCTGGGTGGCGCGCGGATCGCCCAGAAAAATCATGACATTCGCTGCCGCCATCACGATGAACGACACCGCAACCCCCGCCAGCACCAGCCTGTCTGCCGATGACGCGCGCGCCACCCGCGCCACACCCAGCACAAGACCAGTGGCGACCAGCGCACCAAGGAAAGCAAAAAACGGCACGGTCAGCGCGCCAAGGATCAACCCGGTGTGAAGCAGCGCCACAATCGCGCCAAAAGCGCCACCCGATGAGATCCCCAGCAGATGCGGATCGGCCAATGGATTGCGCGTCACCGCCTGCAATGTCGCCCCCACCATCGCCAGCCCCGCGCCCACCATCGCCGCCAGCAAGGCACGCGGCAGGCGCAAATCCCACACGATGGCATCACGGCCCGGCGACCAGTCAGGCGTTATGATACCGGGCAGCAGGTTGTCGGCGATCACGCCCCAGACCACGCGTGTCGGCACCGTGACGGCGCCCACGCTGACCGCTGCCGAAACCGACACCAGCAGCACCAGCGCCGACAGGATCAGCGCCAGAGGAAAGACGCGGCGTTTGCTGGCCATCCAGGCGGTGATCGCCTGATCACTCATTGGCGTGCATCCGCGAAAGCGGCGGCCAAGGTGGCAATCGCGCCGATATTGCGCGGGCCCGGCACAGCCTCGACATAGTCCAGCGTGACGAAATTATCCTCTCGCACAGCCTGAAGATCGGCAAAGGCGGGGTTGTTCATCATGAAGTCACGCTTTTGCGCAGCGGTCACATCGCCATAGTTCACGATCAGAATCACCTCCGGGTCCTGCGCGATCACCTCTTCCCAGGCGACGGTCGCCCAGCTTTTCTCAAATGTGTCCATGATATTGGTGCCGCCTGCCGCCTCGATCAGCGCGGTCGGCATGGCATAGCGTCCGGCGGTGAACGGCTGATCCTCGCCGCTGTCATAGACGAACACGCGCGGGCGGTCTTCAGCGGCCACATCAGCGGTCAAGGCCGCAACCTCGGCGCGCCAAGCCGTCACCATCGCCTCGGCCCTTTCGGTCACGCCAAAGATCCGGCCAAGGTTCAGAATATCGGCATACATATCCTCAAGGCTTGCCTTGCCCTTCTCCATGATATGGGCACAGCTTTCGGTCAGTTCGTAAACCGCAATGCCGTAAGGAGCGAGCGTATCGGGCGTCAGTTCGCTGCCGACGCGCAGGCCATAATTCCATCCGGCAAAAAGAAAGTCAGCATCCGCACCGATCAGCACCTCGCGGGTCGGGCTTTTCGGGGCCAGTTCTGGCAGCGCGGCGATATCTGCGCGCAAAGTCTCGTCAACCTTGCTCCAACCGCTGATCCCGGTATGGCCGACCATTTGATCACGCAACCCAAGTACCAGCATCATTTCCGTGATCGCCACATCATTTGATACAGCCCGCTGGGGTGCCGCGTCAAAAGTCACCGCGCGGTCACAGCTTTGCACGGTGACCGGATAATCCTGCGCAACGGCTGGGCTGGTGGCCATGATGCAGGCGGCAAGGGTCAGGTATTTCATGGATCAGGTCCTTTTTGCGGTCGGAAGATGATAGGTAAAATGCGCTTGCCCGCTGGGGTGCAGGGTTTCGCGCCGCGCAGTGACGCGGAAGCTGCGGGCGACGACAGCTTCGGTCAGCACCTTGGCAGGCGGGCCGAACGCGAGTGCATGACCATCGGCCAGCACCAGCACATCGTCGCACAAACCGTTGGCAAGGTTCAGGTCATGCAGACTGGTGACGATGGTGATGCCAAGATTGCGGACCAGCGCCAGCACTTCCAGCTGATGGCGGATATCAAGGTGGTTGGTCGGTTCATCAAGGATCAGCAGACCCGGTTCCTGTGCCAGCGCGCGCGCCACCATGACGCGCTGCTTTTCACCGCCCGACAATGTGCCCAGCGCGCGATGCGCCAGCCCCTGCAGATCAAGCCGGTCCAACGCATGATCAACGATCTGCATGTCCCTTGCGCCACCGCTGGCAAAGCCGCGCCGGTGCGGCGTGCGGCCCAGCGCCACGATCTCGCGCACGTTCAGGGCGAAATCCGTGGGCTGTTCCTGCAGAACAACCGCGATCCGGCAGGCAGCCTCGCGCGCGGACATCTGCCACAGGTCCCTGCCATCCAGTATGACCGTGCCAGTCATGGGCCGGTGAAACCGATAAAGCATCCGCAGCAGCGTGGATTTCCCTGCGCCATTGGCCCCGACGATGCCCAGCATCCGCCCCGGCGCAAGGTCAAACCCGATGCCGGACAGGATCGCGGCTTGCCCGGCAGGCCCCCAGCCGATATGCGTCACGCGCAGCGACGCCGCGGTCATGGGGCATATCCGGCATCAGACCGGATCAGGCTAGGGCAGCGCGGCTCCTGCCGCAAATGGCGCAGCACTGCGCCATATCTGTGTGTAAAATGTGGGATCGTCCGGTCCATGCAGCCCTCCGCGCCAATGCGGGGCTTGCAAAAAGTCGGAACAGACCAATCCTGTCGGCATCAGCCGTTGTCTTGCCATCGTGACCTTCCTTTCCGGGACACCCCGCCCGGGTCGAATTTCATTAAGGTGCCTGACGGCACCGTGCAGATGGCAGGTCTCCTGACTTGCGGGTCGACACTTCCCCGAACCTTCCCGGACCATCAGGTCCAGTGGCATCCTCGGGGTCGCTCACCGCTCACAGTTGCGGGGGCAGTCACGGGTTTGGCGCCTGATGGCTATTCCGCACCGTGTTCCCTTTTCATCCCGGTCAGCTTTGCGCCTTGCGGGAACCATCTGGGGATAGAATTGAGACATAATGACGCGATCGTCAACCCGCGATTGGCACAGCGCGGCCCCGTGTTCACACCCACCAGGCAAGCATTGCGAAAATCGGCACCAATGCGACAGCGCTGAGGCCCGCATGGGTCAGGTTCCAGCCCCAGGTCAGCCGCCGCGGGGAAATGCCCGCGACCCGGTCGATCAACAAGACCACTGTGGCGAAGGGCGAAAAGGTCATCGACAAGGCCCAGCCGCAGGAAATCGACAGTGCGATCAGCGTGGGATTTGCGGGCATGATGTCCAGACTGCCAAACAGGCTGCCAAAAAATACCGCCATCATGATCGGGCTAAGCGCAAGCAGGCTCAACAGGCTCAACAGGACCGGGATCAGCGACAGCAAGACAAAATCCGGCATGGCGTAAATTCCCAGCCCCGTCGCCAGTGAATCCGCTGGCATGAGCGAGGCTGCAGCCCGCCCGACAAAGCCCGAACAGCCCAAGGTCACGGCAATGGCGGCTGATTTCGGCAGATTGACCGTGACGATATGATGCAACCGCTGCCCTGTGGCAGTCAGCGCCCGCTGCACGGTCGCCACCATGTCTTTCCCGAAAGGCTGCAGATATTGCACCCCCAGCCAGCCGGTCAGCATGACAGGACAGGCCAGCATCAGCCCGAACACCACAGTATCGCCGGTCAGCCACATCGCGATCAGGGTCATCGTAAACATCACTCCGCAGGCCGCAAAAAACAACGCCGTCGCGATCAATGGGAAAGGGGCGGCAGGCCGGTCCTTGTCAAACAGAAAGGCGCGAAACCGCAGCTTATCCTCCACCGCGCCCAAAAGCAGCATCGCCAGATAGATGCCAAACCCCAACCCGATCCAAAGCGGTCGGTTGACGCCGGGGATCAGCTCGACCACTGCCAACGGCGCGATTGCGGTGGGCGACCAGACCACCGACCATGCAAAACCGCGCAACACGGCGCTGATCTGGCGACGCTCGCGCACCGGGTTCTGCGCATCGCCCGGTGTTGCCGCCGCGATCCCGCGCCGCACCAATGGCACCAGAAAGCTGACGACACCCAGATTGAACAGCACCGCCATCACGCCGGTGCCCGCATAAAGCGCCGGATACTGCCGCCCGGCGGGCTGCTGCGTCAGATAGCGCCCGCAGCTTTCGACTGAAGGCGAGGTCGAGGCCGCCTCATGCAGCAAGCCCATGAGCAGGATGAAGGTCATCAGAAAGGTCGCCTGATCCAGCGCTGCTGCGATCTCGCGCGCCGGATCACTGCCCCAGACGACCAGAGATCCTGTCAGCACCGCACTCAGCACCAGCAAATAGCCTTCACGCAGGCCCATGGATCTGCGCGCCGCCAGGACGACGCAGGCGGCAAGGCTCCAGGTCACGACCTGTACTGCCGGGCTGTCCATGATCCGTGCCAGCAATTGGGCAAAGATCAGACCGACCATTAACATGCCCAGTGGTGCGGCCATGACTTACCTCTTGGGTTCAGATTGCGCGCCCGTGCAAGGCACCGTCAGGGGCGAAATCCCACGGCACCGGATCGCCCAGCACCTCGATCTGATCATGGGCTTGCGCATCCTCCAGCATCGACTCTGAAATCAGGATACGTTCCAGATGCAACGTGTCCGACAACCGCACCATCCGCAGGCCGCGCCCCGGCATCACATTGCAGGTCTTGACCGCCAATTGCACGGCATGGCGGTCATGCTCCATCACGACCGGCAACTTACCCCCGATAAGCGCGGTCGAGGTGATGTGGTTCATATAGGTCGCTTCATAATCGATCTTATCGACCAGCCGCCTTGTGCAAATATCGGCCAAGCCCACCCCTGCCGCATTGCCATGACTGCGGTCGTCCAGATCAAGCACCACCATCTTGCCCACCTCCTGCGTCAGCCGCAGATAGGGTGTCGCCGCGCGTCCGGTGATATTCGGATCAGTGCCGGTGCCAGAGAAATTCTTGCCCATCCGGTCCACCACCAGCACGTCCAACGGGCTGAACAGGATGCGCGGCATACAGCCCCGCGCGATATCCAGCAGTTCTGCCTCGCGCGCAAGGATATCCTCCGCGCCGACCGCCTCGACCAGCTTGATATGGTCATAGGCGTTTTCGACCGTCGCCAGACCGAACAGCACCTTTGTCTTGGCGATCTTGACCTTGGTCATCGCGATGACCTGTTCGGCCATATGGCCAAAGCCCAGCATATGGCAGGCGTCCGCGCCGACCTGTTTGCCCAGCCCGATGGTGATCATCTTCGCGAGCCCACTTTCGATCGTACCGCTGAAACTGGTATGCGGTTTGACCCGGTTGATGACCACGATCCCATCCGCCGCCATCGCGATCTTGTCCATCGCAATGGGCAGACCATTTGGCAAACGCCCGATCTCGACCGTCTCCATGCTGGACCGGATTTCACAGCCTGCGCTGTCCTCGGTCACGCCGAGCGAGGCAAGCATTTTGCGCTGCCCTTCCGCGCTTGACCCGCCGTGGCTGCCCATGGCGGGGACAATGAAAGGGACAGCGCCAAGGTCCTTCAGCGCGGCAACGACAGTCGCAACCAAAATCGGCAAATCGGCAAGGCCGCGACTGCCCACGCCCACCGCGATGGACATGCCGGGGCGCACCCTTGCGGCGATATCGGGCCGCCCGATCTGGGCGCGCACAGCACCTGCGATATCGGGCAAGGCATCATCGGTGAAAATCTGCCGCACCGGCACCATGCGCGGCAGGCTCACCGGGTCGAGCACTTTGGCGATCACGTCGCTCATTATCGTCTTCCTTCTTCCGATCAGCTCATGATGCCGATGCTCCATGGCACGAATTCATTATCGCCAAGGCCCAGTTCTTCGCTTTTGGTCTTCTTGCCTGATGCCACGGCAATCATTTCCTCGAATATCTGCATTCCGACTTCTTCGAGTGTCGCATCGCCGTCAAGGATCACGCCCGCATTCAGGTCCATATCCTCGGTCAGGCGGGAATACATCGCCGTATTGGTCGCGATCTTGATCGCTGGCGCTGGTTTGGACCCAAACATCGACCCGCGGCCTGTGGTAAAGCAGATCAGATTGGCCCCGCCCGCAATCTGCCCGGTGGCCGAGACCGGATCAAACCCCGGCGTATCCATGAACACCAGCCCCGGTTGGGTGACCTTTTCAGCGTAGCGATACACCTCCATCAACGGGCCAGTGCCGCCCTTCATCGCAGAGCCGAGCGATTTTTCGAGGATATTCGCCAAGCCGCCGATCTGGTTGCCGGGGCTGACCGCGCCATTGATCTGCACATCACGCCCGGGCGAATATTCCTCTTTCCACCAGCGGATGCGGTCGATCAGCTTTTCGCCGACCTCCACAGTCTGCGCGCGCCGGGTCAGCGTATGTTCCACGCCATAAATCTCGGGCGTTTCCGACAGGATCGCGGTGCCACCATGGCGGGACAGGATATCGACGGCATGGCCCAAGGCCGGGTTGGCGGTGATCGAAGAAAACCCGTCCGACCCGCCGCATTGTAACCCGATTTTCAGATGGCTGACCGGCACCGGGACACGCTCAACCGCATTCGCCTCTGGCAGCATTTCTTCCACGGCAGCAATCCCGGCAGCGATCGTCGCACGGGTGCCGCCGGTTTCCTGCATCGTCAGGTTCAGCAGGCGGGGTCCGGTGGACAGGCCTTCCTGCTCCATCATGCCCGCGATTTGGTTACGTTCGCAGCCCAGCCCGATGATCAGGGCACCGGCGAGGTTCGGATGCGTGGCAAAACCGGCAATCGTGCGGCGCAGCAATTGCATCGGCTCGCCCGACATTTCCATCCCACAGCCAAGGCCATGGGCAAAGGCGACAACGCCATCGACATTGGGATAGTCGGCCAGTTTCTCCGGCGTGAAATGCGCCGCGATCATGCGGATCACCGTGGCCGAACAATTGACCGAGCTGCAAATGCCGATGTAATTGCGCGTCGCCACCCGGCCATCGGCGCGGATGATGCCTTGGAACGTCGCCTGTTCCTGGACCGGCAGGACCTGCGTCGGAACATATTCCGTCGCATGGTTCGGCGCGCGGTCGAATTCGCGGAATTCCATATTGTGGCTGTGCAGCATCGTGCCGGGCGTGACGTCCTTAGACGCGAAACCAATTGTCACATTATATTTGCGCACAGGCTCGCCCGCCGCAATCGCGCGCGTCGCGATCTTGTAACCGGCAGGCACCGGGGTGCGGGTGGTGACACCTTCGCCGGGGATCTCCGTCCCCGGATCAATCGGCACATAAGCGATGACCACATTGTCGTCGTCATGCAGCCGGATCGCCGGGCCGCGCCGTTTTTTCTGACTGGCTTCAGCCATGGGAGGCTTCCTTCAGACCGGGCATGTCGAAATCAACTGCCGCAAGGTCAGCCGCCAGATTGCGGCGCTGTTCCATCGTCAGCCCGACCAAAGGCGGGCGTACGTTGAACCATGTGTCATCCTCAGAATGCTGCGCAACGGCGGCTTTCAGCGCGGGGATCATCGGGTAGGATTGGAAAACCCCCCGTGTCGCGGTCAATGCCGCCTGCTGCGCATCGGCATCATCGGCCTCCCATGTTTCATAAAGTGCCGCAATCGCCGCAGGGTTGACGTTGGCAGTGGCCGAGATGCAGCCCTTGCCGCCCGCGCGCATGGTCTGCAGCAAAAACGCCTCGGACCCGGCGAAGACGTCAAAGCCCTCATCGCCGAAATTGCTGATCATCGCGGCGGTATTGTCCCACTGGCCGCCCGAATCTTTCACCCCGGCGATGGCCTTGGGATAGGCTGTCAGCAGCCGTTCGATCAGGTCCAGTGACAACGGCACCTGCGAGACGGGCGGGATGTGATACAGATAGACCCGCAGGTTTTCGTCCCCAACCCGTTCGATCACTTCCGCAAAATGCGCGAACAGACCATCATCGCTGACGCCTTTGTAATAGAAAGGCGGCAGCATCAGCACCCCGGCGCAGCCATGTTTGACGGCGCGCGCGGTCAGATCGACCGTATCGGTCAGCGCGCAGGTCCCGGTGCCAGGCATCATGCGATCCACAGGAATACCCGCCTCGACCAGCCCATCAAGGATCGCGATGCGTTCCTGATGACCCAGCGAATTGGCCTCTGAATTGGTGCCGAAAATCGCAAGGCCGACATCGCTCGCCAACAGCCAGCGGCATTGTGCGGCAAGGCGCGCAATATCGGGGCGCAGATCGGCATCAAACGGGGTGACGACGGGCGACAGAACGCCCTTATGCGGGGTGAGTGTGGTCATCGGTTTATCCTTTGGTTGGAAAGGGAATGCTGGGGTCCAGCGCGCTGATCTGTGCGACCAGCGATTGCGACAGGGTAATCCCATGTTCAAGTTGTTCGGCCCGCCGCCGCAGCGCCTGTTGGCCTGCGATACGGACCGGCGAAGCACCGTCCGGTACGGCAGCAGCTCGGCTGGCGGAGACGATATGATCCGTCTGGCGGCAAAACGCCTCCGCTCCGCCGAAACGCGAGGGATCGAAGACAAGCACGGTGACCGCCGCGCCCCAGCGATCCGGCACATCGGCGCGCCCGAACCCGGCAAGGCCGGAGGTCAGCATTTCGACAAGCAAACCCAAAGCAAAGCCTTTATGCCCGTGATCCACACCGCCCATCGGCATCAGCGCGCCGCCTTGGCCGATGACATTTGGATCATCCGTGGGGCTGCCATCAGAATCAGTGAGCCAGAGGCCCGGCATGGGTTGCCCTTCGGCCTTTTTCTGCGCGACAAGCCCATTGGTCGTGATCGACATCGAAATATCAAAGATCACCGGATCACCCTGCGTCGGCCAGCCAGCGGCAATCGGGTTCGGGGAATAAACGCCCTGCGTCGCGCCAAACGGTGCCACCGATTGTGTCGTGGGCGAGGATGAGGTGATGATCGCCGCAAATCCGGCCTCGGTCACCGGCAACAGATAGGCGGCAAGACAAGCAATATGCTGGCTGCGCGCAATGGTCACCGCCCCCATGCCTGTCGCCCGCGCCTTGGCGCAAGCTGCATCCAGCGCATCACGCACCAGCACCGGGCCGGGCAACCAGCATCCATCCCAGCTTTCCACACTGGCACCATTGCTGCGCTTTTCGGGTTCGCCCGACAGCGTCATGCGGCCCTTGCGTATCTCATTCATATAGCTGGGCAGCAGCGCCACACCATGCGTCGGATGCGCCATCAGATCGCCTTCGACCAGCACATCGGCGACAATCGCGGCATAGGCGGGGTCAAGCCCCCCGCCCGCCAGTAGCTCTGTCGCGAAATCGCGCAAATCGCTGGCTGCGACTGTGGTCACGATTTCGATCCATAACCCGCATTGCTGCGGATGCTGGTCGGCTGCAGGAAATCGAAATCGCAACCGCCATCGGCCTGTAGCACGCTGTCAAGGAACAGCTTTTTATAGCCCCGGTCCGACCCCACATGGTCAGGCGCAACAAAATCCTTGCGGCGCTGTTCCAGCTCTGCCTCATCCACATGAAGCGTGATTTTGCGGGCGGTCACATCCAGTTCAATCTCATCCCCGTCGCGAACCAACCCCAAAGGACCGCCCTGCGCGCTTTCCGGCGTGACATGCAGCACGATGGTGCCGCTGGCGGTGCCGCTCATCCTTGCGTCCGAAATACGCACCATATCCTTGACACCCTGCGCCGCGATCTTGCGTGGGATCGGCATATAGCCCGCCTCCGGCATCCCCGGCGCGCCCTTTGGCCCGGCGTTTTGCAGCACAAGGATATCATCCTTGGTCACATCCAGATCAGGGTGATCAACGCGCGCGGCCATATCCTCGATCGAGGTAAACACGACGGCACGCCCACGATGCACCATCAGATCAGGCGATGCGGCGCTCTGTTTGATGATCGCACCACCGGGGGCAAGGTTGCCGGTCAGCACCGCCATGCCACCCTGGTGGTAGATCGGCTTGTCGCGCGGTGTCACGATATCCTGCGCAAAACTCGCCGGTGCGGCATCAATTTCCTCGCCTAAACTGCGGCCTGTCACGGTCAGACAATCAAGGTCCAGATAGGGGCGCAATTCGCGCAGCACTGTCACAAGTCCACCGGCAGCATGCAGGTCCTGCATATAATGCTGGCCCGATGGCTTGAGATCGACAAGCACCGGGATATTCCGCCCGATGGCATCGAATTCGGCAAGATCAATCTGGATGCCCATCCGCCCGGCAATAGCCGACAGGTGGATCAGCCCATTGGTCGACCCGCCAATCGCCAAAAGCACCGTCAGCGCGTTTTTGAATGCCGCGCGGGTCATGATCTTGTCCGGCGTCAGGTTTTGCGCTGCCATCTGCACGGCGATCTTGCCGGTCTGTTCCGCAATCCGCCGCCGGTCGGCAGAAACCGCAGGTGCGGTGCTGCCGCCGGGCAGCATCATGCCCAGCGCTTCGGTCACCATCGCCATTGTCGATGCCGTGCCCATCACACCGCAGGTACCCGTGCCGGGAACAAGCTGGTCATTCACATCGGCGATTTCCTGATCGTCGATTTCACCCGCGCGATAACCGGCCCAGAACCGGCGGCAATCGGTGCAGGCCCCGACCTTTTGGCCCCGATGACTGCCGGTCAACATCGGACCTGTGACCAGCTGGATTGCAGGCAGTCCGGCCGATCCGGCCCCCATGAGTTGCGCAGGCACCGTCTTGTCACAGCCACCGATCATGACCACGGCATCCATCGGCTGGGCGCGGATCATTTCCTCTGTGTCCATCGACATCAGGTTGCGCAGGAACATGCTGGTCGGATTCGAAAATGATTCGTGGACCGAGATTGTCGGAAAGGCGACCGGCAAGGCCCCCGCCAGCATGATGCCGCGCTTGGCCGCTTCGACCAGTTCGGCCATATTGCCGTGGCAGGCGTTGAAGCCACTGCCGGTGTCAACGATGCCGATAATCGGGCGGTCCAGCGCCTCATCCGTATAGCCCATGCCTTTGATGAAGGCCTTGCGCAGGAACAGAGAAAACCCTGCATCGCCATAGCTGGTCAACCCTTTGCGCATGCCGCTCGGCTTGTTGTCGTGATCTGCACCGCTCATCGTTCTGCCTCCCCAGATGTGTTGGTCCTATCAGAAACACTGTCATCAGGATTGTCAATAATATGTTTGACATTCTGTTTTGACACGGCCTAGGCTGTGACTCGGAGAAAATGGGAGGATTTACTTTGAAACATAATATGTATCTGGCTTGTGCATCTGCACTTGCGATTGCAACCGCCGCACCTTTGGCCGCGCAGGATGTGGAATACACCGGCGCTGGCGAAGTCACCGTGCTGCAAGGCTTTGCTGCAGGCGGCGGCTCTGACCAGCTGGCGCAGTTGGTGCAGCCTTACCTGGCCGAAGTGTTGGGCGTGAATTTCGTCAACCAATACCTGCCCGGCGCGACTGGCGCTATCGCCTGGACCCGTCTGGCCAAGCAGGAACCCAATGACGGCACGATCATCAGCATCACCAACACACCGATGTTGATGACCAATTACCTGATGAACCCATCGATCACCTATACAATCGAGGAATTGACCCCGATTGCCAATATCGTGACCGACCCCGGCGTTGCGGTCGTGTCGCAGAACAGCCCGCTGGAAACGTTCGAAGACCTGCTGAATGCTGCGCGCGAAAACCCGCAGACTTTGACCGTGGGCAATTCCGGCGTCGGCGGCGATGACTTCTTTACCTCGGTGATGTTCGAGCGCGCGGCCGAAGTCGAATTCCAGAAGGTGCCGTTCCAGGGTGATGGTCCGTCGATGACCGCCGCCATGGGCGACAGTATTGATGTCAGCTTCAACAATGTGGGCATCACCTATCCGCAGATCGCCGCTGGCAACCTGCGCGCATTGGTGGTGTTTTCCGAAGAACGCATCCCCGAACTGCCCGACGTGCCGACCGCCCGTGAACTGGGTTTTGACGTCGTCGCAGGATCATCGCGCGGCTACAGTGCGCCTGCCGGTCTGCCAGACGATATCCGCGACCAATTGGTCGAAGGTCTGCGCGTCGTGACAGAAGATCCTGAATTCCAGGAAGCTGCCGCAGCACAGGCGATGAATATCGATTTCATCGGTGGCGACGATTACACCACCTTCCTTGAGAACCAGTTGGTCGAATTCAGCGCCATCTGGGAAGAAGTCAAAGACGACGTCCAAAACCAGTAAAGCGTTCCGACCGCCCGGCGAAGTTATCAGCCGGGCGGTTTCTTCTTTGCTGTGTGATGATGCTCGAACAAGGATGATACTGGCATGTCAAGAATTCTGGTGGCGGTTGCGGCGATTATCATCGCTTTGCTGTTTCGCGTCGAAGCTGCGGGATATCCGCGTGTGGCAGCACAATTGCCCGTCCTGATCACCAATGTGATGATCGGGCTGGCGCTGTTGGCGATCGTGCAGCAACTTCTGGCATGGCGTCAGGCGACCGACGGGGCGACGCGCTATGCGCTGACGATGCCCGCCTTGCCGCGTGTCCGCGACGGCGCGGTCTTTGTCGGGCTGATGCTGCTTTATGCCTGGGCGATCACATCCATCGGCTATCTGATCGCGACACCGGCGTTTTTATTGTCCAGCATGTTGGTCGCACGCTCCACAAAGCCATGGATCATCGTGCTGACCGCAGTGGTCGTGACGTTGGCGATCTGGATCATCTTCGTGAATTTCCTGCGCTTGCCAATCCCGTTGTTTCCCGGCGCCTAAAGCGCCCCCATTCCATTGACCGCTGGCGCGCCTGGCGCTGCCGCTTTCCGCAAGAGGACCCCCCATGCAAGACAGCTTCCTTCTGATCGGGCTGATCAACGTCCTTGAACCCATCAACATCGGTGCGATCCTGCTGGGCACGCTGATTGGTATGTTTATCGGGGCGATGCCGGGTCTGTCCGCGACCATGGCCATCGCTTTGTTGCTGCCGTTGACATTCTCGTTCCGGCCCGAAACCGGGCTGGCGATGCTCGCTTCGCTCTATCTGGGGGCGATGTATGGCGGCTCCATCGCGGCCATACTCTTGCGCACACCGGGCACGCCCGCGGCGGCAGCCACGGTGATCGACGGCTTTCCGCTGGCGCAACAGGGCAAGGCGGGCAAGGCGCTTGGCTTCTCGCTGACCGCATCGCTGATCGGCGGGCTGTTGTCCGCCATAGTGCTGTTGACCGTCGCACCCTTGCTGGGCGCGCTGGTGCTGAACTTTGGCCCGGTACAGATCTTTGCCATCGCTGTTCTGGGCATGACGATCATCGGGTCGCTGTCGACAGGCTCCGCCGTGCTGGGACTCTTGGCCGGGGCCTTGGGCCTGTTGTTAGGAACCATCGGGATGGACCCGACCACAGGCACACCGCGTTTCACCATGGATAACCTGAGCCTGTTTGGCGGTGTCCCCTTCACCGTCGCGCTGATCGGTCTTTTCTCTGTCCCGCAAGCGATCCGTCTGATCGTCGACGGTGACAGGGCGCAGACCATGGCCGAGGATGAACCCGGCGGCATGGTCAAGACCGTGTCCAAAATCAAAGACCGGATGCTGCCGACAGGCCGGCAATTCATCGAGATGCTGCCCAACAGCCTGCGTTCCGGCGTGATCGGTGTGATCGTGGGTCTGATCCCCGGCACCGGCGGCGATACGGCCTCATGGTTTGCCTATAACGAGGCGAAACGCTTTTCCCGCGAAAAGGAAAAATTCGGCACCGGCCATATTCCCGGTATCGTCGCCCCAGAGGCCGCGAATAACGCCGTCGTCGGCGGCTCGCTGATCCCGACGATTGCGCTGGGGATTCCCGGATCGTCAGCCACCGCCGTTTTGCTGGGCGGCCTGATGGTCCATGGCATCCTGCCCGGCCCGACCCTGATGACCGATCATGGCGCGGTCACCTATACCCTGCTCTGGGCAGTGTTCTTTGCCAATATCGCGCTCTTCGTCGTGGGCATCCTGTTCACCCGCGCGTGCATTTCCGTCACCAAAATCCCAAACCGTGTCGTCGGCCCGGTGATCATCGTGCTGTCGATCATCGGTGCCTTTGCGATCAACAATTCGGTCTTCGATATCTGGCTGATGCTGGGCTTCGGGTTCCTTGGCTTCCTGCTCGACAGTTGCAAAGTGCCGACACCGCCACTGGTGATCGGGCTGATCCTTGGGCCGGTGCTGGATACCAGCCTGCAACAATCACTGCTGATCGGTGGCGGCAGCTGGATGGTGTTCTTTGAAAGCAAAATCTCGGCCGTGCTGTTGATCATCGCCTTCCTGTCGATCCTGCAAGCAACACCCCTGTTCCGCTGGATCGGCCTTGGCCTGCGGCGGATGCGGGCGGCCCAATAATCGTGATGGTTGTCCTTGAAGCCGCGCCACCAACCTGCAATGTTGACGCTCTTTCATTGAAAAAGCGCCCGGCAAATGCAATTTGTGGCGCGGGGACGCCGGATAAAAGGGTTGAAGCGTTGAAAAACTTTGCACCAGATACGGACAATGGCTTTTCCGATAAGGAAGGGTCAGGCGCCGATCTGCTTGCGGCGGTAACCCGCAAGCTGGAAGAAAAGATCGTCCTCGGCCAACTCAACCCGCGCGAGCGGCTGATCGAAGATGAGCTGTGCGAGGAATTTTCCTGCAAACGCCATGTCGTCCGACAAGCCCTGATCGCACTGGAAAACCTTGGGCTGGTGGAACGCATCCGCAACCGTGGTGCCGTGGTGCGCGCCTATACCGCGCAAGAGGTCGAAGACATCAACGCGGTGCGCGAATTGATCGAAGGTCATGCCGCAACACTGATCCCGCTGCCCCTGTCCGAGGAAGCCCTGCAAGAGCTGGAACATATCCAGTCGCGGCATTCCGCCGCCATCGCATCTGACGATCAGCGCAATGTGTTTCGGATCAATATCGAATTCCACCGAAGCCTGTTTTCGCATTGCGGCAATCCGGCCTTGGTCGAAGCCATCGATATATTTGCCCAGAAATCCCATGCCTATCGGTCGGTTTTCGTGACGCAGAAGGAATATCTGGAATGGGCCGCATCCGAACACCGGACCATGATCGCGGCTTGCCGGACCGGCGACCGGGACTTGCTGGTCGCCGCCTGCGCGCGCCATCTGGCCCCGGCGAAAGATTACTACATCGCCACATGGCGTAAACGGTTCGGCGAATGACCGCCCTGCCCCTGCCATGACACGCCATATCCACCTTGATCCGATCGGCGGTCTGGCGGGCGATATGTTCATTGCCGCCATGCTGGACGCATCGCCCGACCTGCAAGAGCGCGTCTTCGCAGATATCAGCGCGGTTTTGCCGGGCGATATCGGCACCTACATTTTGCACCGCGCCGATGTCGCTGGTCTGACGGCTGCGGGCTTTCAGTTTCAGCCCAAGGATCAGGACGACCATCACCACCACGGCCCCATGCGCCATTTCACCGATTTTCTGGCGAGGATTGAGGATGCAGACCTCGCCCCCGGCACCGCCGCTGCGGCAATCGATATCCTGACACGTCTTGGCCGGGCCGAGGCCGCGATCCACGGTGTGCCGCTGGAACAGGTCCATTTCCACGAATTATCCGATTGGGATGCCTTGGTCGATGTCGTCGCCGCTGGCAGCATTTCTGCCGCCCTCGCGCCAAGTGGGTGGAGCTGTGGCGCCCTGCCGACCGGGCGCGGCATGGTGCAGACCGCGCATGGTTTGTTGCCGGTGCCCGCCCCCGCGACGGCGGCGATCCTGAAAGGCTACGACTGGCACGACGATGGCACGCCCGGCGAAAGGGTGACGCCAACCGGGGCGGCCATCCTCGCGCATCTGACCGGGGGCGCTGGCAATGGCCACAACGCTGGCGGCACCTCGCGCAACATCGGCTATGGCGCAGGCACCCGCCGGTTCGAACGCCTGCCCAATATCCTGCGCGCGACAATCTATGACAGCGCGCAGACATCAATCGAGACGATCACCAGCCTGAGTTTTGAGATCGACGATATGACCGGCGAAGAAATCGCCTGCGCCGCCGACCACCTGCGCGACACCGACGGTGTGCAGGACGTGACCCTGATCGCGGCGACCGGCAAGAAGGGGCGGCCTGCCGTGCGTTTCGATGTGCTTGTCGCGCCTGAACACGCCGATGCGGTGGTGACAGCGATCTTTGCAGAGACTGCAACCATCGGACTGCGCCGGACCGAGATGTTGCGCCATGTGCTGCCCCGGCAGGCGGATGCCTCGCCCGATGGGCTGCGCTTGAAACGGGCCGAGCGGCCTACGGGCGCGACAGTCAAGGTCGAACATGACGATCTGCGCGATCTGCCGACGTTGGCCGCCCGCCGCGCGGCCCGCACAAAGGCCGAGTCATGAATGCGCTTGAACGGCTTGATGCGGTTCTGGCCGCAGGCGGGTCATGGACAGTGGCGGTATCTGGCGGTGTGGACAGCATGACGCTGGCCACCTTGGCGCACAGGCTTTTGCCCGGACAGGTGCGGATGGTCCACGCCACCTCCCCCGCTGTCCCTGCCGCTGCCCGCGACCTGATCACACATCATGCACAGATCGAAGGCTGGGACCTGCGCATTCTGGAAACCGGCGAATTCAGCGATGAGAACTATCGTCGCAATCCGGTCAACCGCTGCTATTTCTGCAAGTCGAACCTCTACAGCGGCATCCTGCGCGATATCGCAACGCAGCACGGCGGCCACGTCGCCAGCGGCACCAATACCGATGATCTGGGTGACTTTCGGCCCGGTCTGGTAGCCGCCGAAAACCACGGCATCCGGCATCCCTATGTCGAGGCCGGGATCGCCAAAGCCGATATCCGCGCGCTCGCCCGCGACGCCCAACTGGACTTTGCCGAACTGCCCGCGCAGCCCTGTCTGGCCAGCCGGATCGAAACCGGGATCAGGATCGACCCCGCTGATCTTGCCTTTGTCGACCAGCTTGAAACGCTGTTGCGCAAGGATATCCCCGCCAGCAGCACCTTGCGTATCCGCATTCGGCCCGCCGGGGTGAGCGTCGAAACCGATGCGCCTCTGGACGGATTGCACGATAGCGCAGCGCGGTTCTGCGCCGCAGCCGGGCGGCGTTTTACCGGGGTGACTGCCTATCGCCAAGGCTCTGCCTTTCTGCATGAGGCGGCGTCATGATACCCGCCCCGCTGATGGATTGGGACCGCACCGAACGCACGGGTCTGCCCGAGGCAGTCTTGGCCGAGGCGAAATCCGCCGCGCATCTTGAGGTGCTTTTGACCGAAGCACAGAAGAGCCTGCGCCCATTGCTGCTGACCCGGCTGAATGTCGCACAATATGAGGCCTTGCCCCCAGCACTACGTGGCGTGCTGGATTACGATCCCGTCTCACGCACTGCGATCACCGGGCCATTGCCGCCGTTGAAAGACACAGCCCGCGTCGTGATCGTGACCGGCGGTCTCGCCGATCTGCCTGCCGCGACAGAAGCCGCGCGAACCCTACGGTTTAGCGGCCATGACAGCGCCCTGATCGCGGATGTCGGCGTTGCGGGTCTCTGGCGGCTGCTGGACCGGATCGAGGTGATCCGCAGCTATGATGTGATCATCGCCGTCGCCGGGATGGAAGGGGCGTTGTTTTCCGTCCTCGCCGGGCTGGTCAAGGCGCCCATCATCGCCTTACCGGTGTCGGTCGGGCACGGCGTGACGGCAGGCGGACATGCCGCACTGACATCTGCCTTGGGCAGTTGCGCGCCGGGGATCAGCGTCGTGAATATCGACAATGGTTTCGGCGCGGCACAGGCCGCAATCCGCATTCTTTTGCTGACCGCGCCACGCGGTCAGGACAGCTGACGCAGGCAGATATTCCGACAGCCGGGTCAAATTGAGAACAACACAGCGACGATAAAGTAGTAGATATGTCCCGACCTGACGGAAGGATCACCCGTGTCAGGACGATGCGGTCCACGCCGCAGAATATTCAGAAGGAGGAGAAGATCATGACATCGAAACATCCCGAAACACTCGCCCTGCATGCCGGATGGCGGGCTGATCCAACCACGGGGTCGGTACAGCCACCGATCCATCAGACGACATCGTTCCAGTTCAAAAGCGCCGATCACGCCTCTGCCCTTTTCGCGCTAGAGGAATTGGGGCCGATCTATACCCGTATCGGCAACCCGACCAATGACGTGCTGGAGCAGCGGCTCGCGGCCCTGGAAGGCGGCGCCGCAGCGCTTGTGCTGGCGTCGGGTCAGGCGGCCTCGGCGCTGGCGGTTCAGAACCTTGCGCGGGTCGGTGACAATATCGTCAGCTCCACCGCGCTTTATGGCGGCACATGGAATCTTTTTGCCAATACGCTGAAGGATCAAGGGATCGAAGTGCGCTTTGTCGATCCCGCCGACCCCGAAGCCTTTGCCAGGGCCACGGATGACCGCACCCGCGCCTATTACGCCGAAACCCTGCCCAACCCCAAACTGGAGGTGTTCCCGATCGCCGAAGTCGCCGAGATCGGCAAACGCTTTGGCATCCCGCTGATCGTGGACAACACCGCAGCACCGCTGCTGACGCGGCCATTCGATCATGGCGCAGCGATCATCGTCTATTCCACCACCAAATATCTGGCCGGACATGGCAACAGCATCGGCGGCGCGATCATCGACAGCGGCACTTTTGACTGGGAAGCCTTTCCCGCACGCCAGCCTGCGCTGAACACCCCCGACCCCAGCTATCACGGTGCAATCTGGGTCGAGGCTGTGAAAGCGATTGGCCCCGTCGCCTATATCATCAAAGCGCGCACCACATTGCTGCGCGATCTGGGGGCGTCGCAATCGCCGTTCAACACCTTTCTGACGCTACAAGGGATCGAGACTTTGCCGCTGCGCATCGCGCGCCACAGCGAAAACGCGGCGAAAGTGGCCGATTTCCTGACCACAAGGTCCGACGTCGCCCGGGTGATCTATCCCGGCCTGCAGACAGGGGCGGCCCGCGAACGTGCCGATAAATATCTGACCGGCGGCTATGGCGGGCTTGTGGGCTTCGAACTGACCGGCGGTCGCGATGCGGGGCGGCGGTTCATCGATGCGCTGGAACTGCATTACCATGTCGCCAATATCGGCGATGCGCGGTCACTGGCGATCCATCCTGCCAGCACGACACATTCGCAGTTGACGGCAGAAGATCAGGCCAAGACCGGCGTGACAGACAGCTATGTGCGTTTGTCCGTAGGACTGGAACATATCGACGATATCATCGCGGACCTTGAACTGGGGCTGAATGCTGCCAGTCAGGCCTAACGCGATCAGTTGCAGGCAAGCGTTCACCCCGCAGAAGAAGGCCGCATTGTGACAAACAACGCGCTCATTCGGCGGGGTGACGACAGGTGAACGGGCCGTTTCCATAAGAACGGAATTTGACCTAGTGGTTTGATAATAAACCAGAAATCAGAATATTGCCAATTGGCAACTTTTCCGTTTCCCCGACGGATATCGGCATAGGCAGGGCGGTGACGCCCTGCCACATCTGTCCGACAATCAGGCGTCGCGCCAGGCCCGGTCACCTTTGGCGTCCTTGACGCGGGTCGGCAGGCCGATCTCGTCAAGCAGCGCGAACAGCGGCTCTGGGTCAAGCTCTTCGACATTCAGCATGACGCCTTTGTCGTAGGTGCCATCCGCGATCAGCATCGCGACCCCGACAGGCGGCACACCAGCGGTATAGGAAATGCCCTGACTGCCGACCTCGTTATAGGCGTCTTTGTGGTCGGCGACGTTATAGACAAAAACCTCGACCTCCTGACCATCCTTGGTGCCTTTGACCAGATCACCGATACAGGTCTTGCCGGTGTAATCGGGCGCAAGGCTGGATGGATCAGGCAGCACGGCCTTGACCAGTTTCAACGGCACAACCTCCAGCCCTTCGGCGGTGGTGACGGGCTGTTCGGACAACAGGCCAAGGTTTTGCAGCACGGTAAAGACATTGATGTAATGATCGCCAAAGCCCATCCAGAACCGGATATCGGCATCTGGGTAATTGGCGGCCAGCGAATGCACCTCATCATGGCCGGACAGATAGGCCTTTTGTTTGCCGACGACGGGCAGGTCCCATTCGCGGCCGACCTCGAACATCTTGTTTTCCTGCCATGCGCCTTGCTGCCAGCTATAGACCGTGCCGGTGAATTCGCGGAAATTGATCTCCGGGTCGAAGTTGGTCGAGAAATAGCGGCCATGGCTGCCAGCATTGATATCGACGATATCAATCGACGTGACCTGATCCATGAATTCATCGACGGCAAAGCGCGCGAAGGCATTGACCATTCCCGGATCAAACCCGGCCCCAAGGATCGCGGTGACCCCGGCCTTGGCGCAATCATCGCGGCGTTTCCATTCGTAATTGCCATACCAGGGCGGCGTTTCGCAGATCTTGGTCGGGTCTTCGTGGATGGCGGTGTCGATATAGGCAGCACCGGTCTGGATACAGGCCTCAAGCACCGACATATTCACGAAAGGCGACCCGACATTCAGCACGATCTGCGCGCCGGTTTCGCGGATCAGCGCCGCCACCGCCGCGCTGTCCATCGCATCGACCGCATGGGCGGCGAAAACGCCATCCTGCTTCATCGCGGATTTGTCGTGGACAGAGGCGATAATCGCGTCGCATTTCGCAATGGTCCGGCTGGCAATATGCAGATCACCCAGCACATCATTATTCTGCGCCGCTTTATGTGCGACGACCTGTGCGACGCCGCCAGCGCCGATGATAAGAAGATTGCGTTTCATGTGGTTCAGTACCCTTGTTGTCTGCGTCACGACAATGCGGCGGCGAAATCGTCATAGCCGAAATCGCGCACCAGCCGTATGGTTCCATCCAGTTCGCGGATCGCGATACCCGGCATCTTGACCCCGTTAAACCAGTTCTTCTTGACGATTGTGTAACCGGCAGCATCCTGAAACGAAAGCCGGTCCCCGGCCTGCAAAGGTGCCGGAAAGCGGAATTCACCAAAGATATCGCCCGCCAGACAGGATTTGCCGCAGATCATCCATTCATGATCGCCGGTGTTCGGTGCCATTTTCGCGGATTCGCGGTAGATCAGCAGATCGAGCATATGCGCCTCGACCGAGCTGTCGACGATGGCAAGGTTCTTGCCGTTATGCATCGTGTCCAGCACGGTCACTTCGAGCGTTGCGGCCCCAGTGATCGCCGCCTCGCCGGGTTCCAGATAGACCTGCACACCATAAGTGGCGGCAAAGTCTTTCAACCGCGCGGCAAGCTGGTCAAGCGGATAGCCTTCGCCGGTGAAATGGATACCGCCACCAAGGCTGATCCAATCCATCTTGTGCAGGGTGTCGCCGAAACGATCCTCGATCAGCGTCAACATTTCATCAAAGCGGGCGAAACTGTCGTTTTCGCAATTGTTGTGGAACATCAGCCCGCTGATCTGATCGGCGATACCGGCAATCGCAGCCGGATCATGTTCGCCCAGACGGCTGAATGGGCGCGCCGGATCGGCGAGATCAAAGTCAGAGGTGGACACACCGGGATTGACCCGCAAACCGCGGATATGCCCCTGCGACACGGCGTTGAATTTCGTCAATTGCCCGATGGAATTGAAGATGATCTTGTCGGAACAGGACAGCACCTGATCGATTTCATGATCGGCATAGGCGACGGAATAAGCATGTGTTTCGCCGGGGAATTTTTCACGGCCCAGCCGCACTTCGTAAAGCGATGAAGAGGTCGAACCATCCATATAGTCTGACATGAAATCAAACACCGACCATGCAGCGAAACATTTCAGCGCCAGCAGGCATTTGGCACCGGATGCCTCGCGCAGATAGGCGATCTTTTCCAGATTGGGCAGCAGGCGGGATTTGTCGATCAGATAGTAGGGCGTTTGCAAAACAAAAACTTTCGATAGGCCGGGGCACAGGCGGCAGAGGGGTCTGGGGCGTCGTGATCGCCACGGATGGTTTGCGCGCAGACTACCGCGTCTGGCGCGGGATCGAAAGTGGGCTTTGTCGCCGCTGACGGGTGGCACCATGACGCGCCGGACGAAACCTACAGGATTTGGCTTTGCCACAGGCGCTTTGGCCCAAGCCGTGGTGTTGCAACGGCGCAATGCAACAAAACTGATACGTAACTTTCATCGTTCTGTCATGGCCGCGCGTCATGATTTGGCCATCAGCATGATTGGATCGCGTGATGTCCTTTGACCAGTTACATGCTCCGGACCCGTCGCAAGGACGCACGTTGTTCCTGTCTGACCTGCATCTGGGTGCCTTGTCATCGCATGCAGAGCTTGTGCTGCGGTTTCTGCAACGCCACCCTGCCGATATCTATGTGCTGATCGGCGATATCCTTGATCTTTGGCATCCGCTGCTGCCGCATTGGACAGCGCAGGATCAGGCGGTGATCGACCATTTGCGGGCCCGCGCCAAGGCCGGGGCCAAGCTGATCTATATCCGTGGCAACCATGACCCGGACCCGTCCAAAATCCCGCCGCATGCGTTTTTCGATGCGGTCTATCTGTCGTCCTACATCCACACCACGGCACAAGGCCAGAATCTGCTGGTCGTGCATGGCGACGAGGCTGACAGCCGCCTGATCCGCCTGCATATGATGACCAGGCTGGGCAGTCTGATCGACCACGGTCTGCGCCGCTGTGACCGGGTGTTGCGCAAATTGTCGCGACGCCAGCCACAGGCGCGCAGCCTGATTGACCGGCTGGTGATGGCCTCCAACGCCTTGCGCTATCGCGGGCGGGCTCATGAACGGCGGATTGTCGATCTGGCCCGTGCCAAAGGGCTGGATGGCGTGATCTGCGGCCATTTCCATATCGCGGCACTGCATAATCATTTTGGCCTGACCTATGCCAATTGCGGCGATTGGGTCGACAGCATGACCGCAATTGAAGACCGGGGCGATGGCGTGCTGCGCCGCTTGGGTGGGCGCGACTATGCCTTCAGCCTGCCCAAGACCCGCCCTTTTGCCGGTGATGCCCCCCAGCCCACAACACAGAAAGCGATGTCACAATGACCGATGCCACCAATGTCACGCAGCAACTTGGGGCCGCGGTTTATCAAAACCCGCGCCTGAACCTGACCGGGTTGCACGAACGCCTGTTCGCGCGGTTGTTCGAGGGCTTGGTTTACGCCCAGATCTGGGAAGATCCTGTGGCAGATATGAATGCGATGGCGCTGCCAGCGGGCGCGGATATGATCTGCATTGCCTCTGGCGGCTGCAATGCGATGTCTTATCTGACGACTGATCCGGCCTCTGTCACTGCGGTCGATCTGTCGCCCGCGCATATCGCCTTGCTGCGGCTGAAGGTGGCGGCGGCACAGAATCTTGACCAGACCGAATTCTTTGATCTGTTCGGCCATGCCGACCGGCCCGGCAATCCGGCGCTGATCCGTGACAAGCTCGCGCCGCACCTGGATGCCAAAAGCCGTGCCTTCTGGGCCGCGCGCAGTCTGGGGCGCAAGCGGGCGGCGATGTTCGCGCGCGGCTTTTACCGACATGGCGTATTGGGGCGGTTCATCGGCACGATCCATCTGCTGGCAAAGCTGGCGCGGGTCGATTTCCGCCCGCTGCTGGACGCGCCAACGCTGGACGCGCAGCGCCATTTTCATGCGACAGTGATTGACCCCTTGTTCGACAAACGCATCGTGCGGGTGCTGGCGCGCCAGCGGTCGTCGTTGTTTGGCCTTGGCATCCCGCCTGCGCAATATGACAAGCTCGCCGCTGACGGCGGGGGCGAGGTCATTGCCGTCCTGCGCGAGCGTATCCGCCGTCTGGTCTGCGATTTTCCGGTGAAAGAGAATTACTTTCTCTGGCAGGCGTTCAACCGGGGCTATGCTGCGGCAGAGGATGCCGCCCTGCCGCCTTATCTGGCGCCACAGAATTTTGCGGATATCGCGGCCCGTGCTGACAGGGTCCAGCCCTTGAACCAATCCCTGACCGATCATCTGGCGACGCGGGCCGAGGGCAGTCTTGACGCCTATGTCCTGCTGGATGCGCAGGACTGGATGAATGACGCGCAGCTTGCCGCCCTTTGGGCGCAGATCACACGCACCGCCCGCCCCGGCGCGCGGGTGCTGTTCCGCACGGGCGGCGCTGCCGATATTCTGCCGGGCCGGGTGCCTGCCGATCTGCTGACGCGCTGGCGCTATGATGCGCAGGCATCGGCCCTTGGGTTTGCGCAGGACCGCTCTGCGATTTACGGGGGCGTGCATCTGTATCGCTTTGCAGGTTAAGCCATGGCCGACGCATCGCATGCCGAGTTGATGGATCAGACCTATCGCTATCAGCGGCGCATCTATGACGCGACGCGGGCGTTTTATCTGCTGGGACGGGATCATCTGATCGCACATCTGGACCCGCCCAAAGGCGGAAAGGTGCTGGAAATCGCCTGCGGCACCGGGCGCAATCTTGACCATATCGCGCGGCGCTACCCGGACAGCGTGTTATACGGGCTGGATATTTCAGAAGAGATGCTGCGCAGTGCGCGCGCCAAACTGGGTGACCGCGCGGTGTTGGCGCAGGGCGATGCCTGTCATTTCGACCCAAACCTGCTGTTCGGCGTGGCACAATTTGACCGGATCATCTTTTCCTACAGCCTGTCGATGATCCCCGACTGGACCGGTGCCTTGGCGCAAGCGTTGCAGCATCTGGCCCCGGGTGGCAGCCTGCATCTGGTGGATTTCGGTCGCCAGCACCGGCTGCCCGGTCTGGCAAAGCGGGGACTGAATGCGTGGCTGGCGCGGTTCCATGTCAGCCCGCGCCACGATCTGCCGCAGATCGTGGCGGATCTGACGGCGCGCCACGGGCTGACCCTGCAAGTCACCGACCTGCATGGCAGCTATGCCCAACACGCGGTGCTGGGCCCGCGCAAAGCATAGGACCAGAGGCCGCCGACAAACCTTATACCGGCACGGCGGCAGGATGCCGGGCTATCAGATCCCGCAGGATCAGATAGGAGCTGAACTTGAACTGATCTGGATCGTTCAGCAGGGCTTTGAGGTCGGGCAACGGCAGTCTTGCACTTTCCTCGATCTCGCCATCATGGCAGATTGCGCGGAAATCTTCGGGCAGGGTGAGGTCGTAGATCACCAGCAATTCCTGATGAAAACCACGATCAGACACATATTGCACCGCCATATCGCCGACCCGGCGCAACTGCGCCAGATTCTGCGGTCTGATCCCCGCCTCTTCCCAGCCTTCTTTTTCGGCAGTCTGCGCGATGCTGTATCCGACGGCCCGCCCGCCCGCGATCAGCGTGTCCCAGCGTCCGGGGTTCGAGGGTGCCTGCCGCGCGCGTCTGGATATCCAGACCAGCGGGCCGCTGCCGCCCGCCGTTTCGACCAGCCCGTTGATATGCACCTTTTGCGCCCAGAACCCCAGAATGCGCAGCGCGGACCGGTCCAACTGCGCGACCTCGGCCCCTTGCGGACCCATGGTGACAGGCATCTGTTCATGCCGTGGCGGTTCGATCCAGCGCTGGCGGAACAATTCCTCGCGGATATCCTCCAGCCGGGTGGTCGGATCACCGGCGTGCAGGCTCAGGCGCGCGGTGTCGGCCAGCAAGCCGCGCCGCAGCAAATGGTCGGCGACCGGCATATTCACCGCACCCAAAGGGTCGGGATGGTCGGGAAAATGTAAAGGCCGGAACGCGGTTGCACGATGGTCGGGCATCATTGGTGGCATATCTCCGAAGGTCGTCTATCAAGGCTGGGCGAAAATAACGGCGGCATCGCGGGGGAACCAGATATCGACCTGTGCGCCCTCGGCCAGCCGTTGCGGTGACATCAGGGCCAATGTTGCGTCCCCTGCCAGACCAAGGTCCAGCGTCACGCGCCAGTCGCGCCCTTCGAACAGGCAGCGGCGCACATGGCCGGTCAGGCGGTTTTCGGCAGCGCGGTCCGATGCCTTGCCCAAACTGATGCTGCCCGGATGCAGCATGACATTGACCGCATCGCCGGGTTGCGCCTCGCCAGCCAAGGCAGACCGCGGAAGGGTCACTGGCTGGCCGGCAATGGCCACCACAATGTCGGCCGGATCGGGCGCGGCCAGTAACCGCCCCGGCATCCGCGTGTCATAGCCCGCCAGCGTGGCGATCCAGGCAGACCGTGGCCGCGCGAACAAATCCTGCGGCGGGCCCGATTGTTCGATCTCGCCGGTGCGCATGACGACCAGCAGGTCGGCGAAGGAACAGGCCTCCAGCGGGTCATGGGTGACGTAGAGCACGGTCTTGCCGACGCGGGCAAAGAGATCGGCAAATTCCATCCGCATATCGAGCCGCAGTTGCACATCAAGGTTTGACAAAGGTTCATCCAGCAACAGCAGGTCCGGGTCCGTGGCCAAGGCGCGCGCAATCGCCACGCGCTGTTGCTGTCCGCCTGAAATCTGTGACGGCAGCCGGTCCGCCAATGCCGTGATCTGCATCTGGTCAAGGAGCGCTGCGACCCGCGCGTCACGTTCGGCGCGGGTCAGATGCGTCAGCCCATAGCCCACGATCTGCGCCACCCGCATATGCGGCCACAGCGCGTAATCCTGAAACACCATGTTCAACCGCCGTTTGCGCGCCTCCAGCGCCCAGCCGGGGCCGGACAGTTCCGTGCCCGCCAAGACGATCCGCCCCGCATCGGGCATATCAAGCCCCGCGACCAGCCGCAGGATCGTCGATTTGCCGCAGCCCGACGGGCCGACGATGCAGGCGACCTGCCCTTCCGGCACCGTGAGCGAGACGCCGTTCAGCACTGTCTGGCCGTTGAATGCGCGGGTCAGCCCGTCAAGTGTCAGCATCGGTTGTTCCTTTCGGGGTTTCTGTCTGGATCAGGCGGCGTAGCACAAAGCGGGCGGCGGCGCTGATCCCTGCGATGATCGCCACAGTGAGTCCGCCCGCCAGCAAGGTCGCGGCGGTGGCGGCGCCGAACTCACCTTGTTCAAAGGCGCGGTTGACATAGACTGGCAGCACGTCAAGCCGGGGTGGCCGCAGGATCGAGTTGATCGCAAGGTCGAACATCGCCGCACCAAAGGCGGTCAGCGTGGCCGAGACGAGCGCCGCCGCGATCAAGGGCACGACAATCGTGGCGATCCGCCGCCCCAGACCCGCGCCTTGCAGGGCAGCGGCCTGCAGCATCGTGGCGGGCACCTGCGCCATGGCCCCCAACAGAACCCGCACGGCGATGGGCACCGCACCGGCGATCCCGGCCAGCACAAGGATGAACGGATGGCCGTAAAGCGACAGCCCGGCCCGGTCCATCAAGGGCGCGTTCCAGATGAAGATATAGCCGATCCCCAGCACCACGCCCGGCACCGCAAGGCTGAGCGTGCAGGTCAGGTCAATCAGCCGGTTCAGCCGGAAGCCCGAGAAGGTCATTACATAGGCTGCGGCGGCGGCGATGATGCCAGACCCGATGGCGGCCTGCGCGGCAATCACGGTCGAACTGCGCAAGGCCGACAGAAAGGCACCGCCGGTGTCGAGCACATAGGCGTAATGCCGCAGGGTCAGGTTATCCCAACTGATCCCTTGTGAAATCCGGTCGGTGAAAGACACCATGACGCTGGCCCCGATGGGAATGATCAACGCCAGCAACAGCGCGATCAAGGCGATCCCATTGGGCAGCAACGCAGTATTGCGCGCCGACATGGGTGCCAGTTTCGCCTTGCCCCCCAGAAAATCATAGCGGCGCCGTCGCAGGACGCGGAAATAGGCCATCACTGCCAGCAGCATGATCGCGGTGACGTAGAATGCCATCACCCCTGCCAGATCGAACCGGATCGGTGATTGGTTGATCGCCACATAAATCGCATAGGTCAGGGTCGGAAAGCGGTAGGTCGTGGCCAAGGCCGCAGGCAGGCCGAAATCGCCCAACACGTCGATAAAGATCAGCAAGGCCCCCGACAGCACGGCAGGCAGCAGCATCGGCAGGCGCACTGTCCACAAGACCCGCAGCGGCCCGGCACCGTTCAGCCTTGCGGCATGGGTATAATCATCCATCCGCCATTGCAGCGCGGCAGAGACCGTCAGATAGGCGAAGGGAAAGGATTTCAGACTCATCACAACCGCAAGGCCCCAGGGGTTGAACACCAGATCGGGGACGAAGCCGAGCCCGAACCATTGGTTCGCAAGACCACCCCGGCTGGCGAACAGGATCCAGCCTTGGGCAAGAATGAAAGACGGCAGGATGATGATCGCCCAGGCAGCGATATCCAGCACCGGACCCAGCGCCAGTCGCGAATTATGGCGCAGGATTGCCAGACCGCTGCCCATCAGCCCGCCGATCACGGCAGCGATTGAGGCCAGAAACAGCGAATTCCACAAGGCGCGCCGCCAAAGCGGACGTTCGAAGATTTCCAGCAAGCCACCAAAACCGATGCCCCGGCTTTGGCCGGAAAAAGCGCCCGGCATGAAAGCCTGCAGCAAAACAGCGGCCATCGGGGCCAGAACCAGAATAACCAGCACCAGCACGACAGAAATGCCGAGCCAATCTTCGGGCAGCAGGCGGTGGCGTGGCCGACGATCAGCGGTGGTCGGGGCGGCAGATGTAAGGGTCATGGCAGAATCCTGCGACAAGCTGAGGCAAGGATGGCCGGTCGCCCGGCCATCCGCTGAAAGCCCGTGATGAGCCTTAGTTCAGCGCCTGATCGGCGAACCAGGTCTTGATGTCGGCTTCATGTTCGACGGCAAAATCATCCGAGGCGACAAGGTAACGTTGCCCCTCTGGCGGGCCATCGGGCCGACGTACGGCACCTGTGACAGTCGGTTCAAACTTGCCGTCCGACGGGATCGCTGCGGCCAGATGGCTTTGCGTGTCGGGTTCCAGCAGCCAGTCAACGAAGGCTTTCGCCGCTTCTGGCCGCGCTGTGCTGGCGCTGATGCCGACACCGCGCACTACGCCGGGCGCGCCATCTTCGGGCCAGACGACGCTGACCGGCACTTCGCCTTCGGCCATCACCGTATAGGCGACCTGCGAGGTGATCAGCGCCAGCGAGATATCGCCCGAGGCCAAGGCAGCGCCTGTCGGCCCGTTGGTGCGGAACACCCGCATGCCATTTTCAAAGAAGCTGGTGAACAGATCGCGCGCGCCTTGATCACCCAGTTCTTCAAAGAATTGCGCGACGCAAGGATAGGCCGGGGCCGCGACTGCCGGATCGGCCATACCGAATTGCCCGTTGAAACGCGGATCGGCCAGATCGGCAAAAGCGGTTGGCGGTGTCTCGACCAGATCGGTCCGGTAAAGCATCACGCAGGAGGCGGCGAGACCAATGGGGAACCATGACCGGTTTTCGGGCAGATAGGTCTGACCGATCTCGTTGAGGTTGCCGAGATTGGCAGGTTCCACCCCGCGCAGCAAAGCCTCTTGCTGGTCGAGCATGTGGAAGGTGTAGGAGCCGTTGAAGATCAGCACATCCCATTGCGGGTTGGCGGCTTCGGCGGCGATCCGGGCGAGGATTTCACCACCCGACATCTGCACGACATCAACCTCGCGGCCGGTGTCGGCCTCGAAACGGTCGGTGATCGCGCCTTCGAAATCATTGGTATAAAGCACAAGCGGGCCTGCCGCATCCTGTGCTGCCACGGGCAGGGCAAGAGCGGTGGCAGTGGTCAGGGCTGCCGTGCCGAGAACTGTCTGGAAAGGGGTCATGGGCATGTCACTTTCGGTACTGTTGCTGGATGGCGCAGGGCCGTGTGACCCCGGGCGCATCTGTGGGCTAAGCCGCCCATGCGTCAGTTTTGTAACAACGCCCGGAGGCAATTCCGGAACATGCGGTTCCTGTTTCGGAACCTGTTGACCGAGCGAAAGAATATCAGATTTCACCTGCAAGGCGATCTGATCGGCACAATAGCGCAGGGTGGCGTTCATGTTTTGCCGGGATGGTGTCAGCAGGGTGACGGCCACGGCAGGACCCGTCCAGTCAGGCAACAGGCGGCGCAACGCCCCGCTTGCCAGCGCGTCACGGGCGACGAATTCCGGGACCAATACCAGACCCTGAGCCTCCAGCCCGGCCTGCACCAGCACCGCCGCATTGGCTGTGATCAGCCGTGGCGGGGTGGTCAGCATTTCAACCTGTCCGGCTGCATTTGACAACAGCCCGGTTTCGGGGCGGGCATCGATTCCGTAAGCCAGCAGATCATGTGCCGCCACATCGGCGGGGGCGAGTGGCGTGCCATATTTGACCAGATAGGCCGGTGCGGCAACAAGGATCAGCGGATTGCGGCAGATCCGCCGCTGGATCAGCGCGCTGTCACGCAGGCTCCAGGCATGGGCGCGCAGCAACAGATCGCTGGGGTCGCTGACCGGGTCGGGGTCACGCTCGGACACGTCGAGCGTGAAGGACAGGCGCGGATGCGGCCCGGTCAGCGCCGTCAGATAGTACGGCAGGCGCGCCGCGATCAAGGAGGTCGCGCTGAGCATGACCTGACCCGCGATATCCTGCCGGGCGCGCAGCAGCCGGTCTTCGGCGTCGCGGGCGGCCTGCACGACCCGCAGGCCGAGATCATAGGCGTCCTGCCCGGCGGGTGTCAGTGTAAACGCCTCGCCGCTGCGGATGATCAGACGGGTTTTGAGCTGCGCTTCCAATCCGGCCAGACGGCGGCTCATCGTGGATTTTGGCAGGTTCAGCGCGCGCCCGGCTTTCAGGATGCCCTGATGTTCGACGATGGCCACAAACAGCCGCAGGTCGTTCAGATCAAGCATGCGGTCCCCTTCCGTCCGTCGTACCGTCCACAGGTCCGATCTGCGCCACGCCCATCCTGCCATTGGTCGGTGATGTCGCGCAATGATCCGCGCGGTTAGCGGGCGGACGTAACGCCGGCATGACAGCAGGCGGATTTTCCGGACCATTGCGCGGCTGCGCCTGCCATGCTGCCGGCCATACTGGGGGGTGATTCCGCCAAGGTCGCATTTTTATTGCAAGACCCATCCACTTTTGGTTTCAAATGCCGCAGTATGATCAGGTTGCGGCGTGACACAGGCCACGCCTTGCGACCAAATGTCTATAATGGGAGGACAATATGCTACATCACAAACTTCAGGGCCCGAAGGGTCTGATCGGATCAGCGGCGCTGATCGCCATGAGTTTTGCCGCGCCCGCAGTGGCGCAAGAGCAGCTGTCGATCGCCACCGGCGGCACCGGCGGTGTTTATTATCCGATCGGCGGCGGTCTGGCCGAGATCATCAACAACAATGTCGAAGGCTATTCGGCGACCGCTGAAGTCACCGGCGCCTCGGTCGAGAATATGGGCTTGATCGCGACAGGTGATGCGGATCTTGCGATCGCGCTGGCCGATACGGTGTTGCAGGCCTATACCGGCACCGGCCCGTTCGACGGGCAGCAATTGCCGATGGTGCGCGGCCTTGCATCCGTTTACGCGAATATGGTGCAGATCGTTGCGCTGGAAAGCAGCGGCATCACATCGCTGTCTGATATCGTCGGCAAGCGCGTGTCAATCGGTGCGCCGGGTTCCGGGACCGAGGTCAATACCGCCGCGATCCTGCAATCCAACGGCATCACCTATGATGATATCGACGAACAGCGCCTGAACTTCAACGAAACCGCCGATGCATTGAGCAATGGCGATATCGATGTGGGCTTTTGGTCTGTCGGCGCGCCGACCTCGTCGATCCTGAACCTTGCGACGACGCAGGATATTGTCATGATCACCTTGACCGAGGAAGAACTGGCCAATGCGATGGAGGCTGATCCGACTTTCGCGCTGACCACCCTGCCCGGCGGCAGCTATACCGGTGTGGATGAAGACACCGCCGTTCTGGCCATTCCCAATGTGCTGACAGTGTCATCCGAGATGTCCGATGATCTGGCTTATGCGCTGACCAAGGCGATGTTCGACAACATCGCCGATCTGCAAGCGGTGCATCCGGCGGCGAATGAAACCACGGTTGAATTCACCATGACAGCAACACCTGTGCCGCTGCATCCCGGCGCTGTGCGTTACTACGAAGAAGCAGGGGCCGAAATCCCGGACCGTCTGCTGCAATGATCCTGAGGATTGGAGGAGGGCTTTGCGCCCTCCTTCTTTTTCTGGCACCTGTTTCCGCGATGGCCGATGCGCTGATCGCGACGCGTGATGACGGCAGCGAAATTGCACGCTTTTCGGTCCCGGAAGGCAGCGGCTGGTGCGTCTTGTGGCATCATTCCGTGCGCGGCTTTGAGGTGTCGGATTGTTATGAGAACCGGGATGGCGCTATGGTGCTGGTCTGGGCGCATCTGCCGGATTTTGCGGCGGGGCTGGATCACATCCCCGGTCGCGGGCGGCAGGTGTCAGATGGGCAGGGTGGCTATTTCATCCTTGATATTGACGAAAGCGTCATCGGGAATGCCTATGTGCTGCGCCCCGGTGCCGGGGCAGTTGATCACCGGCTTCGGGTGGGGGATGATGTCATCTCTCTCTCGGCAGTAGCGGCGCGCGAACGCGTCACGATTACTTTGACAGGGAACACCGATAAATGACCACGGATACTGACACCCCATCGCAGGTCGCCCCGGCACCCTGGTTTGTGCTGCGCGCCATTGCTGTCGTCGGGATCGCGCTGTCGCTGTTCCAGCTTTATGCCGCTGGTGTGCAACCTTTGGGCCTTTTCTTTCAACGACCCATTCACCTTGGTTTCATTCTGGTCTTGTGTTTTCTGATCTATCCGGCCTTTGGCAATCAGCAGCCACGCGGCCCGCTGGGCTGGGCCATTGATGGCGTATTGATCCTGTGCGGCATCGCGGTCGGGGCGTGGTTGCCGATGAATATCGAGACAATCGCCAACCAGATTTTCCCGCGTCAGATCGATATCTGGATGGGTATTCTGACGATCATCGTCGTGTTGGAAGGCGCGCGCCGGGCTGTCGGCCTTGGCATGACGATCATCGGCGTGTTCTTCCTTGCCTATGCCTTTGCAGGCAGCAGGGGCGAATTGCCGTTTCTGGCCGATTGGATGCCCGGTATCCTGAACCACCGTGGCTATTCGCTGGACCGTGTCGCCAGCCAGATGACACTGGGGGCGGAAGGGATCTTTGGCCTGCCGCTGGGTGTGGCTGCGACATTCGTGTTCATCTTCGTGCTGTTCGGCGCGTTTCTGGAAGCCACCGGCGCGGGCAAGTTTTTCATTGACCTTGCCTATGCTGCGACAGGCCGTCAGCGCGGCGGCCCGGCCAAGGCGGCGGTCATTGCCTCGGCAGGGATGGGGTCGATTTCAGGCTCTGCGATCGCAAATGTGGTCACCACGGGTGCTTTCACCATCCCGCTGATGAAAAAGCTGGGCTATCGCCCGGCGCAAGCGGGCGGGATCGAAGCTGCTGCCTCGACCGGCGGGCAAATCATGCCGCCGCTGATGGGGGCCGGTGCCTTCCTGATGTCGGAGTTCACGCAGGTGCCTTATGTCGACATTGTGCTGGTGTCGATCTTTCCGGCATTTTTGTATTTTGGCGTGGTCTATCTGTTGGTCCATATCGCCGCTGTAAAGCAAGGCATGACAGGGCTGCCGGCAAGTGAGCTGCCGCGCGTCCGCGAGGTTCTAGCCGAAGGCTGGCATTTCCTTTTGCCGCTTGTGGCATTGGTCGTTCTTTTGGTTGCGGGCTATTCGCCGATGCGGGTCGGGTTCTATGCAATCCTGTCGGTCATGGCTGCGGCCGCGGCGCGCGCGCTGTGGAGTTTCGCGGCCAATGACCCCAGTGCTGGCGGCTTTGTCGCGATGTGCCGTCGGGGGATCGTGTTGACACTGAATGCGCTGGAACTGGGCGCGCGCAATGCGGTTGCTGTGTCCATGGCCTGTGCTGTCGCGGGGATTATCGTCGGCATCGTCGGGTTGACCGGGCTTGGTCTGAAATTCTCGGCCATGATGATCGCGTTTTCGGGTGGCAATCTGGTGCTGGCACTGCTTTTGGTGCTGATCGCCAGCCTGATCCTGGGCATGGGCCTGCCCGTCACCGCGGCCTATATCGTGTTGATCATTCTTGTCGGCCCTGCGCTGACCAATGAATTCGGCGTGCCGCTGCTGATCGCGCATCTGGTCGTGTTCTGGTATTCGCAGGACAGCAACGTGACACCGCCCGTGGCCCTTGCCGGTTTTGCAGGTGCGGCGATTGCGGGGTCCAAACCGATGGAAACCAGCATTCAGGCCTGGAAATATGCCAAGGGGCTGTATCTGATCCCCTTGTTTATGGTGTTCAATGAGGAAATCATCCTTGGCGGTCCGTTGCCCTTGGTGCTGTGGAGCGGGGCCATCGCCATTCTTGGTCTGGTCGCCTTTGCCGCCTTGCTGGAAGGTTTTCTGTGGCGGCCCATGGCAATCTGGGTGCGTGTGCTGTTGCTGCCGGGTGTGGTCGCCCTGTTCTGGCCGGACCTGATGGTGGAGATTGCCGGTGCGATCCTGATCATCATCCTGTTGACCCACAACTGGATGCAGGCCCGAAACGACGGTACAGCTGCGGACACTCTGGCACCCCCCGGCAGCGCACGACAAGGGTAGCGTCACGCGGCGCTGCGCAGCGAGTCGATGAAGCCGATAGGCTGGTTTGTTCTGGCTGTCCGCGGAGCAGGCGGCAGAATGGTCCCAGTGAGGTGTCAGCTTACCCGTGCTGCATGCGTCATCACGTGACTCGAAATGGCATGAAACGCATCTGCGAACCACAGCATCATCAGTTTTCGGATGCCCACAATGTGTTCAATCCTCATCTGCTTGCACAAATTGTATACAATCATGCCGCAGGGCAGAAAAGTTCTTTTCAGTTTCAGGACAGGTTCAACCGGCTGACCTAGCGTTCGAGACACGCCGCTGCCGTGCAGCATGTTTCTTGATCATCAGAAAGGACGTCACCGTGGACCGACGCAAGTTTCTTTCCGCCTCTGCCCTTGTTGCAGGCGCTGGTATCACCGCCCCGACAATTGCCCGCGCGCAGGACAGTTTCAACTGGCGCATGACCAACAGCTATGGCCCGACCGCGCCGTTCTATTCGGTCGGCCCCGGCAGCCCGACAGATATGATCGAGAAAATCCGGATCATGTCCGGTGGACGGTTGAGCATCGAACATTACGGTGCAGGTGAGTTGATCCCCGCCTTTGAAGGCTTTGATGCCGTCCAGCAGGGCGTGGTCGAGATGAACGCCTCCAACAGCTATTTCTGGTCCGGCAACGTCTTTGCCGCGCAATATTTCACGACTGTGCCGTTTGGTATGTCGTTCATGGGTCATATGGCCTGGCTGTTTCACGGTGGCGGGCTGGAATTGTGGCAGGAAGTCTATGAGCCTTTCGGCCTTGTTGCTTTCCCGATGAATTCGACCGGCGTGCAGATGACAGGCTGGTTCCGCGAACCTGTGGAATCGCTGAGCCAGTTGAACGGGCTGCGGATGCGCATTCCGGGGCTGGCTGGTCGTGTTTATGCCTCGCTCGGCGTCGATACCCGCTTGCTGCCGGGGGGTGAGATTTTCCCCGCCCTCGAACGCGGCGTGATTGATGCGGCGGAATTTGTCGGGCCTTATCAGGACCGTGCCTTGGGTCTGCATCAGGCGGCGAAATTCTATCACACCTCGGGCTGGCACGAACCGGCAACGACAGGTGAATTGCTGATCTCCAAAGCTGCATGGGACAGCCTGCCCGAAGATCTGCAGATGATCGTGCGGCAAGCCAGCCAAGCTGCCTGTCTCGACAGCCTGCTGTGGTCAGAATCGGTGAATGGTGCCGCGCTGACCGATCTGGTCACCAATGAGGGCGTCACCGCAGCCCCCCTGCCCGCCGAGGTGATCGCCGCCCTGCGCGAAGCCACGCTGGATACATTGGAAACCGAGGCGAATAATTCCGAGATCACCCGCAAAGTGCATGACAGCTACTTCGCCTTCAAAGCCGATCACGATGGCTGGGCGAAGATCAGCGAAGTGTCGTGGTTCAACAACATTCTGGAGTTTTGACCCAAATGGCACCGGCCGTCTTGCGTTTTGTTCTGGGGCTTGAGCAGATTGTCAGGCTGTTCGGCATTATTGCGGCCTGGCTTTGTCTGGCGCTGGTGCTGCTGGTGGCGGGTGATGTTTTCGCCCGCTACCTGTTCGATACTGGCGCCGTCTGGGCGCAGGAACTGCAATGGCATCTGATTTCGCCCATCGCGCTGTTTGGCATGTCCTATGCCTTGTTTTCGGGTGAACAGGTGCGGGTAGATGTGCTTTATGAGCATTTCTCACCGCAGCTCCAGCGGATCGTTGAGATCATCGGCGGGCTGCTGATCATCGCATTGGGCGTTTTGCTGGTCAAACTTTCATGGGGCTGGGTCGGCATGTCCTACACGCGCGGCGAAGGATCGCCCAATCCCGGCGGTCTGCCGTTTCGCTATCTGCTCAAGGCGATGATCCCGCTGGGGTTTGCCCTGCTGACCTTGCAAGGCGTGGCGCATGTGCTGCGTCACGCTTTTGCGCTGCCGCCGCGCGACCCGGCTTAAATATCCGCATTCAAGGTAAATCTCATGTCTCCTATGGAACTTCTGGCGATCGCGATGATCGCTGCCTTTTTCGTGTTGCTGATGATCGGCATCCCGGTCGGGATCGCGCTGGCCGGATCGGCGTTCTTTTTCGGCTATCTTGGCTTTGGATCGTCGCTGTTCAACCTGCTGCCGTCGCGCGTCTATGGCGTGGTCACGAATTACACATTGATGGCGATCCCGCTTTTCGTGTTCATGGGGGTCATGCTGGAAAAATCCAAGTTGGCCGAGGAATTGATCGATGTCGTCGGTCATCTGTTCGGCAATATCCAAGGTGGCATGGGTGTGGCGATCATCTTTGTCGGTGTGTTGCTCGGGGCAGCGACCGGAATCGTCGGGGCCACAATCGTCACGATGGGGTTGCTGACATTGCCGACCCTGTTGCGGCGCGGCTATTCCAAGACCGTCGCGACAGGGATGATCGCGGCCTCCGGCACCTTGGGGCAGATCATTCCGCCATCGCTGGTGTTGATCCTGCTCGCCGATATCTTGCAGGAATCCGTGGGCACGATGTTTGCCGCAGCCCTGATCCCCGGGCTGACATTGGCGGGGGTCTATGTCGTGGCGATCCTTGGCTATGCCTGGCTGGTGCCCGGATCGATGCCGCCGATCCCGGTCGATGAACGCCGGGCGCTGTCGCCCATGGCACTGCTGCGCAAGGTCGTGCTGGTCGTTGGCCCACCCGTCGGTCTGGTCATCGCAGTCTTGGGCAGCATCATCGGCGGCATCGCCGCCCCGACCGAGGCAGCATCCATGGGCGCTGTCGGTGCCTTGGCCTTTGTCGCACTATCCGGCAGGCTGACCGGCGCGATGCTGTTTGCTGTCGCACGCTCCACCCTGCTCATCTCGGCCATGGTGTTCTTCATCCTGATCTGCGCGCAGGTCTTTGGCTTGGCCTTTCGCGGTTTGGGAGGTGAAGGTCTGGTCGAGCGGATGTTCGACTGGGTCCCCGGTGGCGTCACCGGCGCGCTGGTATTCCTGATGCTGTTGATCTTCGTGCTGGGTTTCTTTCTGGAATGGATCGAGATCAGCTATATCGCCCTGCCGTTGTTTCTGCCGTTCTTCATGCAGGCGGGTGTTGATCCGGTCTGGCTGGGCATTCTGATCTGTCTGAACCTGCAGACCAGTTTCCTGACGCCACCCTTCGGCTGGTCTTTGTTCTTTCTCAAAGGTGTGGCGCCTGCCGGTGTAACCACGATGGATATCTACAAAGGCGCTATCCCTTTCATCGGTCTGCAATTCATTGCATTGATCATGGTGTTTTTCATGCCAGGTCTCGCGACATGGCTGCCCAATGCGATAGGATGGTAAGATGCTAAGCTCTGCTTATGGTTTCAACGGCGGGTTTTCCGCACCGCACCGCGCCGCCGCCCTTGCCGGGCGTGATATTCTGGCCGCCGGTGGAAGCGCGGTGGAGGCGATGGTCGCCGCTGCCGCCACAATCGCCGTCGCCTATCCGCATATGAACGGGATCGGCGGGGACGGATTCTGGATCATCCACCGTCCGGGCCAAGCCCCCGTCGCCGTCGCAGGCTGCGGGCGCGCGGCAGGGCTGGCCTCGGTCGATTGGTATGCGGATCATGGGATTACCGATGCTTTGCCTGCGCGCGGGCCGTTGGCCGCATTGACCGTACCGGGCACGATTGCGGGCTGGGCAGAGGCATTGAAATTATGCCCCAAAGGCAACCGGCTGCCGCTGGCCGATCTGCTGGCCCCGGCGATTGCTTTGGCGCGCGACGGTGTGGCGGTGACCGAGAACCAAGCGCGCACGACGCGAGAAAAACTTGACGGTCTGCGCGATGTGCCAGGATTTGCCGCGACATTTCTGCATGACGGCGTGGCCCCCAAGGCGGGGCACCGTCTGGTGCAGACCGCGCTGTCGCAGACGCTGGCGCGACTGGCCGAGGCGGGTTTGGATGATTACTATCGTGGCGATCTGGCGCAGACCCATGCGGCGTTTCTGGAACAGGCAGGCAGCCCGCTGCGCAGTGACGACTTCGCCAGTTTCAAGGCGGATGTCGCCCCGCCGCTGACCACGCAAATCAGCGCAGGGCGTTTGTTCAATAGCAATCCGCCAACACAAGGCGTGTCATCGCTGATGATCCTTGCGCTTTTCGACCGGCTGGGCGTGACCGAGGCAGAAGGTTTTGCCCATCTGCACGGCTTGATCGAGGCAACAAAACTGGCCTTCCTGCAACGCAACGCAGAATTGGGTGATCCTGATCATATGGCAGGTCCGGCGCAGGACTGGCTCCTCCCGGCCAAGCTGGATTCATTGGTGGGACAGATCGATCCTGCAAAAGCGCGCCCATGGCCTGAAGTCGCCAAACCCGGCGATACGATCTGGATGGGTGCCGCAGACAAGGACGGCTGTGTCGTCAGTTTCATCCAATCGGTGTTCTGGGAATTTGGATCGGGCCTAGTCTGCCCCGACACCGGCGTGTTCTTCCAGAACCGTGGCGCTGGTTTCAGCCTGACCGCAGGGCCGAACCAATTGCGCCCGCATGCCCGCCCGTTCCACACGCTGAATCCTGCTTTGGCGCAGTTGAATGACGGGCGGGTGCTCGCCTATGGCACGATGGGCGGCGAAGGGCAGCCGCAGACGCAGGCGGCATTGTTCAGTCGATATGCGCTGTTCGGACAGGATTTACAGCAGGCGATTACCGCGCCGCGTTGGTTGCTGGGCAAGACATGGGGCGATGCGACGACCAGCCTGAAGCTGGAAGACCGCTTTGACCCCGCACTGGTAGCCGCACTGCGCTCGGCAGGGCATGAGGTCGAGATCATCCCCGGTTATAGCGATCTTGCCGGGCATGCGGGCGGCGTCGCGGTCTGGCCGGATGGCGTGATCGAGGTTGCCGCCGATCCGCGTTCTGACGGCGCAGCGCTTGGGTTTTGATGATGGATCTGAACTGGGCAGAAATGATCCCCCTGATACTGGGGGTGATGGCGACGGGTGCTGTGGCGGGTGTCTTGTCAGGGTTATTGGGTGTCGGTGGCGGGATCGTCATCGTGCCGGTCCTGTTCTGGGTCTTTGGCTGGCTGGGCCTGCCTGCGGGGCTGGGGATGCAGATCGCGGTTGCTACATCTTTGGTGACCGTCGCCGCCACGGCCTATTCCTCGGCCAAGGCGCATCACGCGCGTGGTGCGGTCGATATCGGCATTCTGCGGCTCTGGGCACCGTTCATGGCGATTGGGGCGCTGGCGGGTGGCGCGCTGGCCGGAGTAGTTTCCGGTCGCGCGCTGCTGGCTTTGTTCGGGATCATCGCCCTGCTGGTCGCCTGGAATATGGCGCGGCCCAAAACCCGTATCCTTGCCTCTGCCCTGCCCGCAAAACACGGCGTGCAACCGGCGATGGCCGGCGCTGTCGGTCTGATCTCGGCGATGATGGGGATCGGGTCGGGGACCTTGGGTGTGCCATTGCTGACTGCGTTTTCGGTGCCGGTACATCGCGCGGTTGGCACGGCAGCAGCCCTGGGGCTGGTGATCGGCGTGCCTGCGTCGCTGGCGATGATCGTGGCCGGTCTGGGCGTTGATGGCAGACCGCCGTTTTCGCTGGGCTATGTGAACTTTGCCGCGGTTGCGCTGATCCTGCCGCTGTCGATCACTTGCGCACCGCTGGGCGCAAGGATCGCCCATGCATTGGAACCTGTCTGGATCAAAAGGGCCTTTGCGGTATTCCTGCTGATCACATCGGTCCGAATGCTTCTTTCTGCTTTTGCTTGACCGGATCTTTGTCCGGCCAATGCAAGAGCATCGCTTTCGCCGCGCTGGTCAGATGCCGGCGCAGGGCCTTGTCGGCGGCAGGGCCGTTGCGTTCCATCACCGCCTCGACAATCTGGAAATGTTCACGGTGCGAACGCGGAATGCGGGTTTCATCCGCCAGCTGCCGCCGCCGGAAAGGCGCCAGTTTCAGGCGCATCGCCTCTGCAATCGCCTGAAATTCGCTGTTGCGTGCGCCGCGGTAGATCAATTGGTGAAACGCTGTATTCGCCTGTTCGTAGGCCGCCACATCGTCGCCCAGCACAAGGCGGCCCATGTCTTCATGTAAGGCCTGCAGCGTGACCCTTTCTTCCATGCTCATCCGCTCGGCGGCAAAACGACCACAAAGCGCCTCGACCTCGCCCATCGCCTCGAACAATTCGTTGATCCGGTCGCGGGTGATCTCGGTCACAACTGTGCCGCGAAACGGGATGCGCGTCACCAGAGCCCGCGAAACAAGGATTTGCAGGGCTTCGCGGACGGGGGTGCGCGATACCTCATAGCGGTCCGCCAGCGACATTTCATCAAGATGGGTTCCCGCCGCCAGTTCGCCTGCGATAATGGCGGCCTCCAGCTTTAACGCTATGGTTTGTCCCAAAACATTGCGTCGTCGTGTCACTGATCCTGCTCCCTCAATCGGACGGCTTTGGTGCGCCCGAAATGGCAAGGCGTAAGACAACCCTATGATGCATGTGACACGAAGTGAAGTCTGACGGCGCCCTGCTCACCCCCAGAGGCCATGCGGCAGCACGAATGTCGCCGCAGCAGGCGGAAGTTGGTTGGCTGTGATCGCACAGCCATAGGCCCGCGCCAGCCCCGGCCCGCCGATCACGCGCGCAGGCGGACCTGAATCGAGCAATTTGCCGTCATGGATCAGCCAGATATCATCGGCGACCATCGCGGCAAGGTTCAGATCATGCAGCACCATCACAACCCCGCCGCCGGCATCGGCAAAGCGCCGCAGCACCCGCATGACCCCGATCTGATGCGCGATATCAAGGCTTGCCACCGGCTCATCCAGAAACAGCCAGCGTGCGGTGCCATTCTGCACCGGGTCCCAGACCTGCACCCGCACGCGCGCCAGTTGCACACGTGCCTGCTGCCCACCGGAAAGCTCCTGATAATAGCGCCCGGAAAAGCCGGTCAGATCAACCTCGGCCAAGGCGCGGGCGATCAGGTCGGTCCGGTCCGCTTGCGTGCCGCTGGTCAGCCCCAGCCGCACCACCTCGGCCACGGTAAACGGAAAGGCGAGCGTTGCTGCCTGCGGCAGCACCCCGCGCCTTGCGGCCAATTCCCAAGGTTTGAGTTTCGCGAGATCCTGACCATCCAGCGCGATCTGGCCATGATAGGGTACATCACCGGAAATCGCACGCAGCAGTGTTGTTTTGCCCGACCCATTCGGCCCGATCACCGCGATGATGCGGCCGGGGGCGGCGCTGGTGTCGATCCCGTGCAGGACCGGATTGCGGCCAAGCGCCACTTGCAGGTTCCGGATCGTCAGCATCACATATCCACCAAGCCACGGCGGCGCAGCAGAATCCACAGGAACACCGGCGCGCCGATGACGGCGGTGACGATCCCGATGGGTAATTCCGCAGGCGTAATGATACTGCGCGCGATCAGATCGGCCAGCAGCAAAAGGATCGCCCCCAGCAAGGCGGCATTGACCAGCAGATAGCGGTGGTCCGGCCCGGTCGCCAGCCGCAGCAGATGCGGCACGACGATGCCGATAAAGCCGATGCCGCCGGACACGGCGACGGCGGCTCCGGTTGCGGCAGCGACGGTCAGGATCGCCACATGCTTGACCTGCTGCACCGGAAGGCCAATGTGATGCGCCGCAGCCTCGCCCAGTGACAACCCGTTCAGCCCACGCGAAAGGAAAGGTGCAGCGACCAGCGCCAGCAGCATCACCGGACCTGCCGCCGCAATCTTGGGCCATGACGCGCCGCCCAGCGACCCCAGCCCCCAAAAGGTCAGATCGCGCAATTGCCGGTCATCGGCGATATAGACCAGAATGCCGGTCGCCGCCCCCGCCAAAGCGCCCAAAGCGATCCCTGCCAGCAGCATGGTCGCCGTCGATGTCCGCCCGGCGCGGGTGGAGACGCGGTAAAGCACCAGTGTCGAGATCCAGCCGCCCAGAAAAGCCGCCACCGGCACCATCTGCCAGCCAAGTGTTGCCACGACCCAAGCCGGGGCGAACCCGCCCAGCACGATCGCCAGCACGGCACCCAGACCTGCGCCTGCACCCACACCGACCAACCCCGGATCGGCAAGCGGATTGCGGAACAGGCCTTGCATGACAGCGCCGCCCACAGCCAAAGATGCGCCGACCAGCACGCCGGTCAGCATCCGGGGCAGGCGGATTTCCCACAGGATCAGCCTGTCGCGGTCCGGCAAAGCCGCGCCCGACCACCAGGCTTGCAGCAGATCACCAAGATGCACACCCGATGCGCCATGCGACAGGCTCAGCAGGCAGGTGATCACCAAGAGCACGGCCAAGCCATAAGCCACCAGCCTTGCGCGCGGGCTGCGGTCGCCGGGCAGGGCGGCGCTGAAATCAATCGCGACCATCAGCCGTCACTCTGTGCTGTCAGCGCGCGGAAATGCGCGGTCAGCTCCAACGCGGCCTCGCCCGTGCGCGGGCCAAAGCCCAGCAGGTAAAGGCCATCCATCGTCACGACGCGCCCTTCCGCACCGGCATTGGTCAGCCGGAGTGCGGGATGAGCGGTGATATCGGCCAACGACACTTCATGATCGCCACCGCGATCCATCATCAGGATCAGATCGGGGGCGGCGGCAATCGCTGCCTCATCGGTCAGGGGTTTGTAGCCGTCCAGATCGGTCACGGCATTGATCCCACCGGCGAGTTCGATCATTGCCGCGGCTGATGATCCCGCGCCGCCGACCAGCAAGCGCCCGCCCTGCATCGACAGGATGAACATCACACGGGGGGCCTCGGGCAAGGCATCCCCTGCGGCGCGCGCCTCTGCCAGTTTGGCCGCGACAGAATCTTGCAACGCCTGTCCGGCCTCGGGCAGGGCGAGCGCTTCGGCCACGGCGGCGATCTTGGTACCGACCCCATCGGGGTCGAGTGCTTGCGGCACCATCACCAGCGGAATGCCGGTGCGGTTCAGCACATCAAGCACTTCGGGCGGCCCGGCGTCATGTTCGGCGATGATCATATCGGGGTCCATCGCGATCAGGTTTTCGGCAGACAGGGCGCGGACATAGCCGATATCAGGCAAGGCTTCGACAATCTCTGGATAGGTTGAGGTCGTATCGCGCGCGATCAGCCGGTCGCTGGCACCAAGCGCATGGATGATTTCTGCAACCGACCCACCCGCCGCGATCACGCGGCTGGGGCTGTCAGCATAAGCGGCAGGGGCGAGCGTCAGGGCTGCGGCAAGAATGGCATACCGGATCATGCCATGACCCCGCCTGCCAAAGTATCAGCCAATTGATCCCAGCCTTTGGTATCGGTCGCGGCCTCGGCGCGTTTGCCAAAGATTTGCAGGATCAATTGGCCATCGGCATCAAACGCCTCGACCGAGATTGCGTCACCGCGTTTGCTGGGTTTGCGCACCAGCCAGACCTCGGCCACTTTGTCAGCGCGCAGATGCAGGTTGAAACGCGGGTCGAGCACATTGAACCACGGACCCATCGGTTCGAGACGCTGCACGGTGCCGGAATGGATCTGGATACAGCCGCGATTGCCGACAAAGATCATGATCTGCAAGGCCCGTGCTGCGGCCTGATGCAGGGCATCCTCCAGCGCGGTGACCGGCAATTGCACGGCCCAAGGCGCGCCGATGGACCGGTTCGCGCCAAGCCGGTCGAAATTCAGCCTTTTGGTCAGCGGAACGAATTGATGGGTATCGGTCATGGCGACCCAATGGCTGCGCAGCTCGTCCAGTTTGTCCACGTTCACGCGGACAGGTTCAACGATGGCGCGGGGGTCCAGATCAAAAGGCGCGTCATCGGCGAGGGCCAGATCAGCGACCAAAGCATCAAAAGCCGCGATGTCGGAGTCTGGCCCAAGGTGGATCTTATGCACCGCATCCCCTGCGGCATCAAACACTTGCAAGCTGCGTTTGGTGCCATCGGCCCCGGCGCGTTCCACCGCGAAAGCATGGACCCAATGGCGCGGGAAAATCCGCAGGTCGATATCATCGCCCAGCACCATCGCCGCATGAGCCCCCGCGTGAAACCCGGTATAGATGCCGCGCCGTTCATGCACGCAATGGTCATTGCGGGTCAGCGCCATGACATCGCCCAAAGCTTCGACCCGTGGCAGCAATTGCGCAGGGTCCGCCACAATGCGGCGCACGCCGTGGCCCAGATCGGCGGCCAGGATTTCCGCCTCGCGGATGCCAAGGCTTTCAGCCAAGTCACGTTCGCGCATTTTGGGTTTATCGGCGCGCGCGGCGGCAATGGCTTCGGCGCGGCTGGGGGATAGAATCATGGGGTTACCTCCGTTAGGCCCGCCATTGTGGCGGGCGTGGAAGCACCAGGTCCCGGATCTGGCGTTGCCTGAAATGGCATGGCTGGAAGATCTGACGCATACTTGACTATTTCTGTCAGGTTGCTTAGAGCGGCTTTCGTCGGGGGTCAAGACCTTGCGACGCGCCAGCCGGACAGCCAGCCAAAAATCAAATATAATGGAATGGAGAGTTCGGATATGACATTGCGCATGCGCCCGCGCAGGCTGGGATTGACCTGCCTGCTGATGACAACAGCGATTCTATCGGCAGGGGCGGCAAGCGCGCAACAGGCCGATTTTGATGGCAGCACCTTTCTGGGGCGGCTGATCTTTGGCGCAGGCCAGCAGAAGGTCGCGATTGATACGCCACAGGCAGTCAGCGTGCTGGATCAGGATGATATCGACCGTGAACAGGCCGCCAATGTCGGGCAGATGCTGCGCAATGTGCCGGGCGCGCAGACCGCCGGGTCGGACCGGCCTTTGGGCTATGCGTTCAATATCCGCGGGATCGGGGCGACCGAACAATCCGCCTCCGAGGCGCGGATCATCGTCAATGTGGACGGCGTGCCGAAATTCTATGAACAATACCGGCTGGGGTCGTTTTTCTCTGACCCCGAACTTTATCGCCGGGTCGAGGTGTTGCGCGGGCCGGGGTCAGCCACGCTTTATGGCTCTGGGGCTGTCGGCGGCGTTGTGAACTTTGAGACCAAGGATGCCAGTGACTTCATCTCTGAAGGCGGCAGCGGCGCGTTGCGGCTGAAATATGGCTATGACAGCAATGGTGACGGCCAGATGGGGTCGCTGATCTATGCTGCGCGTCCGACGGAAGGTGCCGAGTTTCTGGCCGCTTTGGGCTATCGTTCGTCCGATGATTATCAGGATGGTGCGGGCAATGACGTGCAGGGTAGCGAATTTGAAGCCCCCTCCACCCTGCTCAAAGGGACATTCCAGCTGAATGACACGCAGACCCTGCGTCTGTCGGCGCAACGGTTTTCCTCAGATGCCGATAACGCGGCTTTGGTGCAGACGGCAGGCGGCAATAACCCCGCCTTTGGCAGCATGACCATCGATGATCTCTTCGGTCGGGTGGATCGCACGGTCACTGACGATACATTCAATGTCGAATGGGACAATCAAAGCGGCGGCTGGTTCAACCCGCGTGTGCAATTGTCCTATGCTGATACCAATGTCGAGCAATCGAATGCCCGGTCTGTCACCGGCACACCGCAGCGCTGTTCACCGACGCTGAGCAACAACAATGTGTTTTGTGACGTCACCTATGCCTATCGCACCACGATGCTGAAGGCCGAAAATACCGCCGATTTCGCCGGCGCGGGGTGGAGCAATTTCCTGACCTTCGGTCTGCAGGCGACCCATCAGGACCGTGTCGCCGACAGTGCTGGCCCGCTTGGCTTTCACCCCGAAGGCAATGACCGCAAGATCGGGCTTTACGCGCAATCGGAATTCGTGATCGGTGACCGGCTGACGATTATCCCCGGCGCGCGGATCGATTTCGCCGAACGCGAGGCGGGTGCCGGTGTGCCCGGCAGTGGCGATGTGACCGATGACGCGACGGCGCTGTCGCTGGCCGCACTTTATGACGTCACCGATGATCTGTCTGTCTTCGGCTCGGTCGCGCGCACCGAACGCCTGCCGACATTGGATGAGCTTTATTCCTATACCGGCAGCAAGGCCCCAGCACTTGATCTGGACAAGGAAGAGGCCACGAACGTTGAACTCGGCCTGACCTATAACCGCGACGGTCTTTTCACCGGCAATGACAATCTGCAACTGAAACTGACTGCCTTCCGCAACCAGATCGACGGGTTGGTGACAACAACGCCCGGCAGTGACACGGTGTTTTTCCGCAACCTTGCTCGGGCTGAATTTGAAGGGGCCGAGATTGAGGCGGGCTATGAAAATGACGATGTCTTCGGCCGTCTGGCCGTGTCCACTGTCCGCGCGACGGATCGTGATTTCGGCTATACGCTCTCCACAGCACCCGCCGATACGGTCGCGCTGACGATCGGTGGGCGGTTGCCCGATCAGGGGCTGGAATTCGGCTGGCGCGGCACTTTCGTCGATGACATCACGACATCCAGCCGCAGCACAAGCACGGGCGCGATCACCGACACCAGCTATGACGGTTACACCATGCAGGATGTGTTCATGACCTGGACACCGGACAGCGGCGCGCTGGACGGGTTCGAGGTGCAACTTGCGGTCGAAAACCTGTTTGACGCCGATTACCGCAACAATCTGTCATCCGATCAGGGCCGCGGGCGCACCGTCAAACTCGCGCTGGCAAAGACCATCACATGGTAAGGACACTGATCCTTGCCCTTGCCGTCGCAACACCTGCGGCGGCACAGGATGCGGGCACGATTACGCTCGACCTCAACCGGCTCGACCCGGTTGAGCAGGCCTGCCGGCTGACCTTTGTCGCGGACAATACATTGGCCGATCTGTCGGCTTTGTCGCTTGAAACCGTGCTGTTCGATCAGGATGGCAGGGTTGCGGCGCTGACCCTGTTCGATTTTGGTGAGGTGCCGCAAAGCACGCGCCGGGTACGCCAGTTCGATGTGGCCGGGCAGGATTGCGCGGATATCGCGCAAGTGCTGGTCAATGGCGTGGCCAGTTGCACAGGCGAAGCGCTGGATAAGACGATCTGCGCGCAGGCCCTGCGCGTCACCGGCTCAGTGGAAAATGTTGAGGTATTACAATGATCCATCTCTATCAGGCGCGCGATGCTCTGCTGGGCTTTGTCGATCTGGGCGGCTGGGTGGTCGCCCTGATTATTGCGCTGTCAGTGCTGTCGGGGGCCGTGGTGCTGTGGAAGTTGTGGCAATTTACGGCGGCGGGTGTCGGGCGCCATGCGCCATTGCTGACGGCATTGGCCGCATTGGATGCAGGCCAGCCCGCCCGCGCGGTTGCCTTGGCCGGAGCCGCACCAAGCCACCTGGGGTCAGTTCTGGCGCTGGCCCTGAAGGCGACAGACGCGCGCGCGAGGCTTTATGCCTTTGCCGAAGGGCGGCTCGCCCGGCTGGAAAGTGGGTTCCGTCTGCTTGACACTGTGGCGCAGACCGCCCCTTTGCTGGGGCTGTTCGGCACCGTGCTGGGGATGATCGACGCATTCCGCGCGATGCAGGAAGCGGGGCAGAATGTGGACCCTTCCGTGCTGGCCGGTGGGATCTGGGTGGCGCTGATGACAACGGCGGCGGGGCTGGCCGTGGCCATGCCGTTATCCGCGATCCTGTCATGGTTTGAAGGCCGCATGGCCAGCGAACGCCGGATGGCCGAAGCGCTGATCGAAGGGGCGCTGCGCCCCGGATTGACCGCATCACGCGACATAGCTGTCAGCAAGGCGGATCTGGCCCATGCCTAGACCCGCACGGCGCAGGCGGCGGCTGTCGATGACATCGCTGATCGATGTGATCTTTCTGCTGCTCTTGTTCTTCATGCTGTCCTCGACCTTCAGCCGCTATGGCGATCTGCCGTTTATCACAGCGACAGGCGGTGCGACGCCGCTGGATGGCCCGGCGCCTGCATTCCTGCGGGTGCAGCCTGATGGGCTGCGGCTGAACGTGGCTGATGTGACGCTGGCGGATCTGCCTACCGCACTGGCTGCGTTAGAGGTATCGCTGGTCCTGATCGTCGCCACGGACGGTGTGTCTGCGCAGGACCTCGTCGATGTGCTTGTCATCGTGCAGGCGGTGCCTGACCTGACCCTGCGCCTGATCGGAGGCTGATCTGATGCGGCTGACCGCCAAACCCCGCACCAAATCCGAACCGACGATTGCCCTGATCAATATCGTCTTTCTGATGCTGGTGTTCTTTCTGGTTGCAGGCCAGATCGCCCGGCCCGTGGACCGGGACGTCACTTTGGTTGATGCGAGCCTGCCCAATGCCAAGGTCCCCGATGATGCGCTGGTGCTGCGCGCCGATGGCACGCTGCTGTGGCGCGGCGATGCTGTGACACTCTTTGACTTCGCCGTGGCGCAGGTCACCGAACCTGAAGGCCCACCGCTGCGCATCCTGCCCGACCGGGACGCGCCCGCGCGTGCCCTGATCGCTATCGCCGTTGACCTGCGCGCCATCACAGGGCGGGATATCCGTCTGGTGACACAACAAAGTGCGGCACCATGACCCGGATGCGCGCGCTGATTGGTGGTGCGGCAGCACTGACGCTGTCAGGGGCGCTACATGCCGCAGTGCTGCTGATCGCCACGCCGCAGGATGAACCGGTGCTAATGTCCGGCGGCGGCACAGCGGATATCGCAGCGCTCGGCGCTGCGTTCGAGGATTTCGCGGCCGGGTCAATGCCTGTCGTTCCCGCAGCACAACCCGCCGTGCAGGTGCCTGCAACGCAGCCAAACCTGACCCTGCCATCGTCTGACACAGCCGATCTGGCCGTGCCGGTCGCGCCAACCACCGCCACAGCGCCCCCTGTCACCGGCGCGACTGCACCACCCCCCGAGACCGCATCAAATGTCGCGCCCGAGGTGGCAACGGCCATCACGACGGAACCTGCTCCGGCGACCTCGATCCGTCCGGTCGCACGTCCAGCACAGAGACCACAGCAAAGAGCGCAAGCTGCGCCACCGCGCCCGGCGGGCAATGCGGAAACTGACGCCAACCGGGGCAGTGCCCAAGGGCAGCAGGGCGGTCAGGCCGTGGCCGCCGGTGCGGCACCCACACAGGATATGGCGGGCGGACAGGCGGCGGCAAATTACCCCGGACAGGTCCTGCGCCAGATCACGCGGCTGCGGCGTCAGACCGCCCGGACGCGCGGCACTGTCATGGTCAGCTTTGCTGTCGCCGGGTCAGGCGCTTTGGCAGATGTGGCCGTTGCGCAATCCTCAGGATCGGCAGCGCTGGACCAAATGGCGCTGGACCATATCCGGCGGGCAGCTCCGTTTCCGCCGCCGCCCGCTGGCGCGCAGACGAGCTTTCGCTTTGAATTTGTAGGGCGGCCCTGAGATCACCGCGCATTGATGCGATGCTTCGCCCGGTGTGCCCCCGGCGCTGCGACAAAAAGTGACCGCTCCTGTCTGGCACATAGGTCAGAAAACCTTACCAGTCGTGTTACAACTGATATAAGATAGTCACATTCATTTTTAATCAGTGTTCCAGCTTAAAGAGAAAGCATGTGGAACGGGGCTTTTTATATTGCACAAACAATTAGTTAAGTCGCGCCTTTTTGACTCGCGGGTGCCATTCTGGCGGCGTGAAGATGGCAGTGTCACTGTTGAATATGTGCTTTGGATCCCCGTCATCATGAGCTTCATGGTGTTGATAACCGATGCGACGATGCTGATGCACAACCAATCCCTGATGTTCGTCGCTGCGCGCGATGCGTCACGCCAGGTCGCGCTAGGCCAGAAGACCGCGAATGAAGCCGAGGAAGGCATCCTCGCACGTTTCGCAAAAGCGCCAAATGCCACGGCCAGTGTGCAGGAGGCCAACGGCTTCGTGACCGCCACGATTGCGATCCCGTTCGAAGATGTGGCCATATTCGGCGGCTTGCTGTCGAACGCATCGATCCGCGCTGATGTCACGATGTGGGTCGAAAGCAATGATGGATAAATTTATGCGGCGCGCGACAGGGCAGACCGGGCTGCTGCGAAAAGCGCGATGTCAGCTTCGGCGTTTTGTGTGGCAAACCGATGGGGCCGGGACAGCCACCAGCCTGTTCGCCATCGTCGGCACATTGATGATCGGTGGGCTTGCTGTGGATCAGGCCAATGGCTGGCGCGTCAACACGCAGCTTCAGGTCGCCGCCGATGCCAGCGCGCTGGTCGCCGCGGCCCATATTTCTGACCCTGACCGCGCAAGGCAGATGGCCGTTGATCTGGCGGCGATCAATCTGGGCGGGTCAGATGCGTTGACGGCACAAGACATCACTTTCGGGACATGGGATCGTACAACCGACGAATTCATCGAAGGCGGGGTCGTGAATGCCGTTCGGGTCAATGCGTCGCGTGGTGATCAACGGGGCAACGCGATCTCGACCCATTTTCTGAAATTCGTCGGGTTTGATTTTCTGGAAACCAATGTGACGGCAATCGCCGCCGCGGCCCAGGTACCCGGCGGTGGCCGGACCGCTGGATGCGAAGACGCGGCGTTCATTTCATCCGGTAATATTCAGACCGGGGGTGGCAACAACCTGCAAGGCGCCATCTGCATTCATGGCCAAAACGGCGTCGCCACAGGCGGTGGCGGCACGATGGGCCCGGATGTGCGTTTCTCGGCCGCCAATAGCAACCAGATACAGATCAATGGCTATGAATCGGATGACGTTCCTGTCGAACAACTGATGGTCGAACGGTCAATGAGGCCGACGATCCTGCCCGAACTGGACCGGATGCGCAGTGAGCTCTGGGCCGCTCTTTGGACGGCCAACCCATCGACCTATAGTGGCGATCTGCTGCCTGATTTTGTCTTCAACGCGGATGGTTCGGCCAATGTCGTGCGCAAGAACGAAAGCTGGCAATTCAAGCAAGATGAACTGCAACCGAATACAATTTACGTGATCAATGGCGATGCCTCGTTTCCGGGATTGGTTGACACGTCGAACGTCGCGCTGGTCGCCAGCGGAGATATTCACGTTGGCGGTGGGTATAATCTGCAGTTTGACAAGGTGTTCTTCTTTGGGCGCAACCTGAGAATGTCAGGTGGCGTGACCTGGGGTCCGCGCGTCGACCCCTGTGGGCGCGATGACTATAGTGTTTACCTGTTTGGCACGGAAAGCCTGTCGCTGGGCGGTTGGGGTGGCGATAATGTCAACGGTGTCGTCGGCGCGGCGCCGAACTTTGTGCCCGGCGGTGCCATGAAGGGGTCAAACGTCTACTTTGAAAGCGGCAGCTCGACGTCTCTTGGCGGTGGTATGGATATCACTGGCTGTGACAAGCGTTTTAAATCCGAATATGCGATCGCCGAAATGGGCGTACCAGAAGACAGCAATGTCCGGGGATCCTATCTGGCAAGATAGACAGACGACAGACCCGTCATCTCTCTGCGTCAAAAAGCCCATCAGCATGCAGGTGTCGGAACACTTCTGTTGTCCACGCGTTTCCAGAGCAGGAAACTGAAAGGACAATTCAGATGAATAATGATGAGATTGCCCAATTCTGGGAACGGCTGACAGCGATCAATGCAGGCTTTCTTGGCACCAAAAGCGGGGCTGCCCGCATGGTGCCGATGTCGCATGCCTTGCGCGATGGTGATGCCACGATCTGGTTTATCACAGCGCGCGATACAGATCTGGCCGAAGCGGTTGAACATTCAGGCAGCGATGCCTCTTATGTTGTCGCGGAAAGCGGCAAGGGCCTCTACGCCGTTATCCACGGTCAGCTGGCGCAGAACAACGACCCCGCCCTGCGCGATGAATTGTGGTCGCCTGTTGCCGACAGCTGGTTCCAAGGCGGCAAGGATGATCCGCAGGTCTGCATTCTGGGATTGCGACCCGAGCGGGCTGAAATATGGCTGACCACGACATCGGGGCTGAGTTTTGCCTATAACATCGTTCGTGCGCAGGTGACTGGCAAACAGCCTGATATGGGGAGCCATGGCGAAGCATCCGGTGACGCATTGGCACAGTCGCGCGTCGCGCCATGATGCCCGCCAATTTCAATCATGATGACCGGATTACAGGTCCCGAACATGCTGCTGTGGTGGACGCGATTGCGCGTGCCATAGCGGCGCAAAACGAATCCGGTAAATCCGGGATCGCTGCGACCGTATTGCACAACGGTCGCGTGGTGGCAGAGGCTGAAAACGAGGTGCATCTGCAATCAGATCCGACTCGACATGCCGAAATGGTCGCAATCCATCGGGCGGCACAGGCTCTTGATGCTACTGACCTGACCGGATGCGTTCTGATCTCGACCCTGCAACCTTGCGAAATGTGCCTGTCCGCGATGCGCTTCGCGGGGATTGACCGCGTCGTCTTTGCCGCCACCAAGGCCCGTGTCGCGCCGAAGTACTTCGTCTTTCCGCATCTGGAAATCGCGGATTTCCAGCGCGGCGGCGACTTCGATGCCATCGGTGGCATTTGCGAGAACCGCATCCTGCACCTCTATGCGACGGGTGACGAATAGATCATGCCACAGCTTTTATCGATCCTGGAAACGGCCCTTTATGTCGCCGAACTGGACCGGGCGGCCAGTTTTTATGAAGGCGTGATGGGGCTGCCCGCGCCGCTGCATGCAGATGACCGGATGCGCGCCTATAGCGTCAATCAGCAAAGCGTTCTTTTGCTGTTCATCCGGGGCGGCACGACAGAACCCGTCCAGACCGGAGGTGGCCTGATCCCGCCACATGATGCATCGGGACAAATCCACATGGCCTTTGCAATTGCACCTGACACCCTGGACGCATGGCGCGCGCAACTGGCACAGCATGATGTCCTAATCGAAGGGACGTCAGACTGGAAACGCGGCGGCCATAGCCTGTATTTCCGCGACCCTGATGGCAATCTGCTGGAACTCGCCACGACACCCGGCCTTTGGGAAGGGTTCTGAGACTCCGGCACCATATCACCGGAACGAAACCCGCAACCGGCACGTTCATCAGTTATCTTCCGGCTTTTTCAATCTGCGGCGCACAACCGTCCCGCATCGAACAGGAATGAAACGTGATGTCTGCTCTCTCTCACGGCGGTCGGCTATGACGCCGATTTCCCAAGCCACCGCTGCCAACATCGACGCGCGGCGCGGTCTGCCGCGGGCGAAGGTCAGGCCGCTGGCGGCGATCAGCCTGTCTCATATGCTGATGACACAACACGCCGTTCTGCGCTGCGGCGATTTCGACCAGCCCCCGCGGATCGTCATTGCCATACCGGTTTGCAACGAAAGCGAACGGATCACGGCCTGTGTCGGTGCGCTGGCGCAGACACTGGCGGATTACCCGCAATCGGGCATCGTCTTGATGGTCAACAATTCCGCTGACGCGTCAGCAGTGACGGCATTCCGCGCGATGCAGGCGCTGGGCCTGACCGGCATCGTCGTTGATGCAACTTTCGGGGCAGAGATTGCGACCGCAGGCTGGGCCCGCCGCATGGCGCTGGAGATTGCTGCGGGCTGGGCGCATCCTGATGCCGTTCTGATGACCACCGATGCCGACAGCCGTGTCGCACCAGACTGGGCCGAGGCCAATCTTGATCTGCTGGCCCAAGGGGCGCATCTGGTGTGTGGCCGCATCGCGGCTGATCCGGTCGAGGCAGCGCGTCTGCCCAAGAGCATCGCGCAATCCGACGCGCTGGAAAGCACCTATACCGCATTGTCAATTGAGCTTGATGCAAGGCTTGATCCCCGCCCGCATAACCCTTGGCCGCACCACGGGCTTGCGTCGGGTGCAAGCCTCGCCATACGCGCGGCGGATTACCGTGCGATCGGTGGGATGCCACCGTTGCCCTGCAGCGAAGACCGCGCCTTTGCTGCCCTCGTCGAACGCCACGACCTTTGCGTCCGGCACAGCGATGCACCGCTGGTCACCGTGTCGTGCAGGCTGGACGGACGGGCCTGTGGCGGTATGGCTGATGCCATCACAGCACGCATCGCGGACCAGAACAGTTTTGCCGATCAAAGATTGCTGCCTGCCGAAATCACCGCGCGACGCGCGATGCTGCGCAAGGCTTTGCGCGCGGCGTGGGAGACCAAGGGAGATATTGGCAGGCTGCTGTGTGATTTTGACGTTACATACAAAAAAACGCAGAAAAAGCACGCTGACAAAACCTTTGGTGCTTTTTGGGCCAGTATTGAAGACAGCACCAAAACACTGTCAGCCCTCCGTATGCGGCCAAGCGATCTGGCCCGCGAACTACCGGCTTTGCGTCAGCTTGTTGCCCAAGCGCGGCTTGCGCCATGAAGCTGGCATCCTTTTCCACCGCCCCCGACAGCGTTGCAGCGCTGCGCGCGATTATCCCACGGATCACCGCCCGCGCGGCGGCGGCAGACAAAGGCGAAACGACATTGTCGGCCGATATCGACGATCTGCACAACGCGGGATTGCTGCAAGCGCCGCTTTCGGTGGCGTTAGGTGGTTGCGGATTGTGCTGGCAGGCCGGTGCTGTGGCCGATGGCGTAGATGTGCTGCGGCTGCTCGGACGAGCCAATCTGGCCGTCGCGCGCCTGTTTGAAGGGCATGTGAACGCGGTCAAACTGGTGATGCTCTATGGCGAACCGGACACCCAAGCCTGCATCGCGCGTGCCTTGCGCGGCGGCGCATTGATGGGCGTCTGGGGGGCGGATGGCGCGCGGCCTGTGACATTCCGGATCGACGCTGATCGTGTGCTGCTGGACGGGCAAAAACGGTTTGCTTCTGGCCTGGGGCTTGTGTCGCTTGCGGTGCTAAGCGGCAAGACCGCCGATGGCGCCACCCGGCTCGTTGTGGCACCGGCAGACGATCCTTCCCGTTGCGACGCGACACCCTGGCAGGTCAGCGGCATGCGCGCCACCGCATCGGGGGATTTCGATGCTTCCGGTCTGACGCTGGCCCATACCGCGATCCTTGGCGGGCCGGATGAGTACCACCGCGAGCCGCATTTTCATGGCGGCGTCTGGCGTTATGCGGCGGCCCAGCTTGGCGGATTCGAAGCCTTGGTCGAAGAGATGCGCAGCACTCTTGCCGCCCAGAACCGGCTTTCGGACCCGCATCAGGCGGCACGTTTTGCGCGGGGGGTGATGGCCTGTGAAACCGCGCGGCTTTGGGTCGGCAAAGCGGCACAAGCGGTCGAGATGCCGGGCGCGCGGGCCAGCACGGCGACCCAGTCCGTCCTTGCCCGGCTGGTCGTCGAACATGCTGCAACAGAAACCATGGCAGAGATGGACCGCGCGCTTGGCACGGTGTCATTCTTTGCTGGCCACCCTGTTGAACGGATCCGCCGTGATCTGTCGTTCTATTTGCGCCAAGCAGCCCCAGACGCTGCCTTGCATCGCGCGGCGATGGCGCTGGCGGATCATGACAGTCCGGTCGGCGATTTCTGGGCGACGAATTGATGTTCCGGCTGAGTGAAGTGATGATCCGCGCCGCAACCGCACCTTTCGCGGAACTTGATGAGATTATCGGCACCGGCGGCCTTGTGGTGCTTGCACCGCATCCCGATGACGAAAGCCTTGGGTGTGGCGGATTGCTCTGCGCTGCGGCACAGGCCGGGCGGAATGTGGCGGTCATGGTGGTCACCGACGGGCGCCTGTCGCATCCGTCATCGCCTAGCGTGGATGCTGATGCGCTGGCCCAGATACGCACGGCGGAACTGCGCGATGCGGTCAAGACCCTGCACCCTGATATCAGGCTCCACGATCTTGGCTTTCATGATTGCGGCGTGTCTGACACGCCGCCCGGCTCTGACGCCGCGGTTGAGGCGATTCTGGCGGCAATTGACGCGATCGGTGCGACGGCCCTGTTCACGACATGGCGTGGCGATCCGCATCAGGACCATGTCGCCACGGCGGCCCTTGCACGGCAGGCAGCGGCAGAGCGCCCGGATGTCAGACTCTGGAGCTATCCGATCTGGGGCAGATTTACCGAAACGGAAATTCCACTGCCCGCAATGATACTGCAGTTTGACACTGCACCGCATCAGGTTACGAAAACCGCAGCCATCGCCTGTCACCGCAGCCAGATGACAAGATTGATCGCTGACGACCCCCAAGGTTTCATGATGTCCCCGGCGATGCAGATGCATTTTATTGACCATCCGGAGGTGTTCCTTGCCGACGCCTGACGTCAGTGCCCATCTGGCAGCGCTTTATGCGTCAGCAGAAGATCCCTGGAACACCCATGCGAGCCCCTATGAACAGGGAAAATTTGCGCAGACCGCTGCCAGCCTGCCCCGCGCGCGCTATCGCTGCGGGCTGGAGGTGGGATGCGGCGCAGGCGCGCTGACCGCCCATCTTGCACCGCGTTGCGATCATCTGATCGCGATGGATTGCACGGCAGACGCGCTTGTCACTGCACGCGCACGCACGATTTTTCCGCATGTGGATTTCATTCAGGGCGCCGCCCCTGCCGATTGGCCCGCCCAGCGCCTAGATGTCGTGATCCTGTCCGAAGTCCTGTATTTCCTGAGCGACGATGAAAATGCCGGTCTCGCTGTGCGGATCAAGGAAGATTGCGCGCCCGACTGTGACATTATTCTGGTGAACTGGCTGGGTGATACGGGCGGTGCGATCAAAGGTGCTGCCGCTGCCGACCGGCTGACGGCCAGGCTGGCAGACCGATGCCAGACCATCACATCGCAGGCCCTCGACGGTTTCCGCATCGACGTGCTGCGGCAAGGCTGAAAGCCGCCGATCCATACGAACAGCTTTGGAACGGCTCAACAGCCAGCGTGTTGTTAGGGCAGGACGCGCAAGCGTCAGAACACTGAACCATGCAGCGGTCCAATCCTCTTGAACCAACCCGCCGCACTTCTATTGCCGGAAAGGCCAAACCAATGACAAACGAACAAAATACGAAGTCTTCTTTCCATCAGGAAGGCGCTGAATCGACTGTCGGCAGCGTTGCCTCAGACATCAAAAATGCGGCATCGCACAAGTTTGATGAAGCCGTCACCGAGGTGCGCGCCAAGGCCGATCATGCGAAATCTGACGTCGCCGGTGAGGTCAAAGGTGTCGCCGATGCCCTACGCCGCGCCTCTGATGAATTGCGCAGCGGGTCCGCGCAGGAACGCACGCTGGGTCAGATTTCCAGCAGTCTTGCCGATGCGTCCGACCAGATCCGCGACAAGGATTTCGGCGAAATGGTCCAGATGGCCAGCAAAGTAGCGCGCGATAACCCTATCCTGTTTCTGAGCGGCGCAGCCCTGCTCGGCTTCGCGGCCAGCCGCTTTGCCAAGGCATCGCGCGATCACGCGGATGGATCGTCTGATCGCGACTATGCCGGAAAAAAGGCGCAGGTGAATACATTCGTGGATGAAGGTAACCCCAACGCCCATCCGATGCCGACAGTGCCATCATGATCAATGAAAATCCAAAATCCACGGGCGAGATGATGTCGGCGATCATGACCAATGTCGGCAATCTTGTCCGCAATGAGGCCGATCTTGCCCGTGCTGAAGTTGCCGAAAGCTTCAAGAAGGCCGGGGCGTCCGTCGCGGCGATGGGTGTCGCATTCGTCCTTGCGATCACAGGTCTGAACGTCGCGGCGGCATCGCTTGTCGCTTTCGCCATTTGGGCCGGAGTGCCCCCGCATTGGGCACCTGCTGTCGTCGGCGTGGGGTTTCTTGTGATCGCGCTGATCGTCTTTGCCACCGCCAAGTCAAAACTTCACCAGATCGGCTTTGTGCCGACCCGAACCGCACGCAACGTCCAACGCGATGCAGCGGCCATAAAGGAAACATTCCATGACAAGTAATACACGCACCGCAGATGAGATTGAACGCGACATCAGCAATGAACGCGCCGCACTCAGCGAGACGATCAATGACCTGCAGGACAAGTTTTCTGTCAATGCCATCGTCAATGATCTGAGCAATATGGTCCGCACGCAGGGCGGTGAACTGGGGCGGACGATCTCGGATACCGTTGCCCGCAATCCGACCGCGGTCGTCATGACCACAGTCGGCCTTGCTTGGCTGTTTCTGGGACAGGGGCGCAAGGCCACACCGCAACATCAGACCAAGTCGCAATACGATTGGTACGACACAGGCCGGGCCCGCAATCATGCCGATGACCAAGATCATACCGCCCGCCGTCAGGCGGGGTCTGCGACGACGTCTGGGAATGTGATGGACAAGATCCGCGCCTCTGCCGCGCGCGTCGGTGTCGCCGCCTCTGACCTGACAGAACGGTTGTCGCATGGTCTTGAAGACCTGTCCGAAGATGCAAAATCCCGCGTGCTGGCCGCGCGCCATGCCGCATTCGAGGCACGTCAGTCGTCGCAGGAAGCGATGAAGAAGGGCAGCCGTGCCGCGTCGGGTTTCTTTGACGACCAACCGCTTGTCGTGGGGGCCTTGGCCGTTGCCGCAGGTGCCGCGATCGGTGGTCTTTTGCCGCATACCAGGATCGAAGATGACACGATGGGTGCCGCCAGTGATCAGCTTTATGCCGATGCGCAGGCGCTTTACCGCGACGAACGCGCCAAGGCGATGGCGGCTGCCAAAGTCGCTGTCAGCGATGTCAAAGACGAGATCAAGGATGTTGGCGCCGACCTCGAAGGTTTGCTGCCTGAGGACAAAAACATCGGAGATGTCATCGCGGATCGCACCGCAGATGCTGCCAAACGGGTGATCGGTCATGCGACCGAGGCTACGGGCGGCAAAGCCAAAGGCGAAACACAGGCCTGACAATCGCAAGGGCGGGCCATCAGGCCCGCCCTTCGTTCCTTTACACCCTGCACCAAAGGATATCGCCATGACCGATACGCCCCGCCAGCCCGACACGCTTGACGCCTTGATCTCTGAAACAGGGGCAGGCGGTGAAGTGCATCAGCACGCCAATGACAGCACAGAACGCCTGACCACAGCTCAGGGCGTTGTCATTGCGGATAACCAGAACACCCTGCGCGCTGGTCCGTCCGGCCCGGCATTGCTGGAAGATTTCGCTATGCGCGAAAAGATCTTTCATTTCGACCATGAACGTATCCCGGAACGGGTGGTCCATGCCCGCGGCTATGGCGCGCATGGCACCTTTACCTGCACCCGTGCGCTTGGCGATGTAACACAAGCTGCCCCCTTTGCCATGGAAGGCAAGCAGACCGAAGTTTTCGTGCGCTTTTCTACCGTGGCAGGCAGCAAAGGCTCGCCCGATCTAGCCCGCGACGTGCGTGGGTTTTCGGTGAAATTCTATACTGACCAAGGCAATTGGGATATCGTCGCGAACAATATCCCGGTGTTCTTTATCCAGGATGCAATCAAATTCCCCGATCTAGTGCATGCGTTGAAACCTGCCCCCGACCGTGACTTCCCACAAGCGCAATCAGCACATGATAATTTCTGGGATTACATCACCCTGACACCAGAGGCGATGCATATGGTGATGTGGCAGATGTCCGACCGGACGATCCCACGATCCTTCACCACCATGGAAGGGTTCGGCGTCCATACTTTCCGTTTTGTGACGGCGGACGGCAAGTCCACCTTTGTCAAATTCCATTGGAAACCGCGTATGGGGCTGCAATCGGTCCTTTGGGACGAGGCTGTCAAAAGCAATGGCGCTGACCCCGACCGGCACCGGCGCGATCTGTGGGATGCGATTGACCGGGGCGACTTCCCGACCTGGGATCTGGGCGTGCAGATGTTCGATCAGGATTTCGCGGATGGATTTGCCTTTGACGTGCTTGACCCGACCAAACTGATCCCTGAGGAAGAATGCCCTGTCGAGTTGATCGGCACTTTGCAACTGGACCGTGCAGTGGACAATTTCTTTGCTGAAACCGAACAGGTTGCGTTCTGCACCAGCAATGTGATCCCTGGTATCGACTTCACCGACGATCCTTTGTTGCAGGGGAGGAATTTCTCGTATCTCGACACGCAGCTGAAACGTCTTGGCGGGCCGAATTTCACCAAATTGCCGATCAATGCGCCCAAAGGCTGCCCGGTCAGTAACTATCAGCAAGATGGCCATATGCAGACCAACAACCGCAAAGGCCGCGTGAATTACGAACCCAATGGCTGGGGCGAAGGACCGCGCGAACACCCGCTGGAAGGCTACGTCAGCTACAAAGCGCCGGTGACCGGCGAAAAGGTCCGCCTGCGCCCGGAAAGCTTTGCCGATCACTATAGCCAGGCACGGCAATTCTACATCAGCCAATCCGCATCAGAACAGGATCACATCCTGTCCGCCTTGGTGTTCGAGCTGTCAAAATGCGTCGAACCAGCGATCCGCACGCGTATGGTGTCGCATCTGATCAACATCGATGAAGGGTTGGCGCAGGATGCATGCGACAGGCTCGGGATTGCTGACATGCCGGCCCCTGCCCCAGCGGCGCAGCCAACACAGACGGATCTGTCAGCCTCACCCGCGCTGAGCATCCAGTTGACACCGCCCGACAGCTTCAAAGGCCGGATCATGGGTGTCATGATCAGTGACGGCTTTGACGGGGCTGCCTTGAAGATGCTGGAACAGGCCGTGGTCGATGCTGGTGGGGTCATGCGCGTCATCGCACCACGGATCGGCGGCGCGACATGCAGCAAGCATAATCTGCATCCGGTCACGGATCAGATCAGCGGCGCACCGTCGGTGTTGTTTGATGCGGTCGCTGTTCTGCCGGGTCAGGATTCTCTGGCAACCTGGCCAGCGGCGATTGATTTCCTTAACGATGCCTTTGTCCATTGCAAGTTTATCGGCCTCGCGGAGGGCGCCAACGACCTTGTCGAAGCCTGCGGTCTGTCGCAGGACGATGACGACGGGATCTATGCGCTGTCAGACGCGGCCTCGGCAACGGCATTTCTGGATGCCTGTCGCGGGTTGCGTTTCTGGGACAGAGAGCCTTTGTTTGTGGCCTGACAAGGCCGCAGCTTTCCAACATTGAAGGACTGATATGACAACTCCTTTCGCGCGCGGGATGGCCCGTGCCACTGAACTGACACGCGCAGGCAAGCTGGACGAGGCAACAGCGCTGATCCAGTCGCTGTTGCAGGGCCAGACTGCCGCGGAAGCTGCGCCCGCCGATGACGATGTCATCGAGGGTGATTTTGTCACGATTGAGAACGCAGGCGGGGCGCAGCCGCCGCCTGCGGACAAGGCGACAAAGTCAAAATCTGCAAAAGGCCTGCGCGAGAAACTGCGCGGGATGGCGTCGGGTAATTTTACCGGCCCGCAGTTGCGGCCCGTGGTCGAACCTGAACTGCCGCACGGCGCGCAATTTCTGTCCCTGACGCATCGCGGCGCGCAGGGCAGCAGGGACTACCGGCTTTATATTCCGGCAAAACAGGCCGCAGAACCAATGCCGCTGGTGGTCATGCTGCACGGCTGCACCCAATCACCCGAGGATTTCGCCATCGGCACCGGCATGAACGCGCTGGCCGAGGAATTCGGCTGTCTGATTGCCTATCCCGCGCAAACACAGGCGGCGAATGCACAGAAATGCTGGAACTGGTTCCGACCCGAAGATCAGCGGCGCGACCGGGGCGAGCCTGCGCTGATTGCCGGGATCGTGCGCGATATCCTGCGCGACCAACCTGCAGATCGGACGCGCGTCTATGTCGCTGGCCTGTCGGCGGGTGGGGCTGCGGCGGCGATTCTGGGCGCGGCCTATCCCGATATCTTTGCTGCGGTCGGCGTTCATTCCGGCCTACCGGTTGGCAGCGCCAACGACATGCCCTCTGCCTTTGCCGCCATGCGGGGCGGATCGACGGGGGTGGCGTCATCATCACCGGTCCCGACAATTGTTTTTCACGGTCTGGCCGATAGCACCGTTCACCCCGGCAATGGTGCAGCCGTCGTTGCACAGGTCGCGCGGCGGGAGTTGCGCCAGCAACAAACGACAGGTCGCGCAGGCTCTGGCCGCAGCTATCGGCGCACGGACCATCGTGACGCCGAGGGGCGCAATATTGTCGAACATTGGGAAATCGAGGGTGCCGGTCATGCCTGGGCTGGCGGGCATACCGGCGGCAGTTTTACCGATCCCAGCGGACCGGACGCATCACGCGAAATGCTGCGGTTTTTCCTGCAACACCGAAAGGCTGGCGGTGCCGGTTAAAACCACCCGGAGTGCCCGCTTTCACCTGCATGGTTTGGCGCGGAACGGAACGCTTTTGACCCTCTGCGATTGAATCCAACACAGATGGAGAATGCCATGAAACCTGAAACCCCCGCCAACGAAGATCTGCGCAAAAAGGGTCGCGTGATTGACCAGCGCAATCAGCAGATTGATCCCGCAGGAAAACACCGCGTCGATGTGAACGAACCCGCCAAAGGATCGCAAAAGCAGCCCGGTCAGGACCGCAGTAATGCAAAGAAAGACGCTGACAATGCCAAATGAACCCAAACCCGCAGCAGAAAAGCGTCCACGGACCGAACGACGTGAGAATGACCAGGGTGATCACGAAGGATCAGCCCATACACCCGACGAATTTGACGTGATGAACCCGGAAAAACAGGTCACGCCTGCAAAAAAGAAACCTGCGGCAAAATAAACGGCCGCAGTGCTATTTGGCGTTGCGCAGCGCTTTGGCACGCTCCAACAGCATTTGCAATTCGCGCGCGCCCGCGGCCTCGATCGCAAAGGCGGGGTCGGGCTGGGCACCGGGATCTTCCTGATGGTCCTGAACTGACAGCCCTTCGGCAAGATGCGCGGCGATATCCGTGTCAGGCTGGCGCATGGCCCAGCCCAGCAGGATTGCCAGAACTTCGCGCTGCGCGTTCAGCCGCCCTTCGAGTTCGCCGTATGATAATTCGGTCATCAATGCCTCCATGGCTTGGTTTATGATACTGTGGGCCGCACTGCACAGAGGGCGGGCGCTAAAAGATCGTTGTCACAAGCCCAGAGACGATGGCGGCACCTGCCGTTGCGACGGCAATACCGACCAAGGCCACCAAACCATCATCCGCAACAATCGCCACTGCGACGATGACAACCGCCGTCGCGGCGATGGACGAGGTGAATGGCAGAAACTCAAGAACAGGCATCGCCAAGCCGAGCACGACGCAGAGCAATTGCAGTGGCAGGATCAGCGGCCATCGCAGCAACCATGTCAGCCTTTTGCCAGTCACGGCGTCAATCCAGCCGACAGGCCGCTGGACGAAATCGATCGCACGTTCAAACTTTGTCCGTGCGATCCGGCGCTCCATCAGGAAGGACGGCAACCAGACGTGATCGCGGCGCAGCACCATCTGAATAGCGACCAAGGCGATAATCAACCCGCCAGCACCCGACAGCCCCGGTATGCCACTGGCAGGGGTCGCGACGATCAGGGCCGGAACCAGCATCATCGGGCCAAAGGAATCACCGCCCAGCTGTTTGACGATCTGGCGCACGCTGACGGCATCAGCATCGCCGATGTCACGCAAGGATGCGACGATTGTGCTGATCTTTCTGCTGTCCCGCTGATCCAGGAGATTATGATCAGTCATCGCCAGCCGTCCTGATACCCGATGCTGCGTCATCCTCTATCCAAGTTTTCATGTCTGTCAGCGCATCCTTGATCATCTACGACCTGACAACTTTTGACCGGCAGAAACGTTCCTTCTCATGCCCACACACGCACAAGGTCCTGTCGCCCGAATGTAGTAAATATCGCAACATTTCGGAACCTTTTGGCCTGCCCAACGTTATCGGGTCAACGGTGGGCAGATCTCGCCGCGTGAAATTTACGGGAGATGAAGCATGGCGCAGGTCGCTCAGACGGAAAAGCGGTATCGTTGGATCGGCATCGCTGTTGCGAGTGTCGCGCTATTGGGCTGGGTGCTCGCGCTTTATTTCTGGTCGGTTTCCGCTGAAGCCCAAAATGATCTGGAAGAGCAAGTCGCCTTGCAAGGCACAGCACAAGAGCTGGATACACGTATCACCGCCCTGCGCGCCGAAGCGGAAGAGGCTACCACCATTCGCGACGAAAGCACCGGCGAACTCGACGCGCTGACACAGCAGCTGGATGATGCGCAAACCGAAGTTGCCAATCTTGATGAAGCGGCTCAATCCTTGCGTGAGGAACGCGAAACGCTTGAGACTGAACTTGTGCAGGGCCGAGACGAGCTCGCCAACATCGAGACCGGGCTGACAGAGTCTCAGGACGCTGTCACAACGGCCACGCAAGAATTGTCTGACGTCGGTGAGCGGCTGCAAGACGCCAGACAGCAGGAGGCCGATCTGCAGGCGAGCCTAGCCGATCTGACAGCCGAAGTTGCCCAACTGACCGAAGACGCGGCAGAGGCTGAACAGCGCGTCCAGACGGCGCGCGATGCCGAGGCGTCATTGGAACAGAACCTTCTTGCTGCGCAGCAAGAACAGGAAAAGATCGCAGCGACCCGCGATGCGCTTGAGCAATCGGTTGATACGCTGTCCCAGCGCCGGGAAGAATTGGCTGCCGATACATTGGCCGCAGAAGCGCAGGTGCAGGGCATGCAGGAAATGACAAGCGAGCTTTCGCAGATGCTGGCTGATCGCAGCGAACAGCTAGCCGTTCTGGAAGAACGCATCGCCACCCTGCAGCAGGATGCAAGCGCGCGCGCGCGTTTCGACGCCTCCGGCATTGTCCCCGATGTCCGTTATATGCATCGGTCGACCAGCGTGACTTTTGCGGCTGACGGAACGTTCGAGATGACCAATATGCTGAACGATGACAGCATCAACGGCAGCTATGAACTCTCCGACGATGTGGTGACTCTGAGCGATGTCGAGGGCGATCTGGGGGAAACGGAATTCCCGATGACCTGTGGCGTGGCTGTTGAGGACACCGGATTTACCCTGGAAGACACCGATGGCACTTGCGCGCCCTTTGCGGGCACAACCTTCACACCCGGCGGTCTTTGATAAATCTCACAGGCAGCCTTGTTCCCAGCTTTCATTCCGCTGACCACCGCTTGAAACAGCGCCCGACGCTGGCTGGCAAAGATGCCTGGCGCGGGCGATTTCGTCCATCTTGGCGAAAATGTGCGCGCACCTTAGGCGCCAGCCGAATAAAATGCGTGGTCCGGTAAAATAAAAGTCGGAATATCGAGTTTTCTTTTAGCGGAAAGATGAGGCATCATGGCCGGTCAGCAGCGGCCATGATGCGATCAACCACCATGTTTCTTGGTATCATCCACTGCGATGGGCCGGTGCAGCTGACGCAACGGATTGATGTGCGGCAGTCGCGCACACACGTCTCCGGTATTGCCAAAAGCGCGCGAATACTTTCTTTTGTCTCGCAGAAAGCACTGCAGTGAAAAGCAGAGCCAAGAAACCTCAGGGAGATATTAAAATGACCAAACGCTTTATCAGCCTTTCCGCCATGTTGCTGTCCACGACATTGATCGTGTCGCAGGCCTCGGCAGAAACCATCCGTTGGGCCCGCGGCTCTGACGCGTTGACGCTCGACCCGCATTCGCAGAACCAGGGCGTGACGCATAACTTTGCACACCATATCTACGAAACACTGATGGACCGCGATGTCGAAGGCACTTTGACACCCCGCCTTGCCACCGAATGGGCGATCAAGGAAGGCTCCCCCGATACATGGGTGTTCAAACTGCGCGAAGGCGTGACCTTCCATGATGGCGCGGCCTTCACCGCCGAAGACGTCGTGTTTTCGCTTGACCGCGCCCGGTCGGAAAAATCCAACATGCGCCAGTTGCATGTCGAAGTCGCCGAAGTCACCGCCGTCGACGATTACACCGTCGAAGTGCGCATGGTGGCCCCGTCGCCGCTTTATCCCAACAACCTGACCAACACCTTCATCATGGATAAGGATTGGTCCGAGGCCAATGACGTCACCGAAGTGCAGGATTACGCCGCCGGTGAAGACAATTTTGCCGTGCGCAACACCAATGGCACCGGCCCTTACATCCTGACCGAACGGCAGGTCGATGTGCGCTCCGTCCTGACGATCAACGAAGATCATTGGGCCGAAACACCCCCCGCCGTGACCGAGATCATCTATCTGCCGATCGCCGATGCCGCGACCCGCGTCGCAGCCTTGCTGTCGGGTGAGGTTGATATCGTGCAAGACGTGCCAGTGCAGGACGTTGATCGTCTGACCGGCACCGACGGGATCAAGGTTGAAACCGGCCCGGAAAACCGCGTGATCTATTTCGGCTACCGCTTTGGTGAAGAGCCTCTGACCTCTTCCAACATCACCGACAGCAACCCGTTCAACAGCCCGCTGGTCCGCGAAGCGATGGAACTGGCGATTGACCGCGATGCGATCCAGACGGTCGTGATGCGCGGCCAGTCGATCCCGACCGGCGTAGCCAACCCACCTTTCGTTGATGGCTGGACCGAAGAACTGGACGCCTATCCAGCCGTCGATCTGGACCGCGCGCGCGAATTGCTGACCGAAGCCGGCTATCCCGATGGTTTCTCTGTCACGCTCGACACGCCCAACAACCGTTACGTCAATGACGAGGCGATCTCTCAGGCTGTCGTCGGCATGCTGGGCCGGATCGGGATCAATGTGACACTGGCCTCGCGCCCTGTCGCGCAGCACTCGCCGCTGGTCACCGCCAACGAAACCGATTTCTACCTGCTGGGCTGGGGCGTGCCGACCTTTGATTCCGCCTATGTCTTCAACGATCTGGTCCACACCAAAGAAGGCAGCTATGGTGCCTATAACGGCGGTCTCTATTCCAACCCCGAACTGGATGAGATGATCAAATCGCTGGGGTCCGAGACGGATCTGGAAGCCCGCGCCGCTGTTGTGGCAGATATCTGGGAGGTGGTGAAAGAAGACCGCGTCCTGCTGCCGATCCACAATCAGGTGCTGGCCTACGCGATGAATGACCGGATCACCCTGCCGGTCCACCCGGAAAACCAGCCGATGTTGACAACCGTCACTTTCGCAGATTAATCCGGTAAACCATTATAAACCGCCTTGTTTCGGGTCACCGAGGCAAGGCGGTTCTTTCATTCAAAAAGGGGTCGCCTGATGCTGGCCTTCATCATCCGACGGCTTGCGCAATCCGTCATCGTCATGTTGTTCGTCGCGCTGATTGCTTTCATCGTGTTCCGCTATGTGGGTGATCCGATCACCAGCATGGTCGGCGTCGATACGCGGCTGGAAGATCAGGAAATCATGCGCGAAAGGCTGGGCCTGAACGACAGCGTCGTGGTGCAGTTTCTGCGCTTTATCGGCAATGCGATGCAGGGCGAATTCGGCATTTCCTATCGCCTGCAACAGCCTGTGACCGAACTGATCCTCAGCCGCCTGCCCGCCACAATCGAACTGGCGGTCGTGTCGGCCAGCATCGCGCTGATCTTTGGCGTGGTCTTCGGCGTCTATACCGCCCTGCGCCCCAAAAGCTGGTCTGCGGCTGGCATCATGGCCTTGTCGCTCGTCGGTGTCAGCCTGCCCACTTTCCTGATCGGGATCGGGTTGATCTATCTTTTCGCGGTCGAACTGGGCTGGCTGCCGTCCTTCGGGCGCGGCGAGGTCGTCGATCTGGGCTGGTGGAACACCGGGTTTCTGACCGAAACCGGGCTGAAATCGCTGATCCTGCCGGCGATCACCTTGTCGCTGTTTCAGTTGACGCTGATCATGCGCCTTGTCCGCGCCGAAATGCTGGAGGTGCTGCGCACCGAATATATCCGTTTCGCCAAGGCGCGCGGATTGACCCAACGCGCGATCAATTTCGGCCATGCGCTGAAAAACACAATGGTGCCGGTGATCACGATCACCGGATTGCAGCTCGGCTCTGTCATTGCTTTCGCCATCGTGACCGAGACGGTGTTTCAATGGCCCGGCGTCGGCTCGCTCTTTATCGTTTCCGTGCAGGTCGTGGATGTGCCCGTGATGGCAGCCTATCTGTTGTTCATCGCGCTGGTCTTTGTGCTGATCAACCTTGTCGTGGACATCCTTTATTTTATCGTCGATCCGCGCCTGCGCGTCGATGGCGGGTCGGGACATTAAACCATGGAAAATCAAAGCCCACTCAAAGATGTCGCTGCCATTCCAGCAGAAGATCTGATTGTCCCCGAACCACCCAAGGGCCGGTTAGCGCAAGCGCTGGACAGCGATATTTTCTATTCATGGCGCACCTCGCCCGTGACCGTGGTCGCCACATTGGTCGCGCTGTCGCTGGTGCTGATGGCGGTCTTCGCGCCGCTGATCGCGCCTTATAACCCGTTCAATCCCGCCAGCCTGAACCTGATGGATGGTTTCACCCCGCCCGCCAGCACCGGTGCTTTTACCGAAAATTACTTTCTGATGGGGGCCGATAACCAAGGCCGCGACGTGCTGTCCACCATCATGTATGGCAGCCGGGTGTCGCTTTTCGTTGGCGTGCTGGCCACGGCCTTTGCGATGACGCTGGGCGTCTCATTGGGCCTGATCGCGGGCTATAACGGCGGCGTCACCGATGCGATCATCATGCGCATCACCGATGTGCAGCTGTCCTTCCCCGCGATCCTGATCGCCTTGCTGATCTTTGGTATTGCGCGCGGTGTGATCCCGGCCGGCCAACAGGAAAACATGGCCGTCTGGGTGCTGATCTTCGCCATCGGCCTGTCGAACTGGGCGCAATTCGCGCGCACCGTGCGCGGCGCGACCATGGTTGAGCGGCAGCGCGATTACGTCTCTGCCGCGCGGATCATGGGGGTGCACCCCATTCTGATCCTGCTGCGCCATGTGCTGCCTAATGTGCTGGGGCCGGTGCTTGTGATCGGCACGATCAGCCTTGCGCTGGCGATCATCGAAGAGGCGACATTGTCCTTTCTCGGCGTCGGTGTGCCGCCAACGCAACCATCGCTTGGCACGTTGATCCGCATTGGCCAGCAATATCTGTTCTCCGGCGAATGGTGGATCCTGTTCTTCCCCGCCATGACGCTGATCGCACTTGCGCTCTCGGTCAACCTGTTGGGTGACTGGCTGCGCGATGCGCTGAACCCCAAATTGCGTTAGGACCAGCACCATGACTGAACCGCTTCTTTCCGTGCGCAATCTGACGGTCGAATTCCCCACCCGCCGGGGGATTTTGACCGCTGTGCAGGACATATCCTTTGATATCATGCCCGGTGAAGTGCTGGGCGTCGTCGGCGAATCCGGGGCTGGCAAATCCATGACCGGATCGGCGATCATGCGGCTGATCGAACGCCCCGGCCGCATCGCGCAGGGCGAGGTGATCCTGCAAGGCCGCCGCATCGACAATCTGCCCGATGCCGAGATGCGCAAGATCCGGGGCCGCAAGATCGGGATGATCTTTCAAGACCCGCTGACCTCGCTCAACCCGCTCTACCGGATTTCCGAGCAATTGATCGAAACGATCCGCACCCACCTGCCCCTGTCAGAAACCGAGGCGCGCAAAAAGGCCGTGGGCCTGCTGGATGATGTCGGCATCCCCGACGCATCCCGCCGGATCGACGACTACCCGCATCAGTTTTCGGGCGGCATGCGGCAGCGCGTGGTCATCGCACTGGCGCTTTGCGCGGGCCCTGATCTGGTGATCGCGGATGAACCGACCACCGCGCTCGATGTGTCGGTGCAGGCGCAGATCATCGATGTGATGAAACGGCTTTGCGCCGAAAACGGGGCGGCGATCATGTTGATCACGCATGACATGGGCGTGATCGCCGAAACCGCCGACCGTGTCGCAGTGATGTATGCCGGGCGTATCGCCGAGATCGGGCCGGTGCGTGATGTGATCAAGGATGCCAAACACCCCTATTCCGCCGGTCTGATGGGTGCGATCCCGCGGCTTGGCGCGAATCTTGAGCGGCTGACGCAGATCCCCGGATCGATGCCGCGCCTGTCGGCCATTCCGCGCGGCTGTGCATTCAATCCGCGCTGCGAGCATGTGATGGACAAATGCCGTCTCGATCAGCCGCAGCCCGTGCAGATTGCGCCCGGTCGGCAGGTGTCCTGCTGGCTTTACCCGCCGCAGGGCGACACAGTGAATTCTATTGATGAAAGGCGCTTGGCAGAATGACCCAGACGCTTCTTAATGTCCGTGGCCTGTCGCGCCGCTTTGACGTGTCGCAGCCTTGGCTGAACCGCAAGATCGAAGGCACCGGCAAGCTTTATGTCAATGCCGTCGATGATGTGAGTTTCACAGTCAAACAGGGTGAAACCTTTGCGCTTGTGGGCGAAAGCGGATCAGGCAAATCAACGATTGCCCGGCTGATCGTCGGCCTGCTGGAACCCAGCAAGGGTGATATCATCTTTGACGGCACATCGCTGAAAAACGGGCTGAAAGGGGCCAAGGCCCGCGCCCTGCGGCAGCGGTTCCAGATGATCTTTCAGGATCCTTTGGCCAGCCTGAACCCGCGCTGGCGGGTGTTCGATATCGTCGCCGAACCTTTGCGCGTGTTTGAGCGCAGCATGGACAAGCGCGCCCAGCGCCTGCGGGTCGGGGAATTGCTGACGCTGGTGGGCCTCGCCCCCGAAGACGGCATCAAATTCCCGCATCAGTTTTCCGGTGGCCAGCGCCAGCGCATCGCCATTGCGCGGGCCTTGGCCGCGAACCCGGATTTCATCGTTTGCGATGAACCGACATCGGCGCTGGATGTGTCGGTGCAAGCGCAGATCCTGAACCTGATGAAAGATCTGCAAAAGGATCTGGGCCTGACCTATGTGTTCATTTCGCATAACCTGCAGGTGGTGCGGCATATGGCGAATGATATCGGTGTGCTTTACCTTGGCCGCCTTGCCGAAGTGGCAGAGGCCGGTGCCTTATTCGACGCGCCACAGCACCCTTATACCCGCATGTTGCTGGATGCGGTCCCCGATATCGAAATGACCGGACGGCGGCGCAAACAGGTCGAGGGCGAAATCCCCTCCCCCATCGACCCGCCCTCGGGCTGCGCCTTTCATCCACGCTGCCCTTTGGCCAATGACCGCTGCAAACGCGAAATACCCAAGGTGATCAACGGCGTGGCCTGCCACGCGGTCCAGGAGGGACGTGCGGCCTGACGACTATCCTTTTGCAGGATTGCATGACACCCACACCGCACCCCGTCAGCCGACCAGTTGGGCGGGGGCGGTGTGCAGGACCTATCTTGCTTGCGCATCGTCCGGGATCGCAGCCACGACGTCCTCGATCACGCAAACGACCAGCTGCAGGCGGCTGGTCAGATTGGCCTTGCGGAAGATTGATGTCACCTGTGACTTGATGGTCGATTCCGTGGTGCCGCGCAGTTTGGCGATCTCGACATTGCTGAAGCCTTTGATCACCAACAAGGCCACGATCCGTTCGCTCGGCGTCAGCCGCCATTCCTCGAACTGCCTGTCGATATGGGTCTGGAAATCACCCGCCGCCGCATTCAGTTGAGTATTAACCCGCCGAACACGTCTGGATGCAATCGCCAGCAAGATGACGCTGCTGATCACCCCGAAGAGCAGCCCAAAGCTGGACAGGATCTCTAGCAGTTCCTGAATTTCCCAAGGGACAAAGGTGATCTGCCATAAGAGTAATTCAGACAGTATTTTCACGATAAAGAATGTAGTGCTGGCAATCTGGACGACGAGCACGAAGATAATCAATAATACTGCGGGCCATCGCAATCCCCAAAATGCCACTTTATCTGCCCCTACCATGATGTGTTCCGATAGGTGTCAGGCACCTGAATTGGTGCGATATCATTGTGTCAAAATCCTTATACCACCTTCATAGCTTTCAATAATCTGATCAAGCGGTATGGTATTGTGCCCATCCTCATCCGTGGGTGCAAAGTCCTCGATGATCACGTCGCGCAAGACTTGCCCTGACGCACGACTGACAACGATCTCGCGCAGGTGGTATTGATTTCGTGCTCTGATCAAAGCGCGATTCAGAATGGTCTGCCGAACATTCATGATCGTATATCCGTTCTCATCCAGCGCTTTTACTATCGCGACATAACGGTCCTGAGGATTTGGATTAACCAAGAGAGTATCAAGCTGTGACAACGGAATCAGGTTTTCCTGATCCTGCGCCGATCCGATTGCGGGCTGAATAAGCAATGCTGCAACGACGACAACAGCGCGAACCGCCAAAGATAGACTTGGACGAAAACTGCCCCAAGAGCCGGCATTCATGGTAGGAAAATCCTGACCTGTCGAAATCATCAATCAGCGCGAGAAATACGGTATGTGTGTATTTAATAGCCTCTGAAATCACCTCTGACAATCATGATCCCCAAGCAGGTCATTGCATCTGTTGGTCGTCAATGAGCGTTGCCTGATGTCTTCGGTCGATCATTTGTTTGCTGAACGCAGGCGCCATCCTATTGTATCCAGAGAAACAGTTTACGTCATCTATTGTATACAATACGAAGAATGAAGGGACACATTGGAATATGCGGCCCCAAGACAACCAGAATTAAATACCTTCAGACTTTGGTATGATAGGCGTGCATCCTTAGTCTGACGCGAATACGGCATTTGGATTATGGGTCATTTGCCATCTCCCCAGATTTTCTGAATTGGACTACGCTGATCATGCGTATCAGACTAAGATGTCCGGTTTATCAGCATTTCGTGTTCATTATGCGCTTGGCCCTATCGCACTCGTAAACGTTTTCTCGTTTTCACTAAATAGAAATCCTACGTCAGAAATAAGGGTGTCATATGTTACGTTATCAGAAAAAATCAAAGCAAAGGCTGACACAAGCCTCGGCTTTATTCGCAGTCATCACAATCGCTGGAATGGCTGCGGGATCAGCGCAGGCGCAAGGCCTGAATCTTGGTGGCATAAAGGTCGATCTGGGGTCCAGCGATGGCGGATTGCGCGCGGGCGTCAGCGTCGGCTCGAACGTCAGCGTCGGCGCGACTGTGGGTGGCGGATCAGTGGCAAGTGTTGATGCCAATGTCGCCGATAAAGTATCTGCCGATGCAACGGTCGGCGGTGGCTCTGTCGCGAGCGTGGATGCCAATGTCGGCAACAGCATCTCTGCCAGCGCTGATGTCGGTGGTTCATCCTTGGTTGATGCGGATGTGTCTGTCGGGTCCGGCGGTAGCGGCGGTGGCGGCGGTGGCGGCGGCGGCGGCGGTGATAACGGCGGTGGCGGCAATAATGGCGGCGGCAGCAACGATGGTGGCAATACGGGAGGCGGAAACGACGGCGGTGGAGGTGATGACGCCGGTACGGATACCGGCACCGACACTGCTGACAACAGCGGTGGCTCAGGCTCCGTAGGCGGCGGCAGCCTGCCGATTGCCGACCTGAACGTGATGACGATGGCGCGTGATGCGACACCGTCGATCTGCGGGCCGGCCGGTAACTTCAACGCCATCAATGGCGTGTCAGTTTTTGGCCAGGATGGCTCGCGCTTAGGCAGCGTTGTCGGTGCCTATACTGAAAATAACAACCTCGTCCGGGTCCGCGTCATGGTTGACCCCACGCTGGTCCAAAACAGCGGCTGCGTCGAATATTCCACCAACAACGGTCAGGTGCGGCCTGATGGCATTGTCCTGATGACATCCAGCGCACTGCTGGTCGCCGCTTTGGGCAGGTAGGCCGACCCCCGATGCGCCAAGCTGATCACCGGCTTTGACGCATCGGGCCCGCTTTTGACGTGACCGCCACAGGCTGAGCGCACAACAAATATGGACGTCGCTTCTGGCGATCGGCCTTCGCAGGATGCAGGCAAGATGATCGCCGCGCCGTCTTCCCGGAAAAGTGTGACGACATACTCAACGGCACCCGTCGCCGCGCATGATTGCAAAGGGAATGCGTACTCTGACCGGAATCATGCAGGAATGGTGTCTCTGCTATCCATTTGTGCGCCCGCCCAGCACTAAGCAAGAAATTGCTCATCCAGCGCATGCCTGACGTTAGGGTAGCCATCGCATTAGCTTGTCATTTCTATTTAAGCGTGTGAGGTTTTTTAATTCGCGGTCCAACCCGCGGCTCAACTGATCTGCGAACAGGACCTAAGAGCTTGTTTCGCAGAGGCAAACAGGGAAATTTCCATGAAACTAAGAACGATCCTTAAGGCTGGCAGCGCCCTTGTCATGCTGTCGGCTGTCGCAGCCAAAGCACAGGCGACTCACCCCGAAACCGGCGAGACTTTGGCAGAGGTGCAGACCTTCACCTATCGCGTGCTGGATGAACACTCCTCGGTCGACCCGCAGGTAGTCGAGGATACCTATGGTGCCGACATTGTCCGCGATTTGTTCGAAGGTCTGATGAACCAAGACGCCGAAGGCGAACTGACCCCCGGTGTCGCCACAGGTTACGAGGTGTCCGAGGACGGGCTGACCTACACATTCACCCTGCGCGACAATGCGCGCTGGTCCAATGGCGATCCGGTGCTGGCCAGCGATTTCGTCTACGCTTGGAAACGTGCGGTCGATCCGGCGCTGGCGTCTGAATATGCATGGTTCATGGAACTGATGTCGATTGAAAACGCCGCAGCGATCATCGCGGGCGAGATGGACAAAGAAGAATTGGGCGTCACCGCCCCCGACGATCAGACATTCGTCGTGACCTTGTCGCAGCCGCTGCCCTATTTCGCGCAGATGACGACACATTCCACGACTTTCCCGGTGCATCCCGCCACGGTTGAAGAATTCGGCGATGCATGGACGCGGCCTGAAAACATCGTCTCAAACGGTGCTTATGTCCTGAGCGAACATGTGCCGCAGGAACGAACGGTGCGGGTGCGCAACGAAAACTACTGGGACAACGAAAACACCATCCTCGATGAAGTCACGACTTTGGTGATCAATGACGTGAACCAGGGCCTGACCCGCTATCTGGCGGGCGAGGTTGACCGGACAGAAACACCTCCCGGTCAGTTCCAACGTCTTTTGGCAGAATATCCTGATCAGGCGATCAGCATCCCGCGCCTGTGCTCTTATTATTACAACTTCAACCTCGCTGAAGGCGGGCCAGAAGCGTTGCAGGACGTCCGTGTCCGTCAGGCAATGAACCTTGCCGTGAACCGCGATGTGCTTGTCACCAATGTGCTGGGTGCGGGCCAAACAGCGGCCTATAACTTCACGCCGGTGCGGACCGCCGGGTTTGAACTGCCCGAATTGCCGATCGCTGACATGACGCAGGACGAACGCAACGCGATGGCGGTCGAACTGATGAATGAGGCCGGTTATGGCGTCGGTGGTGAACCACTGAGCGTCGAATTGCTCTATAACACTGATGAGGCGCACCGGAATATCGCCGTCGCCCTTGGCCAGATGTGGCAGCAGACACTGGGAATCGAAACGACGCTGGCCAATCAGGAATGGCAGACCTTCCTGCAGACCCGCGGCAACCAAAACTTTGAAATGGCCCGTGGCGCTTGGTGTGGTGATTACAACGAAGCCTCGACCTTCCTTGATCTCGTCACCACCAATTCCGGCTATAACGATGCGAAATATTCCAATGAAGAAGTCGACCAGCTGATGGTCGATGCCAAAACGGCAGAAGACCCGCAGGCGAATTACACCCGCGTGGAACAGATCATCGCCGAAGAAGTGCCGATCATCCCAATCTACCATTATGCCGATGGGTATATGTTCACCCCGACGTTGAAGGGGTGGCCAGTCGATAACGTGGAACAGAACTGGTATAGCCGCGAGCTTTACAAAGTCGCCGAATAAATCCACCTGACGCATAAAACCTGCGCCCCGTCTCTCGGGGCGCAGGCGCGCCATCTGTTCCGACACAAGGACTGCCATGTTCAATTTCGTGCTCAAGCGGCTAGCGATAGCCGTGCCGACCATCCTTATTCTGGTCATCTTGTCGTTCATGCTGATGTTTGCGGCCCCCGGTGGTCCGTTCAACAGCGAACGCCCGTTGCCGCCGCAGGTGATGGCCAATCTTGAGGCGCGCTACGGTCTGGACCAGCCCTACTGGAAACAGATGTATGATTACGTCGTCAACGTGGTCACAAGGTTCGATTTCGGCCCGTCGTTTCAATATCGCGACCGCACAGTGAATGACGTCATCACGCAAGGCTTTCCGGTGACGCTGACCTATGGTTTCTGGTCCTTCCTTGTCGCGGTGGTGGTCGGCGTGTCGCTGGGCATTGTCGCGGCGATCAAACATAACACCTGGGCCGATTATCTGGCCGTGGGCGTGACAGTGGGCGCGCAGGTGCTGCCCAATTTCGTCATGGCGCCGATCCTGGTGCTGGTCTTTACGCTCTGGCTCGGCTGGTTGCCGGGCGGTGGCTGGCAAGGCGGGCAATGGGAATATCTGGTGCTGCCGGTGATCGCACTCTCGACCAGTTACATGGCCTCCATCGCGCGTATCATGCGGTCATCCATGCTGGAAGTGCTGAACGCCGGTTTCATCCGCACGGCCCATGCCAAGGGGCTGCCGATGTGGCGGATCATTCTGGGCCATGCGCTCAAGCCTGCAATGCTGCCGGTGCTGTCCTATCTGGGGCCAGCTTTCGTGCTGATGATCACCGGATCGGTCGTGATCGACGTCTATTTCTCGACCGGGGGGATCGGACAGTTTTTCGTCAATTCCGCCTTCAGCCGCGATTATGCGGTCATCATGGGGATCACCATTCTGGTGGGCGTGCTGACCATTGGATTCAACCTTTTGGTGGACGTGCTTTACGCATGGATAGACCCCAAAATCCGTTACTAAGGGGGCTGGAAGATGTATCCTGACAAAACAACCGCCGATAATCTGGTCGGCGCCGTCCATCTGGCAGAGGTCAAGGGTCGTTCCCTTTGGACCGATGCGCGCCGCCGCTTTGCCCAGAACAAGGCCGCCGTAGCGGGGTTGATCGCACTGATCCTGATCACGCTATTCGCCTTTTTCGGCGGCTTTCTCGCGCAATGGTCCACGCAGGAAATCGACTGGCCGATGATGGGACGGGTCGCGCAGGATGGCGGACCAAGTTTTGCCAATGGCCATTATTTCGGCGTCGATGAATTGGGCCGCGACCTCTATGCCCGCACGGTGCAAGGCACGCGGATTTCGCTGCTGGTTGGCTTTGTCGGCGCAGGTATCGCGGTGATTGTCGGCACGCTTTATGGGGCCATCGCAGGCTATTTCGGCGGACGGATTGACGGGATCATGATGCGCACGGTCGATATCCTGATGGCGATCCCGTTCATGTTCGTGCTGATCCTGATGCTGGTGATCTTCGGCCGATCAATCCTGATGCTGTTCATCGGCATCGGGTTGATTTCATGGCTGGATATGTCGCGCATCGCGCGCGGCCAGACCCTGACCCTGAAGAACAAGGAATTTGTGGAGGCCGCCGTCGCCACCGGCGTGCGCCCGCTGCGGATCATCCTGCGCCATATCGTGCCGAACCTTCTGGGCCTTGTGACCGTTTACGCGACCCTGCTGGTGCCCAGCATGATCATCACCGAAAGCTTTATCAGCTTTCTGGGGCTTGGCGTGCAGGAACCCGCGACATCCTTGGGTGCGCTGATCTCTGCCGGGGCCGGGCAGATGCGCTATGGCGTGATCTGGCAACTGGCCTTTCCGCTGTTTTTCTTCATCGTGACGCTTTTCGCGTTCTTCTTCGTGGGCGACGGGCTGCGCGACGCGCTCGACCCCAAGGACCGCTGATATGACTTTATTGCAGACCAAAGACCTGACCGTGACCTTCCAGACCGCCGATGGGCCGGTCAATGCGGTGAACGGCGTGAATTTCAGCATCGACACCGGCGAAACGCTGGCCATCGTCGGCGAAAGCGGATCGGGCAAAAGCCAGACCGCCTTTGCCATCATGGGCCTGCTCGCGCGCAATGGGCGCGCGACTGGGCAGGCTATGTTCGACGGGCAGGATTTGCTCAGCATGCCGACCAAGGCACTGAACAAGATCCGCGCCAATGATATCGCGATGATCTTTCAGGATCCCATGACCTCACTGAACCCCTATATCCGCATTTCCGACCAGATGGCCGAGGTGCTGACTCTGCACAAAGGCATCTCCAAGCGTGAGGCGATTGCTCAATCCGTCCGCATGCTCGATGCCGTGCGGATCCCCGACGCCAAGGCGCGGATCAGCAGCTATCCGCATGAATTCTCGGGCGGCATGCGCCAGCGGATCATGATCGCCATGGCGCTGCTTTGCGAACCGCGCCTGCTGATCGCCGATGAACCGACCACCGCGCTCGACGTCACGGTGCAGGCGCAGATCATGCAGGTGCTGGCTGATATCCGCCGCGATTTCGGCACGGCGATCATCCTGATCACCCATGATCTGGGCATCGTCGCCGATGCCTGCGACCGCACGCTGGTGCTATATGGCGGCCAGATCATGGAGGATGGGCCAACCGATGACCTTTTCGCGCGCCCCTCGCACCCCTACACATCCGGCCTGTTGCGCGCCGTGCCGCGCCTTGACCGCGATGATGACGAATTGCTGACCATCGCGGGTGAACCGCCCGATATGTCGCGCCTGCCCGCAGGCTGCCCATTCTCGCCACGCTGCGCCGCCGTCATGCCGCAATGCGCCGATATCAAACCCGCCCTGACAGGGTTCGACGGCAACCGCCGCCGGTCCTGCCATCTGCCCATCAGCGAGGTTGCGTAATGGAACCGATCCTGTCTGTCCAAGACCTCAGCGTCACTTTCGATGTCCATCCGCAAGGCGCCTGGCCCTGGACCAAACCGCAGAAACTGCATGCGGTGAACGGCATCAGCTTTGATCTGGCGCCGGGCGAATGTCTGGGTGTTGTGGGCGAAAGCGGCTCTGGCAAATCCACGCTTGCCCGCGCCATCGTCGGCACCGTGCCATCCAGCCATGGCCGGATCATGTTTGAGGGCAATGATCTGGCCGCAATGTCCAGCAATGCCCGCCGCGTGCACCGCAAAGACGTGCAGATGATCTTTCAGGACCCGCTGGCCGCCTTGAATCCGCGCATGAACGTGGGCGATATCATCGCCGAACCCTTGATCACCCACGAACCCAAAACCCCGCGCAAGGAGGTCCGCAAACGCGTGCAGTCCCTGATGGAACGCGTCGGTCTTTTGCCCAATCTGATCAACCGCTATCCGCATGAATTTTCCGGCGGCCAGTGTCAGCGGATCGGGATCGCCCGCGCGCTGATCCTGAACCCCAAATTACTGATCTGCGATGAACCTGTCTCGGCGCTGGACGTATCAGTGCAGGCGCAGGTGGTGAACCTGTTGCGTGAATTGCAGCGCGACATGGGGCTGTCGATGATCTTTATCGCCCATGATCTGAGCGTGGTGAAGCATGTGTCTGACAAGGTGATGGTCATGTATCTGGGCCGCACGATGGAACTGGCGGACGGCAAAATACTGACACATGCGCCGCGTCATCCCTATAGCCAAGCATTGATCGCCTCGGTCCCGATCCCTGATCCGGTGCTAGAACGCGCACGCAAACGCCCCGTGCTGGAGGGAGAATTGCCATCTCCGCTGCGCCCGCCGTCAGGCTGCGTTTTCCGCACCCGTTGCCCAAAAGCACAATCGATCTGCGCCGAAACGCGCCCACCGATGATTGATGCGGGCAATGAGCACAAGGTCGCTTGCCTGTTCGAGGAACCTGAACTGATGTTGCAACGCAACAGAGAGGACGCTTGACGCCGTCGCTTGATGCGACTGACTTTCTGACGCGTAGAAAGTTGCATGTTGCGATAAGTGTGGCCGGGAACCGCGACAGTGGGTAATCTCCCCTTTTTTAACGGGGTGCATCCGTAGAATTCATGCAGCCATATTCAATTTCATGACGGGTGTGATG
>NZ_JAYKPK010000012.1:0-121068 GCF_035117555.1 Yoonia sp. 67-2
ATCTGCGCCATGGTCGCGCCGCCCGGCACCAGCGGACGGATCTCGTCAACAGCATCCAAAGCGACATCATAAGGAACGCCGGCAAAGGTCTCGCCCTTGTCGAAGGCGCTGCCGTCGCGGTTGAAGCTACGGTGATCGTCCTGCGCGAATGCGGTCTCGCGGGTCATCTTGCCGGTCAGCATCCCGCTGGCTAGGGGAACGCGCACGATGACGGCCACGCCGCGGCGCCGGGCTTCGTTCAGAAAGAGTTCGGCCGGACGCTGGCGGAACATATTGTAGATGATCTGGACAGAGGCAACGTTCGGAAATTCAATCGCCTTCAGCCCTTCTTCGACCTTCTCGACAGAGACGCCATAGCGGGCAATCTTTCCCTCATCGACAAGCGCATCCAAAGCGCGGAACACCTCAGGCCGGTAATAGACCGCTGTCGGCGGACAATGAAGCTGCAGAAGATCGAGCGTATCCATGCCCAGATGGTCGCGGCTGCGATCCACGAAGGCCGTCAGATTGTCCTTGGTATATCCTTGCGCCTCGTGCGGGTTCAACCGCCGTCCGGCCTTGGTCGCGACGAAGGGGCGCGGGCCGGACCGGGTGGCCAGCACGTCGCGGATCAGCCGCTCGGACCGCCCGTCGCCGTAAACATCGGCAGTGTCGAGAAAGGTCACCCCAGCGTCGAGAGTCGCGTTCAGCGTTGCCTTGGCGTCCGCGTCCGTCACTTCGCCCCAGGTGCCACCGATGGCCCAGGCCCCGAACCCGATGGCGGTCGTGTGAATGCCGCTCGATCCGAAGGCACGTATTGTCAATGACATAGCTCTCATCCCTGCTTTGGTATGCGACAGACCTTAGGCTGTTGGGGCGGCTCTTCCAAGTCCCCATTGTGGCGGTCGCGTCTCGCTCTTTCCTGAAACTCAAAGCCCACCTGCGACGGATCGAAGCCAGAACATGCGAGGCTCTGTTAGAAGCGCTTGGCAACATCTTTGACCCACAGCAATGCTGGAATACCTCACGGCGGCCGGGTATGTCACAGTTTAAGGCGGGGCCCTTCAAACACAATTCTGAGAGAGGTCATAAGACAAAGGTATCAGGTTTTGAGATTTCCTAGATCCCACCTGATCCAGTTTTCAATCAACCGTCAGCAAACCCGGCACAAGTCGTAGCGCCCGGTTCTGACCTGACGCTGCTTTGCAGTCCTTTACTGTTCCAACGCAGCTATTGCGCGCCCGCTTCTCGGTTCAAGAAAGGCTCAGGGCTTTCCACCTCCTCCAATCTCTTGCCATTGATCCACCAGAACCTATTGCCGACATTCCGCAGAAAGCTGCGATCATGGCTGACGAGAAGGCATGATGCATCCCGCGCAATCAGCTCGTCCTCAAGTGCCTCTTGGCCTTCGATATCAAGGTGGTTTGTCGGCTCATCAAGCAGGTAAAAGTTGGGGTTCTTGAGCCGAAGAACCAGCATCGCCAAACGTGCTTTCTGTCCACCGGACAAGGCGCCAATCTTGGTATCTTGCATCTGGATCGCCATACCCGCCCCAGCCAAGGCGGCGCGCGCGCGTTGATCGCCGATGTCGAATTGCCCCGTCACTGCTGTCATCGGCGTATCATTGTCAGAGAGTTGGCTGAGATGCTGGTCAGAATAAGCCGGAATAACCGTGGGCGCACATTTCACCGCACCACCGGACCCATCCAGCGCATCTTGTATCACCTTGACCAGCCGGGTTTTTCCGGTGCCGTTGGACCCAAGCAACACGATACGGTCACCCGGCAAGATCCATTTTTGTCCCGTCTTGTAGAGCAACTGGCCATCCGGCGTTGCAACGGAGACATCATCCAGCGTTATCAACGCCTTGGCATGGGTGCCGCTGTTTGCCAGCCTGATGTCACCTGCACTGCGGTCCTGATAGGCAGGCTTTGCGGCCTCCTCAATCCGTGCAGCCTTGTCCTTCAGTTGCTTGGTCTTTGTGATCAGCAGATCAGACCCCGAATTGATCCCGATATTCTTCAGCTTCGCAGCCTGTTTACGCAATTGCTGCGCTTTGTTCAGATCATTCGCATAACGCCGCTCGTCGGCAGCGTCTGCTTCATGAAGCGCGTCGCGGGCGGCCGTAAAGGGAAGCTGAAACACCCGTGACGTTTCGACCCGCAGAAACAGCGTCCGGTTGGTCGTGGCATCCAGAAACGCCCTGTCATGCGAGGTCATCACGACCGGCACATCGCGCGGCAAACCAGCAAGCCAGTCTTGCAGCAATCCGATACGCCTCAGGTCCAGATGGTTGGTCGGTTCATCCAACAGCAGAATATCGGGTTCGACAATCCATGCCGCGGCAAGCATCGCCGTCCGTTGCCATCCACCGCTCAGTGCATTCAATGGTTTATGCTGCATGTCATAAGGCACGCTCAGATCGTCCAACACGACATCCACCCGCCAGCTTTCATATTCTGCCTGTTCGCCGGGAAGGGCCGCCAACACCCATTCGTATAACGTTCGGGACAGGGCCTCGTCCGGTATATTCTGGTCCACAAATCCGATGCGCAAACCACGCGCGCGGACAATATCTCCGGTGGTCTGGTCAGACTTGTCAGCCAGGCATTTCAAGAGTGTCGTTTTGCCGCGTCCGTTTGCGGCGACCAGCCCGATGCGATCACCTTTGGAGATCGTCAGGCTCAGGTCTTTGAAAAGAATATCGCCAAGGGTCACGCCCAAAGCATTGATGTTCAGAATTGTCATTGGAAACTCGATCAAAAAAGGTCGCCGCAAAGCGGCATCTGGGCAGACCGAGTGAGATGTCGTGTCTCGGGTCAGCCCTGCAAACGCATTTACAGGGCGAAACGGGGACCATGCTGAAGTCGGCGGATGATACGCATGCTCAGCTTGTGCCCTCCCGTTGTGAAATTGTGATCGATAGGACCAGCTTAAGAAACATGGCCGGAAGTCGCAAGAGGCGCGCAGCACCAGCTCTTGAAGGTGATCGCTGGTACCCTTTAGCATCCGGATCAGCGACGCACAGTTTTTGCTTGCGAAATGCAGCCGATACCCCTTCCGTCAATGACGGCCTGATGGTTGCAAGTTTGTGAGACCGGGACTGTGCTGTTTTCGTTCATTACCGGCGGCATCACCAACCAAGTTTCTGCTGTCACTGCCATGTCGGGCTCCCCTTCCCGCCTTTCCCTCACCGGAGACTATGCGATGGCGATGATCGAAAAGCGTTCAAAAAAGAACCTTGTTGCGCTGACCGTGGTCGCGACTTTCGCGATCGTCTTTGCGGTGTTCTTCTTCTATCGGACGGTAAAGATGATGACGATCCCGGTCGGCATCACCCAAGTGAATGACGCTTTCGGTCTGGCCTATGCCCGGCTCATGGCGGTGGCGATGCTGGCCTATCTGATTTTCCAACGCCGCGTGACCGAAGCGGTGATGATCTCATCCGGGGTCAAGGGGTAACACCCCCATTCGCCAGCCACAGACCTCACCGCCCTGTGATCCCTTCGGTCGGCGGCACGGGCCGGGGGGACGTGACAAGCGCGGGCCTGCGCCTTTCGTAAAAGGCATTGCCGCCTGTCGTCAGGACATAATGCATATTGTTGTAATTCGCCCGATAGGTCGCCGCATGGAAAAATTGCGCATTGCCAACATAGGGATGCCGCTCGCCGCGATAGACCGCCTGCGCGGCGGCCATGGCAAGCGGCGCTGACCTGTCATCCATCTTTCTGGTCATGACACCGGGCGCGAATTGATTCTTCTGGCTGACCACGCCGCAGATCGTATCGGGATAGGCATCGGATTCCACCCGGTTCATCACCACACTGCCAACGGCGATCATCCCGTCCCGGCTTGACCTGATGGATTCGAAATACATCGCCCGCGCCAGACATTCGACTTCGCTCGGGGACCGCGAAAACAGACCGCAGGCCGTCATGCCAAGAAGACAGCAAAAGATCAAAGCGATCTTTGCACCGCCACATCCGTGGCGCGACCCGGCGGGCCTGCAAGAGTTTCGATTGACCGATATCATCGACCCCAATGTTTCCACCAAAACCCCCGGCAGGCAAGCGGCATCGCGTCCTCTTTGTCCTCATCGACCGCGCTCACCAGACCGGCAACGATTCGCCACAACAGGCACCCACAACCCTTTGGGGTAAAGCCACGCGCAGATACCAAGCATTGAGTGCGCTTTGAAGATAGCTGTAAATATCTTTTAACTTCATTAACTTACACCCTATTCCTGAACTTCTGCATCACCTCACCCCACACCCGGCCCGTCAAAAAACTGTTGCCTGACGGCAAGTTGCGTGCAAAAGATTTCATTGACGCAGAAACGCAATATTCGCGTGATCCTGCGACGAAACAAAATTGACCCAGCAAGAGGTCGTAAGGGCAGCATGATGACAGACAAGCAAACCCCGCAGGCAGAGTCCATCGCGGCGACGATTGCGGCCCATGCGACCCGCCTGTCCGAGGCGTTGAATGTGCATATGCGCAACAGCTTTCAGCCCGACAGCCGCAAGGTCCTGCGCAAATTTCAACCCGCCGAAGTGTCCGAATTGACAGGCATCAGCCTGTCCAATCTGCGGACCCGCCATCTCGAAGGTGACTTCCCAGAGGTTGAAACCGACCCACGCGGTCGCAGGCTTTATTCCGCCGAAGAAATTGACCAGATCCGCCATGTCATGGCCCGCACCGGGCGCAATGGGGCCGCCTACCTGCCCGGCAGGCGGGATGGTGATACCTTGCAGGTCATCTCCATCGTCAATTTCAAAGGTGGCTCCAGCAAGACCACCACCGCGATCCATCTGGCGCAGCGCTATGCCCTGCGCGGCTACCGCGTGCTGGCCGTGGATATGGACCCGCAGGCCAGCCTGACCACGATGTTCGGCTATCGCCCGGAAATCGAATTTTCTGAGACCGGCACGATCTATGATGCGCTGAAATATCAGGACCCGGTCCCGCTCAGCGACGTCGTGCGCAAAACCTATTTCCACAATCTCGACCTCGCGCCAGCTGGCCTGCTGCTCTCGGAATATGAAACCGAAACGGCCTATGCGCTGCAACACAAACTCGACCCGCCGTTTACCCAGCGGCTGGCCATCGCGCTGGATGAAATCGAGGCTGATTATGACATCGTCATCATCGATTGCCCGCCACAACTGGGCTTCACCACGATGACAGCCCTGCTCGCTTCGACCGGATTGCTGATCACCGTCGTCCCCAGCATGCTTGACGTGGCCTCAATGGCGCAATTCCTTGAAATGGCAGGAGAAACTGTCCAGACACTCGAAGAGGCGACAGGCCCGATCGACTGGTCCTTCCTGAAATTCCTGATCGCGCGCTACGAACCGACCGATGTGCCGCAATCCCAGATGGCGGGGTTTCTGCGCTCGATCCTGCTTGATCAGGTGCTGACCATCCCGATGCTGAAATCCACCGCCATTTCCGACGCAGGCATGACGCAGCAGACGATCTATGAACTCGACCCCGGTCAGGTGGTCAAGAAAACCCGCGACCGGATTCTGGAAAGCGTCAATGGCGTTGCCGATGAGTTTGAAAAAACCATTCAGGCCGCATGGGGCAGAAAGGCTGAATGATGGCACGCCGTAACCTGTTCCAGCCCCCTGCCCCGCCAGATGCCACCGCCCCGGCGGAACCGCGCAGCCGGTTTCCCAATACGGGTGCGATGTCGGGCATGAAATCCACGCTCAAGGACCTGTCCAGCAATGCCGTGCGCGACATCCCCGTCGATCAGATCATCGAGGGCGGGCCGCAAGACCGGCTCGCCTTCAGCGACGTCGATGTTGCAAGCCTCGCGCAAAGCATCCGCCAGCACGGCCAGCAAGTGCCGATCATGGTGCGCCCTGCCCCCGATCAGCCCGGCCTGTTCCAGATCATCTATGGCCGCCGCCGTCTGCGCGCCTTGCGCGTCCTCGGCCTGCCCGCCAAGGCCCTCGTCCGGTCACTGTCGGATTCAGAGGCTGTTCTGGCGCAAGGTCAGGAAAACGCCGAACGGCTCGACCCCAGTTTCATCGAAAAGGCGCTCTTTGCCGCCGAACTCGCCAATACCGGCTACGATCAGCCGGTGATCCTCGACGCGCTGGCCATCGACAAACCCATGCTGTCGCGCATGACCAAGGTCGCCCGCGCGATCCCCGAACCTGTGATCCAATCCATCGGCTCCGCCCATGGCATCGGTCGGCGCCGCTGGGAAGACCTCGCCGATCTGGTCCGCGATGACGGGATCGACCTGACCGCCTTGGCCGAAGCACTCAACCTGGACGAGATCGCGCAATCTGACGACCGTTTCGCCCGCCTCAGCGCTGCCGCCACGCAGCACCGGAAGGGCGCGCCAACGCAGCGGCCCCCTGCCCTGTCAGTGCTGGCCGATGACGGCACACCCTTAGCCGAGGTCACCGATACCGCCCGCGCCCTGACGCTGAAACTGTCCAAGACCCAGACACCCGAATTTGCCCGGTGGATGCATGAAAATGCGGAAACCACGCTCAAGCGCCTCTATGCGGCGTGGCAAACAGGCGACAAGACCTGATTGAGCAATCGACGCAGTTAACACTAACACAGGAGCACGAAAGCAACCCAAAAAGAAAGAGCCCCCCAAGGTCACCCAAGGAAGGCCCGATCTGTTCTTTGCACCTACAGGTTTACCAGCTTTTCCCCATCAGTCAACAACAACCGATTCGGTTGATGATGTTCTGCGGCCTTTTTCACCGGAAATTGTGAATATCGGGGGTCTTCCCGCCCGGTTGTCGTGAGAAAAACATGGCTTTCATCCCCGCCGCCGCCTCGTTCAGAGAGCGGACCGATCCAGTATTGTCCGCGGACAATACGATTCCCGACCGCCACATCGTCATCGATCTGCTGCGCCGTGCCGCGTCACTGATCGGGCTGACCCCGCCGGTGATCGCAACGCTTGACGCCATGATCTCCTGCCTGCCGCCCAAGCGAAAACACCACACGGTCTTTGCCTCGAACGCGACACTGACCTTCCGGCGCAACGGCATCACCGACCGCACGATCCGGCGGCATGTGGTGATCCTGCAGGATTCTGGCCTGCTCACCCGCCACGACAGCCCCAACCGCAAACGCTTCACCAAGTCCAACAGCCACGCCGGCACGATCCTGCGTTTCGGCTTTGATCTGTCCCCGCTTTATGACGCCCTGCCCCGGATCGCCGCGCTGGCCGCTGAAGCCACCGCCACACAGGACCAGATCGCCTATCTGCGCACCAAGATCCGCGCCACCGCCAATGACCTGCTCACCAGCAACCCACATCATCCGGATGCCACCCAGGCGCTCCGCCTGCTGCGCCGCAAACTGACGCTGGACGATTGCGAAACGCTCCTCAAAAGCCTCACAACCACCCCCTTGCCCGCCGAACAAACAGATGTCGAAACACCACAAATGTCCGCCGCAGACAGCCAGAATGTCCGCCACCATCAGAACTCAAATAAAGAACTTATTGATAAAGAACCGCAGCCGCAAAAAAAACAAACCGCCCTGTCAGTGACCGAACTGCTGGCTGCCTGCCCAGAGGCAAGCCAATATGCTTTGAATAAGGTAGAGTCTTTCGCAGACGTCATCACCCATGCCCGCACCCTCGCCCCAATGATCGGCATCGATAACCACACCTATCAGGCCGCACAGGATCATATCGGGCCTTTGGGCGCAGCCACAACAATCTGGGCCATGATGCAATTCCATGAACGGATCAAACAGGCCGGTGCCTATTTCCGTTCCATCACCATCGGCAGCAAAAGCAGCGGCTTTGATCCTGTACAACTGATCCGACAGCTCGCCGCCCAACAGCATTGTCCGCGGACAATTTGACCAGCCAGAATATTGTCCGCGGACAATCCGCCCAGGCAACGCACGGTGCCATAACCATTTTGAAAGCGATCTACAGGTAAACTGCAAAAAAGCACTTTCACAAAAGGCTCCTTGCATGTCCACTTTCATCCGCCTCACCGGCCCCGCTGCCACAACGCCAAAAGCCACCGAAACACCCGGCCTCACCATCCACATGATCCCGCTGGACTCCATCACCATGCAGGCGCTGATCCGCGACCGGAACACCGGACCCGATTACGAACTCTCAGAACTGGTCACCTCGATCAAAGAGGTCGGCCTGTCCAACCCGATCCAGGTCGTCGAACGCAGTGATGGCCGCTATGATCTCGTGCAGGGCTACCGCCGCCTGTCAGCCTACCGCACGCTTCTTGCCGAAGAAGGCGAGGCTTGGGCAACGATCCCCGCCGGATTCCTTCCCCGCGGGGAAGGTCGCGCCAAAATCTACCGCCGCATGGTCGATGAAAACATCATCCGCAAAGACCTGTCTTTCGCGGAAATGGCCAAGACCGCGCAGATCTATGCCGCCGACCCCACAACCAGCACGACAGATGTCGATTCCGCCGTCGCCGTCTTGTTTCAATCCGGAGGCTATCAACGGCGCAGCTATATCCGCAAATTCGCCCGGCTGATGACCCTTATTGGTCCGATCCTGTCATTCCCGCATGAAGTGCCGCGCAGCCTTGGCCTGGCCCTCTACAAGGAAATCAAAAAGGATGAGACTTTGGTCCGCCGCCTGCGCGCCCATCTGAAAGACTACAACAATCGCAGCGTTATCGAGGAATTGACGATCCTGCGATCCTTTGCCGATGGCACAGGCCCGGACCCCGAAGGCCTGAAACCCGCGCATAACAAGCCTCTCAAGCACAGCCAGCGCACCACCTTCAGCCTCGGCCAGATCCGCTGCATCGCAGGGCAGGGCGGTCTGACAGTCAAAATGAACCTTGATTTCACCGCCATCGACCGCGCCAAGCTCACCCAAGGCATCAAAAGTCTGCTGGCCGCACTTGACTGAAACCTTCCCCGCGGGGAAGGTTTTGGCAAGATCATCCCACCGATCTTGACGCACCCCGTTCCAGCGCTTATCTATCTAGCCAGATAGCTAGCCAATCAGGACCCGTGCAATGTGGACGCTTCAGGACGCCAAGAACAAATTCAGCGCCGTCGTCGATGCGGCCCTTGCCGGCACCCCGCAAGAGGTCACGCGCCGTGGTAAACCCGCCGTGATCGTCCTGTCCGCCGACGATTATCACCGCCTCCTCGCCGGGGCGGTAAAGGCACGTGAAAGCTTTGCCGAGCACCTGCTGGCCTTTCCCGGCGATGACCTGCCCCGCGCCCAGGCCAAACCGCGCGACGTCAGCTTTTGATCTATATCCTCGACACCAATGTCATTTCCGCTGTGCGCCGCCCCGACCGCGCCCCGCAGGTCGCCGCATGGCTGCGCGGCAAAGCGGAACAGGACCTTTTCCTCAGCACGATCACCCTTGGCGAAATCGCACGCGGTATCCGGCAGCAGGAAACCCGCGACCCGGCCTTCGCGCGTGACCTGCAAAACTGGCTCGACCGCACGATGCTTTTGTTCTCGGATCGCCTGCTGCCCTTCCGGGCAGAGGAGGCACGGATCTGGGGGCGTCTGTCTGCCGATATCGGCCATCCCGGCGCGGATCTGATGATCGCCGCGACGGCGCTGCACCACGGCGCTGTGGTGGTCACAGGGAACGTCAATGATTTCACGCCAACGGGTGCCATGATCGAAAACCCCTTCGCATAAATCCATCCAGCAGGGCAGGGGGCGAGGCAGCAGTCGCAATTGATCAGCAGGGTCTTTGACGCGCAGTCCACGGTTGCCGCCCGCGCGGCCGTTTGTGCGTCCCCCGATCAGGGGGCGCTCGAACTCCGCCGCAGCCCCCAGCATTTGCAACATGAACTTGCCTTGCATTCTCGATCTGGTTCAGATGAGGCGAAAAGCCTCCATATTCCCATCATAAAAAGATATAATATGAGGAGAATATCTGATCTATTCCCCTCATGGATATTTGGCAAACACCGGCGTGGCCCAACTTTCGACATGATGCGGCAGCAACCGAAGGCCCGCTCGCGGATTTTTCTGCGCGTCTTGGCTCCATCAAAGGGTTGCAAATGGCTCTGACCGCGGACGAGCGGCGCGAAACATTTCTGCGCGCAGTGACAAACGAAGCTGTCGCCAGCTTCGCAATCGAGGGGGCGGCCCTTCGTTCCGAGGATATCGAAGCATCCGTCGTGGCGTCTCTGGCCCATCGGGGTGCTGAACCGCGACGACGCACTGACGCGATTGCAACCCTGATGCTGGAAGCAAGAGAAGGGCAGGGGGCTTTATCCGAGGATCGTCTGTTTCACTGGCACCGACTTTTGTTTCACGGTGTCGACTTGGAAGATAAAGGGCGGTGGCGCAGCTTCCCGATCATGATCGTGCGTGGTGCGCGTGTCGGCAAGGAAGATGTTCTTTACGCGGCGCCGCCGCAGGACCGTGTGGCTGACATGATGCAAGAGTTTTTGACCAACCTGCAATCTGACACTCGCCCGCTGCCGGTTCGTGCAGCTTTGGCCCACCTTTGGTTCGAGTCGATTCATCCATTCAGTGATGGAAATGGACGGATTGGCCGCGCACTTGTCGAATACATCTTTGCGCAAGATGCTGCCTTACCGTTCTCTTTGTCGCGGCAGATCGAAGCTGATAAACAAGGCTATTACCGCGCACTTCAGGCCGGGCGAAAGGTGGCTGGCGATCATATTGATGCCACACTATTCGTCTTGTGGTTCCTTGAGCGCCTGACGGCTGGGATTATTGAGGCCGAGGCCGAGGCCCGCTTCCTGGTCATGCGTAACGCGTATTTTATGCGCTTTCCCAAACTCCCACAGCGGGGCGAGAAGGTCTTGCGCCGCCTGTTTGCACAAGGACATCGGCGTATATCCGAGGGCATCAGCGCGGGCCCGTATTCAAAGATAGCGGGCGTATCACTTGCGACAGCCACACGTGACTTAGCTGAATTGGAGGCGCTTGGCGCAGTTTTCAGAGGAACTGAAGGCGGAAGATCAACGCGATATCTTTTGAGTGTTTCATAGAAACTGGGTCTCGACAAAGGCGTGTTTCGACCTTTCTGCCCTGGACAGATAAGTTGCACCTGTCCGGACCAAAAGCACAGATCACAACCCCGCCGCCTTGGTCAGGTTCACCCGGAACCTGTCGCGCCTGCGCTGATAACGACGGGTCATCTCAGCGCTGGCATGGCCGAGCTGTTTCTGAACATAGCGTTCATCCACCTCGGCACTGCTGGCGAGGCCCGCGCGCAAAGAATGGCCGGAAAAGAGCTTCACCCGCTCCGCATCGGGCAGGTCGGGCCGCAGCCCCGCCTTCAGCACGCAGGCCTTGATCAGCCGGGCGATGTGTTTGTCGTTCAACCGCGTCTCCTGCGCACGTTTGCCATCGCGCGTGACGCCGGTGAAGATCGGGCCGAAGTCGATCTTTGCGAAATGCAGCCATTGTTCCAGCGCATGCACCGGGCAGGTCTGTTCGGACGATCCGCGTCCGATTTCCACCTCGCGCCAGCCGGTCTTGCCGCGCAGGGTGATCAGCACGCCACCGTCCAGCAGATCAACCCAGCCGCCACTGTCCAGCGTATCGTCCTTGTGCCGGTCAAGGCTGACGATCTCTGACCGCCGTAACCCCCCCGCAAAGCCGATCAACAGGATCGCACGATCCCGCAAACCGCGTAGGTCATGCGGCAGGGTGGTCACCATCGCGCGGATATCCTCTGCCATGATCGCCTCTTTCTGCACTGGCGGTCGGGCATGTTTGCGCCGGATCCCGGCCAGCACGGTCGCGATGTGGCGATCCTTGCGGTCCAGCGCAAAGCCACGCTGCTGATAGCCCCAGCCCAGCCCCGACAGGCGCCGCGCGATGGAGGCTGCGGACAGGGTCGCGGCCAGATCGGCGATATAGAGGCCAACGAGTTCCGGCGACGGGGGCAGGGGGTCCGCGCCCCGCATCCGGCACCAGCGAGTGAAATGTTCCCAGTCCTTTGTATAGGCTGTGAGCGTATTATCGGATGTTGCAGCCCTTGCATAATCCCGCGCGGTATCGACCAGCCGGTCAAGCGTGCCGGACCCCGCCACATGCGCGGGCAGGGCGATAGTGTCGGGCATGTCTTGATCTGGGGCGTGCTTCAAGATATCCTCCTTTTTCATACGCATAATACAAGAGGGCGATCATGGCACGGGTCAAGGTCAATCTGACGCTGGACGCCAATGTCGCGGAAACCGCGCGCGCGTTGGGTCTGAATATGTCCCGCTTGGCCGAGGCGGCGATTATCGACGCGTCTAAGGCGGAAAGAAACCGCCGCTGGCGGGAAGAAAACAGCAAGGCGATTGCCGCCTATGAGGAAGAGATCGCGCAGGATGGCCTCGCATTGTCGCAGTTCAGAAGCTTCTAGGCACCGATCCGGATGGCCCAGTTCGATCTGTACCGTCTTGCCTCTGGGCAGCTTGTCGTGGACCTGCAGACCGATCTGATCGGCATCGATGCCTCGCGCATCGTGGCCCCGCTGCGCGACGCCGGGCGCTATGTTGCCTTCCCCGGCCTGACGCCACGGGTCGAGGTAGAGGGGGCCATCTGGATCGTCCGGGTGCAGGAGCTCGCGGCAGTGCCGGGGGCAGAGCTGCGACAGCCCGTAGGATCGCTGGCAGAGCACCGCGACGCGCTGAAGCGTGCTTTGGACATCCTGATTGATGGAATTTAACGGCATGTCTGGCTGAGAACCCATGCGATTTGCGGTTAATCTGTAGCATCTCGCAATATGTCCGATAATGCAAGATTATTGGACATACTTATGAAATACAAGCTGAGGCGGTTTGTACGTAATCTACTGGCGTAAAGCGCTGCGTCGGGTTAGGCTTTGCCTATGAATTTTGCCCCTGCGCCCCACATCAGCGAGTTTGACAGCCTGCCACGGATGCCACCCTGGGTCACATCTGGTCGCGGTGAATCCCTGGAAAATATGGCGTTTGTGGCAGGTGCCGCGCTGAGCCATCTGCACCTTATCCTGTCAAATGACGCGGTCCCTAAGCCGTTGCTTTGCAATCGTCTCGCCCTGCGCGCGGCAGAGGCTTGTGTGGCCTTTTCGGGTCGTCCCGAACGCTCCGCAGAACTGCGCGATGCGGTGCATCTGCTGCGCCCCGGCGATTTGCCTGGACCTGCGGGGGACACCTGTCTTGCGTGGCAGCGCGCTGTAGAGCGACCGCCGTCAGTTAAAGCGCTGCACCGGGCCACGCAGGGAGTCGCGGCGGATCAGATCGCGTATTGGCTGGATGCGGGGCAGAGCGCGCCGGTGACCCGCGCCGCGCTGGTGCTGGAGGTCATTCTGACGGACCTGCCGCGTGGCGAAGTGCCTGCCCTGATTTTGGCGGATGCGGCCTTGGCGCAGGCGCTCGGGTGGGATCATCTGGTGCCGTTATTGGCGGCGGGTCTTAGGCGGGCTGACTTGCGCAAGCGCGGCGATGATTTGCGTCTGGCCTGTTATCGTGCGGTGACGGCTTCAGCGATTGAAGCTGTGCGAACGGCCAGCGATCTGGCGCGGCGGGCGGCGCATTTGCGGGCTGTTGCGCCAAAACTGCGCGCAAAAGGGGCGGGTGACGCGGTGGCGATGTTTCTGACGCAGGATGCTGTCGCGCCAGCGGCTTTGCCCTTGCCGGATCGCGCGGCGCGGCGGTTGTGTGACCGGCTCGTCGCACTGGGGGCTGTGCGTGAATTGACCGGGCGGGATACGTTCCGGCTGTACGGAGTGTAAGGGTGGCAGATCTGGACCGTGAATTGGCCGACCTGCCGCCAGCATTGCGCTGGCGCGAATGGATGCGGCGGATCGAAGCGGTGCTGTTCGCCAGCGCCTCGCCGGTGCCGCGTGAAGACTTGGCGCGCGTGGTGGGGCAGGGGGTGTCTGTAGATTTGCTGATTGCGGATCTGTCCGCTGATCTGGAGGGGCGGGCGTTTGAGATCGCCGCGGTCGCGGGGGGCTGGATGTTCCGGACGCGGGGTGCCTATGCACCTGCGATCCGCGCGGCAGCGGATGTGGGAAATCAGGGGCTGGACCTGAGCGCATTCGATACCGCAGTGCTGGCGGCCATTGCCTATCACCAGCCGATCACGCGCGACGGGCTGAAGGAGATTTTCGGCAAGGAGATCAGCCGCGACCTGATCGGGCGGTTGCATGCGTGGGGGCTGATCGGGACCGGGCCAAGGTCGCCCCAGCGCGGGGCGCCTTATACGTTTGTGACGACGGAGAGGTTTCTGGTGGTGTTTGGGCTGGAGAGTTTGCAGGATTTGCCGGACAGCGAGCAGTTGGCGGATGCGGGCATGGTTTTATTGCCGGATCGTGGTGACCGCTGATCGCGCTGCGCTGCCCCCCAGCGCTGCAGCGGCGGTGGCTTTTCAACGTTTTGCTGAGACGTGTCGTGCAGCGGCAAGGTTCGCTTGCCCGACCGCTTGCGCCATGGTCGCGCCTCTGGCCAGCCCGGCAACCATCGCGCCGATAAAGCAATCGCCGGCGCCATGTGTGCTAATCAGGTCCACCTGATGGCCGGATTCCGAATAGGTAAGGTCGGTGCCACAAACCGCGACCCCGTCGCCGCCTGCGGTGACGACCGCGATTGCAAATTTTTGAGCCAGCATCCGGGCTGCGTTTTCTGCGGCGCTGAGTGAGTTCACATCGACACCGCAGAGCGCCTGCGCTTCACCGGCGTTGACGACCAAAATGTCGATCAGACCGGCAAAGCCGTCAGAGATATCGCGTGCGGGCGCGGCATTCAGCACAACACTGATCCCGCGGGCGCGTGCAACCCGAGCGGCGGCAATGTTCATGGTCTCGGGGATTTCACTTTGCAGGACAAGATGGCTGGCGTTCAGCCACAGCGGATCATCATCCAGTGCGCCCGGATCGATTGCCAGATTGGCACCCGACACGATCACCGCGCCATAATCGCCGCTGGCATCCATGATGGCAACGCTCATCCCTGATCCGGTGTCAGGCAAAGTGGCGACATAGCTGTCGTCAACACCGGCCTTGCGCAGGCCGTCGCGCAGGAACAGCCCGAAATCGTCGTTGCCGACGGCGGATACCATCCGGCACGGCATGCCTGTTGCCGCGATAGCCGCCGCCTGGTTGCCGCCTTTACCGCCGAACACCGGCCGCCATGCGGAGCCAGTCACCGTTTCACCCGCTGCAGGGCGATGTGGGGCGGAGACAACGATATCGTAATGCAGGCTGCCGACAACGACACAATGTGCTTGGGTCATGGTATTCCTTTGGATGTTTTCAGCGGCGGCGTTTGGTTTCGACCGCCTGTTGGGTGCGGGCCAGCTGTCTTTCGGCTTGCTTGAGATCCCGCTGCGCGACGGCGACGAAAACCGCGTCCATGATGTTGAGTTGTGCCACCCGCGCCGCCGCATTTTCGCCCAGCAAAGGTGACCCCTGTGCGGTGGAACATAATGCGATATCGGCCAGTTCCGACAAAGGCGCATTGGCGTAATTGGTGATCGCGATGACGCGCGCGCCTTGTTGGCGGGCCAGCCGCGCCGCCTCGATCACGTTCGATGTGGTACCAGAGTGGCTGAAGGCGACGACCACATCCTCTGGCCCCAGCAAGGTGGCGGACATCAGCATCATATGCGGATCATCCTGCACCCCCGCGCGCAGGCCGATCCGCAGGAATTTATGCGCCACATCCCGCGCAATCTGCGCCGATCCACCGACGCCATAGAAATCGCGCTGCCGGGCTTTGAACAACAGGTCCGCCGCGCGGTCAAAGGCGTCAACATCAAGGATCGACATGGTTTCCTCGATCGCCTGCATTGCGGTCTGGAACACTTTGCGGATGATATCGGCAGAGCTGTCATCGGGTGATATTTCATTGTGCAGAGATGCGACATCGGTTTGCAGATAGACCACCAGCGCTTCGCGAAAGTCACGATAGCCGTTGAAGCCCAGTTTCTTTGCGATCTTGACGACCATCGCGTCAGAGACCCCGGCATCCTCTGACACTTGCCGCAGCGCGGTGGTCAGGTTCAGATCACTGCGCCCGGTGATATTGTCCACGACCCGCGCTTCGAGCGGTGTGAGAAACGGCATCTGCATCCGTATCTGTGCGCCGATCGTGCGCGGATCGTTCCGTTCCATGATGTGCTGCCCTATGATTTCAAGCCTTTATGCTTTGCCGCGGGTTGCACGGTCAATCAGCATTGCCACGATGATGATAATACCTGTCGCCAGAAGCTGGTAGAACGCTTGCACATTCATCAGGGTCAGTCCGTTGCGCAGACCGCCCAGAATGACAGCCCCCATGATCGTGCCGACAACAGAGCCTTTGCCACCCATCAGCGAGGCCCCACCAATCGCAGCGGCTGCGATGGCATCCAGTTCCCACAGATTGCCCATCGTCGGGTCCGCGGCACCCAGACGACCCGTCAGGATCAGCGCGGCCACAGCCGCAAGGCCACCAGATAGCACATAGACGGTGATCTTGGTGCGCACGACGGGAACACCGGCGATCCGTGCTGCTTCGGGGTTGCCGCCGACGGCGAGGATATATTCGCCCAAAGGTGTCCGGTTCAGCACGACCCACAGGGTGACCGCGATAATGGTCACGATGATCACCGGCACCGGGACGCCAAACACCAGCCCGTTGATCGCCTGCCGGAATTCCGGCGGAATGCCGAATATTGGGTTGCCGCCGGTGAAGATCAGCGACAATGCCCGGTATAGCGACAGGCCACCCAAGGTCACGATGAACGGTTGCAACCCGGCCACCGCGATCAGCGTGCCGCTGAACAACCCGCAGGCCATGCCGGTCATGATCGCACCGATCACAGCCAGCGGGATCGGCACACCGGCGACCATCAGGGTCGCGCCGACGACCGCAGATATCGCAGCCGCAGGACCGACCGACAGGTCAATACCGCCCGAAATGATCACAAAGGTCATCCCCAGCGCGATACAAGCATTGATCGACGATTGCTGCAGGATATTGATCAGATTAGGCGAGGTGAGGAATACCGGATTCAACACAGCAAAAACCGCAAAAATCAGGATGAGGCCGAAGAATGTCCCCGCGTCGCGCAGATTGATACGCGCGATAAAACGGGGCAGGGCGGCTGTGGGTGTCTGGGTCATTGCTGGGCCTCCATAGACGGGGTCAGTTGGTCTGTCGCTGCAGACTTGGGGATGGCATAGGCCGCGATGGCGGTTTCCGAAATGTCAGCACCGTCAAGCACGGCGGCAATGCGGCCTTCGCGCATCACCATGACCCGGTCGGACAGGCGCATGATCTCTGGCATTTCGGAACTGACGACGATGATCGACTTGCCCGCCTCGGCCAGTTGCGCGATCAGGTCGTAGATTTCGGATTTCGCCCCGATATCAATGCCGCGCGTCGGTTCGTCAAACAACAGGATATCTACATCAGCGGCCAGCCAGCGACCGATGATCGCCTTTTGCTGGTTACCGCCTGAAAACGTACCGATGGCGCGGGTGACATCGGGCGGGCGCATGCCCATCCGCTGCATCAGCGCGGTGGATTCCGCATGCAGTTTCCGGCGGCGCAACAGGCCGAACCGGGTGAAACGGGACATGCAGGGCAAGGCGATATTGGATGAGACGGGGCGGTCGCGCACGATGCCGTCTTTCTTGCGCTCTTCCGGCACCAGACCGATACCCGCGCGGATCGCATGGCGGGGGCTGCGCAGATTGACGGCTGTGCCGTGCAGCGTGACACGGCCACTGCTGACAGGGTCGATGCCCGCAATCAGACGCAGCAATTCGGTGCGGCCGGAACCGACCAGCCCGGCCAGACCCAGAACCTCGCCCTGATGCAGGGTGAAACTGGCGTCGCGGATAAAGCCGCCGTCGGACAGCGCCTCGACCTGCATCACTGGTTTCGGGCGGGCATGGCTGACATGGGTTTCCTGCAGGATATCGCGGCCGACCATGCGGGCGACGACCTGATCTTCGGTTGTTTGCGCCAGATCAACGGTATCGATGAATTTCCCGTCGCGGAGGATCGTGGCACGGTCGCAGACGCGGAACACCTCGTCCATCTTGTGCGAGACGTAAATCACCGACACGCCCCGCCCGGCAAGCCGCGCGATCAAGGCGGCAAGGCTTTCAAATTCGGACGGGGTCAGGGAGGATGTCGGTTCATCCATTGCGATGATCCGTGCATCATCCAGCAAGGCGCGGGCAATCTCGACGATCTGCTGCTGGGCGACCTTGAGCGTGTGGATCGGCGCGCGCGGATCAATGCGGGGGTCCAGATCGGCGAGCAAATCGCGCGCCCGGCGTTCCTGTGCGCGGCGGTCGACAAGCAGGCCCCCTGCCTTTGTCAGCGGGCGACCCAGAAACAGGTTCTGCGCGACGCTCAGCTGTGGGATATGCTGCAATTCCTGATGGATCATCGCGATGCCTGCGGCGCGCGCATCGGCCGGGCGGTTCAGGGTCACCGGCTGGCCGTCAATGATGATCTGCCCTGCGGTCGCCTGAAACACGGCGGACAGGATATTCAGCATTGTCGATTTACCGGCACCGTTTTCACCCAGCAGGCCATGCACCTCGCCCGGGCGGACATCGAAACTGACGTCGTCCAGGGCGCGGATACCCGGAAATTCTTTGGTGACGCCGACCAGCGACAACCGGCTTGCAGAATTTGTCATGTGGTTACTTTCGCGTTGCCCCTGGCAGCAAACGGGCGGCGGTGCCGCAGGGCCGTCAGGATAGCGGTTCAAAGGGTGGCGCGCGACATATCACGCGCCACCGGGTGGCCGGATTATTCGGCCAGCAGCATTTCACGCAGGGTGCCGGTATCCTCGACCGAATATTCCGCCACATTGTCTGCCGTGATCAGCGCCTGCGGCGTTGCAACCACACGCGGCAGGTCCTGACCTGCGATCAGGCGCAGCACGACTTCCATCGCGACTTCGCCGGTCAGGACCGGAAAGCTGTCGACAGTGCCGGTCAGATCGCCCGCACGGATCGAATTATAGGCATCGGAAATCCCGTCCGTGCCGAAAACCGCTACCTGATCCTGCAGACCTGCGGCCTTGACCGCCTCGACCACGCCCAGGGCCATACCATCGTTATTGGCGTAGAACCCGATCAGGTCGGGATGCTGTTGCAGAATGTTCGATGCGGAATCATAGGCGGTCTCCCGGCTCCAGTTCGCGGGGACGCTGGCCACCACGTCAAAGCCTTCGGCAGCAGTGATCGTCGCGGTGAAGCCATCGGTGCGCTGACCTGCGGCGAAAACGCCGGGCTGGCCTTCGATCACGGCGACCTTTCCACCTTCGGGCGCATTGTCGATGAACCATTGCGCGACGCGAACACCATTATCACGCTGCACATTGCCGACGTAATGAGTCGCTGACGGGATCACGGCATCGTTGACATTGACAACGGTGATGCCGTCGCGCGCCGCGGATTCCATGGCAGGTTGCAGGTTATTGTCGGTCTGCGGCGACACCAGCAGGCCCTGATAACCTTGCAGGATCATGTTTTCCGCAATCGACAGCTGGCCCAGCTGGTCACCCTCGGACGGGGCGGCCTGATAGGCAAAGCCGACACCCAGCGCATCCGCTACATTCTGATAGCCCTGACCAAGGGAACGCCAGTATTCGTTGGTCAATGTCTTGGACACGCCGCCGACGCTTGTGCCTTCGGCAATGGCGGGCATGTCGCCAAAGCGTTCGGTCAGTTCCGACCAATCCATGCGGTCAGGTTCTTCGTCAGAGTTCAGCGGTGCCAGATCCTGCGCCGCTGCGATTCCGGCAAGCGCAGTCATGGCGCTGGCCATCAAAAAGGTCTTGATCGTCTTCATCTTAGGTTTCCTCCCTTTACGATGTGTAGATAGCTTGTAAAGTTTATGCGCCGCTCATAATCCGTGCGACCGCACGTTGGCTGAGTGGCGAATTCTGTGTGGCAATCGCATCCTGCAGGCTGTTGTCCCCGGCAATGCGGCCAGCCATCACCATGAAGCGTTCAACAGCTTCGATATTGGTGCGGCATTCCTCGACCGGATCAATGCCGGATGCATCGGGGAATGTATCGAAATAGATCACCCCGTCATAACCGTCGCGGGTGATCTGCCATAGCAGTTCCAGCGTCGCTTGCGGATGCACGCTGCCGACCATCAGACCATCGTCGCGTTTGGCGTAGCCATCGTTCAGATGCACGCCCAGCAGGCGCGATTTCCGCGCGATCAGCGTGGCGGCAAAGGCGGGCATTTCATCGGCATAAAGCACATGCGCGAAATCCAGCGTCACCCCGGTATTGGCGCAACCGGTTTCCGCAATCGCCAAAAGCGTGGTCGCCGCATCGGGCAGCAATGCATAGGATCGAGGTTCGTTCGCCTTATATTCAATGGAAATCATACAATCCGGGGCATGTTCGGCGACTTCACGGATGCCGGATACTTCGTCATCCCACATCCGCCCGTAATCACCCTGAAAGCTGTAGTCAAAACCATCCTGCCCCAGCCAGAGCGTCATCAGCGGCGCGCCCATTTCCAATGCTGCATCGATGCCGCGCTTGGTCAGGTCGATGGCTTCCTGCCGGACAGCACGGTCGGGATTGGTAAAGGCACCCAGTTTGAAGGCTGGATTGGTGTAGTAGCGCATGGCAAGGCCGTTCACCTGCAAGCCGAGGTCGTTGATCTGCGCAAGCACATCTTTGGGCGCACCGCTCACATGGTCAGGAAAGTTCAGGTCCACATGCGTCAGCCCCGTCACGCTGGCAGCGCGGCGAGCCATCATTTCAAGCGTGGGCTTTCCTTTGTGGTCAGGCCATGCCTTCTCGGCTTGCGCGGCAAAAGAATTCAAGCGTGTTGCGAATCTGGTCATGTATGATCCTCCATACTTCACAACAAATATATAATTTGTGAAGCTGTCAAGACATGAGATTGAAAGTACCTGAATGAAGCCTCCAAACATCCGGCACCGGATGTGGGTGGAGGGTAGGGAAAAGCTGGCTCTTCACGGGTGTCGATACCTGTGCGGAAACCCCTGCGCGGCGCAATACTCCCCGCAGGGAGGCGTGCTTCAAGATCACCATCGGTGAAAAGTGACTCGCGCGTGTCATCAACCCCCGCCGTTGTGGTGCGGAGGGTGAATCATGCCCTCAACTCGCTGTCGAACAAGGGCTTATTCAGCCGCTTGTTAGTCCACGTGCGCGGTGGGCTGGGCCTTTGTCTGCAATTTTGACGTCGAGCCTTTCCCCGCGGTTCCATGATGATGTGCCCCGGGCCAGACAGGCAAGGTTTTTTCTTCCGCGACCCAATGGTCGGGTGCGACCATGGTCAAGGCGGATCGGCTGGGCATCGCACCCGGCACGAAGAGCAGATCGGGCATTTTTGCCATCCGGGGCAATTGCAAGCGTCGGCCGCGCATAGCAGGATCGGGCTTTGGAACAGCCGACAGCAGCCGCCTTGTGTAGCTGTGCATCGGGTTGGACAGCACATGGTTGGTGCGCCCTGTTTCGACGATCTGACCTGCATACATAACCGCAACGCGGTGGCTGACACGTTCCACCACCGCGATATCATGCGAAATGAACAAAAAGGAAATCCCGTCCTCTGCCTGCAATTGTGCCATCAGGTCGGTGACTTGCCGCGCAACTGATACGTCAAGAGCAGAGACTGCCTCATCCGCCACGATCAGGGCGGGTTTCACCGATAAGGCCCGCGCGATGCAAAGCCGTTGCCGCTGTCCGCCGGAAAACTGATGTGGATAGCGGTCAGCCGCCTGCGGTTCCAGACCGACCTTTGCCAGCAGATCGATAGCCATGGCTTTCGCTGCCTTGCGGCCAAGGTGGCCCGCGATCTGGGCTGGTTCGGTGATCAGGTCCCAGACCGGTAGTCTTGGGTTGAGGCTGGCGAAAGGGTCCTGAAACACCATCTGCGCCTTGGACCGAAGCGGTTGCATTTGTTTCGATGACAGGCCAGTGATATCCTGCCCGTCAAGGCGGATCGTACCTGCCGCAGGGTCCACCAGCCTGAGCACAGCGCGCGCCAGAGTGGATTTACCGCAGCCGGATTCCCCGACCAGCCCGAGCGTTTCGCCGCGTCCAATTGTCAGCGACACATTGTTCACGGCGCAGTAATCAAGGTGATTTCCCGGCAACAGGCCGCGCCGGACCGGAAACCTGACCGAAAGATTGCCCACATCCAGAATGGCATCTGATTTCGGGGGCGGTTTGGGGGACCCGGACCCCAGCCTTGGCGTGGCGGCCATCAGCTTGCGGGTATAATCGGCCCGCGGACGCGCAAAGATGTCCCCGGCATTACCGGTTTCGACCATTTCGCCCTGCTGGAGCACCACCACCCGGTCCGCGATTTCCGCCACCACGCCCATATCATGGGTGATGAACAGCATAGCCATACCGATTTCGGTTTGAAGGTTGCGGATCAAATCCAGAATTTCGGCCTGTGTTGTGACATCAAGTGCGGTTGTCGGTTCATCCGCGATCAGCAGATCAGGACGGCAGGCCAGCGCCATGGCGATCATCACGCGCTGGCGCAGCCCGCCCGAAAGCTCGTGCGGGTACTGGGTCATCCGGCGTCCCGGTTCCGGGATTCGGACCTGATCCAGCGCCTCCTTCGCGGCCCGCTGCGCCGCCTGCCTACTAATTCCCTGATGCAGTGACAGGACTTCGGTTACCTGATCGCCAAGGGTCATGACTGGGTTCAGGGCCGTCATCGGTTCCTGAAAGATCATCGAAACCCGCTTCCCCCGGACCTGCCGCATCTGCACGTCGCTCAGCGCAGCGAGATCCAGTGGCGGCGTGCCGTCCAGCAGAATACGCCCACCGTCCAACTGCCCGCCTTCACGCTCGATCAGGCGCAATATCGCCAACGCGGTGGCAGATTTTCCTGACCCGGATTCCCCCACCAGCGCGACGGTTTCCCCCTGGTTGACAGTAAAGGACAGCCCTTTGACGGCCACATGCGACCCAAAGCGCAAGGCGAGATTTTCGACATCGAGAACGGGGGGCATTTGCATTACTCCGTCACGGCTGCATGACGCGCGCGCAATTGGGGGTGCTCGCGAAAATTCGGCAGCGGCGGCGTCCAGCGCTGTGCTGTCGGCTTGAAGCTGGCGGTGAACGGGTCGTCACCGCTCACTTGCCAACGGACAGTATCGCCAAGCTCGATCACGCCCATCGCGCCTGCAGGTTCACCGCCGGTCGTGAAACTTTCGGTCAGTGATTGCTGGGTCAGGTGAGTGATGCCATCCACCGTCGTGAGCGTGTTCCAATGCACATGCCCGGCAAGGCAGACGACCGGGACGCGTGCCAACGACAGCGCGGCGCGTGCGCGGTCCGCCATGGGATAGGTGGCGCTGCCGGGGTTGTTCTGGAAATAGTAATTGCCGATCTGGGAATGCCCCGACACCGGCACATGGCTGGCCATCAGCACCGGACGGTCCGCCGCCTGCATGACTTTCGCGAGCCAGACCAGATCTTCTTCGGCAAGCACAAAGCCGCTGTGGTCGGGGCTGCGGCGGATCTTGCTGTCGGCGCGCCACAGGACGATCCGCCAACCGGCGATGTCATGCACTTCATGGCCCAGCGATCGGCCAAGGATATTTTCGTTTTCAGCGACGCTGAGGTGGTCGCGGTCATGATTGCCGTTCAGATGCCAGATCGGTGCTGTCACCGCGCGGAAGGCGTCAGCGACCTCGGCCTCCAGTCGCAGGTCGGTTTCGTGGTTTTCATCAGAGATCCGGTCACCAAGGTCAAGAACATGGGATGCGCCAGCATCCTCGGCAAAGCGGGCAAATTCAGCCATAAGGCCCAGGGCCGCATCACCGCGCTTGGCCGTTGATGGTTTGCCGTGGTGGATATCTGTGATGATCGCAATGCGCAGATTCATTGGTTTGTCCTTTCAGGGAGGGCCCAGACCCCGCAGGGCTTGGGCCGGAAACAGATCAGTTAGAGGCGAAGGAGATAGACCCGGCGCGGAAGTCGAGCACATAGGGGATATGGCCGGGCTTGGGTGCCCAAACGATATCGCTGCGCATGGCCCAGCTTTCGTAGGGGCGATACAGCGGCAGGACGGGCGGGTTGGCTGCGATCCGTTCCATCAGGTCGGCATAAGCGGCGCGGCGTTCCGCGACATCATGCGAATAGCGGAATTTGTCCCAGGATGCGGCGTAATCTGCATCGGTATTGAAACGCCCTTCGGATTCCGACGGGCCGTTTGGCGCCCACATCACGCCGAAGCTGCCGAAAGGATCCGCGAAATACATCGGGTTCGACCAGTTCCGTGTCATCATCTCGGGGCTGTTGCCGGTCCAGCTGGGCATGTCACGAATGCTGGCATTGATGCCGATTTCGCCCCACATTTCGGTAATCGCCTGCGCCGCGAGATAGCCATTCGTATAGTAGGACCCCTGCGTGTCAAAAGTGATCTCGAACCCGTCATAGCCCGCTTCTTCAAGAAGCTCTTTGGCGCGGTCGGGATTGTAGGTGAAGGTTTCGAGTTCCGGCATGTAAAGATCGCCGAATTCTTCCATCGTATGGCTGGAGGGTACATGCGCTTTGCCGAGCCAAAGAGCCTCGTTCAGCAGGTCGCGGTCAATTGCCATCGACAGGGCCTGCCGGATCCGCGGGTCTGCGAGTCGGGGATGGTTCATGTTCATGATCATGACATGAAACAGCGCCGTCTGGCCGCCGACCGCCGTCAGGTCGGGGTCGTTCTCGATCTGGGACAGCTGATCTGGTGCGATATTGGTGGCGATATCCGCCTCACCCGTGCGCAACGCTGTGATCCGTGATGCGGTTTCAGGGACATGGATGACGTTCACGCGGTCCAAAGGTGCCTGATCGCCCCAGAATTCGTCATGTCGTTCCCAGGTGATTTTCTGACCCGGTACGAATTCGGCAACAGCATAAGGGCCAGTGCCGACCGGGGCGAGCGAAAATGCCTCGAAATCATCGTGTTCCAGAGCTTCGGGATCACCGGCAAGGCCCATTACATAGGCCTGCGGGATGATGAAGGTCTGCTGCAGGTTCAGCAAAGTTTCGAACAATGGTTCAGGGCGTTTGACATGCACACGGACGGTCAGGTCATCGACCTTTTCGACATGATCGAAATTGGCCAGACGGTCACGCATCCGAACCTGATAGGGTGGAAAATCGGCCTGGAACATGCGGTTCAGCGAAAATACGACATCATCTGCGGTCATCGTGCTGCCGTCGTGAAAGACCACGCCGTCGCGCAGCGTCAGCTCCATCACGGTGGGTTCCACAAGGTCCCATGCGGTGGCAAGGCCCGGCACGAAAACTTCTGAGGCAGCCGTATAGTCTTTGTGGATCAGCGGATCAAAGCTGTTGAAGTAGAACTGCGATCCGACATTGGAATGGTCGCGGCCCGGGTCAAGATAGTCTGACACGTTGGCCGCAGCGACTGTCAGATCGCGTGCCTGGGCCATGCCTGTCAGGGCGCAGGCAAGCAATGTGGTTGTCAGAAGGTATTTCATGATGAGGTCTCCGTTTTGGTGGGGTGAAAGGTTCAGCGGCTGCGCAGCCGCACGTCCGCGCGGTCCCGCAGCCAGTCGCCAAGGATCTGGACAGCAAAGGTAACCGTGAGGATGAGAAAGGCCGGGACCAGCACGATCCATGGTGCGGTCGGCATGTAATCGCGACCCACACCGACCATTGCGCCAAGCGTGGCGGTGGGTGGCTGCACGCCAAGCCCGAGAAAGGACAAAGTGCTTTCCAGCAAGATGATGCTGGACAGCGACAGCGTGAACTGCACCACCAGCGGCGAGACGATATTGGGCAACAGGTGCCGGATGGCGATCCGCATGGGGGCGGCACCGGCGCAGCGCGCGGCCTCGATGAAGGGCAGGCGCATGAGCCGCGACACGTCGGCCCGGATGATGCGGGCATATTGTTCCCAGCCGGACAGGCCGAGCACGATCACCATCACTTCCAGAGAATTGCCGAAGATGGTCAGCAGGAACAATGCGACCAAAGTGAACGGGATGGCGATCTGTGTATCGACCGCGCCCATGATCGCGGCCTCTGTCCGGCCGCCGCGCAATCCGGCCAGCATGCCCAGCGTGCCGCCGATCAGCAGGCCAAGACTTGCCCCCAGAAAGGCCAGCGATAGCGTCAGCCGCAGGCCGTAAAGCGCGCGCGAAGCGACGTCGCGGCCCAGCTCATCCGTGCCCAGCAGGTTGCCGGGTCTTGCGCCTTCAAACCCTGCCGGCGGTTTCAGCCGCCCCAACAGGCTTTGCGAGGTTGGTGAAAATGGCGCGATCAGCGGCGCCAGAATTGCCATCGCGATCAAGGCAAGCCCGATCACAAGGGCAAGCCGCTGCACCATATTCCCGTCGCGCCAGAGCGCGGGCAGGAAAGCCTGTGTCTTGGGGGGCATTGGCAGACTTGTCATGGGTCAGGCTCCTTTGCGCAAGCGTGGATCGGCCCAGCTATAGGCAAGGTCGATCACGGCATTGATGGTGATGACGGCAAAGGCGACGGTGATGACACCAAACTGCAGCACCGGGTAATCCCGCCGGATCGCCGCATTCACCAGCAGCTCGCCGATGCCGGGCCAGGCAAAGATGGATTCGACCACGACCGAACCGGCGGCGGCCAGCCCCGCGATCTGCAGTCCGATCACCGACAGGATGGTGATACTGGCGTTGCGCAGACCATGACGCAGGATCACAGTGGTTTCGGCCAGTCCTTTTGCGCGGGCGGTGCGCATATAATCCTGGCCCAGAACATCCAGCATCGCGTTGCGGGTGAAACGGGTCAATGCGGCGATCAGCACGCCGGACAACACGATGGTCGGCATTATGAAATGGGCTGCCGTGGCATTTCCGACGACCGGCAGCCAGTTCAACCAGTAGGAAAAGATCAGCACCAGCAGCAGCGCCAGCACGAAATTCGGCACGGCATAGCCTAGGAAAACAAAGGTCATGACGGCGCTGCCAATCCAATGTTTGCGCCCCAATGCTGCGATCACCCCAAGCGGGATCGCCAGCACCAGCGTCAGCGCCATGGCCGACAGCAAAAGCTGCGCCGATGGCCAGAGCCTTTCGTAAACGATGTCAGCCACCGGGCGGCGTTCGAGGAATGACAGACCAAACTGCCCGTCGGTAAACCCGCGCAGAAAGGCGAAATACTGCGTCAGCAAAGGCCGGTCGAGTTCATAATACCGGATCAGGATGTCACGGTCTTCCTGCGTCAGCCCATCTGCGAGCACAAAATCGACAGGATTGCCGGACAGGCGTGTGGCGAAGAAAACCAGCGTCACGATCGCGAAAAAGGTCAGACCCATCCGCAGTATTGTCTTGAGAACGCGCATGATCATTCTGCGGCCTCGCAGTCCAGTCGTCCGATGGTGAACTTGCCGGGACGTTGCAATAGCACGAAGTCGACGCCTGCGGCTGCCGCTGCGGCACCGTCGGTTTCGGGTGTGTCGCCGATGAAAACGGCGGCTGACGGCATAACATCAGCGCGCCTCAGGCTGCGTTGAACCAGATCGGCGGCGGGCTTGCCCAGGCAGGAGTATCTCAGATCAGGGATGATACTGGTCACCGCAGCCAGAAGCGCGCCGGTTTCCGGCACCGGGCTGCCGTCCAGCGCAGGATGGCTGTGATCGGGGTTGGTCACGATCAGCGGCACGCCACGATGCACCAGTCCGACCAATTCTGTCAGGGCTTCCACGTCAAAGCCGGTGTCACGTGCCAGCACCACAACCTCTGGCCACTGCTTGTCCAGTTTCAGTCCAAGCGCGGTGGCAAGGCTTTGTAGGCCGGGTGTGGCGTAAAGTGCCACTCGCGCGCCGGGCTGTGCAGTTGCAAGGTCGCGCAGGGTTTCTTCTCCGGCCAGCAGGATACGATCCGCGCGGATCTCCAGCCCAAGGCAGCCAAGCCGCCCGGCGAGCTGTGCCGCGGTATCGGTGGAGTTATTCGAGACGATCCAGATCCTGTCGCCGCACAGCGCGAAAAGATCACGCACACCCGGCAGCACGGTGTCGCCAGCAACCAGACAACCGTCCAGATCGGCAAGCACGGCAGCTTTCCGTGGCCCCGGGCCATGCAGAAATTGCTCCAGTCGTATCGGCTGTCTCATGCGCTGTCCTTTCCGGTCTGCAAACGCCGACCAGCCTCAGAGGGGAGCTGCGGGTCACGGGGGTTGTGGTGCATTTTTGCGTTGAGCGCAGTCATGCGAGGGGCGTGTAACCGGCGCGTTACAAACGAAGGTGAAACTTGCGGACGATGAAAGATGAACCTGCAACAGCCGGAAAACGACTGACCCGATCGCGTTTGCGCGCTCTTGATGCTGTTGCCGAACAAGGGTCCTTTGCAAGCGCGGCGCGCCTGCTGAATCTGTCGCATTCCGCGATATCCCAGCAGGTCCGGGAACTCGAGATCGCCTATGGAATCAAGCTGTTTGAACGTGTGCGCGGGGTCTTGCAGCCGACGCCGATCTGTCTGGAACTGACCGACGTCGGCACCCGGATCCGTGAGGCTGAACAGGATGCCGCCCGCATTCTTGAACGCCGGGACGAGAGTGGCAAACATCGGCTGCGGGTGGGTTTGGGCAATTCCATGCCCGGAATCGCGATCGCAGCGCGGATGATTACCCGCCATCCCAGCGTGTCGATCACCGTGGAAAGCGGGTCACATCAAGAGATTCTCGCCGCCGTTCTGCGCCGCGAGGTTGATGTCGGGGTGCTGCCTGATATCCCACCCGATGCAAGGTTCCGCAGGTTGGTCGTCCTGTCGCAAGAAGTTGTCGCGATTGCGCGTGCGGGCAGCGCGCTCGCGCAACGCGGCGTGGTCAGCCTTGAGACACTGGCTGCGAGTCCTTTGATCTTTCGATCCAAAGGGTCTTCGACGCAAAAGGTGGTGGATCGCGCGTTCCGGCTGGCCAGATGTCATCCCGAGCCGCGCCTGACCGCCGATACCAGAGACGCGGTTTACGAAGCGGTCGCCATGGGCATCGGCATCGGTTTCATGTGGCGGCATGGCACTTATCGGGCCGATGCAGTGGCGCGTCTGACAATCAGCGACATCGGGCCAATGGTCGAAGAAGCTGTTTTCAGTCTTGCCGAAGAGCGCAACGCTCTGACGGATCTGTTTTTCAATGCGGCCACTGATTACAGCAGATCAGTCCACCCCGGCACAGGCGACAGCTGCGTGTGATAGACCTGCGCTGCTTCAGCATTTACCTACAAGCGGCGCAGCAGCTGGCATTGCTATAAGCATTGGCAATGATACCAATAATTGGTGTAATTGCTTGAAGGAGACACGCCATGCCGCGCAACACTTCGGTTTCACTGGGCGACCATTTCGCCAGCTTCATCGACGCTCAGGTCGGCGAAGGCCGTTATGGATCGGCAAGTGATGTTGTCCGGGCAGGTCTGCGCCTTCTCGAAGAACACGAGGCAAAGGTGAAAGCCTTGCAAAATGCGCTGATCGCTGGTGAGCGCTCTGGCACACCAAGACCATTTGATTTTGACGGCTTTGTTGCGCGCAAAACAGAGGAAGCCCAGTCAAATTGAAGGGATATCTTCTATCCCCGGCCGCCGAAACCGACATCAATAATATCTGGGATTACACTGACGAAAGATGGGGGCTGCGCCAAGCGCCAAGCTACATCACCGACATCAAAGATGCTTGTAACGCTCTAGTTCAAGGCCAACAGCAGCACAGATCGGTGTCTGTGCGTGACGGCTATTTCAAGTCGATGGTGGGGTTGCACATGATCTATTTTCCGTGAGGCTGATGATGGTTTGATCGTTGTCATCCGCATCTTGCATCAAAGTATGGATGTTGGCCGGCACTTGTCTGAATGACAAGTCGAGGCGAACTGGGCAGAGCTCACACGTAGTCGCACCGCCAAAAACCTGCCAAAAGGGCTGAGGTTTTTGTCTGAGCTAAGTGATTGATCTATCAAAAAGCACGGCGGTGCGGACAAATCAACTGTTTCTGTCCATAACGTTTTCTCTGGGCGTTTACGCCCGAACTGCGGAAAAGCGGCCACTGACGTTCGGTTCCCCCTATGGAGTTTCGGTCAGTGCCAACATCGCGGCAACAAAAGCGTCCGGGGCCTCTTGTGGCAGATTGTGACCGGTTCCGTCGATTATGCGGCGCTCATAGAACCCGGCGAAATGCGGTCGGTCGGAATCCTCCTCCATAGGTGGGTCGACGCCATCGTCCCGCCCTTGAAGAACGATGCTAGGCACGACGATCTCAGGTTGCTCGGCAAGTCGTGCCTCGATGCCATCATAGGCGGGATCGCCAGGAATGCCGCCAAAACGGTGTCGGTAGGAATGCAGAACGATCTCCACGAAGTCAGGATTATCGAAAGAGCGGGCAGTCGCAGCCCAAGTCTCATCGTCAAATTGCCAACTCGGCGACCAAAGCGACCAGATATGGCGGCAGATATCCTGCCTGTTTTGCATCAAACCGGCCCGCCCCCGCTCTGTGTGGAAATAATACATATACCAGTAGCGTGCCTCCTCCGCTGCAGGTGCGGGTGCTCCCGCACCTGCGATATCCTGAATGTTGTAGCCCTGACCGCAGCTCAAGAGGCCACGCACACGTTCCGGCCAGAGCGCGGCAACGATGCAGGCGGCACGACCTCCCCAATCGTAGCCACCAAGGAAGGCGGTCTTGATGGATAGTGCGTCCATGAATGCCAAAAGGTCAGCGCCGAGCGCGGCTTGTTGGCCGGAACGCATTGTCTCGGATGAGAGGAAGCGGGTCGGTCCATAGCCACGCAGATAGGGGACGAGGCAGCGAAATCCCTGCCCGCCAACGTTGGCGGACACGGCGTCATAGGCATGAGCGTCATAGGGAAAGCCATGAAGCAGGATGACTGGATCACCGGCTTTCGGTCCGATCTCGTGATAGTGAACCTCAAGACAGCCTGCTCTTACAGTCTTCATTCGACCCTCCCTCACGGTTCCTGCCATACTCTAGGCATAGGGCACGACGCTCAACACCGGCAATGGCTCTTTGTGCGGGCAGCCTTAGCTGCTGGGTCTAAGACCAAAGGCGGTGGCTGGACTCGGAGCGGGTAACAATGCCTGTTGACTTGATGTCAGCGCAATTTTTGCAGCAGCCCGTTTCGGTCCAAAGTGTCGAGGGCAAATGCGATACGGCTGTCAATGGCTGGACCCGAAATCGCGTGACCGTGTCCCGTCAAAGCCGCTAGCATGAGCGGCGCGAATGTCAGATTGAGAAAGCATTCGGCGATCGCTAACGCCCTGTCCGACGGCCCGGCTTCTGTCTGATCCGCTGATACGGCTCGTGCGACAATGTCAGTCACCCGTGATCGCGCCATACCGTCTACATCGGCAATCAGGTCAGGAAAACGCCGCGCCTCGGTCAGAAAGAGCCGCATCAGGGCCAGCGGGACCGGAGAGATCGCCTGCATCAGCACTGCTTTGCCCGCAATGGCCAGCCGGTCACGGGGTGAGCCGCCCGACGGAACAGGCGCATCCATGTTGAACGCGCCGCTGTCGACCACATGCTGAACGACAGCTTTGAACAGCGCATCCTTGCCTGCATAGCGCGCATAAAGGCTGGCTTTGCCGACACGTGCCTTTGCGACCACCGCTTCACAGCTTGTCGCCGCCACGCCGTCTTTCAAGAACAGGTCGGTCGCCGCCTTTAGGATGCGTAATGTCACATCGCCTTCATCCGCGCGGCGCGGGCGGCCGGGACGTGGTGTGGTCTTGGGTGTCTGCTCTGTTGTCATGATCATTGCGATAGCAGATCGCCACAGAGAATAAAACTGAACGATACCGTTTCGTTTTAGAAATTACGGTGTATGTCTGCTGACAACATCAGGCCGACAAAGGAACGGATATGAAAAGCAACACAATCATCTTGGCAGGCGCGACAGGCGATCTGGGCGAGCGCATCGGCCGGGCCTTGCTGCGCAAAGGCGCAGAGGTCCGCGCAATCCTGCGCCCCGGAACATCGCCGGCCAAGCGGCGGCATCTGGAATCGCTGGGATTTACACTGGCAGAAAGTGCCTATGATCTGCCGTCGCTCACCGCGCTCTGCGCGGGCGCAGCTTGTGTCGTCTCTGCATTGAACGGTTTGGAGGAGGTCATCATCGACCAGCAAAGTGCGCTGCTGGATGCGGCGGTCGCGGCAGGCGTGCCGCGCTTCATCCCGTCGGACTTCTCGCTCGACTATACCCGGACCCGCCCCGGCGAGAATCGCAACATGGATCTGCGCCGCAGGTTCCGTGCGCGGCTGGATGCGACCCCGATCCGGGCGACCTCGGTGCTGAATGGGGCGTTCTCGACGGTCTTGATCCATGATGCACCGATCCTTTTGCCACGGGTGAAACGCGTGTTGCACTGGGGCGATGCCGACCAGAAGATGGATTTCACGACCAAGGATGACGTGGCTGATTTTACCGCCGATGTCGCGCGCGACGATGGCGCACCGCGCGACCTGCGCATCGCCGGTGGCAGTGTCTCTGCACATGAACTGGCACAGATTGCGACTGCCCTGTCCGGCCAGCGCTATCGCACGATCCGTGCAGGTAGCATCGATCGCCTCGGGTTGGTTATCCGCATCGCTCAGAAGGCCGCGCCATCGCAAGGCGAGGTTTTTCCGGCGTGGCAAGGCATGCAATATCTGCGCGACATGATGAGCGGGCGCGGACAGCTGCAGCAACACGACAACGCACGCTACGGCAAGGTTGATTGGGCGGACATCCGCAGCATGATCACTGGCCGGGTCTGAACCTTTCAACAGCAGAAACGAACATGACACAGAACATCACTCCATTCATCCTCGACATCCCACAGGCGGATCTCGACGACCTTGCCAAACGTCTGGACCGGATCCGATGGCCGGATACTTCCCCCGTTGAAGACGGACGTCAGGGGCCGCCGCTGGACAAGATCCGGGCGCTGGTCGATCATTGGCGCACAGCCTACGACTGGCGACGTTGTGAAACACTTTTGAACGGGCTGGGCCAAAGCCGTACCAAGATCGACGGGGTGGGTATAGGTGTCAAACGCCGCCGCGTTCATTGCGCCCGTGATGACCCAAGGCGCGATCAGTGCATTCTGCGTCAGCCCGGCGATGAATGTCTGCGTGCCCCATTTGCCGAAAGGGGCTGTGCCGTAGAGCCGCTCACCCACCGGCGCACGCCCCCGAAGGCGGGTGAGGTTGGTTTTGACAGCAGTTTCATCAATAAAGACAAGCCTGTGCGGTGCCAGGCGCATCCGCGGCTGACGGCGGGTGATCCAGTCCCGCCGCGCCTGACGCAGCACGGGTCGGTCACGTTCGGCCGCGATCAACCCTTTTTTTATATGACAACCCGGCGTGCGACAAAGCGCGGTGCAGCGAGGATAATTGCACGCTCACACCTTCGGTTTCGGACAGGGCAGCGGCCAGTTCCTTGAGCGTGATATCGGGTTCGGCACGCACGATCTCAACAAGAAAGTCGAGATGCGGGGCCAGTTTCCCAAACCGCCCCGGCGGCCTGCCTTGCCGCTTCGCGACCAACGTGCCTTGCGTGCGATACTCTGACGCAAACCGCACAGCCGTCGCGGCACTGACACCAAACACGCGCCCAGCAGCACGCGCCGAGTGCCCTGCAGCCACATACGCACATATCCGCTGCCGACGATCCAAAGAGTATGGCTTGCCCATCACGCACCTCCCAAAGGAAGTGAATCAGACAAAAGCCCCCTTGGGAATCCCCGTTCGATTCAGATCAAACGCAAAGTGCTTTAGTGCGACTCTGATGTGAAGGGGCCGTGAAGCTTTTGCGAAACGCCGGATTAAGGTGGTCTGCACTGGTCCACTCCAGCGTCTTGTGGATCGGTTTTTGCGTGAAACCAGACTGCATCTCCTTCGCCACTGGGTCGCTAAGTGAATACCAGTCCGGGAGGACGTAGATGCGCGACATCATCTCCATTGGCATCGGTTGCCGACTGCCTTTCGACCCCACTTTTGGCGATTGTCGCTCGATGACCGCAACAGCCGTGCCTGTCGCAAAACCGCATCTATCCGGGCGAGGAACCTCTGCCACCGTGTCTGCATTTCTTCATCGAGTGGCTAAGTCCAGGAAAGGCGCGCTACTAGGGCGTGGGAAGCGTTTCGTCGTTACGACTGGCCGACCCTAACCCAATCAACTTGTGAGGTTTTTCAGACGTCACTTACGCATCAGCATTCGCATTTCATCAACTGGAACTCAGCGCGTTCTACAGCATCAAGCTGTGCAACGAGACCAGTCTCCCATTCAAGGTAGCGACGGCAGGCATCAAGGTTGCCGTCATGCCGGTCATGAACGAAGAACAGATGGTCGATTGCATCGCGGTCAACTGGCCGGGGATGAAAATGTTTTTTGCGTGCCCCTGCTGCGGCAAGCGCCTTGTGTCCATCTTCGACCCAATCAATGCGTCGCGCGCCCAGAGCGGCAATCTCGATCGCGGCGATGTCTGCAATATCCCGCGTGTCGGAAATGACGACAACACTACGGTCGTTCAGCTGCCCCAATGTTGCGAGCCGGGGACGGATTGACCAGATGGCCCCTTCGATATGTTCGCGCCGATAAGCCATTGAGCCGCGTAGATCGATCAGCAACGCACCAGCTTTCATTGCCGAAAGTGCTGAGCGGGCGTTCATGAGGCCTGTTCGTCTTCGAACTGGTTCCGCTGCTTGTATTTCAGCGATCGAACGCAAAGCGGCATCGACCGTCACAACAAACGGATGATATCCGAGTTGTTTCAGCCAGAAGGCGGCGAGAGCTGATCGCAAACCGCCATCACAGGCCAACACGATAGATGACCGCCGGACCCCGACCCATTGATCGGTCGCTTGGACAAGCTGGCCGCCCAGAACATTTGTCGCCGCTGGCACTGGGTCTCTGTCGCTTTCTGCCTGACTTCGCAGATCGAAAAGATAGGTCGTCCGCCCTGTATCGGAGAGCAGTTCTGCAGCGGTTTTCCCATCAATCTGTTCAATGCTGTAGCTTTCAAGCAGGCGCGTGGCGCGTTCCCGGCTTAGCGCTGTCCCAGCCACGTCAATTTCCGGCAGGGAATCAACGGCATTTCCGCGTTCGAGCGGCAGGCCTGCGAGGGTCCATCCTTGTGTGCCATTCTCCAGTGCGAAGATCGGCCCGCCATGCCCGGAGAGCTGCAATCCAATGGCACCGATGATACCGCGCGTTCGTCCAGCGCAGGTGACCACAACAGGTTCGTCATGGTTGACTACGGCAAGCCGGTGGGCAAGTTCACCATTGGGAACGCAGCGTGTGCCCGGCACCCGCATTTTTTTGTATTCGTCAGCCGGTCGGGTGTCGAAAAATGCAAAGTTGTCACCGCGCTTTTGCCATTCGGCAAGCTCTGTGGGCTGCAACATCTTGGGGTGCCAAAGCGCCTCAGCAAGTTCACCGAGCGTTTTGGAAGGAACGTTGACACCTTTATACAGTGGAAAACCCGCTGACCCCCAAGCAGGAATTCCGCCGTCAACTATACTAACATTATCGTAGCCAAGCGTTTCAAGCCGCAAGGCAGCGCGTTGTGCAATGCCATCGCCGCCGTCGATCAAGATCACGGGGGTCTTTTTTCGTGGCACCAGACTGCCGATGCGAAGCTCCAACCGGCTATACGGCAGAGGAACAGCGAAAAGCGGATGTGCTTCGCCGAATTCGCCAGCTTCACGAACATCAAGAAAGGCGATTTCATCCTCTCCATGCACCAAGCCCCGGGCAGCCGTCGCTGTGATCTGCTTCATGCTGACGGTGCCTTCGGTTCCTGCCCTGCGAAAAATTCTGCGAAAGCAGCGCCGATGAGGTCGGGGCGCTGTTCAGCGGGATAATGGCCTGTCGGGACGGAAAACCCGCGCAAGTCGTCAGCCCATTCGGCCCAAGCTTTGACTGGCTCGAAATGCCGCCCGCAATGGCTGTTTGATCCCCATATGACGAGGACGGGGCAGGCTATCTTCCGTTTGCCATAATCAGCGGTGTCCATGGCAAGATCAATCGACACTGTTGCGCGATAATCTTCGCAAATGGCGTGTATCTGCTCTGGCGTTGTGCAGCGGACATATTCTGCCATTGCCTCTGGCGCAAAAATCGACAAGCCGACGCCTTTTTTATTCAGTTTATACTGGATGTAGTAATTGAGATCCGCACAGAGCAGGGTTTCCGGGAACGGTGCCTTTTGCGCCATGAAAAACCAGTGGTAGCTTTCAAGTCCCCAGCCCATCGTGACATTTGTCAGCACATTGTAGGTCGGCACGATATCAAGGGCCGCGAGACGTAGGATCCGGTCAGGCTGGTCAAGCGCCATGCGAAAGCCCACGCGCGCGCCGCGATCATGACCGGCAAGCGAAAACTGCTCAAAGCCAAGCTTGGTCATCATGGTAAAATTGTCTTCGCCCATCGCCCTGAAGCTATAGGCGGAATGGTCGTCGCCACCATCCGGCTTGCTGCTGTCACCATAGCCACGCAGATCGGGGCAGATGACGGTCCATTTTCTGGCAAGCTCTGGTGCGATTTTATGCCAGCTGACATGCGTAAGTGGGTTGCCATGCAGCAGCAACAGCGGTGGACCTTCGCCACCGATTGCCACATTGATCTCCGCACCGTCTGTCTTGATCCGTTCGTAACGAAACCCGGTCATAAGATCGTAATTTGGATTGTGGCAATCAGTCATGCTTTCTCCTGTTTGTAGACAAAATGTAGATCAAACGCAGATTTTTAGATAATAAACACCTTTGTGTCGCCAAGTATAGTTAATATTGTTGACAATCGTCAATGCTCAGGCCACGTTTAGTGACGTGAAAATCTTTCTCGCACAGCCATCAACCGCGCCCTAACATCCCGCCAGAACAGGAGTAACGCCGATGCGCATCGCCATCCTTGACGATTGGGCCGATAGTGCCCTTGCCATGGCGGATTGGGATAGCCTGCCGGGTGAGGTCACTTTCTTCCGGGATACACTTCACGACGAAGATGCGCTTGCCGCGCGGCTGGCACCGTTCGATGTCATCTGTCTGATGCGCGAGCGCAGCAAAATGCCCGCGTCGGTCATTGCGCGGCTGCCAAACCTGCGCCTGATCGTGACCACCGGGATGCGCAATCTGGCCTTGGATCTCGATGCGGCGAAATCGCAGGGTATCGTTGTTTGTGGCACCGACACCCGCAAAACGACAGCCTCTGAACTCGCGATGACACTCATTCTTGCGATGGCCCGTAATCTGATCCCCCAAGCCCAGTCGATTGCCGCGGGCGGCTGGCAGCGGGGTTTGGGGCGCGATCTTGACGGCATGACGCTGGGGCTGATTGGAGCGGGTGCGATTGGCGCGCAAATGGTGGAACGTGCGCGACCATTCGGGATGCAGATTGTGGCATGGTCACAGAACCTGACAAAGGAACGCTGTGCGGAACTCGATATCCAGCGTGCCAGCTCTCTGGCGGACCTGATGGCAAGGGCAGATGCGATTTCGATTCATGTCGTGCTGTCAGAACGAACCCGGCATCTTGTCGACAAAGCGGCCTTGGCCGCGATGAAACCGGATGGGATGCTGGTGAATACGTCGCGCGCCGCCATCGTCGACAATCAGGCCCTGCTGGAGGCGTTGCGCGCGGCACCGGGACGGCGGGCGGCGCTGGATGTTTTTGACGTTGAGCCGCTGCCGAATTCCGATCCAGTGCGCGATACGGCACTGATCGAAACCGGACAATTGCTGCTGACGCCGCATATCGGTTACGTTACCGAAGCCACATGGCGGCTGTTTTACCAACAAACGGTCGAGGCGATCCACGCCTTCCAAAATGGAAACCCTGTGCGACAACTTTAGTCTGATCCATCCACGACAAGACGACCACACGCACATATTTCAATCCAAAGGCAAAAGACATGAAAACCTATAAAATCGCAGCAATCCCTGCGGATGGTATCGGCCCCGAAGTCATCGCTGCCGGGCTGCAAGTGCTGGATGTGCTGGCTGCGCGCGATGGCGGCTTTGAGATGGGCGTCACCACTTACGATTGGGGATCTGACTTCTACCGCCGCACGGGCGAGATGATGCCTGCGGACGGGATCAGTCAGCTCAAGGACTTTGATGCGATATTTTTCGGTGCGGTGGGGGCGCCGGATGTGCCGGATCACATCACGCTGTGGGGGTTGCGCCTCCCGATCTGCCAAGGCTTTGACCAATATGCCAATGTACGACCGACACGTATCCTGCCCGGCATTCAGACTCCATTAAAGGATGTCGGGCCGGGTGACCTTGATTGGGTGATCGTGCGCGAAAATTCCGAAGGCGAATATTCTGGTCATGGCGGACGTGCGCACCGGGGTTTGCCCGAAGAAGTCGGCACTGAGGTGGCGATCTTCACACGGGTGGGTGTCACACGCATCATGCGCTATGCATTCAAACTGGCGCAATCGCGGCCCCGCAAATTTCTGACCGTGGTCACGAAATCAAACGCGCAACGGTTCGGCATGGTCATGTGGGATGAGATTGCCGCCGAGGTCGCGACAGAATTTCCTGATGTCGTCTGGGACAAGATGCTGGTCGATGCGATGACCGTGCGAATGGTGAAAGACCCCAAAAGTCTGGACACCATTGTTGCGACGAACCTGCATGCGGATATCTTGTCGGATCTGGCAGGGGCTTTAGCGGGTAGTCTTGGTGTGGCACCTACCGCGAATATTGATCCCGAACGGCGCTATCCCTCGATGTTCGAGCCGATCCACGGATCGGCCTTTGACATCACTGGTAAAGGGATCGCCAATCCGGTTGCGACTTTCTGGACAGCGGCGCAGATGTTGGAACATCTTGGCGAGGATGCAGCGGCCAAACGTTTGATGCGGGCGGTGGAAGCAGTTTGTGCGCAGGGCATGATGACACCTGACGTTGGTGGCACAGCCAATACACACCAGGTCACTGATGCTGTCTGCGAAGCGATCCGCAGCGCCAATATGTGATAAACTGACAAGGCACCAGACGACCCTGATGGGATGCAGGTTGCTTTACTGGTCGCGCAACCCAAGCGTTTGCATATCGGCCGGACGCGGAGTTGTACCTGACTTGTGGGCATGGGCCACGCCGATCGCGGCTTCAAGACGATCCAAAGTCGCCATGATAGCGGTGACGAATGATCGCAGCCGATTGGCAGCCGGAGTAGCGGTAAAAGTCAGTCTGTTGATAAGGTATTCCATAACATCGCCTATTGTTTACAATGTCAGTTCATACACCTTTCAAATTTTGCCGCAACGCAGCATCTGGAAAGCCTGATATGCAATCTTCGCATGGCTGGCTTAATCCTCATCGTCGACTGTCGACATGAACCGTATCTTTGCCCGTTCAACATGACGAATGAATGCTTCTTGCGCACGCAGCTTGTCACCGCTGGCTACGGCATCCACCATTTCAGCATGTTCCCGGTTCGACACAGAAAGCCCACCAGCCTGCACCAGCGTCCGTGCGCGGCAGAGGTGCAGTTTTTTGACAAAACTGCGGTATTCATTGGCAAGGATCTTGTTCCCTGATGAGGAAATCAGAAAATCATGGAATGCCAAATTCTGCCGATAATACTCATCGAAAGATTGCTCTTTCGCAAATTTTTCCATTTCGGTTACGGAATTATACATGGTTTCAAGCATGTGGTCATTCAGCCTGTCGGTCAACAACCTGCCGGCCAGCCCGAACAAGGCCGCACGGACATCGTAGACCTCCATCGCTTCGCGCGTAGAGATCGACCTGACAATCATCCCACGATTGCGGACGGATTCCACCATGCCGCGCGCGGCAAGGGTTTGCATGGCTTCGCGTAAAGGCCCGCGGCTGGTGCCAAACCGTTGCGCCAGTTCGATTTCGATCAGCCGCTCCCCCGGTCGTAGTTCACCGGCAAGGATCATACGCTCGAGCGCTTGCTCGATCTGCACTGTGCGGGACACCGACCGATCGTCGATTTCTTCGGCGCCGATGACGCTTTGTGCTGCTGAGCTCATCTGGACTCCGTCGTTGGCTGACATAATACCATAAAACATTCTAGTTTTGTGCTCCATGCCCCGTTTTTTTGTCCCGGTCCAGTCTAAATGGCGTTCAGTATGGCCCGCTCCATCGTAGCGGGGCTGCCGGTGCCGTTAATATCGGGGGTGCGTGTGTCGCTTTGCGACAAGGCTGTTTGCATCGCTTTCAGCAAAATATCTGACATCCGCACAGCGCCAACAAGTCCGTGAGCATGGCCCAGCCAATCAAACAACATACGCGTAGATTCCATCATGGCATAAGGGTTGGCGATGCCTTTGCCCGCTATATCGGGGGCGGAGCCATGGGTTGCCTGGGCCATCGCGATAGAACCGCGACCAATACATAATCCTGGGGCCATTCCCAGGCCGCCGACCAGCCCCGCAGCGACATCGGTCAGGATATCACCAAACATGTTGGTCGTCACGATCACGTCAAAGTTGTGCGGGTCGCGGACCAGTCGCATCCCCATAGTATCGACCATGACTTCGTCGACAATCACGTCAGGAAATTCCTTGGCCACTTCGTAGCAGCCATCGACGAACATGCCGCAGCCCAGCTTGAACACGGTGTTCTTGTGTACCAGTGTCAGCCGCTTTTTCCGCGTCTGCGCGATCTGAAACGCCGCCCGCGCCACCTTGCGCGAGCCTTCGAGTGAGATGACGCGCACCGAGATTGTCATGTCATGGCTGGGACGAAATTCGCCCGCACCCATGACGACGTTGCGATCCGGCTGGAAGCCCTCGTTGTTTTCACGCACGATCACCAAGTCTACATTGTCATGCAGGCAGCCGATGTCGGGGAATGACCTTGTGGGCCGCACATTGGCGAACAGGTCGAAATGTTTGCGCAGGATTGGATGTGGGTTCACAGCCTCTGGCGCTTTGGGGTAATCGCGGTGGCCGATTGGTCCCAGGATCCAACCGTCGAGCTCTGACAGAGTTTCCAGCGTTCCGGGTGGCATGGTATGGCCATGCGTATCGAAAGCCCGCCTCCCGATGGGCAGGTCGGTCCAGTCGATCTGCTGTCCGGCACGTTCCGCTGCGGCGCGGGCAATCCTGACGGAGGCGGGGACAATCTCGTGCCCGATGTCATCTCCTTCGAGCACGCCGATCTGCAAGGCGCGGTCGGTGCTCATGCTGTCACCGCCTGTTCGCTGGCGCAACGGGCGACATCGGCGATATCGTCCAGTTCTGGACTGCGCCACGCCAGTTGAAGCAGCTTTTCGGTCGCGGCTTCCCCGATCACCAAGGCGGATTGCACTTTGAACTTTTGATCAATCTGCGCATCGGTCAGCGGCACCTCGCTGCTGCCGATGGTCCGTTCGATATGTTTGTCCATCGTGCTGCCGTCCTTGAAGGTGACGCGGATCGTGACTGATGCTTCGTGGCAGGTCGCATCTGCCGTCGCATCGATCCGGTCGCGCAGATTGACGACGGTGGCATCGTTGACCAGTTCATCGGTGAAAGCGGTCGGCGCGCCATCGCCGTGCAACAAAGCGGCAGCAGCGGCGTGAAACACGCTGAACTTGCCTTCCAGCCCGGTGCGGGGTGTACGTTTGCCCGTCAGTTCCAGCACCAGCGGATGCGTCGTAAGGTGAACCGATGCGATATCGTTCACTCGATCACCGATTTCTGATCTGATCTGCTGGCAGCCGTCGATGGCCGGATGGATCACGATCCCGCAGGCAAAGGGTTTGTAGCTATTTAGTGCGGATTCCCACCGGGTGCCCAGATCGCCCAGAATCTCATCCCAATCCTGCTTGTCGGACATCACGGTGGCAAAGCCGCGCGGTGCCTCAATCGCGCGTTCAGAGCTGTCAAAACCCGCCTCGGCCAGTAGGGCCGACATCATGCCGTTCTGTGCGGCGCGGCCGGGGTGAAAACTTTTCGTCATGGTGCCGAACATTTCGCGCAATCCCGATGATTGTGTCGCGGCAAGGCCAAAGGCCCATTGCATTTTCTGCTGGTCCAGCCCGATGACCTTGCCGACAGCGGCAGCCGCGCCAAAAACGCCAGCGGTGCCAGTGATGTGCCAGCCCCGGTCGTAATGGTGCGGGTAGACGGAATTGCCAATCCGGCATTCGACCTCAACACCGACGATAAGGGCCGTCAGAAAATCCTCACCCGACAGGGGCCGGATTTCTGAGAGCGCGAGCAAAGCAGAGGCGACAGGCCCAGCGGGGTGGATGATCGTCTTGAGGTGGGTATCGTCGTAGTCCAGCACATGCGATGTAATGCCATTGAGCAGCGCTGCATGGGCGGCATCCAATCGCTCAGGGCGACCCAGAACGGTGGCATCGGCTTTGCCGCTGAACGGTGTGACGGCGCGCAAGGCGGCGTCCACAGTTTCGTGCCGGGCACCGCCGACAGCACAACCGACCCAGTTAACGAAGGTGCGCAAGCCTTCACGCCGGACCTCTGCCGGAATGTCCTCACGCTTCAGGTTCACAACCCATTCGGCCAACAGGCGGGTAACTTCGGGTGTTCCTGCGGGGGTTTCTTGATGTCCACTCATGGTATTTCCTTCATAGTTAAAAGTTTAAAGCAAACCGCGGGCAATGCCGCCGTCGACATTCAGGGCCTGTCCGGTGACGTAGCTGGCGCCAGGGCTGGCAAGCCACAGCACGTTGCGCGCGATCTCCTCGGGTGTGCCAAAGCGCTGCATCGGGATTTCAAGGGCAAATTCAGCCAGAACGGCGTCGCGGCTGCGGTTTTGTTCTGCCGCCATTTTATCGGCGCGGTTCAGCCACAGCGGCGTAAGGGTGCGCCCCGGCGCGATCAGGTTCACGCGGACACCGTCAACGGCCAGCTCAAGCGCCAAGGTTTTGTTCAGCCCCAACAACCCCGCTTTATGCACATTCGACATGATCTGATGCGCATAGGGCATCTTGGATGCCGCAGCCCCCAGCATCACGACAGCCGGGCGATCCCCCTTGCGCAGCAGCGGCACCAGCGCACGGATCGTGCGGACGGTGGACAGGATGTTGAACTGGTAATTCTGCAGCCAGTCTTCATCCGACAGGTCGGCAAAAGCGCTGCGCACCGACCCGCCCACGGCGCAAACCAGCACATCAAGGCCGGACCAGTGTTGCGCAACCTGTGCGGCCAGCGCATCACCCGCGCCATCCTTGGTCACGTCGCAGACAATCTGCAGCGGCGCACGATCCGGGGTGGTGGCGATATCGGCGCAGGCTTTGGCAAGGTTGTCGGCACTGCGGGACGCTACAGCGACCTGCGCGCCGTCTTGCGCTGCCAGCTTTGCCGTGGCCTGCCCGATGCCATAGCTGCCACCCACCACCAGAATGCGGCGATTGTTCAGTTCAAGATCCATTTTCGGCACCTCTGAATGCGTTATAAATGCGGAAAATCAACAGGATCGAGGATGACACGATCAAGATCCGCATGACGTGAAAGGCCGCGACGGTTTCGGCATCAAGGTTCATCACCTTGGCAATCAGTACCATTTCGGTCACGGCTGCAGGCGCCAACGCAAGAAATGCGGTGGTGAATGGCAGGTCTGACCAGCCGGACATGATCCAAGCACCAAAGACCGCTGCGAGCACCAGTATGCTGGCAATGACGAGTGCCGCCGCAGTGACCCGCGGCAACGCCGTCAACAGGTTGCGCCGGAACTGACAGCCCAACCAGACACCTAGCAGCACCTGCGCCACCGTGATCAGCCAGCTTGGCACGACGAAATTGCCCAAACCCGCAACACCGACGATCATCCCGGCGATGATCGGTCCAACCAGCCAGGGGTTGGGAATGGGTGTCGGGCGCAGCAGCATGGCCACCAAGGTGGCAAAGGCGAGTGCGATCAGAACCGGCAAAACCGGGCTGAGGCCAACCTCAGCCTGACCGGTGCCGATCCTGCCGGATGCCGCAAGCACGACAAAAGGTGTCACGGCCACGACCATTGATACCCGCATCGCATGCACCACTGCGACCGAGGATGAGACCCCACCGAATTTTTGCGCGATGATCGCCATATCGGCGACGCCGCCCGCAGCGGTAGCGAAGAACGCCGTGACCGGATCAACTGCCGCCAAGCGGCGGAACAGGAAGGCGGCCAAGGTGGTCACGCAGATCAGATAAAGCGTTGCCGCGATCATTTCAGGTAAAAGCGTGCTGAGCGCGACAAGGCTGGCGGCCGTGAACCTGAGCCCGATCGCCAGCCCGACCGTGATCTGCGCCATTTCGCGCCCGTAAGGCATCAGGGCAAAGGACAGCCCCGACGCCGACATAAGGGCAAAGACAAAGAACGGCCCTAGCATCCATGGCAGGGGTATGCCAATTCGCGCAGCAACAGCACCCGCGACGCCGCCCGCGGCGTAAACCGGTAGCCGCATAGCAACTGCATTTGCGAAATTACGCGTACCCCCGGTTTCCATCACACTGCCTTACGACAGCCGCAGCAAGGCCATCAGGCCATGGATGTCTTTCAGCTTTTCAAGCTCAGCCACCATGGCGACGACTTCGTTGGCCTTGCTGTGATCCCAGTTTGCGAATTCTGCACATTCCAGGAATTTGCCAGCGACCTCATCATAGCTCATCGGATTGGCCGGGCTGCCCTTGCCAAAATCAGCCATGCCGCTGATGGTGCGGCTATCGGTCAATTCAATGTCGATATAGGTGGTCATCAGGTGATAGCCCGCTGCCTCTGCACGGTCATCGACGACAAAATCCACCTTTGCGATCATCTCTTTGACGTCCGGACGCAAGACGACCTCGTCGGTGAACTCTGTCAGACCGGCGCGACCTTCCAGCAGCAAGATTGCCATGCAGAATTCCATCGAGAATTTCGCCTGCAGTTCGTTCTGTGGCTGGTGGTGGATCAGGGCATTGGGCATGTTGGAATTGGTGCCGACCCGCACACGGCGCACGTCCTTGGCAAAGATGTTGTTCTCAGAGATCAGCTGTTTCATCTTGGTCATGCCGGGATGGGTCAGCGACCCCGATGGATGCGGCTTGATCGACACGCCGGGTTCGGCGAAAGTCCACGGCGCGCCTAGCTTGCCGTCAATTGCGGAGGCGTCATAACCGCCGCCCGCCGCCTTGAAGAACCCGCGTGGCGCTTCCAGAATGTCGCCTGCTGCGGACCAGCCGTAGCTTGCGAATTGTGCGGCGACCACACCGCTTTCGGAAGACCGGCCCGCATGGAACGGCTTGGTCATGGTGCCAAAGTTTTCACGCAAGCCCGCAGACTGGCTGCCTGCAATTGACAAAGCCCGCTTCATCGTGGGCAAGTCCAATCCCATCAGGCGGCCAGCCGCGGATGCGGCTGCAAATGTCCCGCAGGTCGCTGTAGCATGGAAACCTTCCTGATAATGGCGGGGGTTGATCGCTTCGGCGATCTTGCATTCAACCTCTACCCCCAGATGGTAGGCCAACATGATGTCGGCACCCGATGCATTCAGCGTTTCGCCCATGGCGAGTGCAGCCGGTAACGCGGGTGCGGTCGGATGTGTCAGCAGACCGTAAACACGGTCTTTCGCGACAGCCAGTTGTGTATCGTCATAATCGTCCGCGTGAATACCGACGCCGTTGCAAAAAGCGGCGAATCGCGCGGGGACCTTCAGGTTTGACCCGATGATTGTCGCGGCGCCTGCCGGCGTTGATAGATCCGAGACATGGCGTCTGACCAGTTCCCCTGATTTGGCGACCGAACCTGACAAAGCCAAGCCAAACCCATCAAGGATGGATTTTTTGCCGTTTGCGACAACAATCTCAGGCAGGTCAGTCGACTTAGTCGCCAGAACGAACTGCGCAATTTCCTCGCTCAGACCCGCCGCTTCGCTGGCGCCTGCCGCGCCTCTGTCTTCAATCGTCATCCATGTCTCCTTTGTCATTCTGCGTGTTCTATCTACAATCACAGGTCTGATTGTCTTTTTATATCGTACTACAATAAAGACTTTATGTGCGAGTACTGTCAACACAAGACATGCGGCACGCTGGGTCCGCCGCGAGTCTGTTGTTGACGGCAATAACTATAAATACTCTGTATTTTGACAATTTTAGCTGAAAATGAGAGGTATGAAGTCATAATTTTCGCCCTGCAAGCCTAGGTGTGAGCATATACTTTAGGATAGGAATATTGATAAAGTAGCAAATATTGTTGACAAAGTGTCACTGGTGCATGACCGTGGGTTTGCGATGATCTGGAACGCATCTGTTACGCAGACGCGCTCCGGCATGTCCGACAAACCAGTTTGAGGAGGAAACTGACATGAAATCCAATTTTTCACGGCGACGTCTGTTGCAGGTCGCCTCGGGTGGCGTTGCAGCGGCAGCGCTCACTTCGCCGGCGATCCTGCGCGCGCAAGGTGCGTTCCCAAACCGTCCGATCAATGTGGTGGTACCGTTTGACACCGGCGGCTATAACGACCGCCTGGCCCGTGCGTTCGCACCGTTCTTGCAAGCTGAGCTTGGTCAGCCGTTGACGATCATCAACCGTGGTGGTGCTGGCGCGCTGCTGGGGCATTTGTTCTTCATGCAGCAGCCTGTCGATGGCTACACGATCCTGTGTACCTCTGCTGCGCCATATCTGCCTCTCAACATCCTGACGCAGGATGCCGACTTTGCGGTTGATGACTTCCATATGGTGAACCTGCCGTCGCAGGACTACACCTTGCTTGCGACAGCTGCGGATTCTGATCTTGAAACGATCGATGATGTGATCGCGCGCTTGCAGGAAAGTCCAGCTGACGTGTCGATCGGTATTCAGGCGGCATCAGCCGATCTCGTGAACCTGAGCATTCTGTGCGATACCAACGACATCGCCTTCGATGAACTGCGCCTTGTCACATATGATGGTGGCGGGCCTGCGCGGAACGCTGTTGCAGGCGGGGTCGTCGATATCGGTCTGGTCGGCGGGGAAGGCTTCTTGCCGTTGCGTGAACAGGTGCGCCCATTGCTGACATTTGACACCCGTCAGCGTGATGATTGGGAGGGTGCGATTGTCACCGACGTCATGGGAGATGATCCCGCTTTCGTCGTCGGGTCACAGCGCGGTTGGGGTATGCACGCAGCCCTGCAAGAGGCGGATCCAGAAGCCTTCCAGATCCTGTCCGATGCGATCGAAGCCGCTTCAAAGAACCCCGAAGCGATCGAGGCGTTGACGACGCAGCAGCTTGCGACTGATTGGTATGGGCCTGAAGAATCCAACCGGATGCTCGCATCCACATCCGAGGTGATGGAACAATATCTGCACCTGTTGCAAGGGTCTTAAACCCGACACGCTTCACGCTCGCCCATGGTCTTGGGCGAGCCACCATATCGGGGAAAATAAGTCATGTCGATTTTACCAAACCGTAGAGTGGTCTGGGGTCATCTTGCGCTTGTGACGGTCATTGTAGGGATCACGATCGCTTACATTTTTGATGCGCGTGGTGTGTCCACCCGGGCCACGAACCTATTGCTGATCCAGCCTTTGGCTGTCTTGATTGTCATTCTGGCAGCTTTTGTTTTGCCGGGCATTTTCCCACCCGTGACAAGCGACGAAGCAAAAATGCATGACGGTGAAACCCGCATGGATCTGGCAAGGGCTTTGGGAATAATCGTAGCCTTGGGCGTGCTCGCTTTCACTCTTGAACGTATCGGTTTTGATATCGCCACCTTCGGGTTCATGGTGGTGACATTGGCGATCTGCGGCGAACGCCGCTGGTGGGTCAATCTGGGGTTCAGCGCGATTTTCACCGTGGCGCTGATCTATGGCTATGGCGCCATCACCCCGTTCCCCTTTCCTCTAACCGTTTTGTGAGGCCAGATGATCGAGCTTGACGCCGTCGCCGGCGCTTTTGAACTTTTGACGTCGGATGCCAGTGCTTGGCTTCTGCTGATACCTGGTCTTTTGGTGGGGCTTGTCTTTGGCGCAATGCCGGGCATTTCGATCACCATGGCGATGGCCTTTGCGCTGCCGGCCACGCTTTACATGGATTTCCTGCCAGCGATCATTTTTCTGACCGCGATCTACACAGGCGCCGGTTTCGGCGGATCGGTGCCTGCGGTCTTGATGAATATTCCAGGCACGTCATCAGCTTTGGCCACAACCTTTGACGGCTATCCGATGGCGCGCGCCGGGCGTCATAATGAGGCACTTGGCGTGGCGCTGGCCTCCTCTGTCTTGGGGTGTCTTGGGTCCTATCTTGTATTATTTGTCGTTATCGGACCCGTTGCCGGCCTGGTGTTAAAATTGGGCCCGCTGGAGATGTTCGCCGTCGCGGTCTGGGGCATGCTGCTGCTTGGCTCACTCGCCGGGACATATATGGCGCGGGGACTGCTGGCTGGGGCCTTTGGGGTGCTGCTGGGCACAATCGGGTTCAACTCTGCCGGGTTTGTCCGTGGCACGATGGGGGTGCCGTGGCTGTTGGACGGTGTACCGCAGATCCCTGCGATGATGGGTTTGCTGGCCGCAAGCCAATTGATCGCCTTGGTCAATACAACATATATCATTTCGGATGAGAGCGCGCGAAAGATCAGCTTTAGCAAAACGCTAGCTGGCCTCAGACTGGCACTGCAATATCCCAAAATCATTCTGCGCGGCTCTGCAATCGGTGTCATCATCGGGTCAATCCCCGGTGTGGGTTCGTCGATCTCGAACCTTCTGTCCTATTCGGAAACACGGCGCAATTCAGATGACCCGGACTCGTTCGGGCAAGGAAATCCGCAAGGGGTTATCGCAGCAGAAGCTGCCAATTCATCCTCTGAAGGGGGGGCTATGGGCACGATGCTGGCGCTGGGTATTCCCGGCGGCGGCGCAACCGCCATCCTGCTGGCAGCTTTTGCGATGCACAACATCGTCGGCGGCCCCAGTTTCATCGCCAACAACAAAGACATCGTATATGCGCTGATCTTTTCGAACTTTGCGCAAGCTATCCTGCTGTTGTTTGTTGGTCTCGGCTTTGTCTATTTTGCCAGCTACATCGTACGGGTGCCGTTGCGGTTCCTGATCCCCAGCGTGCTTGTCGTTTCAAACTTCGGGGCCTATGCGATCGAGGGCAGCGCCGCTGGCCCGATCACGCTGTGGATCTTTGCGATCCTTGGCTGGGCGATGGCGCGCTATGGTTATCCGGTCGCTGCTGCTGTCGTGGGCTTGTTGCTGGGCAGCTTGCTGGAAAGCAACCTATTGCGCACCTACCAGATCAGCGGTGGTGATTACCTGACCTATGCCGCCGAACGCCCCGCAGCATTGGTCGTGTTCGGCTTGATGATCCTGTCTATCGCCCTGCAATCCATCTCAAAACGGCGCCGTGCCCGAAAGCTGGCCGAGGCTGTGCGGAAATAATCCTGCGGCGTCCGGCGCTGCGAAAACAGAAGAAAGAAATGCCATGCTGTCACAAACTGACAATCGCCCGGTGATTGCCTTGATCCCCGGTGATCCGACCGGCATCGGGCCAGAACAAACGGCACGTATTCTGTCCCATGCAAAGACCCGACAAATCGCGCGGATTATTTTGGTCGGCGATCTGCGGGTGATAAAGCTGGGAATGCAACAGGCCGGTGTCGATCTGGCGATCAAGGTGATCACTGACCCGACACAGGCGGATTTCGATGCAGAGGCCATCCCGATGCTGGATTTAGGCAATATAGACCCTAGCATGCTGACACTGGGTGCACCTGACCCCGCAATTGGCCGCTGCGTCGGGCAGACCCTGTCGGCAGCAGTCGATCTGGCAAAGCAAGGCCATGTGCAAGGCATCTGCTTTGCGCCACTACACAAAAAGGCGATGTATGACGGCGGCTGGAAGTTCGCGGATGAACACCAGCTTTTTGCCAATCTAATGGATCATAAAGGGCCGTTCCGTGAAATGAATGTTCTCGAAGGTCAATGGATGAGCAGGGTCACATCGCATGTATCGCTGCGCGGAGCTTTGGAAGAGATTACCTACAACAATATCTGCTCGACGCTGCAACTGACTGATCGTGTCCTGCGCAACGCCGGTATCGAAAACCCCCGCATCGCGGTGGCCGCGCTGAACCCACATGGCGGGGAAGGCGGCTTGTTCGGGGACGAAGAAATCAAGATCATTGCACCGGCAGTGCGTGATATGGCCGCCCAAGGCATCAATTGCAAAGGGCCGTTTCCGTCCGATACGGTCTATCTGAAGGCCTTTGCCGGGGAATATGACAGCGTGCTGGCGATGTACCACGATCAGGGACAGATCGCGACCAAATTGCGTGGCTTTAATAAAGGCGTCACTGTGACGACGGGCCTTGCCGCCGTTTTCACGACCCCCGCGCATGGCACCGCCTATGACATCGTGGGCCAAGGAATCGCTGACACCGGTGCATTTGAAAATGCACTGGCGCTTGCCGTAAAACTTGCCAAAACACAAAGTGCGCAAGAGACGAGAGGACCAGTGGCATGAGCAACAAATATCGTATCGCAGTGATCGCCGGTGACGGCATCGGCACCGAAGTGATGCCGGAGGGTATTCGCGTGCTGGAAGCAGCGGCGAAACGCTACAAACTCGACCTGCATTTCGATCACTTCGATTTTTCGTCCTGCGATTATTACGAAAAACATGGCAAAATGCTGCCTGACGATTGGAAAACTCAGATCGGCGGGCATGACGCGATCTTTTTCGGTGCCGTGGGCATGCCCGATCAGGTGCCTGACCATATCTCGCTTTGGGGGTCGCTGCTGCAATTTCGACGCGAGTTTGATCAATATGTCAGCCTGCGACCCGCAAGGCTGATGCCGGGGGTAAAGTCCCCATTGGCCGGGCGGGGACCGGGCGATATTGATATGATGATCGTGCGCGAAAATACCGAAGGCGAATATTCGTCGATTGGTGGCAAGATGTTTCCCGGCACCGACCGCGAAATCGTGATGCAGGAAACCGTCATGACGCGTGTCGGCGTTGACCGCATTCTGCGTTACGCTTTCGAGCTGGCGCAAAAGCGAAGTGGCAAGCTGACATCCGCAACCAAGTCGAACGGCATTTCCATCACTATGCCATATTGGGACGAACGTGTGGTCGAGATCGCCAAGGATTATGCCGATGTCAGCGTCGACAAATATCACATCGATATTCTGACGGCTTTGTTCGTGCTGCGACCCAATACGTTTGACGTCGTCGTCGCCTCGAATCTTTTTGGCGATATCCTGTCCGACCTTGGCCCAGCCTGTACTGGTACTATCGGGATCGCCCCCTCGGGGAACATCAATCCTGAACGGCTTTTCCCATCGCTTTTCGAACCTGTGCATGGCTCGGCACCGGACATTGCGGGTCAGGGGATCGCAAATCCCATCGGACAGATATGGGCAGCATCGATGATGCTGGATCATTTAGGACAGCCAGAGGCTGCGGCAGGCATTGTGTCAGCGATCGAGAAGGTACTTTCGGAACCCGATCTTCGGACACGCGACCTTGGTGGTACGGCTAATACGAAAACCTGCGGTACGGCCGTGGCAGATGCGCTCGTATAAAACCTATCGTCGGATCTGCGTAACTACTCCTGAGCCAATCTGATAGAGTCTTTAGAGACAGGTGAGGCTATCGATCACAGACAAAATAGAGGTCTGTCGCGACCAAAGGGGTCTTCACCGTGGGCCAAACCATTCGAGGCGTAGAGTGGCGCAGCTTTGCGATAACTGCGGCTATCGCAGTAACGTTTGGCGCGGTGGCCTGGGTTAGCGGGTTGCCGGTCCCTTGGTTATTGGGCGCACTTTTTGGCACAGCGACCTTTACACTGGGTGGGGTAAGGTTGGCCGTCCCGCCGTCGTTGAAAACGTCTGCACATGCCTGCATCGGCCTGATACTTGGTGCATCGATCGAGCCAGAAACCTTTGCAAGAGCGTCGCAATGGCCGCTGACTTTGCTCGTTTTATCTGTTGGCATGATTTTGGTCACGACTGCGACCGCGTTTTACTACATCCGCGTGGCGGGATTTGACAGGCTGACCGCCACAGCTGCATCACTGACGGGTGGGTTGACCAACATTGTTGCAATAGCAATCCAACTCGGTGCAAACCCGCCCGGCACGGTCATTGGCCAGTTGTTCCGACTGACGTCAGTGGTCGTCCTTTTGCCGCTGATCTATACAGGCTGGCTTGGTACGTCTGCAAACGTGCCTGTGGTCGAAGCAACACGCGCAGTTGCGGCGTATAATTTATGGATTCTGCCGTTGGCTTGGCCGGCCTATGTGCTGGCGCAAAAGTTGCGTTTGCCGGTTCCCGACATGATGGGTCCATTGCTGGTCTCAACAGGATTCGCCGTGATGGGTTACGGTCTCGTGTTGCCAGAATGCCTGTTTGCTATGGTTTTTATCGTCGTCGGCGCATCAATCGGCACGCGATTTTATGGGCTGGAGTCGCTGACACTGATCAGGATCGGGGGGCATAGTGCCGTTGCCACACTTATCCTTTTGCTAAGCTCGGCAGCGCTGGCTTATCCCTTCAGTCTTGTTGCTGGGGTGCCGTTTCATGTTGCCTTACTGGCTGTAGCACCCGGTGGCGTGGCTGAGATCGCCATCCTCGCGACCATCCTTGGTGTTGATCCAGTCTTTGTTACTTTTCATCAAGTTTTTCGGAACATTGTTCTGAATGCAATGGCACCTTTTGTGCTGACCCGGTTGAAGGGAAAAAAACAGTTTGGTTGAAAAGTTGGCACAGCGTTGATGACTGTCACCAGACAAACGGCGCAGCACAGGTTGAGTAAGGATTCTGTCTATGAAATGGACATTTAATATATTCAAATTAATGGGTAAAATTTGTTATACCGCCGACAACACGTCAGACTCAAAGATCACCGTTTGGTAATCTGGGCCTGCAACTGCGCGCCGGTATGGCACCCGCCTTTGGAAATTGGCTTGAAGATCGCCAGCGAATACCCGCGCGGTCTTCCCAAGTCCCTGCCAGCTACCGCAGATCCGGCTCAAGTCGTGATCGAAGAGGGCCGGTCCATCGCTTCATAATCAGCGCCTGAGGCTGATCAGCCAGGTCGGCGATCAGCCCTGCAAATTCACGGATAAGTCCGTGGCTTTCAGCTGTGTAATGCGAAGGCTGCCCAACGACATTCTCGTGGTCATCGCCGCGATGGCACGAAACAACGCGTCTGGCGCAAAATCCACCTGGGGGTTGGCGAAGAAACACTGAAGTTCCGCGCTGTCGAGATCACCGGGAGCCACGACTCCATCTGTGGCCGCGGGGCGAGTGCCATCATCACAACTCGCAAAAATGCACGGCTGTAGAAGACCGTCCAAGATGCACTGGTTAAACTCCTGGGCCAGTACCTCATGCCGCGTGACTTCGACCGATAGGCCGCGGAAGTTCAGCTTCGCATCGCCGTCATGGACGGCTACACCGCCCTTTGCATCCCGGTCACATCAGCATCCGGCGTGGATCACCGATCAATTCGGTGTAATGTGCCATGAACCGTGCCGCATCCGCACCGTTGATGACGCGGTGGTCATAAGACAGGTCCAACGGCGCCATCGGCACCGGCTGCGGCGTGTCGCCATCCCAAATGGTAATCGTTTCGGTGCGTGTGATCCCGAGGATCGCGACCTCAGGCGGATTTACAATGGGCGTGAAAGCACTGCCGCCGATGCCGCCGAGATTGGTGATCGTCATCGAGGCACCACCCATCTGGTCCGGACCGATCTTGCGCGCCTGCGCCTTGCTGGCCAAATCAGCGATTTCGCTGGCGATCTGCCACAGACCTTTCTGGTCGACATCTCGGATCACTGGCACCATCAAGCCATGCGGCGTATCCACCGCAATGCCGATATGAACGTAATCTTTCAGTGTCAGCACCTGCCCGTCCGCCGACAGGGAGGCGTTGAAGCGCGGGAATTTACGCAAGGCTCGCGCAAGGGCCGCGACATGAAACGCCAGTGCGGTGAGCTTTACTCCGCGCGCTTGCGCCTGAGTTTTCAGACTAGCCCGCAGGCCTTCGATTGCGCGGATATCGGCGCGGTCGTGGTGGGTGACGGCAGGGATCCTGGCTTGCGCTGCTGCCATGTTGCGTGCAGCAACTTGCGCAAAGCGCGACATCGGTGCGGTCGTGACCGGCCCATATTGGCTGTGATCCACCTCCCAATAGCTTGTGTCACCAGCGGTCGTCATGCTGGGTCGTGCGCCGATATCCTCTGGCCCGATCGTGGTGCGGCCCAGCTTTTTGGCAAGCGCGTCGATGTCGACATTCTGGTCGCGCGCCATGCGGCGGGTGGACGGGCTGGCGATAATCTCTGTCATGTCCGTCCCCCTTACCAACTGGCCGAAATATATTGCGTTTCCATGAATTCGAGCATGCCTTCATGCCCGCCTTCACGGCCCAGACCCGATTGCTTGGTCCCGCCAAAGGGGGCTGCCGGGTCGCTGACCAGACCACGGTTCAGCCCGACCATGCCGTAATCGAGCTTTTCGCAGACCTGCAGGGCGCGTTTGAAATCGCCAGAAAAGACATACGCGACAAGGCCGTATTCGGTGGCATTGGCGCGCCGGATGACATCATCCTGCTCGGTGAAGGTCTGGATTGCGGCGACGGGGCCGAAGATCTCGTCATGCACGCAATCGGCGGTTTCAGGGACGTTTGAAAGGACAGTGGGCGGATAGAAATAGCCGGTTCCAGAGGGTGTCACGCCACCACATTCGATCTTGGCCCCTTTGGCGACAGCATCGGCCACGAAAGCCGCCACCTTGTCGCGCGTATCGGCATTGACCAAGGGGCCGACATCGACCGATGGGTCGGTGCCATCGCCGAGTTTGAGTGCCGCCATGCGCGCGGTCAGGCGTTTGGTGAATTCTGCCGCGATGTTTTCATGCACATAGATCCGGTTGGCGGCTGTGCAAGCTTCGCCGAGATTTCGCATCTTGGCCTGCATCGTGCCGTCGATGGCTGTATCCATATCGGCATCGTCGAAGACGATCACAGGGGCATTGCCGCCCAGTTCCATCGCCGGTTTCAAAACCTGATCGGCGGCGGATTTCAACAGCTTGCGGCCAACGCCGGTGGAGCCGGTAAAGCTGACTACCCGCACGCGCGGATCATGCAGCATATGATCGACCAATGCACCGGTCTTGCGCGAGGGCAGGACATTCACCAGACCGGGGGGCACGCCGGCCTGTTCCAGCAGGGGCATTAGCGCGAGCATCGTCAGCGGTGTTTCGGACGCGGGTTTGATGATCACAGCACAACCTGCCGCCAATGCAGGTGCAATCTTGCGGGTGCCCATGGCGGCGGGGTAATTCCACGGCGTGATCAGCACGGCGAGGCCTGCGGGTTTATGCTGCACCATGATCCGCGCGCCGGAGGCGGGGGCATGGGTGATCATCCCATCGGCACGCACCGCCTCTTCCGCGAACCAGCGGAAGAATTCGGCGGCATAGGCGGCCTCGCCCCGCGCATCCGCGCTGGCCTTGCCGTTTTCCAGCGTGATCAGATGGGCGAATTCATCCAGCCGGGCTGTCATCAATTCCCACGCTTTGCGCAGCACTTCCGACCGCGCACGCGGCGTGCGGGCGGCCCAATCGGCCATTGCAGCCTCGGCGGCATCAAGGGCGGCATCGGCATCGGCGATATCGGCGCTGGCAACCGAAGCGATCACCTGTTCTGTCGCGGGGTTGATGACGTCGAAACGGTCAGCGGTCTTGTGCCATGTGCCGTTGATGTAAAGATCGGTATATTCCATGTAGTCCCCCAAGGGTCAGAGCAGGTGGTGCAGCGGGTGTTCCATCCGGTCTGCGAAAGTGGTCAAAAGCTGGATCGCAGCGGGCGCGTCCAGTTGCGCGGGCGTGCATTCCAATGTGATCGTCAGCCCCTGCGCGGCGGACATCAGTGTCAGCACCGGCACGTCCGCAGCACCAAGTGTCACGCTGCGCAAGGCGGTGCCGCGCAGGTCGCGCAGGATCAGGTCAGCGGCGCTATCTGTCTGTGTGATCGCCGAAAGCGACCGGTCGGCGGGCACGGCATAGCTGTGCTGTTGGCCAAAGCGGGCGATGGCGACAACACAGGGCGCGGTCAAGCTGGCACCGGCCAGACCGGCGAGCAGGGCATCTGCATCGGTCAGGCCGTTTGCCGCGGCCCAAGGCGCGAAATCGGCGAAACCGTCGCTGGCAATCCCGGCTGTCAGACTCATGGCCGCTGCTGTGGCCGTTGGCATTTGCGTTTTTTCGGAGATCGCGCGCAGCGCGTCCAGATCCGCCACATGGAACGGTTGCGGATGGCCGGCCTTGACCAGCAGTGCCAGATCAAGCCCCTGTTCGCGCGCCAGCCTGCGCGCCTTGGGTGAGGTGAGGATGCGTCCTCCGGTTGGCACGGGGACCGGTGTTGCCGGTTTCGGGGGTGCCTTTGTTGGTGCTGCGGCAGGTGTTTCGGCAGCAGGTTTGGACGGCGGCGGCGATGCCACCGATCTGGTGACTGGATTGTCAGGCTTTTCTGCGCTGATGATCGCAACGTGTGCGCCGACCGGCACCTCTTGTCCGGCCTCGGCCAAGGTGGCGGCAAGGTAACCGTCAAAACCGGCAGAGACTTCCATCGTGGATTTGTCGGTTTCGACCTCGAACAGCAGATCATCGGCGGTCACCGCATCGCCGGGGGATTTCAGCCAGTTCACCAGAAGACCGGTGTCCTGCGCCATGCCCAGTTGCGGCATGGTGACAGAGTTGCCAATTGGCAATTCGTCTTTTTCATCTTTAATTACAGTGAGTTGTTGTATTTTCGCGTTATCATCGGCGCTATCGGAAATCTGCGCGATCACGGCACCGACCGGCACATCCTCGCCTTCGCCCGCTGTCACGCCGGTCAGATAGCCGCTGGCCTGCGCCTCGACCTCCATCGTGGCCTTGTCGGTTTCGACCTCGAACAAAGCATCGCCCTTGGTCACGGCATCGCCGGGCGCTTTGAGCCAGGCGACGATCTTGCCCGCGTCCTGCGCCATGCCGAGTTGGGGCATTGTCACATCACGCGGCATCTATCATCTCCCCCGCGCAAAGCCTGCGGGCATTGGCGGCGACAGTTTCGGGGGTGGGCACGGTCACGTCTTCCAGCGCGGGCGAGAACGGGACCGGCACATCCATCGCGCCCATGCGTAGGACGGGTGCGTCCAGATGATAGAATGCCTTTTCATTCAGACGTGACGCGATTTCGGCGGTCACGCCATAGCTTTGGTGGCCTTCGTCGATGACGATGGCGCGGCTGGTCTTGCGCACGCTTTCGATCAGCGTCGCCTCGTCCAGCGGCACGATGGTGCGGGGGTCGATGACCTCTGCGCTGATGCCTTCCTTCGCCAGAATGTCGGCGGCTTTTTCGGCGACCTGCACCATCGATGAGGTGGCGATAAAGGTGATGTCGGTGCCGGTCCGTTTGATATTCGCCACGCCGAAGGGGATCAGATATTCTTCTTCCGGCACCGGGGCCTTGTCCTGATACATCAGCTTGTCTTCGAAGATCACCACCGGGTTGTTGTCGCGGATCGCGGTTTTCATCAGGCCCTTGGCCTCGTAGGCCGATGACGGCATCGCGACCTTCAACCCCGGAATATGCGCGACCAAAGCCTGCAAGGATTGGCTGTGTTGTGCGGCAGATCGGCGGGTAGCGCCCATATTGGTGCGCAGGACCATCGGGACGGAGAGTTTGCCGCCCGACATATAATGCTGTTTGGCTGCCTGATTGCACAGCTGGTCCATGACCAGATAGATGAAATCGCCGAACATCAGATCGACAATCGGGCGCGCGCCGGTCATCGCGGCACCGACGGCGAGGCCGACAAAGCCGGGTTCGGAAATCGGGGTGTCGATGACGCGGGCGGTGCCGAATTCCTCGACCAGACCGGACAGGACCTTGAATGGGGTCCCGGCCTCGGCCACGTCTTCGCCCATGATGAAGACGGTGGGGTCACGGCGCATTTCTTCGGCGATGGCTTCGTTGACGGCTTGGGATAGGGTGATCTCTCTCATGATTGGCTCTCTCCTCAATCCGCGTAAACATGCATGTCCACTTCGGACACATCGGGGTATTTGGCAGCCTCGGCATAGGCGACGGCCTGGGTCGCATCTGCCTCGATCTCGGCGTTCATCGCCTCGATCTCATCCTCCGTGGCGATGCCCTGATCGACCAGCCAGCCCCGGAACCGCACGATAGGATCGCGGTTTTCCTTCCAGTCCTTTTCTTCATCTTTGGACCGGTAATATTCGCGGTTGATGTCGCCGACATGGTGGCCGTGATAGCGATAGGTTTCGAGTTCGATAAAGAACGGCCCTTCGCCCTTGCGACAACGCGCGACCAGCGTCTGGGTCAATTCATTGACGGCCAAAACGTCCTGCCCGTCGACCTTGAACGCTTCGATCCCGAAAGCCTCGGCGCGGGCGGTGATGGACCCGGCGGCGATTTCCTCGGTCTTGGTATATTCGGAATAGCCGTTGTTTTCGCAGGCATAGATCACCGGCAGGTCCCAGAGCGCGGCCATGTTCATGACCTCGTAGAGCAGGCCCTGTGCGGTGGCCCCGTCACCAAAGAAACAGACGGTGACATCGTTCTGGCCCAGCAGTTTCGCGCGCAGGGCCGATCCGGTGGCGATCCCCATGGAGCCGCCGACGATGGCATTGGCACCCAGATTGCCGTGGCTTTGGTCGGCAATATGCATCGACCCGCCCTTGCCGCGGCAATAGCCTTCTTCCTTGCCCAGAAGTTCGCAGAACATTTCCTTGAAATTGGCCCCCTTGGCGACGCAATGGCCGTGGCCACGGTGGGTGGATGTGATGCGGTCGTTGTCGGTCAGCGCCTCGCAGATGCCCACCGCCACGGCCTCTTCGCCGGAATACATATGCGTCAGGCCGGGCATTTGGGCCGACAGGTAAAGCTGGTTGGCGTTATCCTCAAACGTGCGGATGCGGACCATCTGGCGATACATGCGCAGGTAATCTTCGGTGTTGGTTTTGGTCTTGGCCATGGGCATGTCCTTTCGGGGGTGGCGGGGTGAACCCCGTGCCTTAATAACGGTTGGCGATGGGCAATTCTTCGGCCGGAAACAGGCTGATGACCTCGCATCCGGTTTCGGTGACGACCACCTCTTCCTCGATCCTGGCAGCGGAATAGCCGTCGGAGGCGGGGCAATAGGTTTCCAGCGCAAAGACCATGCCGGTCTTGATCTCCATCGGGTGATCGAGGCTGATCGCGCGGCTGATGATCGGGCGTTCATGCAGCGCCAGCCCCAGACCATGGCCGAATTGCAGACCGAAGGCCTGATCTTCATTCGCAAAGCCAAGGCTTTCGGCGGTGGGCCAGACCTCGGCCACTTTGTCGGTGGTCACCCCCGGTTTGATCATCGCGATCGAGGCGTCGATCCATTCGCGCGCTTTGACATAGGCGTCGTTTTGCGACGGTGTCGCGCGGCCCACGTTGAAGGTGCGGTAATAGCAGGTGCGATAGCCCTGATAGCTTTGCAGGATATCGAAAAACGCCTGATCGCCGGGGCGGATCAGCCTGTCGGTGAAATTATGCGGATGCGGGTTGCAGCGTTCGCCGGAAATCGCGTTGATCGCTTCGACGTCATCCGATCCCATTTCGTAAAGCATCTTGTTGGACAGAGCGACGATATCGTTTTCACGCACACCCGGTTTCAACTCTTCATAGATCATGTGGTAGACGCCATCGACCATGGCGGCGGCCTGGGTCAGAAGCTGGATTTCATCCCAGTTCTTGATCTCGCGCGCCGCCAGCATGATCTGCTGGCCGTCGACCACGTTGATGCCGGCTTCTTTCAGCGCGTGGAACATGGCGGTTTCGGCGTAATCCACGCCAACCGGCATCCCGGCCATCCCGGCATCCTTGATCATCTGTGCGATCATTTTTGCGTATTTCTGCATCAGGCCGAAATCGGGCGGGATCGTGCCCCGCATGCCGACAACACCGGCAAGGCAATGGTCGGGTTCGAGCCAGTCGGAATGGCGTTTGTGATGCACGGCGGCAGAGCCGAAATCCCAGACATAGGGCGAATCGTCGCCGGTCAGCAGGCAGAAACGACACATCTTGTCGCGTTCCCATTCACCGATCTTGGTGGCGGTCACATAGCGGATATTGTTGATGTCGAACAACAAGAGCGAGCCTGCCTGCGAGTTCTGAAGCGACTGGCGGGTGCGGGCCAGACGGTAGCGCCGCAGGCGGTCATGGTCGATCCGGCGTTCGAAATCGACCGACATATGACCCCAGGCGGGAATACGTTCGCGCCATTCCCAATTCGGTTCAAGATCTTTTGGCGTCAGCAGGTTGGGCATCAATGCGCGGGACATGGCTTACTCCTTTTCGGTGCGGGCTGCGCACCAAATCATGTGAAAATATCGTAGGAAAATCAGGCTATTGGATGCACCAACCGCCATCGACATGGATCATCTGGCCTGTCATGTAATCGCTGTCGTCACTGACCAGGAAAGACGCGGTGCCGGTGATATCCTTGGGGTAGGAGACGCGTTTGATCTGCAGCGCATCGCGGACGATATCGTCATAGGCCTGACCTTCCTTTTCCTTGAAGCCGATCTCGACCAGATCTTTGTCAAGCTGTTCCCAAAGCGGGGTGACCACCACGCCCGGCGCATAGCCGTTGACGGTGATGTTGTGTTCGGACAGGCCAATCGCGCCGCAATGGGTCAGCGCAAGGCAGCCGTATTTCGAGGTGCAATAGACCGTCACATCGACCAGCGGCTTTCGCGAGGCGATGGAGCCGACGTTGATCAGCTTATAAGGATGATCCGGCATCGGGCCTTGCGCGATCATCTGGCGGGCGGTTTCCTGCATGCCCAGCCACATCGCCTTGGTATTGACGTTCATGATCAGGTCCCAGTTGTCTTCATCGATATCCATGAAGAAACGGGGTTTGTTCAGACCGGCGTTGAACACGCCGACATTGATCGATCCGAAGGCTTCCACGGTCGCAGCGACTGCTGCGGCATTGTCTTCGCGCTTGGTGACATCCATCCGCACAGCAATCGCCTTGCCATTGCCTGCAGCGTTGATTTTGGCGGCGACCTCTTGTGCCGCCTCTAGATCCAAATCGCCAAGGCAGACATTCGCGCCTTGCGCGGCGAAGCTTTCGGCATTGGCAGCCCCCATGCCGCGTGCGGCACCGGTGATCAGGATATTCTTGCCGTTCAGGCGATTGGTGTCCATGGTTTCCTCCCTTAGGTGTTCTCATGTCGTAAGATGACTTCGGCCCGGGCCTGTACCCGGTTGAGTGCGTCACGCGGGCTGATGATCCCGCGCAGCATGTCGTGAAGCTCGTGGCCGCAGATATTGATGATCTTGGAAATCTGCGGGATCGGTGGGCGCGGCCAGAATTGCAGCTCGTCACGCCATGACATTTCGTCCAGCAGGCCAAAGATGGGCGAAAGCCGCCGCACTTCAGGGTCCGCGCCGACGGAATAGCGCGGCTCGGTGCGGCTTCCGTTCTGGGCATAAAGCTTTTGCGCGCCAGGTGATGTGAATGTCACCAGTGCCTCGATCGTATCGTCCAGCCTTTCTTCGGGCAGGTTGGTCGGGATGCAGAGAACATAGCCACCGACAGGCGCAATCGGCGCACCTTGTGGGCCGTGCGGATGCGGCACATAGCCGGTATTGCCATGCGCCGGGCTGTTGGGGTCCAGTTCGAAATACGGCGCCAGCAGCGTATAGCCATAGGCCATTGCAACCTGACCCGCACCATAAGGGCGCACCCGTTCATACCAGGACATCGAAAGAATATCAGGCGGCGAATAGGCCAGCAATTGCATCAGGTAATCCGCCGCTTCCAGCGCGCGGTCGGTGTTCAATGTGGGCGTAAAGCCGCCCTGCGCCAGCTTGTCGGTGTCAAAGCCGCCTGCGATGCGCGGAATGTCGATGATCGGCTGACCAAAGGCGGCGCAGGTCATCATGAAAGTATGGCCAAGTGCGGTGCCGCGCGCCGCATTCCACGCCACACCGTAGCGCCCGCGCTGCGGGTTGTGGAAATGGCGGGCCGCCTCGATCACAGTGGTGGTCGTGGTCGGCGGGACCAGATTGTCGTTGGCGAACCAATCCTTGCGGTAGAACAAAAGTTCCGGCGTGGTCTGGCTCGGTACGCCATATGGCCGCCCGCCCCAATGCGCGGCGCGCCAGCCGGCTGTGTGGAAATCTGCCGGATCCAGTCGGGCGACATCCATCACCGCATCCAAAGGTCGGATGGCTCCTTTTTCAACGAATTCACCAACCCAAGGCAGATCGATGGCGATCAGATCATAGCGGCTTTTGGGGCGCTCGGCGTTGCGCAAAGCCTCTTCACGCAGCCGGTCGATCGAGAAGGCGCGCTGATGGATATTCGTGCCGACGATCTGTTCGAACTGCCGCTTCAACCCTTCCATCACCATGAAGGTCGGATCGCCATGCACCAGAATCCGAAGACCACCGGCCAGCTTTAACGGCTGCGACAGCGCGCTTAGCGGCGGGATCGCGGCGCGCCCGGGCTGATAGGACCCGCCAAAGTAATAATCGGTCGTTTCGGGCGATGGTGCTGCCACTTCAAAAGACGTGCGCACCAGCCGGTCGATCCGGTCAGCCAGTTGGCTGAACCCTTCGAGCAGATCAGTGCTCGGGTGCAGCGAATAGGTCTTGCCGGTTTTGGTCCGCGCACGGCGCTCGATCAGCCCGGCCTCGTGAATTTCCGCGAGTTTGCGGGTCGCTGTCGCATAGGGAACGCCTGAGGCAGACACCATCGAAGACGGCGACACGATACGCCCCTCTGCATGGCTTTGCAGCAAATGCAGCACCATGTTAAGATGTGGATTGGGGGTGTTGGGTTCCAGCGCGTTGTCAATTTCCATGGTCAGGCTGTTCAGAAACTGCACGACCCGGTCCAGGTCAGGTGCCGCCATCATTGCAGACAGTTTCGCAAGGCCCTTTGGCCCTGCCTGTCCGGAATGAATATTTTGAGCGACAGCTTGTTGCATTGAACCTGATTTTTTGGGGGCGGCGATGTGCCGACGGTGCAGTTTCATGATCTTCCCTTGCAAATTAGCCAAAATGGTAGCTGGCAAATATTGTCATAAAATTCATTATGAACAAAATTATATCCATATCGGACAATTATACGGCGTCATTTTTGACGGGAATCGCGCCAGTTAACGGGGTCGATTGCATCGGGCGCAAGTCCATGGCTGGGAGGCTGCCTGCAATCGCTCCAGATTAATCCACGGGAGGAAATTATAATGAAAATAACAATGACAGCGGCACTTGCCTGCACCACCGCCATGTTCGGTGTTGCGGCATCGGCGCAAACAATGACCATCGGCATCACGCAGAACAACGTCGGCGTGGACAGCTATCAGACCACCTATGAACGCGCCTTTATCGCAGCGGCAGAGGCCAACCCCGATGTGAATGCGGTTGTGCTGGACGCCGGGGGCGACGTCGCCCGCCAGCTCGCGCAGATGGAGGATCTGATCCAGCAGGAAGTCGATGCCATCATCATCTGGCCCACCAATGGCGAGGCAGTGATCCCTGCGGTGCGACGCGCCCATTCCGCTGGTATTCCGGTCGTCGTGACCAATTCCAACATTGCCGAACAGGGCTTTGACTTCATCACGTCCTTCTCTGGCCCTGATAACGTCACGCAAGGGTCCCGGTCTGCCGAGATCATGTGCGAACGGTTTACCGAACTGGGCATTCAGGACGAAGCGCGCGTGGTGCAGATTTCCGGCCAGCCCGGCTACACCACCGCGATTGAACGCCAGCAAGGCTTTGACGAGCGCCTGCCAGAGGTTTGCCCGAACGTGACCCTGGTTGAAACCCAGCCTGGTGACTGGAGCCGTGAAAAGTCGCAGCAGGTCATGGAAGCCTTCCTGGTCAAATACGACGACATCGACGGCGTCTATTCCGGCGATGATAATATGGGCATCGGTGCGCTGAATGCTGCCCGTTCCGCCGGACGTGAAGGGATTGTCTTTGTCGGTGCCACCAACTTTGCCGTGGGTTACGACGCAATGGCCGAAGGCGATTACTGGGGCTCGATCTATCAATCCCCTGTCGATGACGCCGAAGCCGCGTTGCAGACCGCCATCGACATCCTGAACGGCGAAGAGGTGCCGTTCCTGAACTATTTCGACACGCCCAAGATTACACAAGACAACATGGAAGAATTCACCAAACCGGTGTTCTGATTTCCTCCCCCGAAAGGCGGCGCGGGGCAGGTCCGCCTGCCCTGCGCTTTTGAGGCATGATTTGATATTTTCGGCAGCGGCCAGATCCGCGTCGGTGCCGATACGATCTCCGGACCAACCAGTCCGGCACCACAAGGGAGGGGAACATGATGTCCGTATTGACGCGGCAGAAAATGGCGCCATTTCTGGCAAAGCAGGGGATTTTGATCGCCTTTGTGCTGTTCATGGTCGGTTTTGCCATGGTGAACCAGCGGTTCATCGCAATCGACAACATCTCTGGCGTGATCCGGTCATCGGCTATTTTGGGGGTGATTGCCATCGGCGTCACCTTCGTGGTGATCGGCGGCAATCTGGACCTGTCGGTCGGATCGATGATGTCATTCTCGACCATCGTCGTCCTTGATCTGCATGACAAGATCGGGCCCGGTCTGGCGATCCCTGCGATGTTTGCGCTGACGCTGTTGCTGGGTGCTTTCATCGGCTTTCTGGTCGGTTATCTGAAGCTCAATTCGCTGATCGTCACGCTGGGCATGCTGTCGGCCATTCACGGGCTGACCCTGACATGGTCCGGTGGCAAGAACATGGATATCGCCGATAAATCCGGCACCTGGTTTTCATTCTTCGGACAGGACCGCATTCTGGGTATCCCCGTGCCGATCCTGATTTTCGCCCTGCTGGCGGCGGTGCTTGCCATGGTGCTGTCGCGCACGTCCTTTGGCCGCAAGGTCTATGCCGTGGGTGGCAACGGGCAGGCCGCGACCTTTTCCGGCATCCCGCGCGCACGGATTGTATTCATGACTTACCTGGTATCCGCGTTTTGCGTGGCGGTGGCCGGGTTATTGCAGGCCAGTCGCAGTCTTGGCAGCCAGAACACCGTCGGGCAAGGGCTGGAACTGCAAGTGCTGGCCGCGGTCATTCTGGGCGGTGCGTCGCTTTTGGGCGGCTCCGGCACAGTGTTCAAGACGGTGATCGGCGTGCTGATCCTCGGCTTTATCCAGAATGGACTGCTCCTGGCCGGTCTCGATTTCTACGTTCAATACATGGTGACATGGGCGATCATCATTCTGGCCGTCTGGCTGGATATTGCCGCAAAGCGGGGCCATCTTTGGTCCCCCATCGCCTGAGGAGTGGCCATGATGGCAATGCACAATCGCAAAGACATGATCAAACAAGGCGGCATCTGGGTTTTTATCCTGGCGGAGCTGGTGTTCTTTTCCATCGCCGGGCATTTTTGGTCCGCCTCGAACCAAGCCTTCATGGACCCCGGCAACATGCTGCTGTTGCTGAAACAATCCGCCCCCATCGGGATCATTGCGCTTGGCATGACCATCATCATGATCAACGGCAATATCGACCTCAGCGTCGGTGCGATCTTTGCGCTCTCGGCAGTTGTGTTGCTCGACAGTCTGAGCTGGCCGTTCATGGTGGCGCTGGGTGACTGGGCGCTGCCTTTGGCCTGGGGACTTGCCTTGCTGACGGGGGTGACACTGGGGGCGATCAACGGGTTGATCGTGTGGAAAACCGGCATCGATGCTTTCATTGTCACGCTGGGGTCAATGCTGGGCTTTCGCGGGCTGGTGTTCATGTATAACGGCGAACAACCGACCAGTAACCTGAACTGGACCCTTGTCGATTTCGCCGAAGCGCAGGTGCTGGGCCTGCACACGGCAAGCTGGTTCCTGCTTGGCACAGCTTTGGTGCTGTGGTTCGTCACCACGCGCACCAACCATGGCCGCAACGCCTATGCAATCGGGAACAACCGCGATGCCGCGGTGAACGCGGGTATCCGTGTCGGGCCACATTTCATCTGGAATTTTATGCTGATCGGGTTTCTGGCCGCCCTCTCTGCTGTGGTGTTCTATTCTGAAAGCGGATCGGTCAATCCAAATGACGGGATGCTCTATGAACTCTGGGCCATTACCGCCGTCGTGCTGGGTGGCACAAAACTTGCTGGCGGCTATGGCTCGATCATCGGCACGCTGGGCGGTGTCATTGCGATCCAGCTTTTGCGCAAAGGTCTTGGGCATATCGGCGCAGATACCCAGACCGTCAACCTGGTCATCGGTCTGATCCTGATCGCCGTTTTGTTCCTTGACCGCCAACTGACCCGCAAAGGCAAAGAGGAGTTGAAGATATGACCGATCTGCCCCCTGTTCTGCGCTTGGAAAACATTGTCAAAACCTTTCCGGGCGTGCGCGCGCTGGATGGCGTGTCTTTCGATCTGCGCCCCGGCGAGGTTCATGCCCTGATGGGTGAAAACGGCGCTGGCAAATCGACTTTGATGAAGGTGCTGGGCGGCGTGCTGGCCCCAAATGCAGGGCAAATCTTTGTCGCGGAAAAACCTGTGAGCATGACAAACCCGCAAGCGGCCAAGGCTTTGGGGGTGGTGTTTATCCATCAGGAGCTCAGCCTTGCAGGCGAATTGACCGTCGCGGAAAACATCTTCCTTGGGGAACTGCCGCTGAAATCCTTTGGCCGTGTCGATTGGAAAAAGCTATATGCCGATACTGACAAGATCCTGAAAACCTTAAACGTCAGTTTCAACGCCCAAACCCGTGTCGGTGATCTGTCCATCGCCAATCAGCAAATGGTCGAAATCGGGCGCGCCCTCACGGTGGACCCCCGCGCGGTGATCTTTGACGAACCGACCGCATCACTGACCGATGCAGAAAAAGTCGTGCTGTTCGATGTGATCAGCGATCTGCAGGCACGTGGTGTGGGAATCATCTATATCTCTCACCGGATGGAAGAGATTTTCAAAATCACCGACCGGATCAGCGTTCTGCGCGACGGGCAATATCGCGGCACGCTGAACACTTCTGAGACGGATGAAGATAAAGTAACGCAACTGATGATCGGCCGCAGCCTCGATCTGTCGCGCAACGCAAGCCACCACACAATGGGCGATACCGCGCTCGAGGTGCGCGGGCTGAGCTGTGGTCGCCTGTTCGAAGATGTCAGTTTCGCCCTGCGCAAAGGCGAGGTGCTTGGGTTCTACGGCCTTGTCGGTGCAGGCCGGACCGAGATTGCCGAAACGATCTTTGGCCTGCGCACGCCCTCTGCGGGGCAGATCCTGCTGAACGGGCAAGAAGTGCAGATCAATTCCCCGATTGAGGCGATCAAGCGTGGCATTTCGCTGGTGCCGGAAGATCGCAAGGACCAGGGGCTGGTGCTGGGCATGAATTGCAAAGACAACATGACCCTTCCGCAGATCGGCAGGCTGCGCAACGGCCCCTTTATCAGCAACCGCGCCGAATTGGCGATCTTCGACAAATACCGCGACAAACTGGATATCCGCACGCCGGGGTGGCGGCAGGCCGTGGGCAATCTGTCAGGCGGCAACCAGCAGAAAATCGTGATCGGCAAATGGCTGTCGATGCATCCCGAGGTGTTGATCGTCGATGAACCGACACGCGGCATCGACGTGGGCTCCAAATCCGAAATCTACAACCTGATCCGCGATCTGGCCGCCCAAGGCTTTGCCGTGATCGTCATCAGTTCCGAAATGCCCGAGGTGCTGCATGTATCGGACCGGATCATCGCGATGTTCGCCGGTCGCGTGATGCGCGAATTCACCGCAGAGGAAGTGACGGAAGACAATCTGATACAGGCCATTTCCGGCATTGCCGTTGACACAGAACATCATGCGCGTTGATAGGCCCCTGTCATCAGTGTCGAAAATCATCCCGCTCCCATTTTGTTGCTTAAGTCGATTTTGAATTGTGTCGCAGTGGGCAGTTCCCGCAGATATCCACGCCACTGCGTTTCCGTGAGCTTCGTTCAGTGACAACCAGACATAGCACTGCGTGTTCGGTGCGATGCGCGAGCCCTGCTTGTCCGAAATTTGGAAAAAATAAAAAAAGCTGGAACGTTTAGAAGACCTTCCTGTTCCAGTTACAAACTATGGAAGGGAATCTCATGGTCGCGCCTCGTTCATCACATTCGTCTGCTTCTACCTTTAGTGTCTGGTGGTCCCGGATTATCGCCGCGATCCTGCTGATTTTTGGTCTGCCACTTTTCGCGGGCGGTGTTTGGCTGATTACATTGGGCGGGTCATGGTATTACTTGCCAGCGGGCCTTGGGTTGCTTCTGACAGCGTATTTATTGTTTAAACGCAGCTCGATGGCGGTCTGGGTTTATGGCGCAACCTATATCGGGACTGTCATCTGGGCCCTCTGGGAAGCTGGCCTTGATCCCTGGGCGCAGGTGCCGAGGCTGATTGCACCTACGATCGTGCTCATTTTGGTTTTAACAGCACTTCCCGCCCTGCGCGGACCGGCGCGCCGCAGCGCTGCGATGGTCGGTGTCGGGGTGCTGGTCTCGGCGACAAGCATTCTTGGTCTTGCCACGCAACGTATAAGCCCGGCGATGGCACAAGTCGTCGAAGATCCGACAAGCGAACCTGAGGCACCAAATACCGAGGCGTCTGAAAGCCCATCACAAGACCAGATCGCCGCCACGCCCGCTGCGGATGGATCGGCCTATCTCGATCTCGAGACTGGGGCAGACTGGCCGGCCTATGGTGGGACACATCATGCAATGCGCTACTCGCCTCTGACACAGATCACGACGGAAAATGTCGGCCAACTCGAAAAGTTATGGGAGTTCCGAACCGGTGATCTTCCGGAAGACGACGAGCCGTTCGGAAACCAGAACACGCCGGTCAAGGTCGGTGATCGGCTCTATCTCTGTTCGGCGATGAACATGATTACCGCGCTGGATGCAGCGACGGGTACGGAACACTGGACATTTGATCCGGAGACACCGGCAGATGCGATTGGGTATAACGCTTCGTGTCGGGGGCTTATATATTTTCAAGATCCGAATGCTGAACAAGGTGAGAATTGCGCGACCCGCGTCGTGAACCTGACCCATGACGCTCGCATGATTGCACTCGACACACAGACCGGACAGCTTTGCCAGGATTTCGGCGAGGGTGGTATTGTCGATCTGATGCAAGGTCTGGGCGATTATCCTCCGGGGTTCTATGCGCCTACATCACCGCCCACTCTGGTGCGGGACGTTTTGGTTGTGGGCAGTCAGGTCAGCGATGGACACACGCTTGAAGCGCCGTCCGGGGTAATCCGCGGCTATAATGTTGTGAGCGGAGAGCTTGATTGGGCATGGGATATGGGACGCCCTGGCGAGACCGGCCTGCCGCCGGAAGGTGAAACCTACACCCAAGGTACACCGAATATGTGGACGATTGCGTCAGGCGACAGCGAACTTGGGCTTGTCTATATGCCGATGGGTAACTCGGCTGTTGATTACTGGGGTGGTGACCGTTCAGATGCCGAGAATACATATTCCACTGCGATCGTGGCGCTCGACGTGGAGACGGGCGAGGTCGCTTGGGACTATCAAACGGTGCATTACGACGTCTGGGATTATGATCTGGGCGGTCAGGGGACGTTGGTTGATTTCCCCACCGATGATGGCCCGGTTCCTGCAATCATTATGCCGTCTAAACAGGCACAATTCTTTATCCTGAACCGTGAAACTGGCGAGCCATTGGTTAACATTGAGGAACGTGATGCCCCCCAGGGTGGGGTAGAGCCGGAACGTCTGTCGCCGACGCAGCCTTTCGTCACTGACTTCCCCAATCTCTTGAAACCGACAATTACTGAGGCCGACATGTGGGGCGCGACCCCGCTTGACCAGCTTTGGTGTCGCATCCAGTTCCGCCAAGCTTCTTATGACGGCGTCTATACGCCCCCTACGGTGGACCGTCCATGGATTCAGTTTCCGGGGTATAACGGTGGCGTTGATTGGGGTGGCGTGGCGGTTGACCCCGAGAACGGCATTATGGTCAGCAATTACAACAACATGCCAAACTACAATCAGCTTGTCCCACGTGAAGAGGTAGATCAGACTGGCGTCCGGTCCATTACCAATCCTGATTATGACCCAGACGCAGGCGGCGGATCGCACGGGTCGATCAACCCGCAGGAAGGTGCGCCTTATGGCATCCGCGTCAATGCAGGTTGGCGCGTGCCCTTCACTGGTCTTCTTTGTTCGCAACCGCCCTATGGTGGGATTGCCGCCATTGATCTGAACACGCGCGAGGTGTTGTGGGATCGCCCCTTCGGCACCGCACGGAAGAACGGTCCCTTCGGCATTCCGTCAATGCTTCCGTTGGAGATTGGCACACCAAATAATGGCGGGGGGGTCATCACGGCTTCGGGCCTTTTCTTTATCGGTGCTGCAACCGACGACCTGTTCCGTGCGATTGATGTCGAAACAGGCGAGCGTCTGTGGGACGTGGCCTTGCCAGCGGGCGGCCAAGCAACGCCCATTACTTACGAAGCCGGTGGGCGGCAGATTGTTTTGATCAATGCGGGAGGTCATAATTTTATGGAAACCCCGGTGGGTGACTATTTCATTGCCTATGCCTTGCCAGAAGATGTCGCAGAAACCAGCGCGGGGGCTAGTGATCTCCCGTAAAAGACAACCGACGCAAGCAATGTCAGCCGAACCTTGGACCAAACTATGCTGGTCGCGAAGGTCACATTAGGGTCAGAAGGCGATCTGCGCGAACGGCTACAGGGACGGGCGCGTTGGTCTGGCTTTTGTCGTCATTCACGTCGTCAGTATTAGACGGCGACAGTAGCAGCAGACTGCGGTCGCAATGTTGCCCGCCCTGCGGTGACGGTTTGCTTGTCGGGGCATGGCGCCCAGACTGACCTCGTGCAACGTCCTGCGGGTCGACAAGATGTTTTTCTGGTGCCCTTGTCGGGCTTGGCTGTTGACTGCTGAAAGAAAAATTTGAGACGCACAGAATCGCCGTTTAATGTTCGTAGCCTCAAGCGCAGGAACTAAGTATGGGCAATCTTGTTCAACAACGCGTGAGCGACATACCCCAGTAGGAAAGGCGAAGCGTTGGAAAGGTCACATGGTGCCAGACTAATAAACAAGGACTTAGAAAAGACCCTGAGGGGCGTCGGCCGTACCTTCGGGGGTGCCTTGATTTTCATGCGGGATCCGCGCCTGTATGAGATCGGTATTCAAGCCGAGTCCTATATCGCACCCTGATATCCGACTGCGGTGTAGCATTAGGTGGTCTGATAGAGCCCCGCCTAGCGGAGGTCGTCACCAACCGGCTGCATCAGGTAAGCCAGCAGCATATCGGCGGCATCCTCTGCGCGGCGGTCAAGCCATGGCTGGTCAATCGGCAGCCGGAACACCGCGCGCAGGGTATGCATGTTCGAGATCGGGAAATAGCACAGCGAGGCCATGAAGACATAGAATTCCGCCGGATCAACCCGGCGTCGGAACACGCCTTGCCGGACCCCTTGGGCCAGCACGTCCCCCAGTCTGGTGACCAAGGTGGATTGAATTTCTGATGCATCATGCAGTTTTGCGACCGTGGCACCGCCCAGCAAGTTTTCGGAATTCAGCATCTGGATGAACCAGGGTTTGGCGCGAAAATGGTCCATCGTGAAATGCACCAATTCGCGCACCGCCGCACAGGGATCGTCGGGATCAAGGGCAAGTTCCGCCTCGCCGCGGCGGATCTGGACATAGGCTTCGCGCAGTGCTGCGGCATAGATCGCATCCTTGTCGCCGAAGTAATCATAGATCATCGGCTTGGAGATCCCCGCGCGGGCCGCGATCCGGTCAATCCGTGCGCCGGAATGGCCCATGGTTGAAAATTCTTCCAAGGCCGCCTGCAAGATGTCTTCACGTGTCTGGTCAGCGTCCCGCCGGCGACGGGACGCCGCAGGTTTCGCGGCGAAGCTTTTGGCGGGTTTTTTGGCATCCTGTGTCATGCAACCACATTACAAGCCACGGTCCACCAAAGCCAGCGGTCGCGACCCCCTAGCAGGATGTCCGCCCGCGTGCGACGATTGTTGCCAATACCTCATCCGCGTCGCGCCGCCACCAGTCGCGGTCAGAGAAGATCTCCACTTCGTTCAGGCCGGTGAACCCCTGTGCCGTGACCAGACCGCGCAGATAGGGGATGTCGATCACCCCATCGCCCATCATGCCACGATCGGTCAGCAGATCGCGCGTCGGCACCAGCCAGTCGCAGATATGAAACGCCATCAGCCGGTCAGGCCCTGCACGTTCAATCTGGGCGGGCAGCGTCGGGTCCCACCAGACATGATAGACATCGACAGCGCAGCCGATCCCATCGCCCAGCCGGTCGCAGATATCCAGCGCATGCGCCATCGTGTTTACACAGGCCCGGTCTGCGGCATACATCGGATGCAAAGGTTCAATAGCGATTTTGACACCGGCCTTGCGCGCGTAATCCAGCGTGCGCGACAACCCTTCTTCGACCAGATCCCAGGCGCGGGGCAGGTCTTTTGATCCTTTCGGCAGGCCGCCAACGACCATCACAAGGCAATCTGCGCCGATAGTCGCTGCTTCATCCACGGCGCGGCAATTGTCGTCGATCACCGCCTGATCAACCGCGCCACTTTCGGTAAACCAGCCACCCCGGCACAGTCCCGAAACCCGCAGCCCCGCATCACGGATCGCGCGCGCCGCATGATCGACGCCCATGTCATGCAGCTTGTCGCGCCAGGGCGAGATGCCCGCGATCCCGTGCCGGGCGCAGCCCTCGATACATTGCGCCAAGTCCCATTGTTCGCGCAATGTCGCCGTGTTCAGCGATAGCTGGTCGGGTCCGATCCCGCTGGTCATGCCGCCACCCCGCGCGCGGCAAAGACCGCCCTTGCCCGCGCTGCGGTACGGTCCGGATCGGTGATCAGGCCCGCGTCATTTGCCAGCCGCAGGATTTCTGCCAGATGCAGGGTAGAGCGTGCGCTTTCCTGTCCGCCAATCATCGTGAAATGGTCCTGATGACCATTCAGATAGGCCAGAAACACCACGCCCGTTTTGTAAAACCGTGTCGGCGCGCGGAAGATATGGCGCGACAGCGGCACGGTGGGTGCAAAAGTCGCGTGATAGGCGTCAGTATCGCCTGCGGCCAGTTCCGACAATGCCTTCGCCGCGACACCGGCGATGGGGTCGAAAATACCCAGCAAAGCATGGGAATGGCCCTGATCATCGCCCGCGATCAGATCGGGATAGTTGAAATCATCGCCGGTATACATCACCACGCCTTCGGGCAGGCGGCGGCGCATCGCGATTTCCTTTTCCGCCGACAGCAAACTGATCTTGATCCCATTGACCTTGGCGGCATTTTCCGCGATGATCGACAGGCAGGTATCCATGGCGGTCATGTGATCGCCTGACCCCCAATAGCCTTGCAGCGCGGGATCAAACATTTCACCCAGCCAATGTAGGATCGCAGGGCGTTCCAGCCCGGACAGAACCCGTGCATAGACGCGGGCGTAGTCGTCAGGGCCGGTCGCCGCCACTGCCAAGGCGCGCGACGCCATCAGGATGACGCGCGATCCTGCCGCCTCGACCGCTTCGCATTGTTCCTCATAGGCGCGGATCACATCGTCGATGGTGACATCCGGGCCGGGGGTCAGGTGATCGGTGCCCGCACCTGAGGCGATCAGATGGCCATGGCCGCGCGCCAGATCGGTTGATCTGCGGATCAGTTCAAGCGACGTCGGCCAGTCAAGCCCCATGCCGCGTTGGGCGGTGTCCATCGCCTCGGCCACGCCGAAACCTAAGCCCCACAGATGTTCGCGAAAAGCCAGGGTGCGGTCCCAATCGACCGCAGCCTCCATCCATGGATCAGCCTCGGCCAAAGGGTCGCAGACGACATGGGCCGCGGCATAGGCAATGCGGTTCCAGTCGCCAGATGCCTGTATGGCAGGGCCAGCGCGCAGGGCAACGGACCCGCCGGGAAGGTTGAGTATATTGCTCACAGGTCCAGATCCTCCAGATCGATCCAGCGCCGTTCTTTGGACGATTGATATCCTGCTTCGGCCAGTTGTACGCCTTTGGCCCCTTCGGCCAATGAATAGGACCACGGCCCATCTTCGGCGACATGGCGCAGGAAATCTTCCCATTGCACCTTGAACCCGTTGTCGAACACGCGGTTATCCGGCACCCGGTCCCAGCCTGCATAAAAATCAAGCTCTTGCGGCTGATCAGGGTTCCAGACTGGCTTTGGCGTATTGACGCGGTGCTGTGACCAGCATTCATGCAGCCCCGCCACCGCAGATCCATGGGTGCCGTCGATCTGGAAGGTCACCAGATCATCGCGGCGGACACGGGTACACCAGCTGGAATTGATATGGGCGACAATGTCACCGTCCGGGCCATCCAGCAGGAATGTCGCATAGGCCGCGTCATCGGCAGTGGCTTTGAACCGCTTGCCTTTCTCGTCCAGACGGCTGTCGATATGGGTCATGCCCAGACAGCTGACCGATTTGACCGGCGCGATCACGTTGTCCAGCACATAGCGCCAATGGCACAGCATGTCGGAAATCATGCCGCCGCCATCCTCTGCCCGGTAATTCCAGGACGGGCGCTGGGGCGGCAGATCATCGCCGGTGAAGACCCAATAGCCGAATTCACCCTTCACGCTGAGGATCTTGCCAAAAAACCCCTGATCGCGCAGGCGCTTGAGCTTCACCAGACCCGGCAGGTCCAGCTTGTCGTGGACAATCCCGTTCTTGACGCCTTTCTCGCGGGCATGGCGGGCAAGCGCGACAGCTTCTGCCAGGCTTTCGCTGACGGGCTTTTCCGAATAGACATGTTTGCCCGCATCAATCGCCTTGCGCAAAAGGCCGGGCCGCATCTGGGTCGAGGCGGCGTCGAAAAAGATCGTATCCTTGGGGTCCGCCAAAGCGGCATCCAGATCTGTGGTGAACCTTTCCACCCCATGCGCGCGTGCGAGTTCAGCGATCTTGTCGCCGTTGCGTCCGACGATAATCGGATCAGGCACCAGCCGTCGTCCGTCCGATAGCACCACACCACCCTGATCACGGATCGCCAGCACCGATCTGATCAGATGCTGGTTCATCCCCATCCGGCCGGTGACGCCGTGCATGATAATCCCGATACGTTCCTGTTTCACTGCGCAGATCCTCCCTGATGCGTTTGGAGAATCTATAACCTACTAACTGGTAGGTTCAAGAATTTATTGTGGCTTGGATGAAATTTTGTGCCAGCCAGCCCTGTGTCAGGCCACAAGGCGCGTTTCATCGCGCCCGGCGGCGGTCAGCAGGATATTGTCTGCTCTAACCTCCAGCAGCGTCGGCACAGGATCAGCGGCCGCACGCCGCCGATGTGCCGTTCGCCCTACGATCCCAAGGTCTTTTTCAAGTCGCTGAGAGATGAAGAACGCCTGTCTGGCGTCCTCCAAAGCGCGGGAATTGCCAATTGGCAACTTTCACATAAGCATTTTGATAACATGGACTTATGGAAGAATGTCGCACTGTAGCGGCGCCAACCTGACTGAACCTTACGGGCTGGCAGGGGTGCCTTCGGGCAGCAGCGACAGGGTCGCCGCGATGAAAGCGGCGGCAATGCGGACCTCATTTCCGGTGCCGCCCCAGAAACAGACCGACCCGGCAACGCTGTCATGGCAGGGGCCGTTCTCGGGGTTCCAGCCGTCAGTGCCGGTCAGCATGATCAGATCATTGCCATTAGTGAATTGCGCGCGCGGCGCACCGCCTTCGCGTCCTGCCTGGTGAACCCACCAGCCTCTCGGCAGTTCCACCGCCAGCCCGGCCTGCGGAAGGTCGAACCGGCAGGCTGATTGCGCACAGGGCGCGTCAGCGTCAGGATCGGTTGTCGCCTGATCGTCCAGGATTAGCAGTGATGGCGCTAGAATTTGCGCTGCCGCCGCCGTGCCGTCGGCAGCATCGAAGAACCAGCAGAGCGCGCCCGCATCAGTGCCTATGCAGGGACCGTTCGAGACAAGCCATTGATGCGGGTTCAACCGCAGCTGCTGGCCGGGTATAGGGCCATAGAACGCAGTCATCGGAAATTCGGTCGGGAGGTTGTCGCCCACAGCCGAGTAGAAAAGCGGCTCGTTCATCGCCCATCCCTCTGGCAGCAATGCCATCAGCCGTCCTTGCGTGACGCTGCATCCGCCGGATTCATCACAACGGGCGACGATTTCCACATCCGACGGAATACCTTGCGGCGGTTGCGGCGCATGCCCGTGAATCACGATCTGCAGCGCGACAAGGTCGGGCAAGGGCTGGCTGTCAGGCCAGAACACCACCGGCTCGACGTTCTGACCCGAGGTCATCGTGCCGGAATAGCCGTGCTCGCCCAAAGGCCCAAGCGCGATCTGTAACGGGTCGGGCGACAGGTCAGGTTGTGAAAAGTGAAGGTACAGATAGCCTTTTTCGTGGATGACACGGTCGAGAACGCCACCGGCAATCTGCGGTCCGCCCATTGCCTCTGCCGGGGTGAAACTGCCGCCATATCCATCAGCCCCTGGGGTCAAGGTCACCCGCATCATCGGGATCGCCTCCTTGGGTGCTTCAGGGGGAGCATCATAAGGCGGAATGGTCAGGACCTGCCAGTTCCCCTGCAATCGCGGCACCGATCCATGGTCATCTTCGTTGGTCGCGGTCAGCGGCCGCATGAAGTCATTGCTCTGAGCGGGAAAGGTTTCGACCTGAGCAGAGAATATGGTCTCGCCCGGGGCGCGTTCGGCATGGGCGGGTGTGATTACGAGAATAAGAGCGGCCAGTTTGGGCAACAAGTGTGTCATGCAAATGCTCCGGCAGGCGGCACGGGACCTGATCCCGAGCGATGAAGGCCCGCTACGGGACAGACGCCGTAAACAGGCACAAAAACCTAGACCTGCAGTGGCGCATCGCTCAATATCTGTAAATCCTTAGATTGTGGTCCTGCCGCGGCTGTTTTACCGGATAGTACCAAGGGCATGCCTAAATTGATGTTTCGGCCCGGATGATCGCCTTATTGCTTTGCGGCCATCGGTAAGAATTCCCACATCGCCCATCTCAAACACCTGTACCTGTCCGCGCGACCGACGCTCGTTCTGCGACAGGAAGGCCACTGCGATCTCCCGATTCAGTTGATCGTCGCGCGGATCCTGATTGTTGCGGTCTGGCCGGCGGCTATGGCCCCGTCCTGCACCCGGATCGCGCAATCATCGCCAGCGCAGCCCGGCGCGGGTGTGATCAACTGGCTTTCGGTCTGCCAATTGGCACCCAGAGCCGCAGCTTCAAAGGTCAGGTCCTCGGGCAGCAGATCGGTCAGATCGATATCCTGTGCTGTCGCAGCCCCTTCGTTGACGACGCTGATCAGGTATTCGATACAGGCACCGGGGATCGCTGCAGGCAAGGCGGGCAGGACGGGAGGGGTGGCCGTCAGATCGTCGCAGCCAGAGCCATCCTCGGAAAACACTGCCACGGCTTTCGCAGCCACCAGCACGGCAAGGGCCTGCAAGGTGATTGTGACATCACTGACTGAGACAAGGTCAAACGCATCGGTCACCGTCAAACGGAAGGTGAGATCCTCGCGCGGCCCGTCGAGCGGTTGGGTAGCTGTAAAGCTGGCTTGTGCAGTCTCCGCCCCGGTCAGGGTGACGGGGGTCCCGGCAATCTGTTCCCACCTGTAGCTGCTGATATTCCCGTCAGGATCGGTCGAGCCGGTGCCGTCCAGATTGACCGGCTGCCCCGCCTCGACCACCGTATCGGCACCGGCATCGCCTGTCGGGCCGGTATTGATCACATAGCGCAGGATCACCAAGCCCGACCCGCCCGCGCCGCCGCGCGATTCCAGCCCATTCTCATCAACCCGGCCACCCGCGCCGCCACCGCCAAGGTTGTTCACCCCGTTTTCGCCCGCAGCCTGATTGTTGCGTGACGCGCCACCGCCGCCCTGACCACCCACATTCGGGGCGGCACCATTGCTGATGCGGACATCGCCACCGCCCGCACCGCCGCCAGCATAGACAACCGCAGTCCCGGTGATATCGGACGTCACACCATTGCCGCCACGCCCGGCACGCGCGGTGGAACCGGGCTGTCCGACCTCTGCCGCGCCACCACCGCCACCGCCGGAGGATGTACCAAAGCCGACCGTGCCGCGCGCACCGTCCCGGCCCTGCCCGCTGGTGCCGCTGCCGCCCGCAGCGCTATGTGATCCGCCGCCGCCGGAACCGCCGCTGCGTCCGGACCATTGATTATTGCCAATGTTGTAGGTCCCACCACCACCGCCGCCCTGCGCCGTGATGCCAATCGCGCTGCTCGGCTGGCCATTGTCGCCGCCGGGCACGTTACTGGTGGGCCAGTTGAAGCGCGCATCACCGCTGCCACCGGCACCGATTGTGACGGGAAAAGTCCCCGTCTGTAGCGCTGTATCGCCGGCCCGCACCCCGCCGCCACCGCCGCCGCCGCCGGCAAAAGCACCGCCGCCACCGCCACCACCGACGATCAGATAATCGACCGGACCGTTGCCAACGAAGTTGAACGTCCCGCTGCTGCGAAAGACATGCAGCCGCAGCGTCCGGTTATTCTCCAGATCATTGAATTGCGTCACTTCGTTGCCGCCAGCACCGTAATTCGGCGGATTGTTCGGCGATGACACGCTGATACTGACCTGATCGCGGGATGTTATGCCAAAAGCATCGGTTACCGTCAGTTCAAACACCAGCGTGGCGAAGCCGCTCGCCAGCGCTGCCGGTGTCACGCTGGGCTGGGCGGTCGTGGCATTGGTCAGACCAGCCGTCGGGCCGCTGATCTGGGTCCAGCGATAGGTCGTGATATTGCCTTCAGCATCCGTGGAGCCGGTCCCGTCTAGCGTGACAGCCGTGCCTGCAACCGTCGTCACGTCCGGCCCGGCATTGGCACTGGGCGGGGTATTGGCACGGTAGCGTACGATGACGACCCCGGACCCGCCGTTCCCGCCGTTATGCCCACTAAACGTAGGACCGCCAGTCGCACCGCCGCCGCCGCCGCCAGTACCAGCCTGTCCGCTATTTCCCGAACCGATCGAGGCCGGTGCAGTGCCGCCACCGCCGATGCCGCCGCTGCCGCCGGGCTGGCGATAGCCGCCGCCTGCACCACCGCCGGCATAAAATACCGGTATGCCGGTGATGCTGTTGCTCACCCCCGCACCGCCATTGCCGCCCCGCCCCGATGCATCAGACGCGCCCGCCGCCCCAGCGCCACCGCCGCCGGAGCCGGAATAGTACAAGCTCGGCCCAGGCGCGCCGGGATTGCCCTGACCCGGTCGCCCGGCGCCGCCTGTCGCATACCAGACCCACCGCCCGCCACCGCCGGACCCGCCATCCGCGCCATTATTCTGACCCGCATAGGCGCCGTGGCCACCACCTTGGGCAATGATGCCACCAAACCGGGACTCGCCGCCATTCAGCCCCGGATTACAAAAATTCGACCCACAGAACGCGCCTTGTCCGCCCGCACCGACCGCAACACCATAAGACTCGCCTTGCAGGACACGGCCCTGCGCCGCAATATAGCCGCCTGCGCCGCCACCGCCGCCGCCAGGCTGGTTGCCCGGCGTGATGCCACCCCCGCCACCGCCGCCGCCAACAACAAGATAGTCGAGTGTGATCTCTCGCCGCGCTGTGAATGTCCCGTTGCCGCCAAAACGGTGGACACAATATTGCGCGTTATTGATCGTGATCACGCTGACCGCACCGCCAGTGGCATAGGCGCTTTCACAGGCCGCAGGGGTCGCATAGGCCGGGCTGGACAAGGAAAGCAGCAGCCCAAGCGGGGCAACAACTGCGGTCAGGACTGCCCAGATCCACCTCACCGGAACATCCCCCGCAGGCTGTCGGCATCGAATTTCAGCCGGAACTGCGCGAAAGCGCCCTTGTCGGTGTGGCCAAGGGTAGAGAAATCAGGATCGTCAAAGCCTATAAAGTTGTAACCGACCGACAGCCAGCCATTCTCAAACGGCGTCAGCCCCAGCGATATGCCAAGGCTTTGGCGGGTGCGCCCGCTGCGCGCCGCATAGATCGCGGACCCATGAAACCCGATATCGACCAGCTCGGTCAGGTCGCGGCGATATTCCGCGCCGATCAGGGTCAGCACATCATCCACCGCCCCGGTCCGCAATTCTGCCTGATCATATTTCACGCCCAACCGCAGGTTCAGAAATTCCGTATCGGACAGATATTGCGACCGGTAGAGCGATGAGATCGCGGTCAGGCTGTCCACCTCGCCTTCGTTGCGCTGGCGCAATGCGGCCTGCAGCAAGGTGATCGGATCGCGCGGCCCGGCGCGATGCGCGGCGCTGGCTTCAAGCCGCAGTTCCTGCTTTGCCACTTCGGCCCGGTCGCGGGTCAGGCCCAGAAACGCCTCTGCGCCCGCGCTCCATGTTTCAGAAAGTTCTCCGTCGATACGAAGCCGCAGATTGCCGGTTTCGGACGTGCGGCTGCGTTGTGCCTCGACATCGACGCCAGTGCCCCAGCCTTCAGCCTCATAGCGCAGGCCCGCGCGGACTGTGGCAAAGCTGTCGGCGATATAAGGATTACCGATCGATTGCCCGATCGGCACATCAGCGGCACCCATATCCCATTGCACATCGCTGCCCAAAGTTGCGCTGACCCCCTCACGCAGAGTGTAGGCATGATCAGCGCCGAGGAACAATGCCTGCCCGCCATCCGCATCATTGCCCGCCATCGACAGGGCACCGCGATAGATGCGGCCTTCGCGCGGCGTGTAATCAGCGCCAAGGGTAAAACGGCGCGCCTCGGTATCTGCATTGCGCAGGCTTTCCAGCTCGAAGGTGCTGAACAGGCTCCATTCTTCGGTCAACCCGAAGCCCAGACCAAAGGTCAGCTGATCCGCCGCACGCGCCCCATCCGGGCGCAGCGAGGATTGCAGTTCCGCAGATTTGCTATAGCGCTCATCTTCCGAGATTTCCGTGCCGCGCGTGACCAGCCGGACATCATCGCCGTCGGTCTGACGCAGGCCACGGAAACCGATGGACTGGCTCGTAAAATCGCGCTCTCGGGTCAGCAAAATCTCGCCATCGGCGCGGCGTTGCGCCCCGGCCATGTCATTTTCGGCCAAGAGCCCGCCTTCGACCAGCCAGCGGTTGAGCGTGTCACCCCGCGTTGCCGAAAGCTGATGGCGAAAGGTCAGCCCGGCGATGGTGGTGTCGATGTCACGGCGGTCAGCGCTGAGCGCGACATTGCCGGTCTGGCGGCGCAGATAGGCCGCGAATTGCGTGGTGTCGCGTTCAAATTCGGCACGTATTTCGCTGCGCAGGCCGGTATCGGTGAAGGTCGCGAAATTGCGCCGTGCCACCAGCACGTCCGCGCTAAAGGATAATGCATCGGTTGCCTGATAGGTCACATCGATCCCGCCCAGCGTGACCGAAACATCCTGCCCATCCACACGGCGCGCATAGACGCCTGTCGCGCCCATGCGCAGCCGCGCGCTGATTTCGCGTTCGGCGCGGATACCCGCGATCAGAGCGTTGCGCAGATCGGCATCGGCCTCATAATCAATCACCAGCACGTTGCGGTCCAGATCGGCGGTAAAGGCCGGGATCGGGCGGCGTAGGAAAAACTGGCCGGTCGTATAGCTGACAACGTAATCCACCCCCGCGACCAGCGTGCGGCTGCTCAGTTCTTCAGAGGCATCAAAGCGCGACACGGTGACCAGCCGGATCGTCTGCGAATTGGGGATCACATCAGCTTGGGACAGCGCATAAGGCCCGATTGTGCCGTTGAGCGGAATACGATCCTCGACCAGCCGGTTGCTGCCTTGCGCGGCAAAGGCCATGACGCGGAAACGCTCATCCTCGAATACCGCGCGCGCGCCGGTGACGTTCTGATTGATCGTCACGCCGCCGTCATTCAGATCGGTGTTGAAATCGCCGACCAGATATTCCGCGCCTTCCTTGCGCAGCCGCAGATACAAGGGAAAGCGGCTTTGCGTGGCATTGCCTTGCACTGATCTGTCGCCATAGACGATATAATCAGCATCCGGATCGATGCCATAGAATTCATCGCCGTCCTGCGCGCTGTCATAGCGCAGGGTCAGCAGCCATTCGCCGCGAATGACACCTTCGGCGAACAGCGACACACGGCCTGACAAAGCATTGCCGATCTCGCCTTCGCGGCGCATATGGGCACGGACCTGATCATGGGCCAGCGTGCCTTCGGCCAGACCAACCAGCACCCAAGGGCGGTTGGCCGCCGAAATCGGCACCGACAGCGTCAGATCGTGATCGGTCGAGGGGATCCGTAGCCGCGCAGTGCCGCCTTCCAGCACCGGGGCCAGAGTCAGGGCCACCGTGCCATCCTGCCCGATTGTCTCGGTGATCCGGCTTTGGCCGCCACGGCTTGATCCGGGTTGCGACCGGCGCGCGGGGTCGGAAGGGCTGAAGCCAAAAGGCGCGTCGATCATCACCGTCACCTGCGTGCCGGGGCGGATCGGGATGCCGTCGCTGTCGGTCAGCCGCAACGTGATCTGCGGATGGCTGCGCCCGTCGCTTTCCAACACGCTGGCGGAACGGATCAACGCCATCTGCGCCGGACGCAGACCGTAAAGCACATCGCGGTTGTCGCGGCGCAGGACCTGCCCGTCGGCTCCGGTGATCACCAGCGACAGAGCATTGCGGCCCGCCTCAATCCGCACCGCGCGATAGCGGATCATTTCCCATTTCCCATCGGATGACCGGATCGCCGGTTCGCGGCGGATCGCTGGCACTTCTTCATCATTGACCGTCAGATCAGATGTCGCACCGACCGGGCGCAGATAGACCAGATCAATCGCTGTAGACCGCGGCATGAAACCATCGGCAGGGGCCAGAAACCCGGCACCGTGGCTGGCACCATTGGCATCCAGCCAGTCGCGGTCAAACCGGACCAGCGGCGATGACTCTGGCGTGGCAGCCGGGATTGCGTCAGGTGCCGGTGCTGTAGCGGCTTCAGCCACCTCCGGAATATCGTCAAATGCGAGGTAGAATTCGACACGGCCCATCATGCCGGGGCGCAATGCGACGAATTGTGAAATCGCGCTGCCCGCGCTGCGGGTCCCGGCGTAGCACAAGACCGGGCGGGTGCCTGTGGGCAAAGTGGTGACATCCATCTGCACAACGCGCGGGCGGCGATAGATATCGCGGAAGGTAAAGCGGCCGTCGCTGTCCGTCATGGCGAATTCGCCGTTTTCCAGCAGGACGCGGATACCTGACAGATCGTAGTCAGTCTCTGCCATCCCGCAGCCACCGGCGCTGATCTGACCCAGGATCGCAACCTGATCGAGGCCCAAAGCATCACGGATGCGCAGGTCATGTTCGTCCTCTGCCCGGCGCAGCCCATCTGTGGCGAGCGTGCTGGTTGATCGCAGAACCTGACCGGCCCGCGCGGGCGCTGTGATCTGCGCACCATAAGTGATGGTCGTCACTTCACCGGCATTCTGGGCCGGGACATTATAGGTCAGCCTGCGCCCATTGTCGGTGACTTGCGGCACGACGGGCGCGCCATTGACCAGCATCGTGCCGGGCAGGAAGACGACAGCATCGGGCAGGACATCCTCAACCGTGATGGCAACGGCGTCATCCACGGTGACCGTCACGGCATATTCGATGAATTCACCAATCGCGGCCTCGCTCTGTGACGCGCTGCGGGTGATCATCGTCATTGCCAGCGGGTCCATCGGAATATCCAGCCGCAAATCCATGCCGGGCACGACCGCGAAAGGTTCCAGCAAGGACCCTGTGCGCAGCACGAAAGGTGCACCCGGGACGTCCTGCAACGCATCCGCGCCCCGCCTGCTGGGCGCGATATAGCCATAGTCATCGGAAGGCGTGACGACGATCCGGTAGGTCCCGGGCATGACAAAAGGAAAGCGATAAGCACCGGGTTCCATCTGATAACGGCGGCCCGATGCATCGGTGACTTGACCGCCAGTGACCAGCGTCGACGGATAACGCGCGACCATGTCATCGCCCAGCACCACGGCAGGCTGGCCCGTGGCAGTATCGATCAATGTGATCTCGATACCTGACACAGGCGCGCCGGTCCGGCTGTCGAAGATGACACCGGATGGATCAATCGGCCCGACCATCACCGCGATTGCAAGGTCATTGATCGCGTTGGTCGCATCTTCATATTTTGCCGTGATCATGGATAAAGGCGCAGTCGACAATTGCCCGTCGCCCGGCGCTGACTGGGTCGCGGTATTGAGCCAGCCGGAAAACACGCCGGTATCGGGTCCGGTTTCGTAGAAACGCAATTCTTCGCGGTCGCCGGTCACGGAATCCGTCACAACGACAACGGCCGTATCTATCTGTGCCGGGTCACGGTTCAGACCGGAATCCTCTAGCGTGAAGAACAAAGGCACACCCAGCCGGATCCGCTCGGCCCGGACCACGGGCAAAGGGGCGGTACGGTCAATCGGGTTGGGATTGCCGGTCAGGGCAGAGCTGTCTACCGGTTCCGGCATCGGCACAAATGGGTTGCGGCGGTAATCAGCAGCGGCAAAGGTGATCAGCTGTGGCGCGAGCGCGGACGTGCCTTGGTCTCGCTCCCATGCCGTCAGAACCCCATCAGATGGCGGGCGCGCCACGACGAACCGCGCCTGCGGCGTCAGTATCTGGACATTTTCCATGCCCTCCATCTGCCAGGTGACCTGTGCGGTATTGACCACTTCGGTCCCGGGGACAGTCTGGGCAAGCGCCATCGCCGCACCGCAACCCAAAGCAAGGGCGGCTGCGCCAAACAGGCTCAGTGCAGACGACAGACGGGGGTGCATTGAAAAATCCGAACACAACAGGAACTTAAAAATGACGATGGGCGCGCAGCATCACAGCCGCGCACCCGCGTTCGGCTTTATTCAGTCAACGATGGCGCGGATGGTGAAGGATGCATCTTCATCAGCTGGAAGATTTGCCAGCGTTGCCGTGATCGTGCCGCCGGATTCTGTCACTGTTGTGAAGTCGCCAACGGTGACACCTGCATAGCTGATTTCATCAGGCAGTTCATCGGTGATGACGATATCAGTCGCAGCAGTGCCACTGTCGGAGTTGTTTGTCACCGTGATCGTGTATTGGATGCAAGCACCGGGGATCGCGGCAAGAGGTGATGACGGAACAGCTCCACCGGTCGCACAAGCGAATGTGGTGCCCGGCAGACCTTCATGTAGAACGACGGCTGTTTTGGTCGCGGCGATAACCGGGGCCGTCAAAAGGATCCGCGTTTCATCGGAATCCGACCCATTGAACGCGGCATTGATCTGGTTACCTGTCCGCGTTGACAATGATGCAGCATCAGCAAAGACCGTGTTTACCCCGGCCAGACCTTGGTTGCGATCTTGTACGACGGGCGTATTTGAATTTGCGTTCGTGGCCAAGGCTGTGACAACAAAGTCAGCGAATTGCGCATCGGCGGCATCAATCGGCACATTGGCCACAACGAGCACGTAATAGTCATCACCCGCCGCGATATCACCGGCGTTCAGTGAGGTATCGACGTTGTAAACGACACCGTCATCGACCGAGGTGGTATCGCTGATCATCACATAATAGCTGCCCTCAGCATCCGTTACTGTCGGGCTATAGGTCAGATCATCTGCGCCCACAGACCCATCCGTCGCAACATCAACGATCAGGCCCTGCGTATCGTTGCCGTTGTTTTCGACCAGAAACGAAAGAACGACCGTCTCCTGCCCCGGAACGACGGAAACGGACCCGTTATCCGCATCCGCAGTGACAAGCACGTCGATCTTGCGGTCAACGCGGAATGCGACACTTGCGGCATCGTCCTGTGTCACAGTCGGCGTGTCGGCGCCGCTGTTATATGTCAGATCGATGCTGTTGGTGACCAGAACGTTGGGCGCGGTCTGTGCAAAGGCAGCACCGCTCAGTGAAAGGGTCAGTGCCGCGCCAAAGGCGACGGACTGGATAGATTGGCGAAACATGATTTAGTCCTCGGGTGAATGAAAGTCGCGGAAGTCAGCGAAGTGTGATGAGATAGGTGACGTTGAACTGTTCGGTCGGGGCCAGTTCCGGCAGCGTCAGCTGCAGGCTGCGCAAGGTTTCCAGATCGGCGGTCATAACTTCTTCGCCGTCGATCTGTTCGAAAACGGGACGAAAAACATCTGGCGTTTCTGCATCAGCCCAGGCGATCTCCAGCCCGTCCGGGCCGGTAAAGCTGAACGGATCCAGTTCCACTTCGGCGGCAACCTGCGCGCCAAGCTGGACATCTGTTGCGGGTTCTTCTGTCGGGTTATCCAAAGTGATCACGTAAAGCACCTGATCACCCGGTGTGACCACGCTTTCGGCAAGCGGCACACGGATCATGACCGGGTCGCCATTGTCATCAAAAACAGGCTCACCTTCCTCGGACACTTCCTGTGCGAGGGTAAACCCTTCCAAGGTGACCTGTACGGCAGCGGGCACGTCTTCGGCGGCGGTGGCCGGTTCAGGGGCGGCGCCATCTTGCGCAATGCTGGTGGCAGGAGCCAGCGCCAGCGCCAGTATAAGGCCAGTGATCCGCCCAGCATGCCCTAAAAGGGCAGCAAAATGCGTTTTGGCGGCGGCTTGAAGCCACCGCAAGAATACTCTGTTAATCATTATTAAACTCTCGCGTTTGTGTTGACACTCCTACCGTAAAACCGTCACTGTTGCTATCGCTGAAACATTTCGCACCTTGCGCCGGGGATGATTGTGTGCATTGCGTAACAGCGACAATTTGTCGCACATTTTTCATTTTTTTGTTGTCTGCCGGGATCTTTGCAGGCACAGTTGCAAACGTTTACGCACAGCCTACCCTGCGTTTCGAGGCAAATGACGTTGCGTTCTTAAACCTGATGGGTGACCTGGAAGGGTCGCGCGGGTTCGGCACAATCACTGACTTTGCCCCGCTTCTACCCGAATCAGTCCTGACCGACATGACCTTGGCCGAGGTGCTCGATTATCAGCGTCAAATCCGCAGCTTGGGTACGGTATCCTCAGCAGTGGGGCGGTATCAGTTCATCTATCCGACTTTGCTCGCGCTGGTTGAAGAGCGCAACATCACCGATAGCCTGATCTTTGATTCTGAGGTGCAGACCTATCTGGCCCGGTTCCTGATGCATGATTGCGGGTTCTATGACGCTGACACCGATCTGCTGGCGCTTGGCAATTGCCTTGCCTCTGTCTGGGCCGCCTTGCCGCTGGTCAGCGGGCCGCAGCGCGGGCAATCGGCCTATGCAGGCGACGGGGTCAATCGTGCCTTCGTGACGCCGGATGTCGTGTTGGAGGTCTTGCGGAGAAGATTTGACTGGTGACCACGTTGTGAAGATCAGCTTCATGACTTGTTAATTTTTCAGCAAGGACAGCGCAGGCATTTGCGGCTAAATTCCAGTCGTGCCGGAGCGAGGAGATCTGCCGGCGCTGGAGGACACCAATGACACAAACACTCACCGCACTGCGCGGTTCCAACGTTTCGTTGGAGCGCCGGGCTTGGAACATCCGCCGCAAGGCCTTGCTGATGGGCGAAGTTCAGGGCCAGGGCTATATTGGCCAAGCGCTCGGCATCGCCGATGTGCTGGCCACATCCTATTTTCACGCCATGACCTATCGCGCCGATGAACCCGAATGGGACGGCCGCGACCGGTTCCTTTTGTCCATCGGCCATTATGCGATCGCGCTTTACGCGGTGCTGATGGAGGCAGGTATCCTGCCCGAGGATGAGCTGGAAACCTATGGCATGGATGACAGCCGCATGCCGATGTCAGGCATGGCATCATACACACCGGGGATGGAAATCACCGGCGGGTCGCTGGGGCAGGGGCTGGGGATCGGCGTCGGCATGGCGCTTGGGCTCAAGCGCAAAAAATCAGACGCCTTCATCTATAACCTGATGTCGGACGGCGAATTGGGCGAAGGCTCGACTTGGGAAGCAGCGATGTCAGCGGCGCATCACAAGCTCGACAATCTGATCTGTCTGGTGGATTTCAACGACCAGCAGGCCGATGACAAATCCAATGCGGTGATGAGCGCCGAACCGGTGGGCGATAAATTCGCCGCCTTCGGCTGGCATGTGCAGCGCGTCAACGGCAACGATTTGGCGGCGGTTGTTGCGGCTTTTGATGCCGCCCGCAACCTGACTGCCCCCAAACCGCGCGCGATCATTTTTGACACGACGATGTGCAAAGGTGTGCCTTTCCTTGAAAGCCGCGAGATCACGCATTTCGTGCGCGTCGAAGCTGATGAATGGGGCAAGGCCCTTGCCGTTCTGGATGAAGGAAAGCCGCAATGACCATCGCCTCGATGAAGCGCAAATATGAACCGCGTCCGGTTCCAAAGGAAAAGGTCGCAACCACCGCAATGATCGCGTCACTGGCTGCAGAAGGCTATGAGACAGTCTCGGCCCCCTTTGGCCATGCTTTGGTCGAAGCCGCGCGCAAGGATGACAAGATCGTCGGCCTGTCCGCCGATCTGGCCAAATACACCGATCTGCATATTTTCGCCAAGGAAATGCCGGACCGTTTCTATCAGATGGGCATGGCCGAACAATTGTTGATGTCGGCGGCGGCGGGTCTTGCCCGCGAAGGGTTCAACCCCTTTGCCACGACCTATGCTGTCTTTGCCTCGCGCCGGGCCTATGATTTCATCGCCATGGCGATCGCCGAGGAAAACCTGCCGGTCAAGATCATCTGCGCCCTGCCCGGCCTGACAACCGGCTATGGCCCCAGCCATCAGGCGACCGAGGATCTGGCGATTTTCCGGGGCCTGCCGAACATGACGATCATCGATCCCTGCGATGCAGATGACATCATGGGCATGGTGCCGCAGCTGGCAGCCCATGATGGCCCGGTCTATTCCCGCCTGCCGCGTGGCAAGGTGCCGCGCGTTCTGACCCGCCACAAGCCCGATTACAAATTCGAACTTGGCCGCGCCCAGATGATCCGCGAGGGCAAGGATGTGCTGGTGATCTCGACCGGGTTCATGACCATGCGCTCGCTTGATGCGGCGGAAAAGCTGGCGGCAGACAATGTCGATGTGGCCGTGTTGCATGTGCCGACGATCAAACCGCTGGATGTCGCCACGATCCTTGCCGAGGCGGGCAAAGGCGGGCGGCTGGTCGTGACGGCCGAAAACCACACCATCGTCGGTGGGCTGGGCGAGGCTGTGGCGCGGACGCTGCTGACCAACGGGGTCACCCCGACATTCCGCATGATCGGTCTGCCGGATGCATTTCTGGAAGCAGGCGGTCTGCCGACCTTGCACGATATGTATGGTCTGTCGGTCCACAAAGTGGCGGCACAGATCAAAGGCTGGCTCTGAGACGCCTGCCCAGACCAAGATTCAACCAATTTTAAGGGAGGACGGGGACCATGGGGTTACTCGACGGAAAATTTGCAGTCATCACCGGGGCGGCGTCGCCGCGCGGTCTGGGCAAAGCGACAGCGCAGCTTTTCGCTGAACACGGCGCGAAGGTCGCGATCCTTGATCTGGATCTGGATCAGGCCAAGGCCGCTGCCGCCGATCTGGGCGAAGGCCATGTCGGCATTGCCTGCAATGTCACCGACAAAGCCGCCTGTGATGCAGCGATGGCCGAACTGATCGGCCTTTGGGGCAAGGTGGATATTCTGGTCAATAATGCCGGGATCACCCAACCGCTGAAGATCATGGATATCAAAGGCGAAAACTACGATGCCGTGCTCGACGTCAACCTGCGCGGCACGCTCTACATGAGTCAGGCTGTTATCCCGACTATGCGCGACCACACATCCGGCAGTATCGTCAACCTCAGCTCGGTTTCGGCCCAGCGTGGCGGTGGGATCTTTGGCGGCCCGCATTATTCAGCGGCCAAGGCAGGCGTGCTGGGCCTGACCAAGGCGATGGCCCGCGAACTGGCCCCGGCCAATGTGCGCGTCAATGCGATCTGCCCCGGGTTCATCGCGACCGATATCACCGCCGGGAAACTGACACCGGAAATGAACGCGACAATTCTGGCCGGCATCCCGATGGGCCGCGCGGGCGATGCATCGGATGTGGCCGGCTGTGCCTTGTTCCTCGCCTCCGCACTTTCGGCATATTGTACGGGTACAGAGGTCGATGTGAACGGCGGTTCCTTGATCCATTAAACCACCTTGCCGCAATGGGAGGACCCTGCGGCAAGCCCACCATCACCACGATAAATTCGAGGAGGAGACCCGAATGAAATTCCTGATTATTGGCCTGATGGCCACGACAACCATCGCAGGTGCCGCGCAGGCGGATCAGATCATCTTTGCGCATGGCGCCAACCCCGGCAACCCACGCTATGAAGCGGCAGAGATGTTCGCGAACCTTGTCGCCGCATGCACGGCAGGCGACACCACCGTCAATGTCGCGGGCTCCGCGACGATGGGCGATGATGTGGAAATGCTGACCTCGACCATCGCGGGGGTCATTAACATCACCGCAAACAGCCAAGGTGCGATGTCTCAGATCGTCCCCGAAATCGCGACGATCGGTCTGCCCTTCCTGTTCTCTGATCTTGGGACTGCCTTTGAAGTGCTGGACGGCGATGTCGGCGCGCTGCTTGATGAACGCGCGCAGAACTCAGGTCTCAAGATTCTGGGCTTCTGGGACAATGGCATCCGCCATGTCAGCCATACGACCAAACATGTGCCGACACCTGCGGATGTCGCGGGCATGCAGATCCGCACACCGCCTGATCAGATGACGATCACGATCTTTACCGCACTTGGGGCCGCCCCCGCGCCGCTGGCGTTTTCGGAATTGCCCACCGCGCTGCAATCGGGTGTGTTCGACGGGCAGGAAAACCCGTTGACCAATATCTACACCTCCAAGATCCACGAAATCACCCCCTTCATCACGCTGACTGGCCATAAATATGAAACCACGCCGGTTGTGGCTGGCCTTGGCTGGTGGTCGGGTCTGGATGAGGCCACGCAGACCTGCCTGACCGATGCGACGGCAGAGGCGGGCGCATTCCAGCGCGGCATTTCGCTGGAACAGAACGAAAGCCTGCGCGCGACGATGGAAGCCGAAGGTGCAACCTTCGCCGAGATTGACCGCGAGGCTTATATTGCGGCCACTGCTGCGGTTTACGAACAATATGCATCGCAATTCCCCGAACTCGTCGAGGCGCTGCGCCAAGCGGCGGATGAGTGATGCGCCCGGATACAACGCCGGAACATGACGGAAACGGGGGGTGGCAACGCCCCCTCATCCGGCTGACGGGCTGGATCGAGAAACTGCTTGATCTGTCAGGACGCGTTATCGCGGTGAGTTGCCTTGCCGCCATGTTTGTCGCGCTGCTGCTCAACGTGATTTTGCGCTATATTTTCGGGTCTGGCATCGCCTGGGCCTATGAAATCCATGCGCTGCTTTTGCCATGGCTTGTCGCGGGGGGCATCGTCGTCGCCGCCGCGCAAAAGCGCAATATCGCAATCACACTGCTGCCTGAACTGGCGGGACCGCAGGCTCGCCGGATCATCCTGATCGCGATTGAGGTCGCTATCGTGGTGATTTCCATCAGCGTCGTCTGGTCAAGCCAGCCGATCCTGAAAGCGGCACAATTCCAGACGCTTTCGACACTCGGGATCACACAGATCTGGGGCTATTCCAGCCTGATCTTCGCTTTCTCTGCCATGGCAGTGATCGCCATCGTCAATATCGCAAGGCTCTTGGTTGGCGGGGTCGCTTATAATCCCACTCCCGGCAGTGCGAGCCTCAGCTAGAAAGGATGCGAAGATGACACCCGCCATGATCTGGATTTTTCTTGGCCTGCTCGCCCTTGCGGTGCCGGTCGCCTATGCGATGCTGGGCGGCGTGGCCGCGGCTTTGTGGCTGGAAGGACGGCCCATGGCCGTGATTGCACAGCGGCTTTATACCCCGACGCAAAGCTTTCCCATGCTGGCGATCCCGTTTTTCATCTGGGCAGGCAGCCTGATGATGTCCGGGCGCTTTGGGGTTTACCTCGTGAACATTGCACGCCTGCTGGTCGGGCGGATGAAAGGCGGCCTTGGTCAGGTCTCCATCATTGGTTCGGTGATGTTCGGCGGTGTCTCGGGCTCTGCGGTGGCGGATGCTTCGGCGCTGGGGAATGCGCTGATCCCGGTGCAGATCAAGCAAGGCTATCCGGCCGGATTTGCAGCGGCGATCAATGCGGCCTCCTCGACCGTGTCGGTGCTGATCCCGCCGTCCATCCCGCTGATCCTGTTCGGCCTTGTGTCCAATGTGTCGATCATCGATCTGTTCATTGCGGGTATATTGCCCGGTGTCATGCTGGGCGGGGGTATGTTTGCCACCGTCTGGTGGGTCGCACGCCGCCAGAATCTGCCGCGCTCCCCGCTGGAAGGTGGGTTCCGTGCCTTCAGACCGCAGATTGTCGCCGCCATTCCCGCCCTGCTGATGCCTGTTTTCATCATCGGCACCCTGCGTTTCGGTGTCGCGACCCCGACCGAGGTCAGCGTGATGGCCGTGGCCTATGCGCTGATCGTCAGCGGGCTGATCTACCGCGATCTGACCCTGCGCAATCTGTGGTCCTCGGCGGTGGAAACGGTGATGATGACCGGGGCCGTCATGCTGATCATCATGGCCTCGTCCACAATCCAGTGGATCCTGACGGCAGAGGCCGTGCCACAGACACTGACCACCTGGCTGACCGCGACCTTGTCCGAACCCTGGATGGTGATCCTTGCGCTGAATGTCGTGATGCTGATCATCGGCGCATTTCTTGATCTGCCTGCAGCGGTGCTGTTGCTCGGTCCGATCTTTGTGACCATCGGTCAGGCCATCGGGCTGGATCCCGTGCAACTGGGGCTGATGATGGTCGTCAACCTGTCGATCGGGCTTTACACCCCGCCGGTCGGCACGACGCTGTTCATCTCTGCCGCCATCGCAAGAGCCGGGATCGGCGAGGTGACCCGCGCCTTGCTGCCATTCTACGCGGTCGCGATCATCGTGTTGTTGCTGATATCCTACGTGCCGGCGCTGACGATCTACTAACGTTCGGTGCTGACTTCCCAGATCGCAGCCATCAGGTCCGAGCTTTCCTCGGGCCTGATATGACATCCGAGCCGGTCCAGACATTGCCTCGCCTCAAGGTCATGGGCCTTGCACACCCCTTCAATCCAGTCAGCAAAGCGGCGCACGATCCGGCGGCTGTGGTGGCGTGGCGGGCAAACGAACCAATAGGCGGGGAATTTCACCACCGGGATCGCCGGGGCAAAGGGCACTAATTCGCCATCTAACAGGTTCGGCAAACACAGCGTCGCGCTTTCGAGCGCGATCCCGCCACCTTGCTTGGCCAGTTCAATCGACATTGATGACCGATCAAACCGGGCCGGATAATCCAGTGCGGGCAGTTCAATCCCATTGCTCGCCAGCCAGACATCCCAGCGATACAGCATCTTGACGCTGTCGATCAGCCGCGCGTTGGCAAGCTGGGTTGCGATATCATCCGCACCTGCCCGCAGCATCGCGGCATAGGACGGGCTGCACACCGGCAGCACCAGATCATCCAACAGGCAATCCGCATGCAGGCCCGGCCAGCTTCCCAGCCCATAGCGGATATCGAAATCGACCGCTTCAGTTTCAAAGGACGTGAAATCGGGCGTGGCATCGACCCTGATCCGCCATTCGGGGTTTTCGACCAGAAAGCCCGACAGTTTCGGCCCGAGCCAACGCACCCCGAAACTGGGACTGACCCGCAGCGCCAGATCGCGGGTTTCACGCTGGCGAGTGATCGCACTTCTGGCATTGCGGATCGCGCGGAAGGCTTGGTTCGTCGTATGGTAAAGCCGGTCACCATCCAGCGTCAGCACCAGCCGTTGCTTTTCCCGCCGGAACAGCCGGACGCCAAATTGTGTCTCAAGCTGGCGCAATTGCTGGCTGACGGCAGAGGGTGACACACCAAGCTCTGCCGCGGCTTTCGTGACCGAGGTCAGCCGCGCCACAGCCTCGAAATATTCCATGGATTTAAGATTGATGTCCCGCATTTTTCAGCAGCTTGCCAACCTATCTTTCGTTCAGCGCGGCCAGATTGACGCCGGGGAACATATCGAGCGCTTGTTCCACCTGCGCGCGCTCCAGCATGGAGATCAGAGAGACGGCGGCCTTATTCACCAGCACAAGCCGCTCTTTTGTCTGGAGCGGAAAGAAGGGCCGGGCGTCGCAAAGCATGTCGATCACACGCTGCTCCTGCCGGACATAAACGACGCCCAGCAAATCTGCTGTCTCTCCCATGATGCTGACCCGCACCGGAAGGCCGTATTTCGGGATGCGATCCAACTGGCCACTCCTTCTCAACTGATTGGCTGCAAGATGGCGATAGCTACGTTGCCGGGCGGCACCATGACACAATGTCGCGGCTTCACGCAGGGGTGTCAACGGCAGAGCTTTGATGGACAGGTCTAAGCAGCGACCATCTGGGCACGTCCATTCGCTTTTGCCCGGTAAAGTGCTTCATCTGTTTTCTCGATCCAGCCTTCCTTGGTCTGAATCTCATCCGCGATTGATGTGTAGCCAATGCTGGCGCTGATTTTTATATCTGGGATATCCGGCAATGATATTTTGGATATTTCTGTGTGAATGCGCGCAAGAATCGTACGTGCGGTGACCGGTGTCACGCCGCGAAGCAGTATTCCGAACTCATCGCCACCCAGACGACCAATAAGATCATCTGACCGCAGATTGTCCGAGCATGCAGTCGCAAATGCCTGAAGGATTCTGTCCCCGACCGGATGGCCATAGCCGTCATTCGCGTCTTTGAACCTGTCGACATCCAGAATAGCCAGAGTCGCGCAGACACCTTTCTGGTGATAGGCTTTGATGACGCCATCAATCTGGTCGAGAAAGGCACCGCGCGACATCGTATGCGTGAGATGGTCCAGGTTTGCGGACTGCCGCAGTTCCAGCTGTGACACAACAAGATCGCCGAAGCTTGCGAGGATAGAGGCTTCATCCGCCGAGAAGTCCCTAGGGTCTGTTCCGATCACACATAAAGATCCGATATTCTGACCATCAGAGGTTTTCAGTGGCGTGCCCATATAGCACTTCACGCCTGCATCGGTGACAAAAGGATTGTCTGCGAAACGTTCATCCGCTTTCGCATCGGGCACAACCATCACCGCATCATTGCGAATGGTGTAATCACAAAATGCGACGTCTCTTGGTGTTTCGCTCGCTTCAAGACCGCGACTTGCCTTGAACCACTGGCGATCCGTGTCGATGAAGCTGATGGCCGCCATCGGCACCTTAAACGTCGACTGGACCAAGGATATGATATTCTCAAACTCTGTTTCAGGCGCCGTGTCCAGGATATTGTACCGACGCAGAGCACTGATCCGTGTCGCTTCATCAATGTTTGACATCATGCTCTCCTGAAGAATCTCGTTGCTCAAAAAATCACTTGCTGACCTTCATACCCCGTCCGAGTTCCTTCTGATAGATATCAAGAAGATGATCGGCGTGATGATCAAGAAAACCGGCGTCTCAGTTCGACGCGCAACGGGCTTTCGCCGTCAAGCAGGCGGTTTACATAGTCTGCTGTGATCAACTCATTCTCGTTCGCCGCAAGCCTCCAAGGGATTTCACGTTTACCCGTCGATCCGAGATTCTGGGTTGGCCAGCAAGTGGTTCATGTCGGACATGGCTTTGAGGAACAAGTCGTCGGATGCGCATGTATTTATGGCAAGTCGCACTGCATTTGGCGCATTACAATGCGGCAAGGCAAATTCATCGGCGGGCTTGATCAGAATATCACGTTTTTCGCAGGCCATGGCAAAGCCGGATGCGCGCCATCCCTGCGGCATGTTCAGGTAGACGAAAGGTGCATCTTCTCGCCAGCGCAAATCCCAGGCACCCAGTGCGTTGACGGCCAGTCGTGCCCGGATTGCAGTCTCTGCAACAACACGGTCGCGGATTTCAGACGCGGCCCCGCTGGTGATCAACGCGTGGCACAAATCCAGAATGGGTTGCGCCACCCCATAGAACGAGCTTTGCGCGACTTGCCTTAGTTCCTTCTCGCGCCCAACGGGGGCTATGGCATAGCCAAACCGCAATGCCCCGCTGACCGATTTCGTCAGTGACGAAACAAGATAGCTCTGGTCGGGCAGTATGGATCGATAGCTGGGAATGTCGCTTTGAGCTGTCGTATGGCAATCATCTTCGATGATTGTGATGTCCAACTGACGTGCGATTTGCGCTATTTCCTGTTTGCGCGCCAGGCTGGTACGGATTGTGGTCGGGCTATGCACTTCGGCCGAAGTCAACAGAATGCGACCCCCATGATCACGGCAGGCCTGCCTGAAAAATTCCGGCAGAATACCCTCATCATCCATCGGCAGGCCGACGGTCTGTGCGCGCAGCAAGCGTGCAGCATGACGCGCGCCGGGATAGCCAAGCTCCTCTGTCATGATGATCGGGTTCTGACCGCTCAGTTCGGCCTGAAGGGCCAGGATGCAACAATTTTGTGCGCCATTTCCCAAGACGACATTCTCGGGCCCGACCCCGCCCGATCGCTCTTGGTCAATCCAGGAAACGACGGCCATACGTGCTTCGAGGTCGGTTTCCGCAGTCGGATAGTTGATGTGACGCCGCCGGTGGCTTTCGCCCAGCTTGATCAGGGCCGCATCTATGATCTGACCCTGTCCAACATCAGGCACACGGCTGCTTCTGAAATCTGCAACCGCATCAACGGGCAAATTCACCAGAGGGGTTGCCCCCTCGGTACGAGCCACGCGTCCGGCAGCAACGAAGGTGCCGCGGCCCACCTCTGCCCGAAGACGCCCCTCTTCGGTCAGCAGCGTATAGGCCCGCGCGACAGTGCCCGGCGTCACCTTCACGCGAAAGGCAAGATCGCGTACGGGCGGTAATTTCGTTCCGGGCGCAAGATGACCCATCGCGATACCTTCGCGAATGGCTTGTGCCAAGGCCTTGTATTTGGATTTCCCGGAAACCGGCAGCTCAGGATGCCAAATTGTATCGGGCACAATCATTTTCTGTCCTTCGCCGGCACACTTTTGTATTCATCGATTGTACTAATTTTTCATATTGTGTCAATACAATATAAGGGATGCCCCATGTCACCATCGCCTCACGCAGCACAACTTGCGCATCTCAACGACCAAGCGCACCTTCCGTCAGTGGCGCATCTCTTGATCACCACGGCAATCATAGTGACAAAGTGGGACCGGTACCGGCGCACGCGCAAAGCCTTGAATCGTCTTGAACAGCATCTTCTGGCGGATGTCGGCCTCAGCCGGGATGCCGCCTACAAAGAAGCGAGAAAGCCCTTCTGGAAAGACTAAAGGGTTCTGTGCCAGTTTGGTTGCCTTGGACTTAGTCTTGCGGCGCAAATCACCTGACGAGATGGAACAGCGGTCTGTCACCCTGTATCATAGCAGATGTAGCTTAATTCGCTGGCAGTGATTGTCGTGTCATAGTAAACTTACTGTATTCTGATATGGCGCTGCCGCCATCTGCACGGCGATTTCGGTGACCATTTCAATGGCCAATGTATCCGGGCTTTCCAGCCAGCTGGCGCAGAACGACAAGGGCGGCATGGCAAGGTCGGTTGTGATCAGTTCAAGTTTGCCATCTTGCAGCTCCACCTCGACAAGCTCGTGCGGGATTACGGCGATTCCGATGCCTTCGATAGCAAGGTGGACAACTGTCGCCATCGATGCGCTGGCATGCAATTTGATGGGCGGCAGATAGGGCCGGTTGAACAGCGATTTAACCTGTTCATAGGGTTGGGTCTTGCGGGCGAAGGTGATCAGAGGAAAAGTAGCCAGATCTCCCACACTGGCAGGGTTGGGAACTTTCAGCGCCGGGCTTGCGATAAAATTCACCTGATATTCGCACAAAAGCCGGTTGCGCAGCAGCGGCGCGGATAATGGCCCCAGCAGAAAGGCGATATCAATTTCCTGCGCCAACAGACGCGCGCGCAAGGAGGGGGAAATATCTACTTCGATCTCGATCGTCAGATTGGGATAGATCCGATGCACTTCTTTGATAAAACTCGGCAGCCACGTATGGACAATGGTTTCGGCGACGCCCAGCCGGATCACACCGCGCACCGCCTCGGTATCGCGCAGGCTGGCGAGCATCTCGGCCCGCATGGCAAGAATCTTTTCGGCATAGACCAACAATTGCCGTCCCCGCAAAGTTGGCGTTACCTTGCGGCTTTCACGGTTCAGCAGCTTGGCACCTACCTCTTCTTCCAGCTGGGCGATGCGGTGAGAAATGGCGGGTTGGGTAGCGTTCAGCTTTTGCGCTGCACCCCGAAAACTGCCAAGGGCGGCGACCCATGAAAATGTCTCTAGCCCTTTGAAATCTACCATAGGTGCAATCCGATACTGAAAGTCCAAGCCGCAGCGGGCACCCTGCGGCGTGTCATGTCAAGCCCGCTGCGCCCGCCGCATCAGCAACAGCGTGATCAGAACCGACATGCTCAGGGCGAGGATAAAAGAGGGAAGCGCGGCCATCTGCCCCATCAACAGCGCAAGGCACAGGCAAAACCCCGCAAGGCTGTAAAGCCCGTTCAGCCCGGCATAGGCGGTCTGGCCCGCAAAATGCCCGCCGTGATCCAGATGCAGCGATATGCCGATCACGGTAAAGCCGATGGGAAAGGCCATGATAGCCCCGGAAAAGGCAGGCCCTATTGCAGTGGCCCCTAAGGTAACCATGCCCACAAGCAGCCCTGCCAGTAACCCGCGCAGAACCAACAGCCGCCATTTTGTACCGCTGACTTGTGCTGTTTGGCCGACCGCCCATTGCTGCCCAATCTTGCGTGCTATGATCGTGACGGCGATGAAAAGTCCCGCGCCGATGACGGGATGATGCGGCATTATGCTGAGAGGCAGAGCCAGAAGCGCCCAGATCGCCGCAGCGCCTCCGACAGAAAAAGCCGGGCCTGAACTGCGGGAAATGGCAAAAAAGACCAGCAGGAAAATCTGCGTCGCCGCGAGAGAGAATAGCGCCCCGGCTGCCGCCTGCGCGACAAAATCAGACGAATGATCCAGCAGCATAAAGCCAAAACCCGGCGCAAGCACGATCGGCAATCCCACGACAATGCCACCCACTTTCGGCCCCATGCGTGCAGCGATCCATGATATCGCCACCACGACAAAACCCGTCCCCGCCACACGGGCAAGGAAAGCCGCCCAGATCAACGTCCCAGTCAAGATTGCAGCAACGCTTCGATCCGTTCTGCGGCATCCAGCACCTGCCAGTCATGTCCGGCAGGCGCAAAGATCATCAGACCGGTGGCCAACCTTTGCGCTTGCTGCATTGGCACTGTCGCCGCGCAGCCATCCAGAAAATTCACAGCCGACGGGTTACGCAGCATCAAGGCGTTGAGCCGGTCAAAATCCGCCTCAACCTCCGCAATCAATGGCGCAATTGTGGGAAGGGTCGGCACGATCAACGCGTCATAGTCCTGCGCAAGGCTCTCAAAGGCGGCAATCGCCCGCGCGCGTTGCGCCAGTTTGTCGGCGTAGTCCGTAGGTGCAAAACTCTCCGCCGCCATGATCCGGCGCAGCACTCGTGGATCGCCCTTGGTGCGCAGGTCGGCCAGGTGATGGGCATGGATATCATGCGCCTCGGTCGCGACGATGATCCGGTTGGCATCGCCGAAACCATCGAGTTCGGGCAATGCAACCTCGGATACCTCATGACCATCAGCGCGCAAGGCGGCCAACGCTGCCTCAAAATCCGTCGCGACCCGCGCGTCCAACCCTTGCATCAAAGGACCTTGCAGGACGGCGAATTTCAGCGGGCCGGTCGTGGCCGCGGGCGCAGAGGTGCCCGACAGAACCGCGTGCACCGCCGCACAGGTCGCGATCCGCAAGGCGAGCGGTCCGATACTGTCAAAGGATTGCGACAGCGGAAACGCCCCATCTAGCGGCACAGCGGCTTGCGTCGGCTTGAACCCCGCCAGCCCGTTCAGCGCCGCCGGGATACGCACCGACCCGCCCGTATCGGTGCCCAAGGCGACATCGGCAAGGCCAAGCGCCACCGTCAACGCACCGCCCGAAGTCGACCCGCCCGATATGCGCGTCGCGTCGCGCGCATTGCCGGGGTTGCCGGTATGCGGATTCAGACCCACTCCGGAATAGGCAAATTCCGACATGGCCGTGCGCCCGCAAGGCACCATCCCCGCCACCTTGAGCCGCGCAACCGCAACCGCATCAGATTTTGCGGGTGCAGCTTTGCGCAGAACCTGCGATCCGGCGGCGGTCACCTGCCCTGCTTCATCGAATAGGTCTTTGACCGAAACCATCAGCCCCGCCAAAGCGCCGCTGCGGCGAACAGCATCCTGATCAAGCGCCTGCGCCGCTGCCATGATCTGCGAGGCGTCAAACTGCGTGTAGATTTCCGACATGACCGCAGCAGGCATATCCATCGCCCGGTCGATAACATGGCGCGCGCGATCCTCGGCACGATAGGTGATGCGACCGCAGGGCGATGTCAGGGGGGATCGGGTCATGGGATATCCTCAGGCGATAACAGGCAGGCTGACCATCTTGTAGCTGTGTTCGATGCGACGGCCCAGACGGTCATCAATCATTTCCATCCGGAATTCCGCCGCGGGGCGCACCCCGCCTGACAACACGGCAAAGGTGCCACACATCATCGCCGTGCCGGGCGCGAGGCGCGTGCTGCCTTTGGCCACAGGCGATGCGGCCACCAGATCGGCCAGAGGGCGTATACCAGCCAAGGTCCCATCCTGATAGGCGATCCAATCGCCACCTTCACGGATAAAAGAAAGGATGCGGATATCGTCCAGATGCCCGGCCACGTCGTCATAATCCCACAAGACAGGGGCCATCGGTTTCGGGCAGATCTGTTTGGAATGTGCGACGGAATAGGCTTCCAGCTTGCGATCCGTGTGATCGGACCCCAGCCCGAGATAAAGCCTGTTGCCGTCATCAATCAGCATCGGTTCAGCCTCACCCGATGATGTGTCATCAAGGCATTGGATTTCCGCCGCCGTGGTGAACATCAGGTCCGACACGCGGTAAAACAGCGGTACACTCGATGGTGCAGGCACGCCGATTTCAGCAAGTTCCGCGATATGATGCGCCACTGCATCGGCGTTGCGTCCAGTCCAGCCAGCGATTACGCCATTGGTGATCTCGATCTCCAGCGGCCCATGGCCAGCCCGTTCAAAGGCGATAGGTTTGCCCATCAGATATCCTCCCGTTTCATTTAAATTGATGCCCGCGTCAGGACGGCGCGAAGAGTAAGGCAATTGTCGGGAAGGCGATTAACAGACCCACCATCAACAGCATTACGAATACGAACGGTATCGCACCGATCATCACATCGCTCAGCCGCCCTTCCTTGCGCGCGCCTTGCACGACGTAAAGGTTCAGGCCCACTGGCGGTGTGATCAGCGCCATCTCGATCAACACGATCAGCAGGATGCCGAACCAGACCTTGTCAAAGCCCAGACCAATGACGATCGGCACGACAATCGGGATTGTCGCGATCATCAGCGCCAGCGTTTCGATAAAAAAACCAAGCACGATATACATCAGCACGATGATCATCAGCATGCCGTAGGGGCCAAGACCGAAGCTTTCCAGAAATCCCGACAGCGCACGGTTCAAGCCCGTCGCCCCCAGTGCAAAGTTCAGGAAATAGGCGCCGACGATCACGAACATCACCATCGATGTCGTGCGGATCGTGCCAAGCAAGGCGGCACGCATATTCTCGACCGTGACGGCACCGTAAAAGGCCGCGATACACAGCGCCATGACAACGCCGATGGCCGCAGCCTCGGTCGGGGTGGCCCAGCCGGTATAGATCGACCCGATGATGACGGCGAAAACCAAAAGCACGGGGATCAGATGCTGCAATCCGTTCAGCCGTTCGGCCCAGGTAAAGCTGCGGCTTGGTCCGCCCCAGGCCGGTTTGATCGTGCAAATGATCGCGGTGATGATCATGAATCCCAGCGCCATCAACAGCCCCGGCACGATCCCCGCCATGAAGAGTTGCGGCACCGAGGTCTGGGTCAGAAAACCATAGACGATCAGGTTGATCGAGGGTGGCAACAAAATTCCCAGCGCCCCACCCGCCGCAATCGCGCCTGCGAACAGCCGCTGATCATAGCCTTGCTTGCGGGCTTGCGGCATGGCCACCGTCGCCACTGTTGCGGCTGTCGCGACAGACGATCCGGATGTGGCGGAAAACATCGTGGCCGTGGCGATATTGGCATGGACCAACCCGCCCGGCAGCCATGAAAACCATGTGTCCAGCGTAGCATAGGTGCGTTCGGCGATCCCGGCGCGCACAAGGATTTCACCCAGCAGGACGAACAGTGGAATGGCGATCAGCAGGAAACTGTCGGAGGACGAATAGACCATCTGCCCCAGCCCGCGCATCAGCGGCATTGGTGAAAAGAACTGATCAAGCCCAAAGCCAAGGATGAACAGCGCAGCACCAACCGGCACAGACAGGGCAAGCAGCACAGCAAGCCCGATTGAGACATACCAGATCATTGAATTTCTCCTGTCTCCACCGGAATTGCGGCGATATCTTCGACCAGTTCAAACCGGCGCAAGGCTGTCAGAAAGACGCTTACCGCCAGCAACAGGCCAGAGGTGATCACCATCCAGGCCCAGCCGCCAAACCAGACGACCTGTGGCATCCAGAGCGGCACCCCCAGCGTCGTATTCGACCGCGAACCGCGCGTCAGTGACGTGTCCAACACGCCATAGGCGTAAACTGCGACCATCACCGCGACCAATAGAACGCTGGCCAGCGCGATGATATCCAGCGCAGCCCGGCCCGCAGCGGGCAGACGGGCATGCAACAGGTCAATGCGCACATGCGCCCGTTCCATGAGCGCATAGGAAAAGCCCCATGTCGCAATCGCGGCCATCACATAGCCGGATAGTTCATCCGCACCGCCGATGCGCAGGGCTGGGAACTGCCGCCCCAGCACCTCGGTCATGATCAATGCGACCGCCAGCAGCAGCACGATGCCGCAAAGCAGGGCAATCCATCGGTTGGCCGTTCGCAGCAGATGCACCACCTGCATCGCTTGTCCGGCCAGTTTATCCGCATGCGTCATTGCCCCGCTCCTTTTCTAAGGCGTCACGTGTGATGATCAGTTGATGCTGACACCCAATGCGGCACCCACGGTGTCGTTCCAGCGCTGTGCCCAATCACCACCGGCGCGTTCGGCCCAGTCTGGCAGGATCGAGGCTTCAAGAACCTCAATCGCGCGAGCCTGATCCTCTTCCGACAGTTCGACCAAAGTCATCGACGCGGATGGGCCTGCTGCGCATTCACCTGATCCGGTCAGACAGGCGATATCGCGTTCCAGCGCGCCGCCGGCATCAGCCCATGCGGGGTCTTCAAAGCCTGTGATCGCCTGTTCGGTCAGGAATGCCTGCACGGCAGGGTCAAGCGCGTCCCAGGTATCCAGATTGACCGCCGTGATCACCGGGTCCCAACCGCCCAAAGGCAGGTTCACCAGATGGGTCGAAGATTCGTACCAGCCCGAGGCATAGCCCGACCCGGCCCCAGTCACGGCACAATCAATCACGCTGCGCTCCAAAGCACCCGGCACTTCAGAGAATGCCATCGTGATGCCTTCTGCACCCAAAGCCTCAAGGAACAGCGTCGTCATCCGGCCAGAGCCACGGATTTTCTTGCCTTCCAGATCGGCAAGGCTGGTGATTTCGGTATCGCAGAACACGATCTGCGGCGGATAAGGCGCGATGGCCAGCATATGGGAATTGAACCGGTCACGCATGATATCGGCGACCATCGGCTTGGCCGCTTCGGTCATCTGGCGCGCCGTGTCGGCATCAATCGCCAGCAGCGGGACATCCAACCCTTCCAGTTCAGGCGCATCGGCGACGGTGTAGTCACCCACGGTCATGCCCACGTCAAAGACACCATCGCCGAGCATGCGGAACACGTCGCCACCGGCAACACCCATCTGGTCGAATGTTGTCATGTTGACGGTGATGCTGCCGCCGGAGGCTTCAGTGATCGCTTCTTCCCAGAAGGCGCGTTCGAAGTCCTGATAAAGCGGCAGGTTGCTCCAGCTTCCCACAACGGACAGCGTGGTTTCAGGCAGGTCTTGGGCCGTGGCGGTCAAGGCAAGCGGCACAAAGGCGGCAGATGCCAATAAGGAATGAAGGACAGTTTTCATGTATTTTCTCCTTGTTGAGGACAGTTTCTGGTTTTTGGAATGCGCGACATTTGCCGTCACGCATCGGTCGACAGGTCAGTCACCAGCATGTGACCGGGTTCGTGCATGATCGCGATTGCAGGCTTTGCCTTGCGGATCGCGGATTGTGGGGTCACGCCACAGGCCCAGAACACCGGCACGTCACCGGGTCGCAGGATCGGCGCATCGCCGAAATCGGGCGTGTCGATATCGCTGATCCCGATGGCAGCAGGATCGCCGAAATGCACCGGCGCGCCATGCGCCTGCGGCATCTGCGCCGACAGGACCATCGCCCGGATCGCGTCAGGCGTGGAAAACCCACGCATCGACACCACCATCGGCCCGCCAAAGGGACCGGCGGCATAAGTCTGGATATTGGTCAGATACATCGGCACATTGCGCCCGGCATCGATATGGCGCACCGGGATGCCCGCCTGCAGCAATGCTGTTTCAAACGAAAAAGAACAGCCGATCACAAAGCTGACGAAATCATCGCGCCACAGATCATGGATATCGGTCAGTTGTTCTGCCGGCTCTCCATCGCGGAAAACGCGGTAGCGCGGCACATCACTGCGGATATCGAGACCATCGCCCAGATTGGGCAGGCGCGGATCACCGGGTTCCGACACGCCAAGGATCGGCGCAGGTTTCGGGTTCATGACGCAGTAGCGCAGAAAATCCCCCGCCAGATCACGCGGCAGGATCACCACATTGCCCTGCTGAAACCCCGGTGCCTGCCCGCTGGTCGGTGCGGCAAAGCGCCCCTCGCGGCAGGCCAAACGCAATGCGGCTGCAGTTTCAAAAGTCGGTTTGGCTGTGGTCGGTGTATCCAGCATGATATTGTTCTGATCCCATCCGCTTCGGTCCCAAGCGCGACCTTCGCAAGCTATTAGTAAGCACCAACTGGCAAAATTAGTCTAATTTTTAGTTTTCATCAGTCTTGATCAATTTTATTGATCGCCAATCAAAAAATATTCGATCTTTCATATTGAACCGGCCAGCTTGCATTTTGTGCCTTCAGCGCTTGTGCGGCTTTGAGCGGCCAATGCGGATCAGCCAGCAAACCACGCCCCAACAACACCAAATCGGCATCGCCATTGGCAACAATCGCCTCAGCCAGATCGGGCGCATTGATCAACCCGACAGCGCCGGTTGCCAGCCCGGTTTCCGCCCTGATCTGGCGCGCTAAAGGCACCTGATACCCCGGATGGATCGGGATTTGCTGACGGGGATCATTCCCACCAGAGGTGCAATCAATCAGATCAACATCGCCGCGCGTCTGCAGGATCTGACAAAGCCGGACACTGTCCGCGACGCTCCAACCGCCATCGACCCAATCAGTCACGCTGAGCCGCACGAACAATGGCAGGTCCTGTGGCCATTCGCTGCGCATGGCATCCAGCGACGCGATCAGAAAGCGGATACGGTTTTCAAAACTGCCGCCGTATTCATCAACCCGGTCATTGCTCAACGGCGAATAAAACTGATGGATCAGATATCCATGCGCGGCATGCAGCTCGACAATGCGGAACCCTGCCTGATAGGCGCGGCGGGTCGCCTGCGCCAGTGCATCCAGTTCAGCTTGGATCCCTGCCGCATCCAAAGCGCGCGGCGTCGGCCACCCATCAGCATAAGCCTTGGGAGATGCACCAACAGTCGGCCAACCACCGTCCACCTCATGCACAGGATGACTGCCCTCCCACGGTCGCCCGACCGAGGCTTTGCGGCCCGCGTGACCCAATTGGATCGCAGGCACCGCCCCTTGTGATGTGATGAAAGCGGCGATCCGGGCCAGTGCGTCGCGCTGTGTGTCGTTCCAAAGACCAAGATCGTGCTTTGTGATCCGTCCATGCGGCGTGACATGCACAGCCTCGGTGCAGACGATGCCCGCACCACCAGCAGCACGCGCGCCAAGATGCACCAGATGCCAATCATCCGGAACGCCGTCCTGCGCCGAATACTGGCACATCGGTGACAGCACGATCCGGTTGCGCACAGTCACAGACCGGAAACTGATCGGACGGAACAGATGCGGGTTTGGATCACGGCGCAGAATACGGCGGGCATTCTCGCCCGTGACACGGGAATCAGCGGATGGATTGGTCATCATCTCTCCTTCAAGGCTGCTGAGGTTCACGATAGCCTGCGGATGACGAATAAGTCGAATTTTGATATTTTATCCAAGTTGATCAGATTTAGTAATCAGACCCAAAAAGAATTGGCGTCAGCGGGGTCGTGATCGGCGTTTCGGCCCCTGTTTCACCGATAATCACCATCTCACCCAAAGCCGCACCGCCGACACCGGGCAGAAACAAATTCGGATGCAGTTCCAGCACCATCCCCGGCGCGAGAATTCCGCCAGCACCATCGGGCCTTTTCGCAGGGGCTTTAACCCCAAAACTCTGCACGAAAGCATCGGTCAGGATTGGGTCCTCATAGGACATACCCAAACCATGCCCAAAGCGGAAGCGTTGCAGATCATGGCGGTCCAGACTCAGTGTACCGGCGCGGAATGTATCCTCCATCGCATCCACCAGATCGGTCAGCGGCAGGCCGGGGCGCGCATGATCCAGCCCGGCGCGCAAACAGACCGCCACGATATCCAGTAGTCGCGCGTGGTCTGGGCGCATCTGACCGACGGCGCCCATCCTGATGCCATGCGCCCAATGACCGTCCACGGTCAGGGCGATTCCGACCAGCACCTGATCCCCCGCCCCGACAAAGCCTTGCGTTTCTTCCGGCCAGTATCTCGGACGGTCCGCTTGCGGACGTATCGTCAGCCACATCCGGCACGCATCAGCGCCTTGCGACACAGCAAAGCTCTCCAGGTCGCGCTGCGCGTCAGCAACTGATGCCCCAACAGTCAGGACAGAAGGCAGCCGGGCAAAGATAGCATCACAAATCGCAGCCCCGGCGCGGTGCAGTTCAAGGGCGGCAGGTTCCTTGATCACCCGCATCCGGTCCAGCACCGCGCTGGCCGTGTCGTCTTCGCGGATGACGGGATGCAGATGGCGCGCGATGCCCATGGGCAATTCATCCAGCCCGATCAGCTCGACGGTGCCTGCGGGAATGTGGTCACGGATCAGACCCGCCCAGCGATCCGGCGGCAGATAGACAGGGTCCAGCTCCGGCAAGGTTTCAGCGGCAAGCGGCACCATAAACGGGCTGGCGCAAATCAATCTGGCCCCAGTCTGTGTCAGAACAAGAAGCGACGCGGATTCATGCCCATCCCACCCCGTCAGATAGCGCAGCGCGCCATGCGATTTGCTGCCCGCGCCCAAGGCGCTGCCCATCCCGAACACCAGAACCGGCCGCCCCAGTTCGGCCACAAGAGCGTCTCGCCTGCGCTGATAGAGGCCGGGATCATTTTGTCGCAATGTCTGGGTCATCTTGTTCCCTTTGATCTGATCACATGAAGGATCAGCGGCGGGTTAACTTTCGGCAAGACAAAAGCAGTCACTTTGCGATCAAAGTATTCATTTCGATGCGCGTAGGTCAGTAAACCGATTTACGGCAGGTTCATTTAGTCGGACACAGCTGGGACGTGTTTGATGATGGGCCACCACCGCGCAAACACTTTCGCATCGTCATCAAATCAGATCAGTTTGGCCTCCATGCTGATCTCGGCGTTCAGCAGCTTGCTGATCGGGCAACCTTTTTCCGTGGCTTTGGCAAGCTCCATGAATTTCTCTTCCGAGAGACCGGGCACCGTCGCCGTCAGCGCGATATGGGCTTTGGAAACCTTGAAACCACCATCGGCCGGGTCTTTCTCAAGCGAGACAGTCGATTTGACATCGATGTTTTCAGCCTCAAAGTCGTTTTCCGTCAGGTTCAGCGACAGGGCCATCGCAAAACAGGCGGCATGGGCCGCGCCGACAAGCTCTTCCGGGTTTGTGCCTTCGCCGTCCTCAAAGCGCGCTTTGAAACCGTAGGGGTGGTCCTTCAACGCGGCCGTTTCGGTCGAAACAGTGCCTCCGCCGTCCTTGATCGTGCCCTTCCAGTTTGCAGTTCCGAACTTGTCGATCATGGTCATCTCCTTTTACTACCTATGAAACGACCTAAGCCTGATCAGGTTCCTGTAAAGCGGCAAGGTCAGGATTTCTGGAAAGCAAAATCGACGTTCAAATCGCCAGGAACAATACTCACCGAACAAATCTCCCAGATCAAACGTCTTTGCTGATACCGGCAGCCCCGCATCCGCCATCCGCCATCCGCCATCCGCTCGGGGTCCGGCAGATCCTGTAAACACACCAGCCAGAACGCGATCATAAAAGTCTCTGTCGTCACAAAATTGCATGGCTGTCACCCCCGTGTCAGAGCTTTGGCCAAGGCCGGATGCTGCTGCGCAAACACCAGCGGGTCGATGCCCTGCCGGTGGGCCTTGGCGGCCAACCGCAGCGCGGCGACCCCGGCACCCGGACCGTCGGGGTGACCCATGATCCCGCCACCAGCGCAGAACAGGAAATCCTCATTGCCCAAGGCGGCGGCTGTCGGGCCGACCTGCCAGGCGGTCTGGCCTGATAAAAACACGGGCAGCGCCGTCATCTGTGTTCCTTCGCCCAAGGGTGCCTGCAAGGCGCGGGCCGATTCGATCACCGTGGCGTCGGGTTCGGTGAATTTGTTCCCCAGCCCCTTGACATGCAGATGATCCACCCCGGCCAGCCGCCAGAGTTTTTACATGGCCGGAAAGGCAATGCCGATGTCAGGGGACCGCGACAGCAGGCCCCACCCATTCCGATGCCCATGGATCGGCAGCGAAGAGCGGTCGCGCAGCCAGCGCAGCCCGACCAGACCCAGCGATTGCAACGACACCATGGCACAGGTGCCGCCCAGCTGTGCAATCAGGTCAAGGCGTCGGGCCATCTGGTCAATTTCACCAGTGATGTTTAGCGCATACATCACCTTTTTGCCCTGCCGCTCTGTTTGATAGACCTAATCAATTTTAGCATTCTAGTGATCGAAGCATGAGGGGTCTGTCTCCATCGAACATCCACAACCTTATGGAGTTGTCCGTGCTTGTCTCGCGTTTCACTTATCCCGCAGCCCTCGTCGCGCTCGCCCTAACGAACGGCCACGTGATGTGTCCGCCAGCTTTGATGCCCCGCATCGCATTCAATCGTAAAAAACTCTGTGACAGCGGCCCTGTCAGTTCAAGATTCCTGTTGAACCTCTAGCAGCTTGAGGGTGTAGGCCGATCCAAAACCGGGAATCAAGCGGCAGGTCATTCACGTTGAAACTGACATTTCTTCAAGAAACCCATGGGGTGACGGCGCGGCTGACATCCGAGACGGCGCTGATCACCGCATGGGCCGTGGCGCTGGTCGCGACGCTGTCGGTGCTGTTTATCGGCGAGGTCTTGGGCCAGATGCCTTGCCTGCTGTGCTGGTATCAACGCGCTTTCATGTTCCCGCTGCCTGTCGTTCTGGGTCTCGGCCTGTGGTGGCAAGACCGTGGTGTCGGTCGCTACTCTCTGGCGCTCAGCCTTCTCGGCGGGGCCGTCGCGCTTTGGCATATGGGTCTTTACCTCGGTGTCATCCCCGAGCCGATCCGGCCCTGCACCGCCACCGGCCCGTCCTGCACCGATGCCAATCAGTCGATCCTCGGGATACCGATCCCGCTGCTGTCTTTTCTGGCCTTCGCGCTGATCGCGGGCCTGTCCGCCTTTTCCCTCAAGGAGTCTCACCGATGACCCGCCGCCCTTTGATTGTGTCCATTCTTGTTCTGGCTTTGGCCGCCTTTGTCGGGGCGGCGTGGTATGTCACGCGTCCTGCGCCTGTCACAACCGCCGCGCCGCTGCCTTCGGCGCAGAACGACGCGCTGTTGCGCGGCTCTGCACCGATCCTTGGTCCTCAGGATGCGCCGGTGACCATTGTCGAATTTTTCGATCCGGCCTGCGAGGCCTGCCGCGCATTCTATCCGGTGGTGAAGGACATCATGGCCGAACACGGCGATGCGGTGCGCGTTGCGATCCGCTATGCGGCCTTCCACGGGGAAGCCTCGGTTCAGGCGATCCGCCTGCTGGAAGCAGCGCGGATGCAGGACCTTTATGAGCCGGTGATGGCAGCACTTTTGCGCGAACAACCGCGATGGGCCGCGCATGGCGCACCTGATCCGGAGCTATTGTTCGAGATTGCAGCGACGGCCGGGCTCGATGTCGCCGCCGCGCGCAACCAGATGCTGGCGCCGGGCGTCGTGGCGGTCCTGAACCAAGACCGCGCCGACGTAGAGACCCTGGGCATCCGCCAAACCCCGACCTTCTTCGTCAATGGCCGACCGCTTGACCCGTTCGGTGAGGAGGAACTTCGCGCGCGGGTGGCCGCAGCGGTTGCCGCGACTGAATCGTAACTGCGGACTCAACAGAAAGGACAGATGATGCAACACGTAACCCTTGCCGCGATCATGTTTCTCGCCACAACGCTGGTCACACCCGCCCTCGCCGGATCTGAGGATGTGGTGATCGAAGACCCTTGGGCGCGTGCCGCAATCGGGACGGATCGCCCCGGCGCTGCCTATATGTCGGTCCGGAACATCGGCGACGATGCGGTGACGCTGACCGGGCTGAAGACTCCGCTGGCCATGAGGACCGAGATACACCAGACCACCACCGATGCCGCTGGCGTCAGTTCCATGGCCCCTGCGGGTGCGATTGTCATTCCGCCGGGCGACAGCGTCACCCTGAAACCCGGCGGCCTGCATGCAATGCTGATGAAGCTGCAAGCCCCGATGACCGAAGGCGAGATGTTTCCCCTGACGCTAGTCTTTTCGGATGGCGGCGAAGTCACCATCGACGTGCCGGTCCTGAGTGTTGCCGCACGTGGGCCCAGTCACTGATGCAGCGACGAACGTTTCTTGGATATGGCGCAGCAGGTCTTGGCGCATGCGGGCTGACCTTTCTGGCCGGATGGTGGCAAGTGGATGGGCCCGGCGCGCCGGAACAGGCGGCTGAGCGGCCTTTGGCCTTGACGCAGATGGACTTCCGCCTGACGGATCATGAAAACCAGCCAGTGGGCCCCGAGACTCTGGCAGGCCGCACCGCCTTGGTGTTCTTCGGCTTCACCTATTGCCCTGACGTCTGCCCGACGACCTTGGCGGATATTTCCGGCTGGCTTGATGCATTGGGCGCAGATGCCGGGCGGCTGAATGTCGTTTTCATCACCGTCGATCCCGCGCGCGATACGGTCGCAGCGATGGCAGATTATGTCGGCTATTTCCATCCCGCGATCCGTGGCTGGACCGGCCCGCCAGCGCAGATCGCACGCGCCGCCGCAGGCTTTCGCGCGACCTATCAGAAGGTGCCAGCCGATAACGGCGATTACACGATGAACCATACGGCCAGCGTGTTGATGTTCGACGTCACTGGCCGGTTTGCCGGTACAATCGATTATCACGAACCGCGGGAATTCGCGTTGCCCAAGATCCGCCGCGTTTTGCAGACAGAAACCGAGACCCCGACATGAAGCTGACCTACCTCGTAACAGGACTGGTTCTGGCAGGCGCCGTATCCGTCACCACTTTCGCGCTGAGCGGCGCAGGGCGGCAAGACCCGGTTCCGCCACCGCTTGCCGCCGCTGACCTGTGGTTGCCAGCCCCGCTGATATCGCCAGCAACAACACCACCGATCAAGGCAGATTTCACCGGCCCCGACAAACCGCCCGCGTTCATCCTGCCGGTGCCACCCGCTGTCCCGATTGCCGAGACCGCATTGCCCGTCATTGACCCGCCGCGCCGGACATGGTCGCGAGAGATCGCATCCGGCGAGACGCTCGATATGGTTCTGGCAGAGGCCGGAATCGCCGCACCATTGCGTGCCGAAATCGCTTTGGCGCTTGGGGCCGGATATGATCTTAGGCAGCTGCGTCCGGGCCACCGGCTGACTGTCGTTGAAACGCCTGCCGGTGTTGCTCAGACCGTCACGTTGGAAGTCGATGACGGCATCCGGATCGAGGCGGTTTTCGGCGCACAGCCGCAGACGCGCATCGTCACACCCAGGACTGAACTTATCACCCGCGCAGGTGAAACCCGGATCACAAGCTCGGTCTTCGCGGCACTCGACGATGCCGGAATGCCAGCGCGCTTTGCGGTCGATCTGGCGCAGATGCTCGGCAGCACCGTCGATTTCAGGCAGGATCTCTCCGGCGGTGAAACCCTGCGCCTGATCTGGCGGGAAACCCGCGCGGGAGACGAGATGATCGGCCAGCCCGAACTGTCCTTCGCGGCGCTTGATCTGGGGGATATCCTGTTCGAGATTGTCTGGCCCGAAGACGGGTCCGGCCGTGCCACCCTCTACCGCAACGGTGAGGTGATGCGGGTCTTCGCGCTACCGGTCGAGGGCGCGCGGCTCAGCTCGGTCTACGGGCGCAGGACGCATCCGGTCTATGGCGATACGCGCATGCATACCGGCATCGATTTCGCGGCAGCGCGCGGGACGCCGGTCCATGCCACCGCGCCGGGCCGGATCAGCTTTATCGGGCGGCGCGGCGGCTATGGCCGCGTGATCGAGATCGCGCATGGTTCCGTTACGACAACCCTTTATGCCCACCTGAGCGCCACAGCCGACGGGCTTGGCGTTGGCGACACGGTTGCCGCGGGGGATATTATCGGCAGGGTCGGTGCGACGGGCACGGCAACCGGCCCGAACCTGCATTACGAAGTCCGCGTGGACGGTCGCCCCACCGACCCGCTTTCAGACGCCCGGCTTGCCGATGCCGCAGAGCAAAGCGCCGGTGACGACACTGCCCGCGCGATGTTGCGCGACGCCCGCGCCCTGCTCGCAGAGAAACTCGCGGGCAGGCGCGCGCCTGTCGGCAATGAAAGGCTCTGACTCATGAAACGGCCGGACCTTTCGCTGTCCGATATGCAAGTGCTGATACAATCAGGCAAACGACCACCGAAATCATCACCGATGCGCAGCGACAATCCCACCATCCTCCGCCGGATAGAGCACCGCCGTGACGCCGGTTTCAACCTGTTCGTAAAGGTCGTTGATATGCGGCATGACCATGCGCACGCAGCCCGAACTCGCCCGGCTGCCGATCGAGCGCGGCGAAGGTGTGCCGTGAATCCGCAGATAGGTGTCACGGTCCCCGATATAAAGATACAGCGCACGCGACCCCAAGGCATTCTGCGGTCCGGGCTCCATCCCATCCTTGAATTGCGCATAAGTTTCGGGCTCACGTCGGATCATATCTGCCGTCGGCGTCCAATGCGGCCAGGCCACCTTGCGCTGGATCGTGTAGACCCCCGGCTCGTAAAGACCGCCGCGCCCGATCGCCACGCCATAACGCATCGCCGTCCCATTCTTTTCGATATGATAGAGATAGCGCGCCACCGCATCGACATGGATATCACCGGGGACCAGATCGGCACGCGCAGCGACACGTTGCGGCAACAGGCGCGGGTGCAGGCCCCAGGGGTTCGTTGTGGCCGGATCGTAAAACGGCGGCGTCACCTGTGCATCCCATGCCGCTTTCTGGGCCTCGGTCGGCCATGTACTGGCAAAGGCCGCCCCGCTGATCGGTGGCGAGAACAGTGCCGCGGTCGCGGTGATGAAATGGCGTCTGGTCAGCATGAAATCGAACTCCTTTGGTTATGCTGCAATGTCGCAAGGCCGGGGTCTTATGCGCCGAAGATGCCGTCCCATCTGCGGGACAAATCAATGATCCTGGCCGCGTCCCGGAACGTATCCTGCTGCTTGCCGGTTCTGACCCGGTCTGGAAAACCCAATTTCAATCCCATCACCTCATCATGGAGCGACCTGTGACTGACCTTTCCCCCATCATGCTTGGTTTTCTGGGCAGTCTGGCCGCCGGGTCGCTGACGGCCCTTGGCGCGGTTCCGGTGCTGTTCGGGCGCGTTCCCACGCGGGGGATGCGCGATCTGTCGCTGGGTTTCGCGGCTGGCGTCATGCTGGCCGCATCGTTCTTTTCGCTGATCATTCCGGCATTGGACGCCGCAGAGACGCAGTTTACAGCCGCAGCGCTGGCACCCGCCATTGTCTGCATATCGATCCTGCTCGGCATGGGCGCGGTCGCGCTGATGAACGAGAAACTGCCGCATGAACATTTCACCCAGGGGCGCGAGGGTCCGCAAGCCGCCTCGCTCCGGCGGGTCTGGCTTTTCATCATCGCGATCACCATCCACAATTTCCCCGAAGGGCTTGCCGTCGGTGTCGGCTTTGGGTCGGGCGGTGTGGACGGTGGCCTGCCGCTGGCCATCGGGATCGGCCTGCAGAACGCCCCCGAGGGGCTGGCCGTTGCCGTCTCGCTTTTGGGTGAAGGCTATTCCAGATGGCGCGCCTGGGGCATCGCCGCACTGACCGGCATGGTCGAGCCTGTCGGCGGGGTGCTGGGTGCCGGCATCATCACATTGTCCGAACCGCTGCTGCCTTGGGGTCTCGCCTTTGCTGCAGGTGCTATGCTTTATGTCATCAGTCACGAGATCATCCCGGAAACCCACCGCAACGGACACCAGAACAAGGCGACGCTGGGTCTGTCGATCGGGCTGGTGATCATGCTCTTTCTGGACGTCTGGCTCGGGTGAACCGGACATATAAGACGTCCGTTCATGTTAGGGACCGGCGCCATCTGGTCGCTGCAGGTATTCTGGCATCATATCGACCTTCGTTTTCTTTCAGGTCTGACGCTGCTAACACCTACAGCAACTAGAGCTTCAAGAGCTTATCGCGCTTCTTCCCAGAAAAAATCTCACCGTGACAGACACAGGAAAGAAGGGGCGGTTACATTAATTGACGTATCTGACCTGTCTGCCGTCAGCACCTTTGGGACAGATCGAGAAACGCCCAGATAGCGTGACAGCTGTCACACCCAGTCAAGTTGAGTGTCCAATCGGATGCCCCACCGGGTGTGATGTCGGTCCTCACGGGCAGACCAGCAGCGTTGACCTGGAGGTGGATTTTGGTCGTAAAGCCACCTCTTGAGCGGCCTAAACCCTGTCGCGGGGCGCCCGTGCGAGCGATCCAGAAAATCCCTTCAGGAACAAGGCGGTGGTTGGTCGGCTTGCGCCCGGACTGACAGAATAAACAGTTCAAAGAACGCCTACTCGATTGCAGATACCAGCTTGAATCATGCCTGCAGAGCGATGTGAATTCTTTTTTGCCAAAACGGCCAAGACACATTGTCAGAGTTTGCAGAGGGCACCGTATCTGCACTATGGACTACGGAGTGTTTTTGCCAATCAGAAGACTGCATAACCTCATGACCCTTATCGAACGTGTTCAAAAAATCGCCGATCGGCTGACCGGCACTGAGGGTCGGTTGGTGGCAGAACTCATGCAATCCCCGCGCGAGATTGCACTTGGCACCTCGGCAGAATTTGCGGCACGGATCGGCGCGCATGAGGCCACGACATCGCGGTTGGCGCGCAAGCTGGGCTTTGACAGCTATGCTGATTTCCGCGACCATCTGCGCGCAGAGTTTCTGACCAATGGATCACCCTCTGACCGCGTGGCGCAGACGCTGAGCGGGGCGCAGGAAAAAGGCTTTCTGCCGCTTTTGATTGCCGAAGAAATCGCCGCGCTGACCCGGCTGGGCGATTATGTGCAGGACCGTCAGATCGCCGCCGCAGTGCAATTGCTGAACCGTCCCCGGGTCTTTTTATTCGCGCGCGGCAATGCCGAGGCTTTGGCGGTGCTCATGGACCGCCGCCTGCGCCGGATGGGGGTGGCGACCGTGCTGCTGCGCGGCGATGCCCGCGATCTGGCAGAACAGATGCTGACGCTGGGCAAGGATGATGCCGTGCTGCTCTTCGCCTTTCGTCGCCAGCCGCGCGATTACGCGCGTATCATCGCGCTGGCACAACAGCGCGGCGCGGCGACTTTGGCGATTTCAGGCAGTCTGGGGCCCGCGCTGGCCCCGCCGCCAGACCAGTTGCTGGCCGCACCAAGATCGGGCGCGCGCGAGGGGTTTCAGACGCTGACCGTGCCGATGGCTCTTTGTAACGCGCTGGTGCTGGCCTTGGCGGCAGAGAGAGGAGAGGCGGCCTTGCACATGCTGGAAAGGCTCGGGCCTTTGATCGCCTCTTTCGAGGATTAACTTGCAAGTTAACTTGCACGTCATAAATTTGTTGCAAGTTTAACCTACATTCATCAGCATCACCCCTGATCCAAAGGAATCATATGATGCGCACTGTTCTTTTCTCTCTTTGCCTGAGCTTGCCGCTGGCAAATGCAGCCTTGGCCCAAGATCTTGACACTATGACTGCCGCCGACCTGTTGCCTTTGGCGCAGACGGAAGGGTCGGTCACTGTCTATGCTTTCACCAGCCGCATTGGCCGCGTGGAAGAAGCGTTTGAAGCCGCCTATCCCGGGATCGACATGATCGGTTTCGATATGTCCTCGACCGAGATGATCGCGCGGCTGCGCAGCGAAGCCAGCGCCGGGATCGCCAATGCCGATGTGATCTATGTCTCGGACGCGCCGGTGGTGCTGACAGAATTGCTCGATTCCGGATTGATGGCGCCTTACGTGCCGCCGCGCATTGCCGATGCACTGCCAGACAGCGCGAAATCACCGCTGCTGCAACAGCGCCTTTCGACCAAAGTGCTGATGTATAATGAAGAAAGCTATCCCGACGGCGCGCCCGTCAGCAACCTGTGGGAGCTGACACAGCCGGAATGGAATGGCCGTGTGATGATGGTCGATCCGTTGCAGCGCGGCGATTACCTTGATCTGATGACCGAAATCGTGTTGCGCGCCGATGAAATGGCTGTGGCTTATGAAGCAGCCTTTGGCGAGGAAATCACGCTGGATGACGGGATCGCCGATGCCGGTCGGCAATTCATCGTCGATCTTTTCGCCAATGATGTTGTGCTGTTCGGGTCCACTGATGACGTGAATGTTGCCATTGGTGCGACAGGGCAAGAGGCGGCACCGATCGGTTTCACCTCTTATTCTGACCGCCGCGACAATGAAGACGAAGGCTGGGCCTTGCAGGTCGCCAATGATGTCACCCCATCGAATGGTATCGTCTTTCCGGCACTGCTGGCGCTGAACCCCGAGGCACCGAACCCTGCCGCCGCACGGCTCGCCATGGATTTCCTGATGGGTGACGACAGCGACACAGGTGGTGATGGTTTTGCGCCGTTCTATGTCGCAGGCGATTGGGCGACACGGACCGATATCACCCCGCATCCTGATGCGATCCCGCTTGCGGATTTCAACGGCTGGCAAATTGATCCGCAGCAGACCGCAACGATCCGGGCCGAAGTGGCTGATCTGATCCTGCAAGTGCAGTAACCCGATCTGCAAGCTGGGGCGGGCAGGACCTCCCTGCCCGCCCGTTTTGTCAACGACCCCGAAAGAAAGACCCAGATCATGACCACCCGGGCATTTCGCCAGTTGCACTTGCCCAAAGGGCTTGGCCTGAACCTTGTCGTGCTGCTGGTGCTGGTGCTGCTGGTCGCGGCCCCTTTGCTGACGATCCTGATGCAGACCCTTGACCCTGACCGGATCGGCGCGTGGCGCGATGTGCTGGCCAGCCCCTTGTCGCCCAACCTGTTCTGGCGGCCTGCGGCCAATACGATGATCCTTGGCTTCGGTGTCGCCATCGGCTGTATCCTGATCGGTGGCTTTCTGGCCTGGCTCGTGGTGATGACCGATATGCCCTATCGCGGGCTGATCGGGTTTCTGGCCACACTTCCTTTCATGATCCCCAGCTTTGCCACGGCACTTGCCTGGGGCACGGTATTTCGCAACGGCCGTGTCGGCGGCGGTGGTGGGCTGTTGGAAGGGATCGGGATCAACGTGCCCGATGCGCTGGCCTGGGGCATGATTCCGACGATGATCGTGCTGATCGCGCATTATTACGCGCTGGCCTTTACCGTGATCGCAGCCGCTTTGGCCACGGTGAACGGCGATCTGGTCGAAGCCGCCCAGATGACCGGTGCCAGCCGCAAGCGGGTTTTGTTCGGCATCGTGCTGCCGGTCGTGATGCCTGCGATCATCGCGGGCGGATCGCTGTGCTTTGCCGCTGCCGTATCGAATTTCGCAGCACCCGCGTTGTTGGGCTTGCCAGTGCGGATGCAGACGCTTTCGACCCGGCTGTTTGGCATGATCGAAATTGGTCAGGTCGAGCGCGGCTATGTCCTTGCCATTCTGCTGATCGTGATTTCCGCGGTGTTTCTGGCCTTTGGTAACCGTATCCTGTCCGGGCGGCGCAGCTTTGCCACGATCAGCGGCAAGGGCGGGCGCGCACGGCGGTTTGCGCTGGGTGGCGCGCGGCTGCCGCTGACGGCAATCGCGCTGCTGATCTGTCTGCTGACGACAATCATGCCGATCATCCTGCTGATCGCGGCCAGCCTTGCGCCGATGGCCTCGGCGCTGTTTTCCGACTGGACCCTGCATTTCTGGATCGGGGCCACTGATCCCGCCTTTGCCCGTGGGCAGGCCGGTGTGCTGAACAATCCGCAATTGTTGCGCGCTTTGGCACTGACCATGGGCCTTGGCGCGGTCGTGGCGCTGATCGCCAATGTGATCGGCATCCTGATCGCCGTCGCCCTGACCCGCCACCGCCTGCGCGGCATCAGCGAGGCTGTCAGCCAGCTGAGCTTTCTGCCGATGCTGCTGCCCGGTATCGCCTTTGGCGCGGCCTATATCGCACTTTATGGCGCGCCCATCGGCCCGCTGCCTGCGCTTTACGGCACCTCGACGCTGCTCTCACTGGCGCTGACCGCCGCGATGTTGCCCTTTGCGGTGCAGACCGGGCGCGCGACCGTGGCGCAGATTTCCGGCGATATTGATGAGGCGGCACGGCTGACCGGCGCGGGGTTCTTCCGCCGGATCGGCGCGATCACATTACCCTTGGCCAGCCGAGGGCTGATCGCCAGCCTTTTGCTGTGCTTTGTCAATGTTATCAGCGATCTGGCCATTGTCGTGCTGCTTTACACGCCGACCACGCCGCTGTTGTCGGTGTTGTCCTATCGCTATGCCTCCGATGGATTTCACCAATTCGCCAATGCGGTGACTTTGGTGATCCTCGCGATCTCCACCCTTGCCGCCGGGCTTGCCGCGCTTTTGCGCGGGCGCAACCGGCCCTGGCTTTCTTCATGAGGAATTTATGATCACGCTTGATAATCTTGGCAAAACTTTCGGCACCGCAATGGCTGTGCAGGATGTAAGCCTTTCTGTTCCCGAAGGGGCGTTTCTGGTGCTGCTTGGCCCCTCGGGCTGCGGCAAGACCACGATCCTGCGGATGCTGGCGGGGCTGGAACATCCGACCGCCGGGGTGATCCGCTTTGACGACAAGATCATCGCCGATGCGGCGCGCGGCTTCACGCTGGAACCGGGGCGGCGCGATGCCGGGCTGGTGTTCCAATCCTATGCGCTCTGGCCGCATATGAGCGTCGCTGGCAATGTCGCCTGGCCATTGCGCGTGGCCGGTCTGAGCCGGGACGAACAGCGCGCCCGCGTCGCTGAGGCGCTGGAGATGCTGGGCGTGGCCGGACTTGCCGCGCGCTATCCGGGCGAGATTTCGGGCGGCCAGCAACAGCGTGTCGCCATCGCGCGGATGATCGCGCCGCGTCCGAAAGTACTGCTGTTCGATGAACCCCTGTCCAATCTGGATGCAACCTTGCGGGTCGAAATGCGGACCGAATTGCTGCGCGTCCACCGCGCCACGAAAGCAACGGCAGTCTATGTCACCCATGACCAGATCGAGGCGATGACGATGGCGACTCATGTCGCGGTGCTGAACGGTGGGCGGGTCGAACAATTCGACACACCGGAACGGTTGCTGTCGGACCCGGCTTCCGCCTTTGTCGCGCGGTTCATCGGCACGCCACCCGCCAATCTGATCCCGGTGCAGGATGGCGCCTGGTTCGGCACGCTGCCCTGCCCTGCTCTGCCCGGGGCCAACGGGCATGGCATGGTGCGCGCAGAAGATCTGATGATGGCTGACGCGCCCGGACCGGATGCCGTGGCCGCCCAATTGGTTGAGGTGGTGCCGATGGCCGGACGGCGGCTGGTCACCGGCATGGTGCAGGGGCAGCGGCTGACCGCGGTCACAGATGCGGCCCATCCGATCCCGGCGGATCTGCATTTCCGGCTGCCCCCCACCCCGTCGGCGGTGTTTGACGCAGAAGGCAGGCGGTTGTCATGAAAAAATTGTTATTGGTGCGCCACGGCGAAAGCATCTGGAATGCCACGCGCCGGTTGCAAGGTCAGGCTGATATGCCCCTGTCAGAGCGCGGCATGGCGCAGGCGCGCGCACTCGCGCCGCTGATCGACCGTCTGGCACCTGATGTCGTGCTGACATCGGATTTGCAACGTGCGCGGCAAACGGCGGACCTTCTTGGTTACCCCGATGCAAGGCCGGACCCCCTGCTGCGTGAAATCGAGGTGGGTGATTGGACAGGTCAGGAAATCGGCACCCTTGATCCGGTGCAGTTTCAAGGCTGGCGCGCCGGCAGCTATGCCCCGCAAGGGGGTGAAACATGGCCAGCATTCCGCATGCGGGCGCAATCGGCGGTCACAGCGGCGCAAGCCAGCGGAGAGGACACAATCTTGATGGTCTGCCATGGCGGTGTGATCCGCGCCTTGCTTGACGGGCTGATCGGCCTGTCGCCGGACCGGCTTCTTCCGGTCGGCCCCGCCAGTCTGACAGTGCTTGCTTTTCGCGGCGGCAAGGCCAAACTGGAAGCGATGAATGTGACCGCTGACGGGCTGTCTTTGGACGCTCCGGATTGAGCGGCGGTCGGGAAAAGGGCCTTGCGAGATTAGGTGCGCTGCAAGTGAACGGGGCCCGAACCCTGTCAGATGAAAGGTCGCGTGAAGCGGATCAGGGCACCGACGCGCGTCAAGCTACCACAGCTGATGGACATGCGGTGCAATGCGCGCCTCATATATGTCGCGCACCTTGTCCATCGTCTCCGGCGAGAGGGGCGCGAGCGCATCGGCTTCCGCATTCGCCTTTGCCTGATCGGGCCGACGAGCGCCGGGAATAACAACCGAAACGGCGTCGTTCATCAGGATCCAGCGGAGCGCCATCTGCGCCATGGTCGCGCCGCCCGGCACCAGCGGACGGATCTCGTCAACAGCATCCAAAGCGACATCATAAGGAAC
>NZ_JAYKPK010000013.1:0-71436 GCF_035117555.1 Yoonia sp. 67-2
AACAGCAGAAAGCTTTCTGGGCTTCATCGATATCGTTTCGATCCGCCTCTGGCTGCGTCTTTTGTCAACATGACCTAATAATTTCTCTTGTTTCACAATTGGCTGCATATACAGAGGAAGGTACGCCTCTCGCCCCCGCGGTCTTCATTTGCAACTCAATTGACGAATTAATTGGAATGGCGGGAACCGGCGAACGAGTTTCACTCTCGGAAACTGTAGATACCGTAGATGCAGCTGTACAGATACTGAAGTATGCAGCCCCACTTTGTACCGGAGGGTGGAATATATATGTCGAACGCTTGACTGACGGTCGACAATGCAAGTTTGGGGTATTCTCCGGTCCCAATGACCCGTCTTCGTTGAGTGTAGACCAGCTCGTACTTGGAGACCTTGACCCTAGCTTTCCTGTCCTGAGAATTTCTCAGAATGTCGTTAACAAGGTTGAAGTCCGAGTAGGATCAACAGAAGCTATTGAATTCCGCTTCAATGACGATATTGATGCGGATATTTACGAAGCACGTTCGAACATTCAGAAGCTTGCCAGATCCAGTACAAGATCCGCTCCAGATAAAACTGGCGCTTTCTGCGAATTTATGGAAAGATTATTGGATCAATCAATCAAGAAGTCCCACGGCACACTGATCGCTGTTGTTCCTGCAGGAATCTCAAAAATCCCAGATGAGCTAACGGATGTTGTGAAGCTCGAGACTCCAATTGATCTTTTCGAGAGGTATCAATTGCATATCGACGAAGGGAAATCAGCAATTTCCGTCGGAAGGCTTCATGTTGCGCTGGAACTGTTGGCAGGTTTCGTCAACAGCGATGGAATAACCGTGCTTGGCTCTGACGGAAAGATCCTCGGCTACCGTGCATTTATATCCAGTAAGGAGGGCGTGGCTTCCGGCGGCGCGCGTTCGCGTGCTTTTGCAGCATTGTCTGCGTTAGTTGGAGGCTCACTAGAGTGCGCATTCTTCCGCTCGCAAGACGGAAGAATCGATGGAAAGTTTTCTGAAGAGGCAGTGAAATGACAAATAATATCGCGGTTTGGACAGAACCAACTGGGTCGATAGTGCCAAAGTCAGAAAGCGCACCAAACATAATTGTTACTGCTGCAATTGGGCTAGCCCCGAGAGAGCAAAGGCAGATTGTTGCAGCTTTTTCTTCCGAGTCGTATGAAATGGTATCAGGTTTTGTGCTTGGAAAAGCACTGGCTCAGTTAAAAAAGCAGCTTTCTACCCTTGGCATGGAATTCGTGGGCGAAATGCTTGGGCGGCAAGACATAAATGAAGACTCAGTCCCGACATCGAGTATCTCTAACTTTGAAGCAATCCGCCTAGCACAAGATCTTGGCATTATTGGCTCGACAGATGCGATGAGGTTAGTTCATCAGACGGAACTGATAGCGCACTTTGACAGCCTGAACCCTGCGGACGCTGAGACAGAGGAAATGACTAAGGAGGAGGCGGTCAGCTTCTTGAGGACTTGCGTTAACGCCGTTCTAGGTCGAACTGACAATGAAGCGCCTACCCAATTTGTTGAGTTCAGATCCGCTCTCGAAACTAGCACCTTTAAGGCAACAGACACGTCCGTTCAGGCTTTGCTAGCAGCACCATATTTTTTTAAAAGAACGACCCTCAGCATCCTCCTTTCAAACGTTAAAACGAAATCTAGCGCACAGTACGAGCACACTTTGGGGAACATCGTTGTAATTGTGCCTACAATCTGGCACCAGTTGCGCGACGCGGAGAAGTGGGCAATCGGGCAGTCGTATGCCGAAGCGGTCAATGCAGGGCGAACACCCGCAGTCACGGCAATGAAGAAAGCTTTGATGGCGATTCAAGGCTTTGACTTCGTTCCTGAAACCCTTAGGTCGCAAACATTTTCTGCGGCGGCTTCAGCAATCATCAATGCGCATACTGAAGCGAACAACTATTACAACGAACCCTCGGCTGTCTCTGCTTTAGTAAAACTTGGTTCGACAATTCCCTGGCCAGCATTCCCCATTTGCATGTCGTCGGTTTGTGCTGTTTTTCTTGGAAATAGCTATGGCAATACGTGGGCAGCGGAAAGTGACGTGGTTGGCTTGATGAAGCGGCTGACCGCCAATCAATGGAATTACTACTTTAACGAATGCCTGCCAAATGATCAGTTAATTTTACAAAAGCTTGCGAGGAATGAGAAACCCTTGGAGCGGTGGTTCATGCTCTTCAATTATTTTGACTTTTCTGGAGTTGCCGCGAAAGACAAGGACATGGAACGTTTGATCAAGGCGTCAATTGGCAAGGACCGCTTGGCTGTTAAGAAGATCGCCCAGAAAATGATCGACGCCTCTAGATTGGGGAAGTAAACGCCTCAAGCTGGGTACGTAGTGAGCAATACATAACCCTAGATGTCGGCCATACGCCTAAGCCAGCGTGAGTAGGACGAATAACGTCATAAAAAATCAATTCCACACCTGCTTGGCGTATTCCCTCCCAAGCTAGCCTCTATTCCCGTTTCCGCAGCGCCCGCCACATCGGCGCTATCTTCTTGCGTGTCGTACTTTCCTCAGGGGTTTCGTCGCTGGTCGAGGTCTGGGCAAACTAGTCCTGAACCTTAATGGTCGGCTCTGCCTCTCTGACAGCGTCGAGGCAGAGCTGACGATTAATCGTATCGGCGCAACGTAAGAAGGCACGAAAATGGGGCCAGATCACCCCCATTCGGTATCCGTGGGTGGCGCTCCCTTCTCAGATGACCGCCACCCTGCGCCACCCCTCCACCCTTGCCTGCATGCATCACTTGCGCTGGGCGCGGATCTACGCGTCATGGGATGACAAATGAAGGGTGAGTTGCATGGTCAACCGATTACGTTTGAACGAGAAATCCGTCCGTGAGGCCGAGCCAGTCAAGGGGCGGGACTATCAGATATTCGACACGGATGTGCGCGGTTTCGCCGTATGCGTTTACCGATCCGGCAGCCGGGCCTTTACGATCGACTATCGCCATGCCGGCCGGCAGCGTCGGATGACAATCGGGCGCTGGCCGGAATGGTCGGCGACAGCTGCGCGCGAACGCGCGAAGGAACTACGACGCGAAATCGATGCCGGAGGCGATCCACTGGGCCAAAAAGAGACGGGCCGTGATGCCCCCCGGTTCAAGGATTTGATCGATCGCTACACCGAGGTGCATCTGCCACACCTCTCCCCCACCAACGCCTCTGACCAGAAATCAATGCTGGCGAAGATGGTGGCGCCGGACTGGGGCAACAAGCTGGTGGCGGAGATCACGCCCTATGATGTCGAAAAGCTGCTGAACAAGGTGGCCGCTGGTCGGGCGCGGCCATCAAAGGCCAAGCCGAACAATCGGGCACGCAAGCTGCAAGGAGCGAAGCCCACACCAGTGCGCGCAAACCGGACCGGTGAAGTGCTGCGCAAGATGTTCACCTATGCTGTTAGCTGGGGCTGGCGCGGTGACAATCCCGCTGCCAGTTTCCGTCGCCGGATCGAAAACCCGCGCGAACGCTTCCTGAACCACGCCGAGATCCGCAAGCTGGCCGAGGCGTTGGAAGCAGCAGAGGATCGCCGCGCTGCCGATATCATCCGCCTGTGCATGTTGACCGGTGCACGCGTCGGCGAGGTGCGGCAGGCCCGGTTCGAACATTTCAACCTCGAGTATCTGAGCTGGTCGAAGCCTGCCAGCATGACCAAGCAACGCAAGATCCACCGGTTGCCGATCTCGGACGAGGCCGCGGCGATTGTGCGCCAGCGCCAGTTGCTGGTGCCGCGCGGCTGCACTCTGCTTTTTCCAGGTGATGTGCCAGGCCAGCCGGTCAAGGAAATCCGCCGGTTCTGGGCCAGGATCCAGAAAGAGGTCGAAATTCCCGATGTGCGTATCCACGACCTGCGCCATACCTTCGCGTCCCTGCTGGTCAGCGGCGGCGCGTCGCTAGAAATGATCGGCAAGCTGCTCGGCCACAGCCAGATGCAAACAACCCAGCGCTATGCGCATTTGATGGATTCACCGTTACGGGCTGGTGTTGATGCCGTTGCCAGCGCGTTTCGACCTCGACCAAAACTGGTGCGGGGTGCCGAAGACCTGAAGAAATCGGCTTGATGTTATCGCATTCCTAGGAAACTGGCAGGTTGACGGTGTAATCATGAAACGACCAGAAGCGGTTAGTACCCCTCGACCGAGATACCTTGTTCACCAATCGTGATATCGACGCCACTGCGGCGGCTTTCCTGATAATACAGGTAACCCACGACAAGGAGACCGACGACCAGAAGGCCGATGAGCAGATACAACGTGTTGCGGTTCATGTTGGTGTTTCCGTCCTGAGAGTAATGCTGAACCAAGCTCTATGCCTGATGGACCCACATCACCATCAGTATCGTCATAGCCGCTATCACAGCTCCGTTTTGAGAACAGGCACACGGGCCGACCTGACCCTTTATCGCACTGTTCACGCAAAGATTGATGCTGGAAGAGATCGGTCGGGTTTGGCGAGGATCGGCACGGCAGCTGAGCCGCGGGGCCGTTATTAACAGGATCCCCGCAGCGCTTTCCAGATCGGGGTCAGCCGGCGCCGGATCGTACGTTCGTCCGGCACCTCGCCGCCATCGTCATGGGCGACAAACCACTCCTGCACTTCACCCACCCATTCGGCTTGAGTCGCCGGCAGACCCTGATCGTGAATCCGCACCATCAGGGTGATGTACATCCCTTCCCAGTCATACCGCGCGGTCGAGCCGATATGCGAGGCAGGTCGGCGCAGCAAATCGCACTCGGTCTCAAACCGGCGCACTTCGTCTGCCATGATCAGCAGATCGGCAAGTGTGACTTTAATCCCCGGACTATCTGTAATCATAACCCACTCGTCATGGTCCCTCGGCCGAATACGGCGCAGGGTGCTCTTGGTTGGACCGGTACCGCAACGACGGAACATCTGCATGATGTCCGTGACCGAGACCACGACATAGCCAGCGATGATCTGCCGCCCCCGCGCCACCGGCGGGATCGCTGTGCAAATGTCGAAGCGCCCGACAGAGGCCCAGCCTGCAATGTCGGCCAAGGTGCAATCCCATCGGGCCGCGGCTTCGTGCAACGTAAAATAAACGCGGGGTGGTAATGCCATGCCTCAACTCCTTTTTTTATGATTAAAAACAGGCCGTCGCGCCGCGCCCCCATCGGGGCGGCCTATCGCCTGGTCGCCAACTAAATCGGTCGTTAGCCGGGTGGGTTTGCGGCAACAAAAAGCTGCAGAGGCAAGACCAGGTGCAATCTCATCATGCTCTCAATCATCCCTGCCCTCGTTGTTCTGGCGGCGTTAACCACGACTCTCCTTAAGGATGAAACGCGGAACAAAACAGAAACGCAATCAATCTCCGTTGTTGACATGAAAGCAGTTGCGGCGACTCGGGCAGACCGCAGGCGGCCAGCTCACAAAGCCCAATAAAATTTGGGGTGGCACTGGTCCTGACAAATGACCGCCACCCTGCGCCACCCCGCCACCCCTGCCGGTCTGCTCTCGTTGCCCGGCGACATTTGCCCATTCCGGGCGACGCTTTGGAGGCAGCGATGAATCAATTAGCAAGTGAACAAACAACAGCCGATGCAGCCCTGCTGTCGGGCTGGATTACCCGCAAAGACCTGGCCAGCGAGCTGAGCCTGACGACCGACACGCTCGGGCGCTGGGAGGCCCGCCGCTTCGGTCCGCCCTGTGTTCGTGCCGGGCGCATGGTGCTTTATCGCCGTCGGGCCGTGCAGGACTGGTTGGCAGCGCAGGAAATGCCGCGAACCAAAGTTGCGGGAGGGCGGAAATGACCCAACTGCTGTCCCATCCCCCCTTTGTTCCATGCTCAACCGCAGATGACTGGATGCACGACCGGCTGACCGAAGCGCGCGGCATTCTGGCCGACATGGCCCAGCATCCGGACACGCTGGTCATCTTTGCTGCGCGTGTTGTCATCAGCCGGACCGACGATACCGCTGAATATGCAGATACGGTCGCTCTGCTGCAGAAGTTGGACCCACGGTCGGTGCCAGCTGTCGATACCACTGCTCAAGTCGATGCCACGGCCGCAGGCAACGCGTCTTTCATTTCTGTCGCAGCACCCTGCCCGAACGGCGGTGCCGCATGAACCGGCGCAGCACACCCGAGGCCGATGCCCAGCGCACCATCGTACAAGCCTTGCGCTTCGCCCTGCCCCGCGATGCCATCGTGCATCACTGCGCCAATGAGGTGACCGAGGCCGGACCCCTTGGCGCCCGCCGTCAGGCCATTCTTGTCGGCATGGGGGTGCATGCGGGCTTTGCCGATCTGATCGTGATCTCCGGCGGCCGCGTGCTGTTTCTGGAGGTCAAAAGCGAAACCGGTCGGTTGCGCAAATCGCAAGAGGTGTTCCGCGACAATGTTTGCGCACAGGGCTTTGGCTGGGCGCTGGTACGCTCGGTTGACGATGCGCTGGGCGCATTGGCGAACAACGGGTTCACCAGCCGCGTGCAGATGCCCGCACGGAGGGCGGCGCGATGAGCCATGCCGCCACCAACTGGGCGATCCAGCGGCGCGGGTTGAAGCCGACAACCAAGATCGTGCTGTGGCACCTTTGCGACCGGTTCAATCCCGACTTCGGCTGTTTCCCGTCGCAGCACAGGCTGGCCCACGATTGTGAGATCAGCCGGTCCACCCTGAACGAGCATCTCGACCGGTTGGAGGCGGCAAAACTGCTGCGCCGTGTGCCGCGTATCGATCCGGTGACCAAGCGCCAGCTGCCAACACGCTACATCCTGGGCTTCGAGAAGGGCTTTGCACCACATGATCCCGCGCCATGTCCGGAAACCGGACACGGCGATTTGCCCTTCGATGACGTGGCTGAAACCGCACCAGAAATTGCTGCGCCCAGCGCCGCTGCAGCCGAGCCGTGTCCGGAAATCACACACGGCAATACCCAAAAAGCCGTGTCCGGATTTTGCCCTGACCCGTGTCCGGAAAATGCCCAAAGCCGTGTCCGGAATCCGGACACTAACCTTGTAAGAGAACCACTAAGTAAACCAGTAAAGGAGGAGGAGAACGCAGCTGCGCGCGATTCCGGATTTGACCGGTTCTTTGCAGAGCTCATCTCGGCGCTGGGCTTTGCCCCGGACGCCACCCTGCCCGCCTGGTGGCAGGGCTGGCCAGCGCAGGTCCACGTCCGCCGCTGGATCAACGACCTTGGGCTGACCCAAGCGCGGATCCTCGAGGTCGCGGCTGAGAGCCGGACAGACCATCCCACGCCACCAGACGGGCCCAAGGCGCTTGACCGGTTCATGGAACGTGCGGCTGGGCGCGATGCGCAGGCAGCCACCACCACCGCCAAGGGAGCGTTGCGCAAACGGCGGCGCGATCGGGATGCGACGCCCCCACCCAGCGATGATGAACTTGCAGCGTTCTACGCCCGCATGGTCAACGCGGACGGCTACCTGCCGGTCAGCGCGATCAGCAACCGCATCCGCGACCTGATGCTGGCGCGTGGCCTCGTCACACCCGAACGCCTCCGGATGCGAGGTGTCCGATGACCCTGCATCGTCGCATTGGAAACACCGCCGGGACGCGTGTAAAGCGCGCGCTGGGCGTGCAAGCCGCACTGGAATGGGCGTTCCGCGTGGAGAAGGCGCAGCTGGAACTGCCACCACGAGCAGACGTGACCGAGGAAGGATACGGCTTCGGCCTCGAATACGTTCTGATGCAGCGGGCAGCACTTGGCTGCAAAGTGGATGGCGGCCAGCACAAGCGAGGCAGTTACACCCACCCCGACGCAGAGGTCATTGCCGCCATCCTTGCCGGTCTGCCAGACAGTTTGGGCGGCATCCGCATGGCACTCCGCGTCGTGGAACTCGCCCGCGCAGGTCTTACCCCCGACTGGATGCCCGGCGCCACACCACGCTGCGTGCCCGTGGAAACACGGCAAAACCAGCACGGCGTCCGGTCTGTCACAATCGTTGTCGATACCGAGCGTGTGCTAACGCGCGGCAAGTGGCGGACGGTAGATGTTCTGGCTTGCCCCGTCACCTGGCGGCCGCATCCGGAGCAGATCGCATCTGCGCGGAAGGGGTATGAAGATTGGTGGCAGGCGTTGGATTGGGTGCGGGATGCGCTGGCGGTTGCAGGGGTGCTGCGGGAGGTCGAGGTGACAGGGGTAATGCCTAAGGTGCGGCCGTGGGGTCGGTGATGCCCGAAGGCTTCTTATGTCTGGATTTCAGCTTCCGGCTGCAATACGGTCCTGAAAAATCTCTAAAGGGGCAATTTGTTTAATGGCATCAACCGATAGCGCGTCCGATCTTGGCATCGAAGCCAGCCTCTTCAAAACAGCCGATAAGCTGCGCGGCAACATGGAGCCATCGGACTACAAGCATGTCGCGCTTGGCCTCATCTTCCTCAAGCATATTTCCGACAGCTTTGAACTCAAGCGCCAAGAACTGCTGGCCGAATACCCCGAAGGTGCGGAAGACCCCGACGAATATCTCGCTGAAAACGTGTTCTGGGTGCCGGCAGAGGCGCGCTGGTCGCACCTGCAAGCAAGCGCTAAGCAGCCTACCATCGGCAAATCGATCGACGAAGCGATGATCGCCATTGAGAAGGTCAACCCGACCCTCAAAGGTGTGTTGCCCAAGGACTATGGCCGCCCCGCGCTGAACGCTGTCATGCTTGGTGAGTTGATCGACCTGATTTCAGGCATCGCGATGGGTGAGGGCAAGGACAAAGCGCGCGACCTTCTGGGCCGTGTCTATGAATATTTCCTTGGCCAGTTCGCAGGCTCCGAAGGCAAGCGCGGTGGCGAGTTCTACACGCCGCGATCCGTCGTGCGCACGATGGTGGAAATGCTGGAACCCTACAAAGGCCGCATCTATGACCCTTGTTGCGGATCAGGCGGCATGTTCGTGCAGTCGGAAAAGTTCGTCGAGGCGCATGGCGGCCGTCTGGGCGACATCGCCATCTACGGGCAGGAAAGCAACTACACCACGTGGCGGTTAGCCAAGATGAACCTTGCCGTGCGCGGCATTGATGCCGACATCAAATGGAACTCCGAAGGCACCTTCCACAAGAACGAACTGCCCGACCTCCGCGCTGACGTGATCCTCGCCAACCCGCCTTTCAACATCTCGGACTGGGGCGGCGAGCGGCTGCGCGAGGATGGCCGCTGGAAATACGGCACGCCCCCTGCTGGCAATGCCAACTACGCGTGGTTGCAGCATATCCTGCACCATCTGGCGCCGTCCGGCACCGCAGGCGTGGTGCTGGCCAACGGCTCCATGTCCTCCACCCAATCGGGCGAGGGTGAGATGCGCAAAGCCATGATCGAGGGCGAGGTGGTTGACTGCATGATCGCCCTGCCGGGGCAGCTGTTCTATTCCACCCAGATCCCGGCCTGCCTGTGGTTTCTGGCCAAGGATAAGTCGAACGGCATTGCGCGCGACCGCAAGCTGCGCGACCGGCGCGGTGAGGTGCTGTTCATCGACGCCCGCAAGCTGGGCTTTATGGTGGACCGCACACGCAAAGAGTTTTCCGACGCTGACATCGCGCAGATCGCCGAGACCTACCACGCATGGCGATTGGGTGAGGGCTATGCCGACGTGCCAGGTTATTGCAAATCGGCGAGCCTCGAGGAGATCCGGTCCCACGGCCACGTCCTAACCCCGGGCCGCTATGTCGGGGCAGAGGCGACGGAAGAGGACGAGACGCCCTTTGCCGAACGCTTCGCGGGTTTGCAGGATCAACTGGAGGAGCAGTTTACCGAGGCTGAAACTCTCACTGCGACTATCCGCACGCGGCTGGCGGGGGTTGGGTTTTGAGCGTCGAGGAACTATTCGGCGAACTGCCCAAAGGCTGGGATTACCGGACCTTGGGGGAGGTATGTGCACAAGGCGGAGGTGCTGTTCAAACTGGGCCATTTGGAAGTCAGCTTCACGCCGCAGACTATGTGCCAGTCGGCATCCCATCGATCATGCCGCAGAACATCGGCGATAATCGGATTTCGGCAGATGGGATTGCGCGCATCACTATGGCGGATGCTGAACGCCTCTCTAAATACCGCGTGAAACCGGGCGACATCGTTTACAGCCGACGCGGTGATGTTGAACGCCGCGCTCTCGTGCGCGATAGCGAGGATGGCTGGCTATGTGGGACTGGTTGCCTCCGTGTTCGACTTGGCGACGGGCCAGTCGATCCGATTTTTGCAGCGTTTTATCTTGGTGCCGCGGAGACACGGGAATGGATTGTGCGACACGCCCACGGGGCGACGATGCCCAATCTCAATACATCTATCCTTTCAGCATGTCCGATGATCGTTCCCCCGCTCCCCGAACAACGCGCCATTGCCGCCACCCTTGGGGCACTGGATGACAAGATCGAGTTGAACCGAAAGATGAACGCCACGCTGGAGGCCATGGCGCGGGCGTTGTTCCGCGACTGGTTCGTCGATTTCGGCCCTACCCGCGCCAAGATGGAAGGCCGCGCCGCCTACCTCTCCCCCGGCCTCTGGTCGCTGTTCCCCGAGCGGCTGGACGACGAGGGCAAACCGGAGGGGTGGGAGGAGAAAGGATTACTCCGTTTGGCAAACCTAATTTCAGGCGGTACCCCAAAAACTGACAACGCAGAGTTTTGGAATGGTAATGTTCCATGGGCGAGCGCAAAGGACGTCAGCCAATGTAAGGATACGTTTTTGATCGAAACTGATCGAAGCATTTCCGAGAATGGGCTCCGGAACAGCGCGACCAAGATTATTCCTAGGTATGCGACTGTGGTCGTAGCACGCGGGGCGACGACTGGCAGAAGCTGCATGTTCGGCTCAGACATAGCAATGAATCAAACTTGCTACGCGCTCACGTCTCGAAGTGGCCAGCCATTCTGGCTGAATTGTGCATTTCGCGAGTTGGTCGACCGGCTTGTGAATGCTGCCCATGGGTCTGTGTTTGACACGATAACTACTCGCACCATTGAAGCGGTTTCTTTAATTGAAGGCCCCAAGGAGTTGCGCGACGAGTTCGAGCACACCGTGGCACCATTGTTCCTACGAGTGCTTGCGAACGTAATCGAAACCCGCACTCTCGCACAGACCCGCGACCTCCTGCTGCCGCGCCTGATGTCAGGGGAGTTGCGGGTGGCCGATGCCGAACAGATTGTAAGGGACGTTGCGTGAAGTCCAGAATTGATGTCCTGCGAAAGCTGTATGCCGAGTCAACGCGCAACGATCTTTTTGAGGTCATCGAGCGGCAGGAGGACCTTTTCCTGCGCAGCGCTGATCGAGAGCTTGATAACTTTGTGAAGCCCGTCTTCGAACGCTTGCTTCTACGACGATCGCTGAGTGATCTGCAAGAAAGTGACGCGTGGCCGTACGCCGGATCATTGAGTGATGCTGGCTTTCTCAGCCATTTTTTCTGGGCAAAGTATGAGACTGATTATGGGTTGTATTGGGACACTGCATTTGAGGGGGTGATTAGGGAGGAATGCATTCGCTGCCTCGGCCATCCTGAAAACTGGGATGATTTTCAGTTTGACCTTTTCATGGAAGCCTGCGGCGTTGAAGAAGTGACCGTATCGGTCCCAACCTCTGTTGCGGCTTGGGCTGCAAGAAGTCTTTATCTCAAGGTATATGACATCTTGCTCGATGGCGATATGGATACGATCAGGGGTTGGGGTGTCGATGTGGGTGGTCAGGATGATGACGACGACGACGAATGATTGAATACTGAGATTGATAAATAGTTTTTGGTAGGGTGAGTGCTTGCTCATTAAAAAACAAAGATTGAGGCTGTGCACTCTGTTGACCCATATGTAATTTTAGGAGAATGCCCATGCCCTTTGTCGTAAAGACGGGTTCGATTAACGCAAACATAGATGAAATCATCGAGGTTGTGGAAAAGCCCTTTTATGGTGGGAAGAATATTGTGGTGGGTGCAGAACTGTTTCTATGGTCATCCGAAACGCAAGGTGGCGTCGGCCTTTGGGGACGAGGGGTAGTAACCAACGTCGCGTTGGCTGATCCCAAGCTGTCTGTAAGAACTCGGATAACGCACCTGGCAAGCACAGCCAATTTCGGTCTGGAACAAATCGCTCCGCACCGCGATAGCACTACAAATGATCCAGTTGTTGGACTCGCGCGCAAGCTCTACAAACACTCGCACAATAAAATTGCACAGATCACAGATGACGAGGCTATTTTATTGCAACAATGTTTTGGATGAGGTGATAGCATGATCGGCTTTTCGTGCGGAGGAGTGGCGGTGTGATCAATGACCGAAATTCCGTAACATTTCAGACCAGCGACGAGATCATGTTGTCAGCGCTTAGGCCATGGGAGCTTGCAAAGCTTCAAGAATTGACCCGAAAAGTCATATTTCGTCTTTCGCGCATGCACGCGTCAGGTCTATTCCCAGAGCATACTTACGAAAGTATCTGGGGCGAATACTCGCATCACATACAGAACGGTCCTTTTGAAGGGTTTTCCAACCTGTTTGAGGATCTGGTCGATGACGTCTCTGAAGATATCGCAAACGAACTTCCAGAACATGAGAAACATCTGTTTGATGAAATCGCCACTGCATCGGGCGAACCAGGCGACAATCCCGGACTTGGCTATCTGTACGCGCAACTAAAAGAGGCAGTGAGCAGTCGTGCTAGTGCTCGCGACCTCAATCGCTATGCAGATGACTACAGATGGTACGAAAACTTGTAATTGACTAAGTTAAATTTGGAGAAAAAGAATGGCCACGCTGACAGAAGCTGAAGTCGAGGCTGTCCTCCTCGCGCAGTTGGGCGATCTAGGCTATACCTACCTGAACGATACGCTCTCTGGTCCCGATGGAAGCAGTCCTGAACGCGACGCATATTCCGACACGTTTCTCTCCGACCGCCTACGCGCAGCCATTACGCGTCTCAATCCAAATATTCCTGACGATGCCCGCGAGGATGCAATACGCAAGTTGCTGAGCGTCGAGCGTCCTTCGCTGATCGAAGAAAATCGTCGCCTGCACCGAGCCATGGTCGAGGGTGTACCAGTAGAATACCGCGCAAAGGATGGCAGCATCCGCGGCGATGCCGTGCGACTGCTCGACCCAGAGGACAAGCTGAACGATTGGCTGGCCATCACGCAGTTCACCGTGATCGAGAATGGCCACAACCGCCGCCCTGATGTGGTGGTGTTCCTGAATGGTCTGCCTGTCGGAGTGATCGAGGTGAAGAAACCCGGCGCAGAGAACGCAACACTCGGCGCAGCCTTCAACCAGTTACAAACCTACAAGGCACAAATCCCGTCGCTGTTTAGAGCCAATGCGGTGCTTGTGACGACCGATGGTATTCAGGCGCGCATCGGCTCGCTGACCGCTGATCTGGAACGTTTCATGCCGTGGCGCACGACAGATGGTGCCGATGTAGCCCCCAAAGGTGCACCGGAAATGTCAGTTCTGATTGAGGGGGTGTTCAACCGAGCGCGGTTGCTGTCACTGCTGCAGGACTTCACGGTGTTTGGCGACACGTCTGGTGGGATTGCCAAGATCATCGCGGGCTATCACCAGTTCCACGCCGTAAAGCGGGCCATCATCAGCACGGTCGACGCCAGCCGTTTCGAGGGCGACCGCAAGGCGGGCGTTATATGGCACACGCAGGGGTCAGGCAAAAGCCTGCTGATGGCCTTCTATGCCGGGCAGCTTGTGCGCGAACCTGCCATGGAGAACCCAACCATCGTTGTCGTCACCGACCGCAACGATCTGGATGACCAGTTGTTCGCAACTTTCGCAATGTGCCGGGATCTGATCCGCCAAACGCCGGTTCAGGCTGATAGCCGCGAGGACTTGCAGACTGCTCTGGCGCGGGCCTCTGGTGGCGTCGTCTTTACGACAATCCAGAAGTTCGCTCCCGAGAAAGGCGCGGCTTACCCATTGCTGACAGATCGCCGGAATGTGGTCGTCATTGCCGATGAAGCCCACCGCAGCCAGTACGGGTTCAAGGCGCGGATCGAGAAGACAGGCGAGATCGCCTACGGCTTTGCAAAGCACTTGCGGGATGCGCTGCCCAATGCGTCGTTCATCGGCTTTACCGGCACTCCAATTGAGCAAGATGACGTCAACACACCCGCTGTGTTCGGGCATTACATCGACGTCTATGATATCAGCCGTGCGGTTGAGGATGGTGCGACCGTCCCGCTCTATTATGAAAGCCGACTTGCACGAATCGAACTGCCAGATGAAGAAAAACCCAACGTCGATGCCGAGATCGAAGAACTGACCGAGGATGAAGCGGTCAGCGAGCAGGAACGGCTCAAGCGCAAATGGTCGACGGTCGAGGCACTTGTGGGCTCCGAGAAGCGTTTGGCCATGGTCGCGGGAGACCTCGTTGCGCATTTCGAAGCCCGCGTGCAGGCTATGGATGGCAAGGCGATGGTCGTTTGCATGAGCCGACGCATCTGCGTTGATCTTTATACCCAGATAGTAGCCCTGCGACCCGACTGGCACTCGGATGACGATGCGTCTGGCATAATCAAAATCGTGATGACTGGATCAGCCTCTGACCCTGAAGCTTGGCAACAGCATATCGGTGGCAAAGCGCGGCGTGATCTATTGGCAAAGCGGGCGAAGGATCCGGATGACTCGCTCCAGCTGGTGATCGTGCGTGATATGTGGCTGACAGGCTTTGACGCGCCGTCAATGCACACAATGTACATCGACAAGCCGATGCGCGGGCACGGGCTGATGCAAGCGATCGCACGCGTCAACCGCGTGTTTCGCGGCAAGCCTGCGGGCCTCATTGTGGATTACATCGGTGTTGCTCAGAACCTGAAATCTGCGCTGGGCCAGTATTCTAAGTCAGACCAAGAACAAGCAGGCATTGACGAGGCCGAAGCCGTTGCTGTGCTTCTGGAAAGACTGGATGTGGTTCGCGCCATGTTCCACGGGTTTGACTATTCCAAAGGACTGATCGGAACGCCGCACCAGCGGCTTGTCACCTTGGCAGAAGCCCTCGACTGGATCCTTGCTAAGCATGATGAGGCGGCTCAGCGGGAAACAGATAAAGAAGCAAAGAAGGCAGCGCACCGCAGGTATCAAGATGCCGTGCTGGGGCTGTCGAAGGCGTTTGCCCTGTCATCGGCAAGTGACACGGCCCGCGATGTGCGCGATGAAGTCGGCTTCTTTCAGACAGTACGCGCCGCAATGGTGAAGGCAGCCGATACGTCTGGACGGTCTGGTGCCGACCGTGACCTCGCCATCCGCCAGATTGTGAATGGCGCCGTCGCATCGACCGAAATTGTCGATATCCTCTCGGCCGCCGGACTTTCGTCGCCTGACATTTCGATCCTGTCGGACGAGTTTTTGGCCGAAGTTGGACAAATGGAAAAAAAGAACCTTGCTCTTGAGGCATTGAAAAAACTGCTGAATGACGAGATCAAATCGCGTAGCAAGTCGAATGTCATTGAAACGCGGAAGTTCTCAGAGCGCTTGGAAGAAGCGATATCGCGCTATCATACGAACGCCATCAGCACCGTAGAGGTATTGCAGGAACTGATTGCCCTAGCCAAGGAGGTACGGGCAGCTAGGAACCGTGGTGAAGAGTCTGGGCTGACGCCGGAAGAAATTGCCTTCTACGACGCGCTGGCAGACAATCAAAGTGCAGTCGATATTCTCGGCAATGACCAATTAAAGATTATTGCGCACGAACTTCTGACGGGCCTCAAAGCGAACGTGAGCATTGACTGGGCCCATCGCGATAGTGCACGGGCGCGTCTGCGCGTATTGGTAAAGCGGATCCTAAGGAAGTTCGGCTATCCGCCTGACTTGGAAGACGCTGCGGTCCGAGGCGTACTGGCGCAAGCGGAAGCTATGTTGTCTGAAATATCTGTGTAGGTAATTATGAAAAGCCATTCACTGAACTCCATCGTGCAAAAACTGGCAGTGACCATGATCGTCCTTTATGTCATCCCAACCGGCGCGATTGGCCAGCAAAATTTCAGCTGCTCTTATGGCGATCGCGGCGCATGCCTCGGGTACGGAGACAGGGTATGTTCTAGCAATAGTATATGTGTAGACCAGAATTCCGCCTGTTTTGATCGATTCCAATGTGACTATGAGGGCTTTACCTGCAAATCTAACGTTACCAGTTGTGTAGCTGACTACAATGATCTGCTCAGCGAGCACAATCAGCTGGTAAGGAACTACAACACCTTGCTCGATGACCATCGATTACTACTGGCGGCCCACAACGAGCTGGTAGACGACTACAACCACAATCTCGAACTGATTGAAGAGCTAGGGGACGACTTGGAAGATGTTGAAACCTGTTTGATCTATGCGACCACGCTCGGTGACGCAAAACTTTGTGCTCAATGATGCATCATCAGTACATCAGAGTCACATGTATCGCACGAAAAGCAGGCCAGTTCCCACCATTGACGAGTTAAAGTGACCAAAGGAGCCTAAGCGGTATGACAATTTTTGATTGGCTGTTCGGCCGTAGCGCTGAACCAAATCAGCGTAGCGAACCCACGGTTAGTACACCGCTACATCAATCATCAACAAACACTAGCAGTCTCTCGAGACCGGATTTCGCCCACCGTCGTACTTTGCCTGCCGGGAATTTCCGCTTTATCGCGCTGGATGTGGAGACCGCGTGCAGCGACGTCGCCAGCATTTGTCAGATCGGACTGGCCTGTGTTCAACCCGACAATCGAATTCAAACCTTTTCGATGATGGTCAATCCCGGCACGAGGTTCGACCCGTTCAACACTCAGCTACACGGCATCGGGCCAGATCAGGTCGCTGACTCACCCAGGTTCAGTGAAGCGCTCGAACATTTAAATGCGCTGCTTTCACGGCATCATCTCGTTCAGCACAGCAACTTTGATAAACAAGCAATTGCCGCAGCCTGCCGATCGTGCGGCCTCCCGATACCCGAATTCAGATGGGCCGACAGCGTCACCATTGCGAGAAGGGCATGGCCAGAGTTAAAGGGTAATGGTGGCCATGGACTTGCAAATCTGAAAAAAGTTCTCGACCTGCAATTTCACCACCACGATGCCGGAGAGGATGCGCGTGCAGCAGCCACTGTAGTTTTGCATGCTGAAGCCCATCTTCGCGTACCTTTCGAAGAACTGGTCAAACCGGTACCAAAACGACGGTATCCGGACGCTATTACAAAGGACGGCAATCCAGCGGGTGCGCTGGCTGGTGCTGTCGTGGTCTTTACCGGTGCGCTGAGCATGTCCCGAGCCGATGCAGCTGACCTCGCAGCGCGTCTTGGCATGTGTGTGAAAGCAGGAGTGACGCAAAAGACGACGCATCTGGTCGTCGGCGATCAAGACCTGACACTCCTTGCCGGGCACACAAAAAGCAGCAAGCATCGTAAGGCAGAGGAATTGAAGGTCACCGGGCATCCGATCCAGATCATCGGTGAAACCGACTTCAAGGCTCTTGTGGACACTGCCGGATTGCGCTGACCCCCTACCGATGGTTCCTCCCCCGTCCCGAACGTATACGGGGGGGCGCAGCGCGGCATTTCGCTAGCCACAGCAACTTTCACCGGGGAATCCACTTGGAGACCACCCCGGCCATCATCAGAAATTATAGTATTTATTATCAATGATTTGGGATGAATAACTTTAAGAATGTGGTGGATTTTACTATTTTAGTCAAGAATCCATCTTGGCAAGAAGAAAGCCATTTTTTCAGCAAAGAAAGCCACGTCGAGCCAGTGCTTATGCTGCAACTAATCCAAGCGGATAAAGCCGCCAGTCCGTGCCATCGTGTCGATTGAGGTTGCTGATGCAACCTCTGACACTGAGGACGGGAAGCAGAAGTTCGCTGCAAGTGCGAACAGTCTTGGAATAATCGACAATTGCGGACCTTGAGAATAGTCCTAAATTGCTCGTCATTCGGAGACCTGCTGAACAGTTTCGATAGGAAAACCTAGAGAGGCTCGGGAGCGCGCCGTGGCCAATTTTCCAATAGGGCCATATTCTTAATGATCGGCGAATGGGCGGCCTTCCCAATCCTGCGGATCGATGGAGGTGGCGGAACAGGGCGCGAGAGCTACAAAGCGGTCCCCACATGCCGGGACCGCTTGCGCGGTGGACGAAAGACCTGCCGTCACAAGGTGTCAGTAATGCTGGACTTTTTCACCTTTTGCTGCGGAATCCACGGCGATCGTGATACGCTTGGCCCGGGTGGCTGGCTGCTTGGCCGCCGCAATCCAGCGCAGGATGTTGCGCCGATAAGACGGCGCGGCGGACTGCCACCAGTCCCGCGCCTGCTGCTGGTCCAGCGCCTGCGTCGGGTCATCGGGGTCGACCAGCGCATCTACCGGATCGGAGTCGTTCCATTTGCGGCTGGCCTTGCCCACCGCCACAGACGCATGGCCTGCGGCGTGCATCCGTCCCTCCGCTTCCAGCCGTGCCGCCCGATCCTTGTAGCTTTGAGCCCATGCCTGCTGCTTGCGTGGCGCGATCAGTTGCATCGTGCGGGCCTCGTCCAGCTTGAGCCTGCGCCCGTCGATCCAGCCATGCGCGATCAGCGCGTCGAGCACCGCCTCGCGTGACACATAACGGTCGGCGTGTTGCGCTTTCCATGTCACCAGCCAGACACTCTCTTCTTGCGCGTGGTTGACGGAAAGCCAGTCCCAAAGCGCTTGCTTGGAAGCGATCTCTACACGGTCGAACTTATCAGGGTTCATCGGTTTGGTTCTTCATGGTCAGCAACCGGATGATCAGGTTGATGTGGCTTTCGCGGATGCGATCCACGGGATAGATCGCGTCGCGATCAGGGAACCGCGCCGTCATCTCGCGCGACAGCGCCAGTGTGATGACGGGACCAAAGATCAGGTGCTGCATGCCGAGCGTGTCGATCGGCGCGAAGCTGCCGCGCGCGATGCCGTCCTCGATCATGCCTGTCACGGCTGCGTAAGTGTTGCTGATGAAGCCCCCATGAAACGCCTCGGCGACCTTTGGGATAGTCGAGGCGACCTCGGCGATCAGCGGTGCCATCCGCCCAGCCGGTGTCGTCAGATTGATCCGGTAGATTTCTTCCATCGTCGCACGGATGCGCGCGGGATCGGAGAGCGACGGGTCCTGCCTGATAGCTGTCAGCATCCGAACTGCGCCGTCATACCCTTCGGTTACACATGCGATGAACAGGGCCTCTTTCGATGGAAAGTGATGGTAGAGGCTGGCCTTCTGTATCCCGATGGCGCGCGCAAGATCGGCCATCGACGTGCCGGCATAGCCATGCGTCACGAAAGCATCCGTCGCCTGTGACAGAATGTCGTCCCTGCGCGTGACCTGCGATTTTTCTTTCCCTTGGGGCATTGACGCAACCTTCCGATCCTCTAATTCCCTACCGAACGGTCGGGTGTTTGGATATGCAGAGGATATATCATGTTTGCAAGAAGGCAAATGCGGGGGCTGCTGACGATTTCGCTGCTGGCGACCACGCTCGCGGCTTCGGCCAGTCACGCGCAGCCGACCGCCGACCCGCTGCCAGCGGTGCGGTCCGTGATCGTCGCGCCTGCGGCAGCTACCTTGGAACGGCAGTTCTATGGACGGGTCGTCGCGAGGGAGACGGTCGATCTCGCTTTTGAAGTTGGTGGCCGACTGGATCGCCTGTTGCCGGAGGAAGGCCAGAGGGTCACGGCGGGTGCCACGCTCGCCGTGCTCGACCTCGACGGGTTCCGGCGCAGCGTCGAAAGGGCCGCCTTGAACCTTGATATGGCAGGGCGTGATGCCGAACGGGCCTTGCTGTTGTCCGAACGTGCGGTCGGACCGGAAAGCCGTGCTGAGGACGCGATCACGGCCCGCGATCTGGCGGATATCGCGTTGCGCGACGCACAAGCCGCGTTGGCCGATGCCACGCTGACCGCGCCATTCGACGCATTGGTCGCCGCCCGTCTGGCACCGCCGCAAAGCATCGTGCCTGCCGGACAGCCGATCTTGCGACTGCACGACATGTCAGAATTGCGGGTCGAGATCGACCTGCCGGAACGGCTCTTCGTGGCCTATGGCGGGCTGGACGACTTGCGCTTCACGGCGCGCGGCGCTGACGGCGACCTGCCGTTGCGGCTTGTCGCGTTCCAGCCGGATACCGCCAGTGTGGGTCAATCCTATCGCGTGACGCTGGCATTTGTCGAAACGCCCGGCCCGGCGGTCTTGCCGGGCGCATCGGTCACTGTTCTGGCGCAAGTGCCTGCACCGACCGCAGGTGCCGCCGTGCCTGCGACTGCCGTGCTGGCGCAGAATGACCGATCCACCGCCGTCTTCGTGCTGCAAGGTGAAGGGGATGCCCTGATCGTGCGCGAGGTGCCGGTCACCGTCACGTCACAGACCGGCACCGGCTTTGTCGTCGCAGGGCTGGAGGCTGGCGCGGAAATCGTCGCGGTCGGGGCGCACCGGCTGACGGCGGGACAAATGGTCCGCCGGTTCACCGACCTGCGCATGACCGAAGATTGAAGCAGGGACATCAAAGAATGAGCATCGCCCGCCAAGCCATCGCACGACCGCTTTACACATGGATCGTCATCGCATTCTGCATCTTCGGCGGGATCGGCGGGTATCTGTCCGTCGGCAAGCTCGAAGACCCCGGCATCACCCTCAAATCCGCGCTCGTCATCACGCCCTGGCCCGGTGCGACCGCCGCCGAAGTCGCGGCCGAAGTGTCCGAAGTGCTGGAAAGCGCACTCCAGACTCTGGACGAGATCGACTATATTACTTCGCGCAATACCGCCGGTCTGTCGGTGATCGAGGTTCACATCCGCGACACCTTCGACGGCGGCGAACTGCCGCAGGTCTGGGACAAGCTGCGCGCGCGCGTCGCCGATGCTGCGGCTGATCTGCCAAGCGGAACGCTGCGGTCGCAGATCAACGATAGTTTCGGCGATATCTACGGCATCTACTACGCCGTCACCGCTCCCGGCTTTTCGGACGCCGACCTGCACGGTTTCGCGAGCTACATGCGCCGCGAAATGCTGAGCGTGAAGGGCGTCGCCGGTGCCGAACTGCTGGGCCTGCCCGAGGAAGCCGTGTTCGTCGAACCGGATCAGGCGGCACTGGCGAACATCGGTGTGCCGCCAGGGGCCATTCTGGGGGCGATCGGCAGGCTTAGCGACGTCGAGCCAACGGGTGCGGTGACGCAGGATGGAGCTGAATTGCGCATCGAAGCGCCAAAGCAGGAGGCGGCGGATTTTGCCCTGCGCGGGTTGACGATCGGTGCCGGTGGCGCGACCTTCAACCTGATCGATATGGCTCAGATTTCGCGCCAGCGTGTGGACGAACCGAACCACATGATCCGCCACAACGGCACTGAGGCGTTCACGCTGGGTATCTCTGCCTTGGCGTCAGAAAATATCGTGACGGTCGGCGCACGGGTCGAAGACCGTCTGGCGCGGGTGCTGAGCGAGCTGCCCTTGGGCGTCGATGTCCATCCGATCTATGCGCAGCACACCATCGTGGAAGAGGCGAGCACCAGCTTTCTGACAAGCCTTATGCTGTCGGTGGCGGTCGTGATCGGCGTGCTCGCGCTCTTCATGGGGTGGCGAGCGGCGGTCGTTGTTGGCATCACACTGGCGCTGACGGTCATTGCCACGTTCTTTTTCATGATGCTGTTCGACATCAAGGTCGAACGGATCAGCCTTGGTGCGCTGATCATCGCGATGGGGATGCTGGTGGACAATGCCATCGTGATGGCCGAAGGCATGCAGATCGAAATGCGCCGTGGGCGCAGTGCCGAGGACGCCGCACAGGAAATCGCGCGCAAGACGCAGGTGCCGCTTTTGGGGGCGACGGTGATCGGGGCGATGGCCTTCGCGGGGATCGGCTTGTCGCCGGATGCATCGGGCGAATTCCTGTTCTCGCTTTTCGCCGTCATCACGATCTCGCTGCTGTTGTCATGGCTGCTGGCTGTGACGGTGACGCCTTTGCTCGGCAGTTACTTTTTCAAACGCGGCGGGCTCGCCGACGGCGAAGATCCCTACGACACGGCGTTCTTTCGCGGCTATGCGGCTTTGGTGCGCGGTGCCTTGCGGATGCGCTGGCTTGTTATTCTGGGTCTTATCGGCGGGACAGTCGCGGGCTTCGGCGCAATGAGCCAGGTCACCCAGCAGTTCTTTCCGCCCGCGAATACGCCGCTGTTCTATTTCAACTACTATGCGCAGCAAGGCAGCGTGATCGGCCAGACCTCGGATGATCTCGCGATCATTGAGGATTGGTTGGCTGACCGTCCCGACGTTGCCGCCTATACCGCTACGATGGGGCAGGGTGTGTCGCGCTTCGTGCTGACCTACACACCCCCCAAGCCGGACCCGGCTTACGGGCAACTCGTCATCCGCGCGACCAGCTTCGAGGCGATCCCGGCGCTGCGTGACGATCTGGCCGTTTTCGCGCGCGACGCCCTGCCTTGGGCCGAAACGCGGGTGCAGCAGATCATCTATGGCCCACCTGTCGGCGCGGATGTGGAGATGCGCCTGTCCGGCCCTGACCCGGATGTCTTGCGCGATCTGGCTGATGAAGCGTTGCAGGTGTTCCAGCAATCCGACTTGCTGCAGGCACAGCGCATCGACTGGCGCGAACGCGATCTCGCAACCCGGCCAATCTATGCGCAGGACCGTGCGCAATCCTTGGGTATCTCCCGCGCCGACGTGGCCTCAGCACTCGCGCTTGCCACGAACGGGATACCCGCAGGAACCTTGCGCGAAGGCGAGCGTGAGATCCCCGTCATCGTGCGGACCCCACGCGACGGCCGCGCGGAGGAGGCTCGCCTGCTCGATCAGCTGGTCTATGCCCAGACCGCCGATGCCTATACGCCGCTCGATCAGGTCATCGACGGCTTCGGGGTGATCGTGCGCGATGCAGCGATCCTGCGCCGCGACCGCCAGCCCACGATCAGCGTGCAGGCATTCACCGTGCCGGGCGTGCTCGCCGATGCCGCATTCCGCGACGTGCGCGCGGCGGTCGAGGCGATTGACCTGCCGCCGGGTTATCGTTTCGCATGGGGCGGCGAGTTTGAAAGTGCGTCCAATGCGCAGGCGAGCCTTGGTCGTCAGATGCCGCTGGCATTCGGGACGATGTTGCTGATCACTGTGCTGCTGTTCGGCAAGCTGCGTCAGACGGCGGTGATCTGGACGCTTGTTCCGATGGCCGTTAACGGTGCGGCCATCGGGCTGCTGCTGACCGGGTTGCCGTTCAGCTTTACCGCCCTGTTGGGGCTGCTGAGCCTGTCGGGTATGCTCATCAAGAACGCCATCGTGCTGGTCGAGGAAATCGACGCCCAAAAGCAAGAGGCGGGGCTGCCGCAATCTGAGGCCATCGTGACCGCCAGCGTCAGCCGCCTGCGCCCGGTCGTGTTGGCCGCGGGCACCACGATCCTCGGCATGGCCCCGCTGCTGTTCGACGTCTTCTTCGCCTCGATGGCGGTGACGATCATGGCCGGGCTCGGCTTTGCCTCGGTGCTGACGCTGATCGGTGTGCCAGTGCTTTATCACACCTACCTGCGACGCGAGCGCAAAGCCGAACGCTCGGCCGGAACGCGTCAAACACCTGATTTACACACCATGCCCCCCAAACTTGCAGCGGAGTAACCACCATGTCTGACGGCTTTACACAGATGATCGCAACTTCACGCAAGTTTCTTGGCGACCTCACCCGGAACAACGACCGTGACTGGTTCGAAGACCACAAAAAAACATTCAAGACCGAGATCGAAGCACCACTCAAGCTACTGACTGACCTCTTTGCCGATGACATTTCACAGGCAACGGGCAGAAACCACACAGGCAAGGTCGGACGCATTTACCGTGACGTGCGGTTCTCGAAGGACAAGAGCCCCTACAACACGCATGTCCACGCCTACTGGATGCCGACGAACGGAAATGGTCCGGGCTGGCTTTTGCAGATCGATGCGGAAGGCGCGAAGCTGATGACAGGGATGCATGCGCTCGATGCCGACGGATTGGTCCGATATCGCAACGCCGTCGACTGCGATGGAGACGCGTTGCGGATCGCCATCACAGATGCCGAGAGCAGGGGTGCAGCAATGATCGATTTCGGCGATACGAGCCTTAAACGGGTGCCAAAAGCATTTGATCAGGACCATCCGCACAGCGACCTGATCCGGCGCAAGCAGATCGTTCTTGGCATCAGGTTTGACAATGATTTGCAAACCGACGTGATCCCCGCGTTGAAAGCGAGCGTCGCGATCCTGCGACCGTTCTGGAACTGGTGCAACGGGGCTCTTGATTGAAGTATGCTTACCGTCAACATCGGTTGGCTATCCTCAGTGAAATCGCGCGTTTGATTGGTGCTTACTTTACAAAAGAATGCGCTCGTGCCGGTGGGGATGGCTTAAAGAAGCGTATCATGTTGCTCTGACAAGAACTTTCGGACGGCATGATCTTTTGTCAGCGATATCGCGACAGCGAGAAAGGATGCTGAGCCCGCAGAATTTCCGGCCAGACGTTCGACCCGGCTTCGTGCTACCCACCAAGGGGCATGTTTCTGGACACGCGCTTTTTGCGTTTTTGCCGTACCTGATTGGATTGCCCGACACTTTCCCGACACGAGAATGCTGCATGATGCACGAATGGCCGATCTCGTGAAGTTGCGCTGCAGCGCCGTTCACTTTGCAGCGCGGCAGCAAAGGGCCGTCAACGACCAATCCAATGCAAACTGAAGCAAGTCTCGCCAGCCAAAGCATCCACCCTGAGCCAGGGCGAAATGGATCCATCAGAACGCGTTGATTCAACGTCAAAAAATATTTGACAAAGCTGCCCCCCTTGACCCATACGTTGATCATCGAAGTTTTGCGCGCCAGAGACACCCGCTCGCGGCAGGCTTTGTTAAATCCGGATTGCATATAATGTTTCAGCCGTTGGCAACTGCCAGCGCCCCGATACGATTGCCTACCCTGCCCCACATGAAAGCTTCCACATGGACCTCGTCTTCGCGCCGAGCCAGATTGAATCCTGGCCGATTGACCGGCTGCGCCCCTATGCGCGCAATGCCAAGATCCATGGCACCGATCAGGTCGCAAAGATCGCGGCCAGCATGGCAAAGTTCGGCTGGACCGTGCCCTGCATGGTCGCAGACGATGGAGAACTGATTGCAGGCCATGGTCGTGTTCTGGCAGCCACCATGCTGGGTCTTAAGGATGTGCCCGTGATCCGTTTGGGTCATCTGGATGAAGCCGAGCGCCGCGCTTACCGCATCGCCGACAACAAGCTGACCGAGTTGGGCGAATGGGATGAGGCTATGCTGCGCGACGAGATCGCGGGATTACTGGCAGACGATTTTGACCTGTCGCTGCTAGGCATCAGCGATGATGATCTGGACGCATTGCTGCGTGACCCCGACGCGCTGGGCAGCGACGGACCGGTCGAGGGTGAAGACGATGTACCGGACGTGCCGGTTACGCCCGTCTCGGTCCAAGGTGACCTTTGGCAGCTCGGCTCCCATCGCCTGATCTGCGGCGACAGCACATCGGCCGACGTGGTCGGGCGGTTGCTGGGCGACGTGAAACCACAGCTGATGGTGACCGACCCGCCTTATGGTGTGGAGTATGACCCGTCATGGCGCAACCAAGCCGGTGCGGCCAAGACCAAGCGCACTGGCAAGGTGCTGAACGACGACCGAGCTGACTGGCGCGAAGCCTGGGACCTGTTTCCTGGCGATGTGGCCTATGTCTGGCACGGCGCATTGCATTCCTCGACCGTGGCCGAGAGCCTTATAGCAGCGGGCTTCAACGTCCGTTCGCAGATCATCTGGGCCAAGGACCGGCTGGTGCTAAGCCGCGGTGATTACCACTGGCAGCACGAGCCGTGCTGGTATGCGGTGCGCAAAACCGGCAAAGGCCACTGGGCTGGTGATCGCAAGCAGACCACGCTGTGGCAGATCGCCAACAAGGATCAGGATGCCACTACTGTACATGGTACGCAAAAGCCCGTCGAATGCATGCGTCGCCCGATCCTGAACAATTCCAGCCCAGGACAAGCTGTGTTCGAGCCTTTCATGGGGTCCGGCACTACGCTGATCGCCGCGGAAACCACCGGTCGCGCCTGCTACGGCGTCGAGTTGAACCCCGCCTATGTCGATGTGGCGATCGAGAGATGGCAGCAATTTACAGGCGCGAGCGCCATCTTGGCTGAGACGGGCGAGGCCTTCGAAGAACTGAAATTGCAGAGGTTATCAGGATGACAATCCAAAGCTGAGTTGACAGGTTGTGCTCTCAAATGCTGAATTCCGCCCTCAGTCGCGCTGCAGGTTGGCGTGACACGTACGAAAAACTGCACGAAGGCTACTTGGCGGGGCGGACATTGATCCCGAGCTATAAAGTCGAAAGCAATTTTTGAGATAACTGCCTGATGAACACAGTCCCCACCCTCATAACAACACGCCTGACATTGCGACCCATGAGGGCGGATGATTGGACCGCATATTACCAGCTTATGGCGTCAGATCGCGCAGCCTACATGGGTGGACCGTTTTCGAAATCTGTTGCCTGGGGCATGTTTTGCGCAGATCACGCGCAATGGAGCCTTTTCGGGTGCGGTGCTCTCATGATTGAACACTCAGACAGTGGCGCTTGCCTGGGGCAGGTCGGTATTAATTCCGGGCCGCTGTTTCCGGAGTGGGAGCTCGGTTGGTTCTTATATCCTGATGCAGAAGGGAAAGGCTTTGCATATGAAGCTGCAGCCGCCCTTCGTGCCTGGGGAAAGGATGTCCGAAAACTTGAAACGCTGGTGAGCTACATTGATCCTGATAACGAAAGATCAGCCAAATTGGCGGATCGACTTGGTGCATTTCTTGATGAAGGTGCTCGGCGACCCGATCCAACGGATTTGGTTTATCGGCACTTCACCATCTGAAATGACGCCAAAAAGCACAAAGCGTCAACCGACCCTATAAACAGGTCCTCTGCCATCTTCCTTCACAGAGGTGATCGTCAGCCCCAGTTTCTTTTTCAGCGCCCCAGATATCATGCCTCGCGCTGAATGCGCTTGCCATGCTGTCGCCTCGACGATTTCAGCAATGGTTGCGCCCTCAGGCCGTTGCAGGAGGGCAATGACCAGCGCCTGCTTGGTGCCTGTGCGCAGGGCGACGGGTTTCGGGGCTGTGGCTGCGGTGGGTCTATGCGCGGTTTGAGGTTTTAGAATTCCTGCAAGAGCGTCTGTGCCTAACGCGGCTGGCACGAGCCCAACCGCGAGCAGCCCTGCCTCCGTTGCAATGAGCGTCGTGCCGTGCCCATCACCGGTTTCGCGCCAGAGTGGCTCGCTGCGGCGCAGGTTTGCGTCGACCTCTTGCAGCCAGCCGTTGGTGGTCATGCGAGTGACGACCATCTTGGCGGCCGCACCATGCAGCCCTTTGGGCAATGGCAAGGCGATGTGATCCGCGCGCCGGGCAGCGGCGGAAAGGATCAAGCGTTGGGTCTCGGTCAGTGGGGGCATAGTGGCTTCCTACTCTGTAAAGTCATTTATGATCAGGGGCGCGGTCAGTCATGCTCGCCCATGGTTGCGGCGACGGCAAAGTGCTGCACCCAACCGTTGAGGTAAGACAGCCCGGCGGGAATACCGTGATCGCGCTCTGTCTGGCGGTTGATCCGCCAGTCCTGCCAGCGGCGGATGGCGGCGATGATCGCGGCCTCAGTGTCAATGTTGCAGCCAGTCATGTTGTTGACCACGTCATCGGCAAAGTGGCGGCCCATGTGGCTGTCGAGAAAATCGCGGATGCCGGTCATTTCATCTTCGCTGTCGGCGCCAATCGCAGTGGCAATCAGGGTCGAGGCCAGCACCCAGACCTCCACGCTGCGGCGGTCGCGCTGGGGGCAAACAGTGAGGGTGCGGTAAAAGCCGTGGTCGAGGTTCCGGCTGGGCAGAATAGGGGGCAATGTCATCGGGTGGTCCTTTTTGGTGGCGCTCAGATGAGCCCGTGTTGTTTGAGAACGGGCACGACATCGGCCAGTTCAACGGTGAGGCAGTCGATCCCGATCCGGCCCGCCATCTCGAAGACCTCTGCGTTCAGGCTCGCATCGTTGAAATGGCCCTGCAGCGTGGCTGGGGTCAGGACCTGCATGAAGCGGCTGCGGTCGATGAAAATGCGGGTTGTGTCGGCGGTGGTGGCGATGGCCATGTGCGTATCCTTTCAGGATTGGGATTTGGTGGTTGCAGCAGCGCGGCGTCCGGCCTCGAAGGCCTCCGCAAGTGCTGCGCGGATCGCCCAGACCGCCACGTCGTGGAAATCCAGACGGTCGCTGTTGCGCGTCTCTAGCGTCTCGATGGTGTGGAAATGTTTGGCTGCGATCTCCAGCAGCAGGGCTTCGCTGGGGGCTTTGGCTGGGGCGCCTTTGGCGATCATGGCGTTGTCTCCGGGATTGAGTTGCATCGTTTTCCTGCACCCAGAATCGCTCTACGCGGGAGTGTAATCAACTGAATTAGGTTGTTTTTCTTGTTTATTTACAATGCGTTGAGGACAAACCAAGCGCCATGGAAGGTATATCTGAGCGCGCGTATGCAGAACGATCCGGCTTGTCACGCGGCGCGGTGCAAAAAGCGCGCAAAGCCGGGCGGCTGGTGGTACATGCCGACGGATCGATCAACGCGGCAGCTTCTGACGCACGTCGTGTCGCCACAACCGATCCCGACCAGCAGCTTCGCGCGCGCGGCGGCTTCGGGGCTGCCAGCGATGGTGCCAGCGTGACCAGTAGCGGCGTATCCGGCGCGGGTGACAGCACATCCTATCTCAAAGCCCGCACCGCGCTGACCGTCTATCAGGCCCAGGAAAAGCAGCTTGGCATCCAGAAGAAGAAAGGCACGCTGGTCGACCGTGCACGGGCGGAAACGCTGGTGTTTCGACTGGCGCGGCAGGAACGCGACACATGGGTCACCTGGCCGCCCCGTGTGGCGGCCCTGATGGCGGCCGAAATCGCCGCAGAGCTGGAAAAACAATCCGGCACACCGGTGATCATCGAGGCCGCGATCCTGCAAAGGGTGCTGGAAACCCATGTCAGAGCGCAACTCGACGCCCTCGCCGATCTCAGGGTCTCGCTTGGATGATGATTATGATGATCTGACCGCCGATCTCGACCTCGGCTTTGACGGGGCCGCGGACATCCTGCGGGTCTGGCGCAGCGGCATGCGGCCCGATCCTGATCTGACAGTGTCGGAATGGGCCGACGCGCATCGCAAGCTGTCGTCGCGGGCCTCGGCCGAGCCTGGACAATACCGGACATCACGCACGCCCTATCTGCGCGCAATCATGGATGCGCTGTCGCCAAACCACCCCGCGCAGCGGATCAGCTTCATGAAAGCGGCACAGGTTGGCGCGACCGAGGCTGGCAACAACTGGATCGGCTTTGTGATCCACCACGCGCCGGGGCCGATGCTGGCGGTGCTGCCCACCGTCGAGATGGCCAAGCGCACATCGCGCGGCCGGATCGACCCGCTAATCTCGGACTCGCCGGTGCTGCGCGAACGGGTCAATCCGGCGCGGTCGCGCGATGCCGGCAATTCGATGCTGTCAAAGGAGTTCCAGGGCGGCATTCTGGTGCTGACCGGTGCCAATTCCGCCACCGGCCTGCGGTCTATGCCCGCGCGCTACATCTTTCTCGATGAGGTCGACGCCTACCCCGCGTCCGCCGACGAGGAAGGTGATCCGGTCACGCTGGCCGAAGCGCGGACCACCACCTTCTCGCACCGGCGCAAGGTGTTCATGGTCTCGACACCGACGATCCGGGGGCTGAGCCGGATCGAGCGGGAGTTCGAGGCTTCTGACCAGCGGCGCTACTTTGTGCCCTGCCCGCATTGCGGCACGATGCAATGGTTGCAGTTCGAGCGTCTGCGCTGGGACAAAGGGCGACCTGATACGGCGGCCTATCACTGCGAAGGCTGCGAAAAGCCCATCGCCGAACATCACAAGACGCAAATGCTGGCGCGCGGTGCGTGGCGCGCAACGGCCGTGTCTGCTGATCCCTATGCGATAGGCTTCCATCTCTCGGCGCTCTATTCGCCGCTCGGCTGGAAAAGCTGGCAACAGATCGCCCGCGACTGGTTGGCAGCCCAAGGCTCGGAAGAGATGCTGCGCGCTGCGCGCAATACGCTGCTGGGCGAGACATGGGTTGAAAGCGGCGACGCGCCCGAATGGCAACGGCTGGCCGAACGCCGTGAAGCCTATGGTGGCGTGCAAATCCCGATGGGCGGGTTGTTCTTGACCGCAGGCGTCGATGTACAAAAAGACCGCATCGAGGTGGATGTCTGGGCTTGGGGCCGCGGATTGGAAAGCTGGCTTGTCGATCATATCGTGATCGCAGGCGGTCCGGACGATCCGGCTTGCTGGGACAAGCTGACGGCACTCTTGGGTCGGACATGGGCCTGCGCCAATGGCGCTGTCATCGTGATCGGCAAGCTGGCGATCGATACCGGCTACGAAGCCCCTGCGGTTTACACATGGGCGCGCAAGCAGGGCTTTGATCAGGTCGCCCCCGTCAAAGGCCTTGAAGGCTTCAACCGCGCCACGCCGGTGTCAGGTCCGACCTTCGTGGATGCGACCATCGGGGGCAAGCGTCTGCGGCGCGGCGCGCGGCTCTGGTCTGTGGCCACGGCCACCTTCAAGACCGAGACCTACCGCTTTTTGCGGCTGGAACGTCCCAGCGACGAAGATCGGGCGCTGGGTGTGCTGGACGCGCCGGGCACAGTGCATCTGCCCGACTGGATCGATACCGAATGGCTCAAACAGCTGGTGGCCGAACAATTGGTCACTGTGCGCAATAAACGCGGCTACGCCCGCCCCGAATGGCAAAAAATGCGCGAGCGCAACGAAGCGCTTGATACCCGCGTCTATGCCCGCGCCGCCGCATGGATCATGGGTGCCGATCGCTGGGACGAGGCGACCTGGCGCCGGCTTGAAGCGCAGGCCGGGGTCGAAACCAGAGCCTCTGTCGCCCCGGCGTCAGCTGCGGTTCCTTTCGCAGGTCTGGCCACTGAACCAGATACGCCCGCGCCACCCAAAGCCGGCACACCAATCACCCCGCGCCGCAAGCGCCGGGCTTACACACCGACCTTCATGAGGGATTGAGATGGATCTGGAACGGATGCGCGCCTTGTTGGCCGCCCTGCAGGAAGCCCGTTATGCGGGGGTCCGGTCGGTCAGCTATGACGGCAAGACCGTCACCTACGGCTCGGACGCGGAACTCGCGCGTGCCGTTGCCGATCTGGAAACCCGCATCGCCACAGCCACCTCAGGCATGCGGCGTCGCAGGCGCTGGGGCACCGTCGCCACGAAGGGTCTGTAAGCGATGGCGTTTGATGCCTTTCGTCAGCGCATCGGCAGCATCATCGGCGGGTTTGACGCGGCACAATCCCACCGGCGCCTGCGCGGGTTCCGCGCCAGTCGCGCCCATGTGAACACGCTGATCACCGCGTCGGGGGATACAATCACCGCCCGCGCGCGCTGGCTGGTGCGCAACAACGGCTATGCTGCCAATGCCGTCGAGAGCTTTGCCAGCAATGTCGTTGGTGATGGCATCAAGCCATCCTCAACGATTGCCGATGCCGCGCTGAAAGAACAGCTGCAGCTGCTCTGGCTTGCCTGGACCGATGATGCCGACGCCGAAGGGCTCACGGATTTCTACGGGCTGCAGCGCCGTGCCGCGCGCGAGGTGTTTTTGGCGGGCGAGGTGTTTTTGCGGATCAGGCCGCGACGCGCAGAAGACGGTCTCACCGTGCCGCTGCAACTACAGATGCTGCCGTCCGAGATGCTACCACTTGATATGAACCGCACGCTGCCAGGCGCGGGGCTGATCCGGCAAGGCATCGAGTTTGACGGCATCGGCCGCCGTGTGGCCTATCACTTTCTGCGCCGGCATCCCGGTGATCTGACCGATCCCGGCCTTGCAGGCGAAACGGTGCGGGTTCCGGCCACAGATGTGATCCATGTGCTTGATCCGGTGGAAGCCGGTCAGCTGCGCGGCATGTCGCGGTTTACCGCCGCTATCGTCAAGCTGTTCACGCTGGACCTTTACGATGATGCCGAGCTTGAGCGCAAAAAGATCGCGGCGATGTTCGCGATGTTCATCACCTCGCCTGCACCGGAAACGCCGCTGGAACCGACCGATGAGGATCTGGAGGTCGAGCCCGGACAGGTGGTGCGGCTTGATCCGGGCGAAGATGTCTCGACACCCGCCACGCCAGACTCGGGCGGCACCTACGAGCTGTTCCAGTACCGCACGCTCCTGCAGATCAGTGCAGCTTTGGGCATACCCTACGGCTATCTGACCGGCGACACAGCGAAGGGCAACTTCTCCAATACCCGCATAACCCTGATTGAATTCCGCCGCCGGATCTCGGCCTGGCAGCATTCTGTGCTGGTCTTCCAGATGTGCCGTGCGGTCTGGATGCGCTGGCTGGACACGGCTGTGCTGTCGGGAGCGCTTGATCTGCCCGGCTATGACAGCCAGCGGCGGCAGTATCAGGCTTGTGCGTGGTTGCCGACCAAATGGGATTGGGTCGATCCGATGAAGGACGCCTCGGCCGAGATTCTGCAGATCGAGGCAGGGCTCAAATCCCGCACCCAAGCCCTGTCCGAGCGCGGCTATGACGCCGAACAGGTCGACCGCGAGATTGCGGCCGAACGAAAGCGCGAACGTAATCTTGGTCTCGACTTCCGCCGCCCGGGCTCGCCCGCGCAGGGGCCGGGCGGACCAGTCGGGGCCACCGGCGATGATGATGGCCGCGACGATGATCATGGGCGCAATGATGACGGTGACGGCACCCGCGACGGCGCGGATGACAACGGCACAGACAATACTGCAAGCGGACGTCCCAGAAAATCCGCTATGAAGGACGGCATATGATGCATCACGCACAGATCGCGCAGCGCGCCTTCAACACCCCGCTGATGGTCGATCCCGCCAAGGCGCTGGCGTTTCTGTCAGGGCTGGGGCCGCGGATCACCGGGCAGGACATTACCTTCCGGGGTCTCGATATCGAAGCCGCCGAACAGGGCGCGGCCGCCCTGCCCGTCCGGGCGTCGCTGTTCGGCAGTGATCTGGCCCGGCGACACCAGCGCAATGGCACAGCGCCTTACGCCGTGGTGGACGGGATTGCTGTGATCGAAATCGCCGGCACGCTGGTGCATCGCGGTGCCTGGATCGGGCAATCCTCTGGCCTGACCTCTTATGAAGGGATCGCGGCCCAACTGCAGGCAGCACTCACTGATCCCGGCGTGCACGGCATCGCACTCGATATCGACAGTTTCGGCGGCGAGGTTGCGGGTGCCTTCGATCTGGCCGATCGCATCAGGGCCGCGCGGGCGCAGAAGCCGGTGCACGCTTTTGTCGCCGAACATGCGCTCTCAGCAGGATATGTTCTGGCCTCACAAGCCGACCGGATCATCCTGCCCCGCACCGGGGCTGTGGGCAGTATCGGTGTTGTGGCGCTGCATACCGACATGAGTGGTGCGCTGGATCAAAAGGGCATCGCCGTCACACTGATCCATGCGGGCGCCTACAAGATCGACGCCAATCCATATCAGCCGCTGCCCGAGGCCATGCATGGTGAAATGCAGCGCCAGCTGGAAGTAGTGCGGTTTCTTTTTGCCGAGACCGTCGCCGCAGGACGCGGGAAACGGTTGTCCCAGGACGCAGCGCTCGCCACCGAAGCGGCCGTGTTCCGCGGCATCGATGCCATCACCGCCGGTCTTGCCGACGCGCTGGCCGATCCGGTCACCGCGTTCAGCGCCTTCGCCGCCGCCCCGCGCGGCACCACCTCACCCAGCAGAAAGAAACAACAGATGAGCACCGCACCAACCGCAATCGATACCGACACCGACACCGACGCCAATACTGGCAACCGGACCGGCACTGACACCAGCGCGACGGAGCCGGCGCCGCCCACAGGTACCAATGCGCCCGCAGATCAAGCGGTAACGTCCCAGCCCACAGCGTCTGCAACGTCAATGCCAACATCCAACCCGACACCGATAGCCCAAACCGACCGCGCAGAGCCAACCACCCCAACACCAGATGCAGCGATGACCGCTGACGCCGTACGGGCCGAGGCCGCCGAGGTGGCACAGGTTTGCGCGCAGGCGGCACGGCTTGGTGTGCGCATCGACGCCGCCGATGCTGTGGCGCGCGGCTTGAAACCCGAAGCTTTGCGTGCGCGGGTTCTGGCCGACCTTGCCGCGCGCAGCGATGCGGCAGGGATCATTGCCACGGCTCCTGCCGCGACAGCCGCAACAGACAGCCCGATCATTGCAGCCGCAAAAAAGGCTGCAACCGACGCCAAACGCTGACAATGCGCCACCCCAACCTGCCGCTGCCCCAAAACTACGGAGACTGACCAATGCCTGTCCTGACCCAACCGCCCGGCATGGGCGATGTGCTCAAATACGAGCTCAATCCAAACTTCACACGCGAAACGATCACCCTGCTGGCCGGCACCGCCTATCCCGTCGGCGCAGTCCTTGGTCGCATCACCGCCAGCGGCAAGTACAAGCTTGCGACCTCGGGCGGCACAGACGGCGCGCAAACCGCCGCGGCTGTTTTGCTTTCTGCTGTCGATGCCAGTGCAGCAGACGCTACAGGTCTGGTGGTCCTGCGCGGTCCCGCGATCGTGTCCAAAGCGGCGCTGGTGTTTGATGCGACCGTCGATGACGCGGCCAAAACCGCCACCAAGCACGGCCAGCTTGCCGCCATCGGGATCGTGCCGCGCGATACCGCCTGATCCCTGCGCGAGGACAAATGTAGATGATGCCGAACCGGCGCCCGTCACACGCGGCGCCGCGGCCGGCGCTCTGCGCCATGTCACCACAACCGCCCCTTCCCTCTCATGCCCCCGGAGTTCCCCATGACCATCACCCGCAACCCGTTTGACGCGGGCGGCTACTCGCTCGCAGAGATGACGCAGGCCATCAACATACTGCCAAATCTCTATACCCGCCTCGGCCAGATCGGCCTGTTTCGCTTCGAAGGCGTCACCCAACGCGCGATCGTAATCGAACAGCGCGCCGGCGTGCTGAGCCTGCTGCCCTCGGTGCCGCTGGGCGCACCCGCCACAGTCGGCAATCGCGAACAGCGCTCGATGCGCTCCTTTGCGCTGCCCTGGATTCCGCATGACGACGTCATCCTGCCCGCCGACATTCAGGGCATGCCCGCATTGGGCCTGTCAGACGCCGCCGATCCGCTGGTCGAGGTGATGAACCGTAAGCTGACACTGATGCGCCGCAAGCACGCCCAGACACGCGAATATATGGAGATGAACGCCCTGCGCGGTATCGTGAAAGACGGTGCGGGCACCACACTCTACAACTACTTCACCGAGTTCGGCCTCGAGCAGATCTCGATCGACTTCGTGTTCGGCACGGCCGGAACCAATATCCAGGCCAAGGTCCGCAATGTGCTGCGCGCAATGGAGGACAACCTTCTGGGCGAGACCATGACTACCGCCCATGCGCTGGTCAGTTCCGAATTCTTCGACAAGCTGATCAGCCATCCCAAGACCGAAGAAGCGTACAAGTTCTTCTCTGCCACCGGTGGCCAGCCGCTGCGCGAGGACATGCGCCGCGCTTTCCCTTTCGCCGGCATGCTGTTCGAGGAATACAACGGCTCTGTCACGCTCTCGGGTGGCACCTCCGAACGGCTGATCCCTGCGGGCGAGGGTATCGCATTCCCGATGGGGACCTTCGACACCTTCACCACCTATGGCGGTCCCGCCAACCTGTTGGAAACCGCCAACACGATCGGTCTGCCGCTTTACGCCCGCCAGATGATCGATGCCAAAGGTCGCTGGATCGATCTGATGACCGAAAGCTCGATCCTGCCCGTCAACAAACGCCCCCGTATGGCGATCCGCCTGCAGACCTCGAACTGATCGGCGGGCATCATCGTGATGAATGTCTTCGCTGCCGCCATGAACCGCGTCTATGCCAACACATCTATGGCGGCAGGCGCGCTCTGGATATCTGCCAGCACATCCGAAGAACGCCCGATCCGCGTCATCCACCGCGCACCGGACCGGATCAGCGAGTTCGGCGCAGGGCGCTTTGTCAGCGACACAATGATGGTGGACGTGCGCGTGTCCGATCTGTCCGATCCCCGCCCCGGCGATCTGATCGTGATCGGTACCGATAGCTTCACCATTCAGGGCGAGCCTGTGCGCGATCGCGAACGGCTGATCTGGACCGTCGATCTGAGGCCGGCATGAAGTTCACAGTTGATATCGCACCCAAGCTGATCAGTCTGATGGCCGCCGAGATCAAAGCCGGCGAGCGCGCGGTATCGAGCGCTATGCGCACAGCCGGCAACGAGCTGAAGTCCTCGTGGCGCAGCCAGATTACCGGCGCCGGGCTGGGTCAAAGGCTGGCGCGCACGATCAGGTCAGAGCAATTCCCCAAAGGCCGGTCCAGCCTGAACGCCGCGGCGCTGGTCTGGTCAAAAGCGCCGGTGATCGTCAGCGCCCACGACACCGGTCCTCTCATTCGCGCAAAAAACGGTTTCTGGCTGGCAATCCCGACAGCGGCCGCCGGGAAATCCAGCCGCGGCGGGCGGATTACGCCAGCCGCTTGGGAACAGCGCACCGGGCTAAGGTTGCGGTTTGTTTATCGACGGCGGGGCCCAAGTTTGCTTGTGGCGGAAGGCCGGCTCAGCACCGCAGGACGGGCGGTCAGGTCACGCTCAAAGACCGGCCGCGGGCTGACCACCGTGCCGGTCTTTCTGCTGGTTCCGCAGGTACAACTGCGCAAACGGCTAGATCTGGCGCGGGATGCACGGCGGGTGCATGATAAGGTGCCAGGGTTGATTGTGGCGGGTTGGATGGCGAGACATTCCTAATCGGCCGTGACCGACAGAACTGGAAACCCGGGATAGCACTGCACATGATCGTCCTCGTGGTCCGACATACCGGGCTTGGTCAGGCAACCTCGCGGATCAACGTAACTGTCGATCCTGCGCTCGGGTTTTTCGTGCCAGGTAATGTTGAATGCCGCAAGCCGCGGAAAGAAATACAGGCTGGAGTAAGGCAGATGGTCGTGGATCCACCACGCAAGTGAGCGCCAGTCCGCACCAGCTTCATAACGGTCTGCAAACCACGGGATCACAATGCAGGCTGTAGCACCAGCATAGCCTTCCGCATCCCGGCGGTCCCAGATGTGACCCGCAAAGTTGGCTTCGTTCGACGCGCAACTGTAGCCTTTTTTCTTGGCGCGTTGCTGTTCGTTGCAAAATCCATTCACTTCGCAGGACCTATAAGCCGACCGGATGACGATCTTTCCAAATGTTTCTTGCAATGGCTCGAGAAGATCCTCGCAAAGGCGCTTGCCGACCATCACGGCAAGATCGGGATCATCGGGAATATTCGGGATACCGTGGAGATTGGCGACTTCACTGTACAAGAATTCACGCAGGAAGAAGGAGTTTGACAAACGCACACGCCCCAACTCATCAAGGGCCGCAACACTTATGGGTTTCTTGGTCAACAGGCCACTCCGATTTCTGCCGCGTTCAGTTGGCCAGAGTTCAACATCGCACGTCCATCAACGCAAGCGCTACAAGCAGTTGAACAGCCGTCACCGATCGCGCACGGAATTGGCCGCATCACCCACCCAAGGTCGCTCTGACATCGGACATCGAAATATAAACCCGATGTGGATTATCCGAATCGCCCAGATGCCGGAATCCCAGCCCTTCATAAAAATCCCGGCGCCGCTGGAATTGGGCATCCTCCAGAACATCCAGTACGATCGCTGCAGCTCCCATCTGGACCGAGATTTCAAGGCAGCGTTTCATTGCGTCGATCAACAGCGCGGTGCCGACACCCTTGCCTTGCATATCAACATGCACCGCCACGGCACGGATGTAGATCACCGGGATATCCGGCACACGCGCGCGCTGCCATTTCTTGGGCCCCAATGCAGCGCGAACAGCCAAAGCACCCAGCGTGTAAAAACCAAGCACGGCCGCATCACCATCGTTCATAGCCATCCATGCTGCGACCATACCGTCCGCGACTTGATCGGACAGCGAGGATTTCAGGAAATTGTCGATGGGGGCAAAGCCGCAAGAAAAGGCGCTGCGGTCATGCAGCGCCTTGTCAAATCGTGCAATCGTCAGGGCAGACAGATCTGCCGCCTGCTCAGCCGGCATCCTTCAGCACGCCCTTCGTCGCCGCGGCTGCACGGGCGAGGCCAGGAACAAGCCGGCCTGGAGCCTCGATTGCCACTTTGAACGCGTCAAAAGCATCAACAGGCAAGATCGACAACGAAAGGCGCTGTTCAACCTCTTGTGCACGCAAGAGTGCCGCTTGGCGAATAAAGTCGGCTTCTTGCAAGCCGGTGGCTGCGGCCGCGGCCTTAATCCGGTCTTCATCAACGCGGTGCATGCGGATTTCCTTGCGGGCTTCCATCTTCCCCGCTGTCGGGGCCACAGTACCAAGAGCAAACATGGCAGGTCTCCTTTGAGTGACCATGTACGGTAAATCGCCGTACATGTCAATAATTCTACCGAGGTCGACCGAACGCCAGCTGATGACCGGCACCATGATCACGATCATCAGCATGATTACCGGGGTGATCGCACCGATCATGGTCGGCACTACGATCATCACCGTCTTAGAGCTGGTTGATCCGACACAATCTGCAACACTGCCACGAAGGCCCGAACTCCATGACCACCATCCGCGAAGCGACCCTCACCGCTCTGGCGGACCTGTTGCGATCAATCCCGCATGTGCCGGTGCTGCGCGGCGAGGTCTTGCCAGAACGGGTGCCGCCTGCCGGCCTGATCATTTTGCGCGATGGTGATCCTGGGGAACCCGCTGTCACCTTGTCGCCGCTGATGTACCATTTTCAGCACCGCGCGGAGCTGGAGGTGGTAGTTCAATCCCCCAACCAGCGCGACGCCCTGTTCGATGCGCTTTGCGCCAGTATTGGCGCGGTGATCAACGCCGATCGCACACTGGCCGGGCGTTGCGATTGGGTTGAAGCGGACGCGCCGCAGCCTGTTGATTTGCCGATCGAGGGTGCTGCGGCACTTAAAGCCGCCGTGATCACAGTCGTTCTGCATTATTCAAGCGCAAGCCCCTTGGCATAACATCGTGCAGTCAGACCCGTGCGCTGCTGCGGTTCGGGTTGTCGCCCAACAGCCAGAGTAGCAGGCAGGCGAGCAGCGGCGAGAAGAACACACTCAGCAGCACCCAGCCCAAAGCATTGCGGCCTCGGGTTTCGGCCATGCGGGCGGGCAACAGGATGTAAATCCAGATGACCAGGTAAAGCACTAGCAGGCCCAGAACAACCATCACCACACTATCCATCGTTCATCCCCGCAACATTCAATTGTTGTCGCGTGCATAGCCGTCTGGCCTGCTGCACCCAAGCCAAAACCAACACCCTCAATACTCCCCAAAACATAACAAGGAGACTCCCATGGCACGAGCGCAAGGCGCGCGGGCGCAGATGGCGCTGGCGTACGAAACGGTTTACGGCACCGCGCCGGCCAGCGGGTTCCGATTGATGCCCTTTGCGCGGGCCACACTAGGCGCGGAACAGCCGCTTTTGGCATCTGAATTGCTGGGCTATGGCCGCGATCCGCTGGCACCTGTGAAGGATGCAGTAACGGCCGACGGCGAGGTCGTCGTCCCGATTGACGTGGAAGCGTTCGGCTATTGGCTGAAGGCTGCGTTCGGGCAACCGGTGACAACCGGCACCACGGTCAAGACGCATACGTTCCAGTCCGGCAACTGGAATCTGCCCAGCATGGCGATCGAGACGGCGATGCCAGAGGTGCCGCGCTATGCGATGTATGCGGGCTGTGTGCTCGATCAGCTGAGCTGGCAAATGCAGCGCTCGGGCCTGCTGACCGCTACCGCACGCCTGATCGCCCAAGGCGAAAGCATCGCGGTGGAGAGCGCGGCTGGCACGCCCGCCACATTGGGCTTGCAGCGATTTGGCCATTTCAACGGCGCGGTGAAACGCAATGGCACAGCGCTGGGCAATGTGGTGTCGGCCGAGATCACCTATGCCAATAACCTCGACCGGATCGAGACCATCCGTGGCGATGGCCGCATTGATGGTGCAGAGCCAACCATGGCAGCGCTCACCGGCCGGATCGAGGTGCGCTTTGCCGACAATGCGCTGGTGACCCAGGCCATCGACGGCGCGCCCTGCGAGCTGGAATTCACCTATACGCTGGGCGCCAGTGCCAGTTTTGCCTTCACAGCACATGCCGTCTATCTGCCGATCCCGCGGATCGAGATTGCGGGTCCGCAAGGTGTGCAAGCCAGCTTTGACTGGCAGGCCGCCAAAGCCACAAGCCCGGCTCGCATGTGCACCGCCGTCCTCACCAACAGCATCGCGAGCTACTGACCATGCGCGATTTCATCATCACAAAGGAGACTTGCCGATGCTGCGCCTTAATCTGACGAAGAAGGCCACATGGATCGACCTTGGCCATGGCGTGCGCCTGCAGGTAGAGCCGCTCACCACAGCCGTGATGGCCGCCGCACGCCGCGACCCTGCGGTTGTCGCTGTCAGCAAGCAAAGCAGCGTTTCGTCTGATCCACCAAACACACAGCATGCACTGACAAACGCCGACCTCGCTGCCCGCGATGACGCCGGTATCATTATGGCCAAGGCGGTCGCACGCCGCGTGGTCACCGCATGGGAGGGTGTCGGCGATGCCGATGGCAATCCTGTTGCGGTCACTGACGCCGGCCTTGATGCCCTGCTGGATATCTGGGTGATCTTTGACGCCTTCCAGACCCGCTATCTGGCGGGAGGCTTTCTGCTGGATGCGGAAAAAAACGTCTCCGCGCCTTCGCTGCCTGGCACTACGGCGGGGGCGACGCCTATTGCGCCGCCTGCGAAGGCGCGTGCCCGGACTGCCCGCAAACCCTCCACGCGCCCCTGACCCGCGAAGGGGCGCAGGTCTGGGATCTGGTGCTGCGCCTCGGTGGTCAGCTGCGCCTTGCCCCCAACGCTGTAATTGGCTGGGACATGGGTGCCGCGCTCGCACTGGCCCGCGCGCTGGGCGTACCCGCCCAAGCCGCAGCCGAACTGCTGCCAGAGATCGAGGCCGAGATGGTCCGGCAATTGAACGACCAGATCAGAGCAGGAAGTACCGGCCATGAGCAGTAGCAAACGCGTCTCTGTCCGCCTTGTGGCGGAAGGGGGCCGGCAGGTGAAAGCCGAGTTCCAGGGCGTCGGTGACAGCGGCGAGCGGGCTTTCGGGCGCGTCGTGCGTGCCGCTGATACCGCCGGACTGGTGGTGCGCCGTGTCATGGGCATCCTCGGGGCCGCGATCAGCGTGCGCCAGCTGGTGGCCTATACCGACACCTGGACGGATCTGCGCTCGCGGGTTGATCTCGCGACCGGATCGCAAGAGCGCGGCGCGCTGGTGATGGACCGGCTGGCAAAGATGGCGCGCCGGACCTACTCCTCGCTGGAGCAAACCACCGGGTCCTATCTCGCCAATGCCACCGCCCTGCGCGAGCTGGGGCTGTCGACCAATGACACCCTGGATTTTACCGAAGCCCTGAACAATGCGCTGGTGGTCTCGGGAGCGCGGCAGGAACGGGCGGCCAGTGTCAGCACAGCGCTGTCGAAGGCCATGGCGCTGGGCACGTTGCGCGGGGATAACCTCAATACCGTGATCCAAAGCGGTGGCCGCGTTGCCGAACTGCTGGCGGCCGAACTTGGCGTCAACGTCAACGCGCTGCGCGGGCTTGGCGCGCAAGGCGTGATCACCGGCGATGTGATCCGCCGCGCCCTTGTCGGCAATCTGGAACTGCTGCGATCCGAGGCTGATGCGATGCCCGCAACAATCGGTGATGCGTTTGTGCTGATGGGGAATGCTGCGTTAGGGCTGGTGGGGACCTATGACACGCTGCTGGGCGCATCCAATGGCGTTGCCCAAGGCATCATCTTTCTCGCCGACAACCTTGAACGGGTCGCGGCTTACGGGATTGCACTCGCGGCCTTCATGGGTGGGCGTTATGTGGCAGGGTTCATTGCGGCGCGGCTTGCCACCATGACCCTGTCCGGCGCGCTGATCTTTCTGCGTGGCGCCTTGATCCGTACCGGTATCGGTGCGCTGGTCGTAGGGGCTGGCGAACTGATCTTCTGGTTTGGCAAGCTGGTGCAGGGTGCGGGCAGCTTTGGTGCCGCGATGAGCCTGCTCGGTGATCTCGGTGTCGAAGTCTGGGGCCGGATGAAGGACGGCGCGGTCGGGCTCGGCGCTGCCACTGCCGCAACCTGGTATGATTTCAAAGCCGACACCGCTGATGCGATGCAGGACGCGCTCGTTTCTGTCGTGGGCTTTGGCAACAACGCTTTGAACACCTTTCAAGGCGCCTATGACGCGATCAAAGTGATCTGGGGCGCACTGCCGGCAACCATCGGTGATTTTGCATTCCAGGCAGCGAACACGCTGATCAGCGGTGTGGAATCCATGCTCAATGCCGTGGTCGATCGCAGCAACCGTTTTATCGGCGGCCTGAACAGCGCGCTGGCGCTGCTGCCCGAGTGGGCCACCGGTGGTGCACCCATCGCCATCGGCGCGCTTGATCCGGTTTCTGTTGCGCGCATCGCCAACCAGTTCGAAGGGGCAGCAACGCGCGCCGCCACCGGTGCGCGTGACGCATTTCAGCGTGCGTTTGAAGCAAATGCTATTGCTGTGCCCGATCTGGGATTGGAGGATAGCGCACGGGCATCCCGCCAATCGGCCACGGAATTCCGCCAGACCTATCAGGAGATCTTTGCCGGGCTGACCATGCCGCTGGACAGCTGGGAAGCGCTACGCCAGGCGATGGTGGCAGCAGGTGAAGACGGCAGCGGCGCGCTGGATGAAGTTACCTTGTCAGGTAACGCAATCACTGACGCACTCGATGCAGCAGGCGCTGCCGGTGGACGCGCGGCAGAGCGGCTTGTTGATGGCGCTGAGGCAGCCAAGACCGGCTGGGACGCTCTGCTGCAACAGCTGGGTGCCTATGTCGACCGCGCCCGCGATATCGGCGGCCAGGTCGGCGATGTGCTGGTCGATGCTTTTGAAGGCGCCGAGGATGCCGTGGTGGATTTCGTGAAGACAGGCAAGCTGTCTTTCACCAGCCTTGTCACCAGCATGATTGCCGATCTTGCCAAGCTGGCCGCACGCCGCTTCATCATCGGACCCGTCGCCGGCGCCTTGACCGGTGCACTGGGCGGCATGTCGGGCGGCTTCGGGCAAGCCATCGCGGGTGCCTTTGCGCCCGCGCAATCATTCGATGGTGGCGGTCACACCGGTTATGCCCCCCGCAGCGGCGGGCTTGACGGGCGCGGCGGGTTTCTGGCGATGGTACATCCGCGCGAGCGCATCATCGACGAGACCCGCGGTGACAGTGGTGGGGTCAGTGCCCGCGCGATGCCTCCCGTCGTGGTGAACATCCAGACCCGCGATGCGGAAAGCTTCCAGCAATCGCGCAGCCAGATCGCGGCTGACATGCAGCGCGCGGTCGCGATGGGCAGAAGGAATATGTGATGGCGTTTCATGAAGTGCGGTTTCCCGACAATATCAGCCGCGGTGCGCGCGGCGGACCACAGCGCAAGGTGCAGATCGTTGAGCTCGCCTCGGGTGCCGAGGAGCGCAATGCCAGCTGGGCGGACTCGCGGCGGCGCTTCGATGTGGCTTACGGCATCCGGCGTGCGGATGACCTTCAAGCGGTGGTGGCGTTTTTCGAGGCACGTGGTGGCAGGCTCTACGGCTTCCGCTATAAAGACTGGGCAGATTACACCTCCTGCCTTCCGTCCCGCGCGATCGATGCCCGCGATCAGGTGATTGGTACCGGCGATGGCAACCAGAAGCAGTTTCGACTTTGCAAGCGATACGGCACGGCAGAACTGGGCTGGACGCGCAAAATCAGCAAGCCGGTGGCAGGCTCGGTGCGTGTCGCCTTAAGCGAGGTCGAACTATTCAGCGGGTGGTCGGTGGATGTAACAACCGGCATTGTGACATTTGATACACCGCCTGGTCCGGGCGCGATTGTCACCGCCGGCTTTGCCTTCGATGTGCCGGTGCGTTTTGACAGCGACATCATGGATGTGACGCTGGATTTCGAACGCATGGGGTCGATCACCTCCATTCCGCTGATCGAGCTGCGCCTGCCCGCCGCGCCCTTTCCAAGTCTGTAACGAGGCCTGCAATGACAGTGACACGAACTGTAACCGGTGTGCTGCGCACGCCGGACGGGACCCACTTTGCCAACAAAACGCTGATGTGGTTGCGCGCCGTGCGCAAACCCGCCTCCCAAGGCGGTGTGGTGATCGTGGACGAACCTTTTGCTATGCAAACCAACAACAACGGGGCCATCACCGCCAGCATCGTGCCCGGGCTCTATCTGGTGAAGGTCCGGCTCAAGGACGCTGACCGGATGTTTCAGGTGGCGGTCCCAGAAGGCACGGACAGTTTTGATATCGCCGACGGGGTGGATATGGTCGCACCGCCCATCACGCCGATCGAGCTTGCCGAGGCGCGCGCAGCGCGGGATGTGGCGGTAGAAAGTGTGCAAGCCGCCGCACGCTGGGCCGCCAATCCGGTGGACGTGCCTGTCGCACCGGAGCAGTTTTCTGCGCGGCATTATGCCAGCAAGGCGGGTGTGGATCGGGTGCTGTCCGAGACTGCAAGGGTGATCACAGAAGCCGCGCGCGTTGATGCTCAATCTGTCCGGGACGCGGCCTTTGTAAATGCAGTTGTGTTTGCAGATCTTGCCGCGGGTCGTGCAGCCATGGCTGATGGCGGGCAGTTCATGGTCGCTGCCCCAGACGAGATCATCCGCTATCGCCGTGACACTGGCAGCACCCAGACAGAGGTCGCTCGCTATCCCACACTGGGCCGGATCGACAATGCGCTAATCGATCCGTTTCCCGCCGAACGCTTTGGCCTTATCTACTCGCTACGGCCAGACGATTACATGGCACCGACCAATGGCGTCACCTTCGCACCTGGCCAGACAACAATCGCGCCAGCTGGCCGCCTGTTTATGCGCACGTCGCTCGCGAATGTTGCGGTCGTGGTCGGTGCGACGCTGCGGATGGCGTTCCGGCGCATCGGTGGCGCAGGCCAACCCGCAGCCTTGCGGTTCCTGAACGGGTCAAACGCGCTGGTGCTGAGCGTACCCTTTGCACCGCGCGGCGGTTGGTGGGTGGCGGAGGATGTGGTTCCCACTGGCACCACGCAGATCAATGTTGATTATGCCAACGCAACGGGCGCTGCGGTGGTGCTCACGCCCTTTAGGGTGGCAATCGCCAGCGCGCGGCGCGAGACGGTTGACCCTGACCGTGAGCGCATCTCGGGCCTTCTGGCCGACCCTGGCCCGGTCGCCGATCTCTGGCCCGGCGTTGCAACCGTCGCAACAACCGCTGGTAGCGGGACACCTGTGATCAATGCAGATGGCACTGTGACTGTGCCGGCTGGCGCCAATGTCGAAATTCGCCCTGCCGACGGTCTGATCCTGCGCGCTATCACCGATGTGGTGACCATCTTCGCCAAGCTGTCATCGCCCCTGGTGCGCAGCGTTTCGATCAAACCGATCGGGGCCATCTCCGGCACAGCGACAATAGCCGCGCGCCACATCGGCGACGGTTGGTGGCTCTGGACCGGTCCGCTGGCAGTTGCGGGGCAGACATCGATCAAAAACGCCTTTCTGGTCATCGATAACCGCCTGCAAGGGCAAAGCGTTTACACGCCAGCCGCAGTGACCGTTCTGAAGGTGCTGCTGGTTGACGGAACAGAGATCCCTTCCCGCCTGCCCGCCCCTGCCGCCGATACATTCCCCGATGACGAGCTGGTCCTCACCCTAAGTGCGGGTGCGATCCAGATCGCGCAGCGCGCAGGCGAGCCTGCCAAATACATCCGCTGGTCGCTGACCCGCTATGATGATCCTGCCACCCGCGCTCTAGGCTGGCGGCTGACATCATTGACCACGGCCAGTCGTGCCGGAGAGACCACGTTTTCCACAGGGATCGCGCTGACTGACAGCGGCGAGTTCGAGGTGGCCATCCGCGAGGTCGGAAAATCGGATTTCATGGGCGGCAGTACGCATGGCGATATGCAGGAGACACGCCCGCTGATCCTGCTGGTCGATGGGCAACGCGTCATCCCCGATGGTGCGATGCCGCTGCGCGCCCGGCGCATTGAAGCGATCCAGAAAGTGCAGCTTTGGGAAGTGGATAATGCGGCCAATGTGCTGGCCGCCGATCTGGTCACCCGCTGGGTCTGGGAACGCGGCGAGATGCGGCTGGCCCATCATCTGGTCTGGCGGCGAAATATGACCCTGCAGGCGGCCTACCTCGCGATGCTGCCGATCCTGCGATCGGTGTCGACCGAAGGCTATGCGGATCCTGATTACTTGCCGGTCAATATCGGGGTGGCAGGCCACGGCTTCCCAAACAGCAATACCGCGCGTCTGATAACAACCGGTGGCGGTATCCGCAGCGAGATCGAGGTCATCCGTGGCGCGGAATTCATCGCGAGCGCCTTCATCGATGCCATCGCTGTGCCGGCGCGCAACAAGGTGTATTTCAGCGTCGTGCCGGTTGGCGGGGCGACGGCCGTCACCGCCGGCAGCGTGATCGACTGGGAAGCGGTCTACCGGGTTGGGGTGAGCTGAACGCGATTATAATTTCCTCGTTGAATAGTGTCGGTCAATTGACAAAAGGCCACCGACAAGCGGGCTAAGCGATCCGCGTACTGCCGACATATCGACCGTCAGGTTTGCCGAGCCGCCGTTCGCTACGGGAGCGGCGTGATAACAACGGAACGGCGACTTTCTGGCATCAGCAAAATGTCCAACGGTACCGACTGTGGCTATCGTTCGTGACATTTCCGGCCCTGAGCAGACATTCGACGTAAAAGTCGTCCCCGCGCTGCAGCTTCTCCGAACCGGTCATTCGCGGTTCGTGCAGCATTTTCAAAACTCTAAGCACTGCAGACTAAGTCCCTACTGCCATTCGACGGCACTGCGTTCATGTCTGCTAGAATGTGTGTTTACGCCGAAGTTAGGTTGTCAAAGTCATTTTGCGTTTCTGCGTCAGGAAGCTGCGCAAAGCAGGGTCGTTGGTCTTGGCAATCGCGGTATCGAAGGCTGCAGCAGCGTCGTCAAAGTGGCCGTATGCTGCAAGAATGGTCGCGCGTGCAACCCAGAATGGTTGGTGATCTTGGATCAGACCGAGCGGCAAGGAGTCAAGCTGCGCCAAGGCAGCCTCGGGCCGCCCGCACCGCGCATAGGCGGCGGCGCGCGCGATTGCAGCACCGAGGCTTTCAGTCTGCGTGATCAATGCGTCGTAAAGCTTCAGTAGAGCATCACCCGGTAAATCAGGCGATTGCGACAGCTGGACATGATAGGACTGGATCGCCGCTTCGGTCTGATAGCGCCCCGGGGTGCCGAGTGCTGCAGCGCGGCGCAACCAGTTTTCTGCGTAACGGATCATGTCCCGCGACCAAAGCGTGCTATCCTGTTCGGCGAGAGGGACAAAGCCGCCGTCTGTTCCTGTGCGTGCGGGCCGTCGCGCTTCGCAGTAAAGCATCAATGACAAAAGGCCTTTGGGTTCTGCCTGCATCTGCAGCGCATCCACCACAAGACGGGCGAGAAACAGCGCCTCATCCACGAAGTCCTGCCCGTTCTCGGCATACGCATCCAGATCCGACCAGCCAATGGTAAAGGCTGCATAGATGGCTGCCATCACGTCGTTCAGCCTGGCGGGCAGGTCTGTGGGTTCCGGCATGTCGAACGGGATACCCGCGTCGCGCATCTTGGCCTTGGCACGGACAAGACGCTGGCCCATTGTGCTGTCTTTAACGAAAAATGATCTGCCGATCCGCGCCGCATCAACGCCAAGCACTGTCTGCAGCATCAGCGGTGTGCGGATATCCGGTGCAATGGCCGGATGGGCGCAGACGAACAACAGGCGCAGCCGGTCATCGACCCTGTCGGAGCCTGTATTGGATTGGGCTTCGTCATGCATCATTTCAATCACATGTTGGGCGTTCTGGCGCACCATTCCCTTGCGAAAGGCCTGCCCGGCGTTGCGCCGTGCCACTGTCAAAAGCCAGGCCTGCGGGTTACTCGGCACGCCGTTTTCGGACCAGCTGTTCAGCGCGGCGGCAAATGCCTCGGACAAGGCGTCTTCTGCGGCAGCGACATCGCGCGTCCGCCGGGCAATCAACGCCAGCAATTTGCCATAGCTGTCCCGCGCGACCAATTCGGCATGGTCGCGCGGTAATCCGGCTGGATTTTCACGCATTTGGCGGCGGCATGACTGGACGCACCTCAACGGATCCGGTCAAGGCCGCAGGGGATTTGGCAGCCCAGTCGAGTGCGGCGTCCAGATCTGCAACGTCGATGATGCAATATCCGGCGAGCTGTTCCTTGGTATCGGCGAAGGGTCCGTCATGGACTTCGCGTTGGCCATTGCGCAGGCGCACGGTGGATGCGGTGTCCGGCGGAAGCAATCCGTTGCCCTGCACCATGACGCCAGCCTGTCCCATGGCGCCCATATAGGCGTTCCAGGCCCCCCAATAGGGGCCAGCGGCGTCGGGGTCCTGGCGCTTCGCAAAATCGTCTGGCAGTTCGTTGAATGCGATCATGTAGTGCATCGGTGTCTCCTTTGATGTGTGTAAGGCGATTTCAGGGGTTTTCGTCGGAAGTTCAGGTGAGCAGGAATTGTTGGCGGGCCTTTAGTGACAGCCAAAGCAAGGCCGCAGCGATGGCAACGACCATCGTCAGAACGATGACCTGCGGCGCGCCCATCGCCGCAAAGACGCCGTAGACAATATCGCCGATGTAGAGCAGCGCGTAGCCAGCCAGCGACGCCACAAAGACCGGCACCGCAAGGCCGTTCCGCATCAGCAACAGGGCGCAGCCGATTGTGCCGCCACCAACACCGATCGCAAAGGCGATCGTCATCCAGACAGGGTAACCTGTCATCGTGGCGGCCTGTTCGGCCGTAAGGCCGCCTTCGATCAAACTCGTTTCAGTCTGGGTCAGGCTGCCCACGAACTGCACCAGTCCGAAAACATTCCACGCCAGCCCAAGGGCCGCCCCGGCCCAGAACCAGAGAGGCGGTTTTGCAGTAAATGTTGAGTCTGTCATCTTAGGTTCCTCAGTCCATGTTTCGTGCGGAAAAGGCCAGATCGACGTCTTCCTTATAACCCATGATGCGCAGCATGGCCGCATTTCGACAGGCGGCTGGATTATTTTGAAACGCGGCAACAGACAGGGGGCAACAGACGACATGATGGTTGTCATTTGCCCGAGGCTGCGACCAGCGTTGAGCTATCATTTGCGCTTTTGCAAATCACGCAATGTGATGCCTTCGGATATGGCGATGATCGCTTCACCGACCCGCCGGTTTTCTGTCATTGCTGTCTTGGCGGAAAGCACATGATGGGTAAACATGCGCTTTTTTCCGGCTGTCAGCTGATCCCACTGCGCCCGTGCAGCGTCATCTGCCTGCAAGGCCAATTGTAGGGCCGCAGGCACATCCACATGATCCTGATCGTCCACCCGGAATCGCATTTCGACCTCGTCGCCGACATCAAGGCCTGTGTTCGCTTTGATCTGCGGCGATACAATGAAATACCGCCGCCCGTCACCTGTGGGCATCCATGCGCCGCGAACGGGGACATCCGCAATTTCCCCTTCGACACGCAGGCGAGGATAAGTCTGAAAGGGAAGCGTTTGCTCGATATGGGGCGGCATGAACAACACCTTGTAGTTGATGACCCGCGACTTTCCGACGCCGTGCAGGGCTATCGCGGCAACGAAGTCATGGGTAAAGTAGCACACAGCGGGTTCATACCGTTTGTTTGGCATGGGCGTAGGGGTTGACGCCGATCGGTGGCCGCCCGACCGGTGTGCCATTCATATCCAGGTGCGGCGGCTCCGAGAATGCCTTGAGCCCCGCCAGATCCTTGCGGTGCATCTCGCGCGTCCATTTGGACAGGCCCGCAAATTTCCAGATGGCATTGAACGGTCGCGTTAGTTCGTTGGTGAAATGCGCCAGCACGCGGGTTTGGTGATCACCTTCGGGATGTAATTTAAAGGTCAGTTTTGGCCGGTGCGGTGGGCCGGGGCCGATCAGCGTGAGTGCGACCTCTTCATTTTCTTTCAGGCTGACGACCTCTTGATGTCCGACCCGTTTGCCCTTTGTGAAGAACGCTGTTTTCACGCCAACCGCGCCATCAGTGCCTTCGACCGAGCAGGTTGACTTGGTCTCCTTTGGCCATGCCGACCACCGCATCAGATGTTCTTGCATGCGAATGTCGTCATAGACATCGGCAACCGGTGCGTTGACGATGATTTCTTCGGTATATTCCACTCGCACCGGTGCAAGGGCCGACAACACTGCAACCAGAGCAACCAGCCCCAGCACGATATAGAGAGCGATTTCCATTTACCTGTCCCAAGTCATTGCGTTCAGATTCTCTTTGCGGGATGATCGTTGCCAAGTAACTTGATTGTCAAGCTAAATGGAATGCGCCGATGTCATCGCCCCGGACTGCAACACCCCAAGACCTCGTTGCGGCATGCCGAAGGCTCTACTCATGCATCGACAGGCTCGACACCATGGCTGCGGCGATAGCTGGCGTCAGTCGCAACGACCTGCGGTGCCTGAACATGCTGGCCGAGGCACCGGCCAAGCCCGGCCGGATCGCGTCAGAACTGGGCCTGACCACAGGGTCGGTCACCACATTGCTGGACCGCCTTGAAAAAGCAGATCTTGCCATACGACGGCGCGACCCGAATGACCGGCGCGGCGTCATCGTCCACCCCACCCCATATCTGTTCAAGACACTCGGCCCGGTTTATTCCGCTGTAGCACAGGAGATCGCGCGTATCGCGACAACCTACCCCGATGAAGAGCGCGAGGCAGCCGTAAGACACCTGAACGACGCATCATCTGCATACGAATTGGCCGTCGAACCCCACCGTAAATAGCGGCTATTCATGGATCTTGCGGCAATAGTTAGATGCAAACCTGTGTTTCCCTGCACTGAACATCACGCGATTCGAGCTTCAATACTTGAATGTCTGCTTTGATTAAGGTCGTGAACAAATATTGAAAAGAGTAGCGAATGTCAGGTTTCCGCCCTGTTTGTCGCTGACACGACAAATGCTGCACCATGCATAACTGTCCGCTAAGGGGCTCGATCCGCAGGATGTGCCCGCTGCATTTGAACTGGGTCTTGAGTCCTACGACGAACCAAGCCGCAATCCCACCAATTCTACAATTACGTATTGCCAGTAAAAAATACTCGGCTGCAACACTTAACTTTTGCCGGGTGGCGATCACCACCAAGTATTCCCTTACACCTAACGAGGCCGCATGAAAGCCCTGCCCCCTTCCCTGCACGCGCATCTGCGCGAGGGTACAACCACGCTTGCCTGGTGCTGGCGCCTGACCCGCGCCGATGGCGTTGTTCTTGGCTTCACCGACCACGACCAGCCGCTCACTTTTGATGGCACCGCATTCGAGAGCGAAAGCGGGCTGATCCCCTCCGAGATCCGCAGCAGTTCCGATCTTGCGGTTGATGCGCAAGACGCCAGCGGTGTGCTAACATCAGGCCGGATCACCGAGACGGATATTCGCGACGGCCGCTGGGACAATGCACAGGTTGAGGTCTGGCGGGTGAACTGGGCCGACACATCCCAACGCGTCATGATGCGCCGCGGTGCGATCGGGCAGATCAGACGCGGCCGGCTCGCCTTTGTGGCCGAGATGCGCAGTCTGGCACATGCGCTGGGCCAGACTACCGGGCGGACGTTTCAGGCGACATGCGATGCGGCCTTGGGTGATGCGCGCTGCAGGGTTGATCTTGAGGCACCCGCCTATCGCGGCAGTGCCGTTGTCGCCAATATTCTGCGCGAGGGGGCGTTTCACGCGGCGGGTCTTGGCGGTTTCGCTGACAGTTGGTTCACCGGCGGCACCTTGTCGTGGGCATCGGGCGCCAATGTCGGCCGGATGGCCGAAGTCATGCTGCACGCGCGCACTGGCGGCCTCGTCACCATCACGCTGTTGGAAGTGCCCGTGCGTCCAGTCGCTATAACCGATGCCTTCACAATCCGCGCGGGCTGCGACAAGCGCGCCGAGACCTGTGGCAGCAAGTTTGCCAATATCGCCAACTTTCGCGGCTTTCCGCATATCCCCGGACAAGACGCTGTGTTGCGTTATGCCACACGCGCCAGTGGCCATGAAGGTGACGTGCTTTGACCCGGGTTTTGCGCCACAGAAAACCGGCCAGCGCCGATCCGACAAAGGTGATCGCTGCCGCGCGGACGTGGATTGGCACACCTTACCACGATCAGGCCAGCCTACGCGGCGTCGGCTGCGACTGCCTTGGTCTCGCGCGCGGTGTCTGGCGCGATGTGATCGGTGACGAGCCGTTTGCCGTCCCGCCTTATAGCCGCGATTGGGGCGAGGCTGGTGCACGCGAAGTGTTAGTCGAAGGGGCCACAAAAGCGTTGATCGCCGTCCAAGTCAGCGATGCCGGACCGGGCGATCTGCTGCTGTTCCGGATGCACCGTGCAGCGATCGCCAAGCACATCGGCATTCTGACAAGCCCCGATCACTTTATTCACGCCTATGACCGGCTGGGCGTGATCGAAGAACCACTCGCCGATGCCTGGCGCCGGCGCATCGCCTTTGCGTTTCGTTTTCCACGGCCAGAGCGCCCGACGCAAAAGAAGCGCCCTGCCCTTGCGGCGCCAACCGTCATCCCACCAAAATCGGAGTAATCCATGGCAACCCTTGTTCTCGGCGTCGTTGGCACTGCCGTTGGCGGCAGCATTGGTGGCTCGTTTTTGGGGGTTAGTGCGGCTGCCATCGGTGGATTTATCGGCTCGTCAATTGGTGCCGGCATCGACAGCTGGCTGATTGCGCCGTCCACCCCAAACCAAACATTCGAGGGCGCACGTCTGGATGCCCTGCGCATCACCTCGTCGACCGAAGGCGCGGTCATCCCGCAATTGTTCGGGCGGATGCGCATCGGCGGCAATATCATCTGGGCCACAGATTTTGTCGAAAGCGTCAACACAACATCCGAGACGATCGGCGGCGGTGGCAAAGGTGGTGGCGGCGGTGGCGGCGGCACCATCACAACAACCGAGTATTTGTATTCAGCCTCTTTCGCCGTCGCTCTTTGCGAAGGACCAATTACGGGGATCGGGCGCATCTGGGCTGATGGCAAGCCGATGGACATGGCGGGTGTCACCTGGCGCTGGTATCCAGGGGATGAGACCCAAGCACCAGATACATTCGTCCGCGCCAAAATGGGCGCCATGACAACACCCGCTTACCGCGGTCTTGCCTATGTGGTGTTCGAGAACCTCGCACTTTCCGCGTACGGCAACCGCCTGCCACAGATCTCTTTTGAGGTGTTCCGCCCCCTCGTCGATCAGGGTTGCGCCGAAGGCATGATCGGTGCCGTTGCGATGATCCCGGCCTCGGGCGAGTTTGCCTATGCCACACAGATCATCCGCAAAACAGATGGCACCACAACGACAGCCGAGAACGCCCATGCGCTGGCAGGTGAGGCTGATTTCGTTGTCTCTGTGGACCGGCTGCGCGCACAAGCGCCTGCAGTCAAAAGTGTATCGCTTGTCGTGTCCTGGTTCGGGACCGACTTGCGCGCTGACCAGTGCCAGCTGCGACCAGGTGTAGAAGTGCGCAACAAGACAACAACACCGCAAAGCTGGAGTGTCAGTGGGACGCTGCGCACTGTCACCGGCTATCTGGTCAGCCAGCAAGCGCCGGGTCGGCCCTCCTATGGTGGTACGCCTGCTGATTTCTCGGTGGTGCAGGCTATTCAGGAGCTCAAAGCCCGCGGGCTTCGTGTCACATTCTATCCGTTTGTCTTGATGGATGTAGCGCCCGGCAATACCCGACCCAATCCTTACAGCGACAATGCCAGCCAGATCGGCCAGCCTGCTTTTCCCTGGCGTGGCCGGATCACGTGTTCGCCTGCACCAGGCTATGCAGGCACCGTCGACAAAACAGCAGCCGCAGCAGCGCAGGTTGCAGAGTTTTTTGGGACAGCGCGTGTCGATCAATTTTTGGTTTCGGGCACCAAGGTGATTTGGCAGGGCGGTTGGGAGTGGGGCTTGCGGCGCATGGTGTTGCATTACGCACTGTTGTGCAAAGCTGCAGGCGGCGTCGACGCCTTCATCATCGGCTCCGAGCTGCGCGGTCTCACACAAATCCGCTCTGCTGCGGGGGTTTATCCGGCCGTGGAGCTGATGCGGGTGCTCGCTGCGGATGTGCGCGCTATTCTCGGGCCCGGCACCAAGATCAGCTATGCCGCCGATTGGTCGGAATATTTCGGGCATCAGCCGCAGGACGGATCAGGCGATCTGGCGTTTCATCTGGACCCGTTCTGGGCCGATCCCAATGTCGATTTCATCGGCATCGATAATTACATGCCGCTGTCGGACTGGCGTGACGGGGCTGACCATCACGATACAGCGCACTGGCCCACCATCTATGACCGCGACTATCTGCAATCGCACATTGCCGGTGGTGAAGGCTATGACTGGTTCTACGCCAATGACGCCGATCGCGCGGAGCAGACACGAACCCCGATCACCGATGGTGCTTATGGCAAGCCTTGGGTGTACCGGTTCAAGGATTTGGCAAGCTGGTGGACGAACCCGCACGTCAACCGGATCGGCGGTGTCGAGAGTGGAACAACTACAGCCTGGGTGCCGCAATCAAAACCCTTCTGGTTCACCGAGTTCGGCTGTCCTGCAATCGACCGTGGTACGAACCAGCCCAATGTCTTTGTCGATGCCAAATCCTCCGAGACCGCCGTGCCGCACCACTCCCGCGGCTGGCGCGATGATGCGATCCAGCGCGCCTATCTGGAAGCCACATTGTCGTACTGGAGTGATCCCACTCACAATCCGGTTTCAGGAATAAATGGCGCGCGCATGGTCAATGTCGCTGAATGCGCCGCCTGGACCTGGGATGCGCGGCCTTATCCGTTCTTTCCGCATCAGGAAAACACCTGGTCCGACGGTGGCAACTGGCGGCTAGGGCATTGGCTGACCGGTCGGCTGGGATCGGTGTCACTGCAAGCGCTGGTCCGTGCCCTGTGTTTGCGCGCAGGCATGCCCGCCGACCAGATCGATGTCAGTGGCCTTTGGGGGGCGGTTGAGGGTTACGTCATCACATCGCTGGAAGCGCCGCGGGCATCGATCACCACGCTGGCGCGGCATTTCGGCTACGATGCGGTGGAGAGCGAGGGCGTGCTGCGGTTCGTGATGCGCGGCGGCAGGCCAGTGACAACGATTTCCTATGACGATTTGGTTGTAACTGGCAGTGCCGATGCCGAACCGTTCGAGCTCACCCGCGCGCAAGAGACCGAACTGCCGCAAGCCCTGAAGTGGCAGCTGGCACGCTCTGACGAGGATTATGATGCTGCCATGGTCGAGGCGCGTCGCATCACAGTGTCCTCAACGCGGATCGCTGCGGATACCTTTCCCTTCGCTGTCCCGCCAGAGGAAGCCGACCGGCGTTGCCGGCGCGCGCTGATGGAGGCTTGGGTCGGACGCGAGACAGCGGCCTTACGTCTGCCGCCCTCGCAGCTCGCCCTCGATCCTGGCGATGTGCTGGCCTTGCAGCATGACAGTAGGCAGATGGACCTGCGCGTGATGTCCATTGCCGATAACGAGGCCCGCAATATCAGCGCGATCACGCAGGACCCTGCGATCTATGACCTTCCGCCCGGGCAGCCGCGGGCCAGCACATTGGCAGCGCCAGTGGTCTTTGGCGGAACACAGGTCGTGTTTCTGGATCTGCCACAGCTCACAGATGCAGATACTGCACACCAACCCCTCATTGCCGCAACGGCGCGTCCATGGCCTGGCACGATTGCTGTCTGGCGCAGCGCATCAGCGGATGCCTTCGCGCTGTTCCAGACGTTCGGCAGCCGCGCGCGGATTGGCACATTGCTTGAAAGCTTTAGTACAGGGACGGTGTCGCGCTTCGATCTGGGCAATGCGCTAGTGGTGGATATGGGCAGCAGCGCACTGGAGAGTGTGACGGACCTCGCCCTGTTTGGCGGCGCCAACGCGTTTGCCGTCGAGAGTGCGCTGGGAACATGGGAGATCGTGCAGGCCGGCCGGGCAGAGCTGATCGGCACAGGACGGTATCGCCTCACTCGGTTGTTACGCGGCCAGCGCGGCACGGAACATGCGATGGCCACCATGGTACCCGCCGGCTCGCGCGTGGTTGTGCTGGATGCAGCCTTAGCACGCATGCCTGTTGCGCAATCCGACCTTGGTCTGCCGTGGAACTGGCGGATCGGGCCGGCCTCCCTGCCCTTCACCGATGACAGCTATGTGGACCAAAGCTTCACACCAGCAGGTGTCGGGCTGCGGCCGTTTGCGGTGGCGCATGTGGCGCAGCCCCGCATGACCGGGCGCATTCCCGGCGATCTGATCCTCCGCTGGACGCGGCGCGACCGCGCGCTTGTCGCCGACAGCTGGGCCGCCGTCGAGGTACCGCAATCCGAGGCGATCGAGGCCTATGAGGTCGATATCATCGACGGGGTAACGGTGAAGCGGGTGCTCGCGACAGGCACGACCAGCGTGGTTTATGCCTCTGCAGATCAGGTTGCGGATTTCGGCAGGCTGCTCGGGCCGGGCGATACGCTCACCATTCGCATTGCCCAGTTGTCTGCACTGCTGGGACGCGGGGTAATGCGCGCTGTCACGCTGCATTTCTGACAAACGTTCGCCCCGCCCTCTGCGGCAACCGGCGCATCCGATCATCCCTACTTCACCCTACATTTTGAGGATCCACCATGTCGGACACCACGACCAACCTGCTTTTGCCATTCATCATGGCAGCGCAGGCCCAAAAGCATGTCACCCATAACGAAGCCCTGCGCCTGCTCGATGGCATCGTTCAACTCGCCGTGCAGGACAAGGATCTGGCCGCTCCGCCTGCGCTTCCGGCAGAAGACGGTGCCCGCTATATCGTGGCGCCCGGTGCGACAGGCCTCTGGGCAGGCTGGGACAGCGATGTCGCCCTCTGGGTCGATGGCGCCTGGATGCGGCTGCCCGCACAGCCCGGTTGGCAGGCATGGGTCGTCGATGAACAGGCGCTTTATGTGCGGACAACGGCCGGGTGGATGTCGCTGTTGCGGGGGGATTTCGTCACACTGGCGCAAAGTCCGTACGGTGACAGCACCAGTGTCGGGGTGCTGGAAGAAACGGTGTCCGGTCTGGCCGGGTCAGCGCGCGAAACAACGATCCGGATCCCGGATCGCGCCATCGTCTTTGGCGTCTCCTGTCGGGTTGTGACCGCGATCACCGGTGCTGCATCCTATGATTGCGGGATTGCAGGTGAGCCAGACAAGTTCGGGGCAGCGCTGGGCATAGCGGCTGGCAGCAGCAATGCCGGTGTCATCGGACCGCAGGCGTTCTATGCCGACACGCCCATCGTCCTGACTGCCAATGGCGGTGCATTCACCGGCGGCGCTGTGCGCATTTCCGTGCATTACATGACCCTTGGCACCCCGAACTGATGGCGCACGCCGCACATGACATCACCACACAGACGAAAGACAGGAGGCACAACCGGATGCCAAGTTGGGAAACAGTGCAGGAGGTCTGGCCGCTCCTGCTCGGCATTGCCGCCCTTTGGGCCAGGATAGAGGTCGGCGTGAGCAAGAGCCGTGAACAAGGCAATGCCAACGGACGCGATATCGCCAAGCTGGAAGCCAAGGTCGATATCCAGACCACCTCCGTTGCCTTGCAAGCCGTCCAGCTCGGCCGCATCGAAGAAGGCCTGATCGGCATCGGCAAAACCCTCGGCCGACTCGATCGCAAAATGGGCGACGCATGACAACAGCCTAGGGCGCCAATCATCGGCGACGACGACGCAGGCGCTAACACCGTGAGGCGGACGCAGACCGCAGCCGCCGGCGATGCATCACATCACCGCTTTAACACTTACCCCACCCGCCAGCAGGCGGGTTTTTTCATGTCTGGAGACTGACCAATGACCACCACATCCTATGCCCATTTCCGCGATGTTCCCAAAGGCGCATGGCGCTGGACCAACTTCTCGCCCGCCGAAATCGCCTGCCGCGGCACTGGCGCCATCAAGATCAACACAGACGCCCTCGACAAGCTGCAGGCGCTGCGCGACCGCCTCGGCAAGCCCCTGATTATCCGGTCGGCCTACCGCAGCCCAAGCCACAACCGCACCGTCGGCGGGGCGGCTTTCTCCAAACATATGGAGGGCACCGCCTTTGATATCGCGATGGCCAATCATGACCCTGCCACGTTCGAGGCGGCAGCACGCTCTGTTGGGTTTCTGGGCATCGGGCACTATCCCCGCTCCGGCTTCATGCACATTGACCTTGGCCCAGCACGCAGCTGGGGCACAAAGTTTCCGCCCCGCGCCGTACCATTCACTCCAGAAGCCCAGCTTGCCCGCGAAGTGCTGGCAGAAAGCCGCACCCTGCGCGGAACCGGCGCCGCCGGTGTCGCAACAATCAGCGCAGCCGGGGTCGAGGTCGCACAAGACATTCTGGCCGAGGCACAAAGCGCGGTCCTGCCGCTTGTGCCCTACCTCGACACGCTGCGTTGGGTCTTTATCGCACTGGCGCTCGCCGGTATCGCCGTGGCCATCCATGCCAGGGTCGACGACTGGAAAAAGGGGCTGCGCTGATGTGGGCCAGTTTGCTGCCTATGCTTTTGGCGAGACCATGGGTGCTGCGGGTGGCGCGTTTCGCTCTCGCAGCGCTGACCATCGCCCTATTCGTTCTCAACCTACGCCAGACGGCCGAGCGCGCAGGCCGCGCTGCCGCACAGATCACCACAATGGAGAAGACCAATGCCGTCCAACGCCAAATGCTCGTTGCAGCCGCCCGCCGCCCTCGCAACCGCGGTGATCTTGTTGACCGCCTGCGCGGGGGCGGGTTTTGATCCAGTGTCCAGCGCTTGCTCGCCCGTAGTCGAATACAGTCGGGCTGAGCAGGCGCAGGTGGCGGAGGAAGTTGCTGCGCTGCCAGACAGGGCGCTTATCACAGAATGGCTGGCGGATTATGCTGTGCTACGCGCACAAGCGCGGGCGTGCGGGCAAAGATAGAACCAAGCATTTGTAACCGGCGCCCCCGTAGTAGGCGGCAACCGCCGACCAGCGTCCACAACTGGGTCCCAGCCTCGCCGTATGGTGAAATGGGCACAATTGTGCCCATTTCGATTAGCCTTCGACATCACAAAGCTTCGCTTATGATTGTCCCGAAGGCGGGAAGCGGACTGTGAAGTTGCGGCAATGCATGCGCAGCAAAGTGCAAAAGCGGCCAGTCGGCACACGAACCGTTATCGACACACCCCGTAAATCCAAGTACACAAAGGTAGCTGGTCCCGGCTTCATCTGGGCAGCAGGCACGGGCAAAAGGCCGCAAGCTTCTTGCCGCCAGAAGCCAACAAACCTCGCATCAAGAATGACTCCACTGGCCGAAGGGCTCGATTTCACCCTGTTTTATTGGGTTTTCGGCATCGAGCCCCCATGCAAGCTTTTAACAAAAAAGCTTGCATGGGGCCGTTCTTACATTGACCACTTCCAGTACTACTCACCGTTCTCCCATGGCGTCCTGAATGGTTTTTACGATTGGGGCGAAGAAATAGCTGATGAGGCGCCGCGTGTCAGTGGTCACGTCAATTGTGGCTGTCATTCCCGGGCGGATTGGAAATTGGTCCCCTCCCGCCTGAATAATGGCTTGGTCAGGTGTGACGCGGACAATAAAGCCCCACTTCCCATCCGTGACCTCTGATGAATCCGCTGCGATATCTGACACGTCACCCCGGACAAATCCGAACCGTTCAGATGGGTATGCGTCGAGTCTAATATTGGCGCGTTGATCAACCTTCATGAATCCGATGTCCTGATTGGAGAAGACCCCTTCAATCTCGACTTCTACGTCTGTTGGAACAATGCGCAGAAGTTCAGCGCCGGCCTCGGTTATGCCGCCAATCGTAAAGACTGCGAGCTGATCGACGATGCCGGAGGCCGGCGCAGTGAGCGTGGTTGCCGTGACACGGCGGCGCGCGGCGCGTTCTTCCTCAGCGAGGGTTGCCAGCCGAGAGTCAATCTGGGCAATCCTGTCCAGCAACGTACTCCGCATATCAGCAAAAAGCCGCCGCCGTTCGCTGTCGAGTGCGGCGCGCTCCGCAACCTTTTGCTGAAGCTCTCTTAGGTAAACATCACGCTCACGCTCAAGTTCTGTAAATGCTTGCTGAACATTGAGAAACGCAGACCGGCTTGTTGCTCCTTGTTGCAAAAGTCGCTCCGAAGAGTTCAGGCGATCTTGCTGTACTTCCAGCGCAGCATTCACACGCGTAATGTTTGCCTCAGTCACATCTTCAGAGCGTCGGTTGGCCGTCTCGCGCGCGTCAATCTGTGCAAGAGATGCCTTTAGGTCGTCAACCTGGGCTAAAAGCAGCGCACGTTGTTCTTGCGTAAACGGGTGGGTCGACAATGCGGAAGGCACCTGAAACTGCTCTGATGCTACGTCTGAATAATCCTGTTGCGATGGATCATGAGACAAGGTCTGCACCATAGCGGTGACGCGGGCCATCTCAATGCGCAACCTATCCTGTTCGGCACTAATGGTGCCAAGAGCAGAAATTGCTTCGGTCGGGTCAAGTTCGATCATAATGTCACCCCTATCAACAGACATGCCATTCTTGATGTGAATGGCTGCGATCCGTCCCAAGAATTCTGATTGTACCACTTGGACACGACCCACCGGGACCACTCTACCTTCACCGCGTGCAACCACCTCAACCTTGAAGACGAACGACATCACGACGATTGCAACGAAAACAGTAATCGTAAACAGAATCGACGCATGCAGAGTTGGCGATGTTATTTTCATTGGCTCGGGAGTGGCTGTCATCGCAGCGCCTCAAAATCGATGATCTGATCAGGGTTTTCAAAGATATCCGGATTGTGGGTGATGATGATCAGTGTTGTCTCTTGCTTGAGCTTTTGCATTTCAAGCGCCATGAGGCGCTGCGCTTCGCCATCAAGAGCGCTGGTCGGCTCGTCGAGGATGATGACCTTTGGCGCTTTGATCAGTGAGCGAGCAATCGCCACCCTTTGGCGCTGTCCCCCGGACAAGGCTGACCCCCGCTCTCCCACATGCGTATCAAGTCCGAGTGGAAGCTGTGCGACGAGTGTTTCCGCCGCCGAAATCCGCAAAGCGCGCGCAATCATTTCATCAGTTGCACCTTCGTCACCCAAGGTGAGGTTTTCGCGCAGCGTGCCGGAAAACAGATAGGGCTCTTGAGGAACATAGGCGATCTTGGTCCGCACGTCATGCGGCTCGAACTGTCCGATATCCTCTCCACCCAACAGCACGACACCGCTATCCGGTACATCGATTCCAGATGCCAGCCGGCCAAATGTTGACTTTCCTACACCCGAGGGCCCTACGATGAGTGTCAACGTCTTGGGATGCGCGGTAAAGCTGAACTGGCGCAGGATCGGGGCAGTCGGGAGATAGGCAAAATCGACTTGCTGGAACGCGAGGCGCGCTTCGACGTCAGGTGGAAGTTTTGGCAAGTCGCCGAAAGGTTCCATCGGTGTGTTTACAACGTCACCGAGGCGTTGACGGGACACCCTGATATTTTGCCAGTTTTCCCAGAGGCTCGCAAAATTCTGGACAGGACCAGTGACGTTCTCAGCCAAAAGGTGAAACGCGATCAATTCACCCAGTGTCATCTGACCGGCGAAGACAAATTGCGCGCCAAAGTAGATGATGCTGATCGTGATGGCCTTGTCGATGATGAACAGCAGCTTGTCGTTCCAGATGTTGAGCAGACCAACACGGTATCCGGCGTTGAGGTTGGCATGGAGCGTCTGATCAAGGCGTTCCAGCATCTTTCCCTCAGCGCTCAGAGCCTTCACGGCCGCAATACCGGAGATGTTTTCGACCATCTGTGTCTGATGTGCCGCTCCGGCATCAAACTGTACCCGCAATCTGCGGCGCAAGAACGGGCCGAAGCCGAAGTAGATCAGAAACTGGATCGGTAGTGCGGCCAGGATAATCAGGGTCAGATCAACGGAAAGCGTGAACAATACGGCAATATAGATGAACACGAACAGCAGATCCAGAAACACGCCCGTCGTTGTACCAACCAGAAAGGCCCTGATTGTGTCAGTTTCGCTGACCCGGGCGATCGTCTCCCCCACAGTCCATTTGCGGAAATGGCTGAAGGGCAGCTTGAACAGATGTTCAAATATCCGAGCACCGAAGTCGCGCGTCACCCGATTGGCGGTCACCATGCCCAGAAGATCAGACAGAACCTCGAAGACCAGCTGGAACAAGCTCACCGCGACAAAGATAGCCACGACGACCATGAGCGATGCTTCGCGCTGAAACGGCAGGATACGGTCAATGATGACTTGAAAAATGAACGGCTCAACTAGCCCGATCAGGCGCAGGCAGATCGCAAGGAACACCAGCTCGATATAGAGCGGGGTGTATTTCCAGAGCGTTTTGCCAAACCATGAAAGTGGGATTTCACCGGCATTTTCATCACGCTGGTCGGTCACGGACAGTCAGCCGCTTCGCGCGGTGTCGTGATGACGCAAGCACCAGGAAAGGCAGCGGCATCAGGGGACACGGCGATAACTAGCAGGGTCTCCGGTGCTGGAAACGCCGCAGTCAGCCGGCTGTTAATGCTGTCATCTGTCACAGCGGCCAACTCTGTTGTCAGTTCCAAAGACCGCCCCACAGAATGGCCGTCCAAAGCGCTTTGCAATTCGGATGTCGCCAGATCGACAACGTATTCGGGCATTTCTTCAAAGTGTTGTTCAAATGACGCTTTGCGTTCGGCAAGCGGTCTTTGCAGGCCTTCTGTGATGAACTCCGCGTAGGCTTCACGCACCACCTTTTCTGCCTGCGCCAGTTTGTCTGTCTCGACCTCGCCAGTCATCGCTAGGATGCGGTGCTCGCGGGTATAATTCGCCATGCCTGCCCCGAAGCCATAAGTCGCCCGTAGTTCGGTCCGGACAGCATTGAAGAGGACGCTTTGGTCGTCACCGCCCAAGGCATGCATCAGGATCAGATCTTCCATTTCACTGCCCTGCCGGGTGGGTGGCACGGGAGCAATAAACCCAAGGGTAGTAACTTCAGTCTCGGGCATGTGTAGTAGGATGCGGCGCGGACTGAAGTCAGGTTCAGCGGTACGCGCAAGCTGACGGGATGCGTCTGGCAAGCCGGACAACAGTGTGTCGAGCGCTGCGCCCGCTTCGGCTGGCGCGATATCACCAGCGATCACAATTGCCTCGGGCGTACTGGTAAAGGTCTCCTGATGCCAGGCGGAGACATCCTCGCGGATCAATGTGGTGAATGTGTCGGGGTCATCCAGTGACAGCGCATTACGAAGCGGCTGATCATGATAGACGGCCCACCGGGCAGAATCGAACCCGGCATGGGCCGGCTGCGACTGTGCCTCGGCCATGTTTTGCGCAAGACCTGTGCTGATCCGATCAAAACACTCCGGATCGAGTGTCGGCGCACGCAGATGCGCATTCGCAATTTCGACTGTTTCTGTGATGTGTTCGGGTGCAAATGTCAGTTCGCCGATGACGTGATCGTTTACGGCATTGTAGATCAACCCTTCGGAATCAAAGTCAGCAAATAGTTCGGCCACTTCCCCCGCCGAATACCCCTCGGCGCCGCCTGCGAGGATTAGCTCTGTCCCGATATATGGCGCGGCTTTGTTTGTGTCGTTGCGATACGGCCAGTCCGTGCCCCAGGCGATCTGGATCGAGACATAATCATGGTCGGGAATGGTGATCAGCGTGTAGGCATGACCCCCATCGCTTGTCTCGCTGGTTGCCGTCGGCACGTCTTCCTTGCAAGCAGAGAGAAGAAAGATTGAAGACACCAAAAGGAGGGAGCGAATGATCATTCGAAAGAATCCTCTGGGCCGATAAAGGCGCTGGCTGTGCGGCCCTGTCCGGCAAGTTGATGCAAAAGCGCATTGGTGGTGGTAAGTGTGAGCTTGCCGTTCAGGCGCTTGAGTTCGCGCTGTGACAGCGGTTCGCGCATGACAGTGACGCGGTCGCGGACATATCCCGCCATCCAGTCGGCTGTCTCCTCACGGTCATCCCAGTCCGGCCAGAACCCCTCGAAGCGGTTCAGCACGCGAGTATACGTCTCTTCGGGGATTTCTGTCATCGCAAGATCGGCAAGTGTTGCTTCAAGAGCGGCTTGCAATGCCGATAGCGTGATGTCCCTATCAGGCGCTGCCCGAAAACCGATCTCGATATGACCCTCGTCAATCGGCCAGACATACACATCAAAGCTGCGGGCCATTGCGCCATCTGATCGCAAAGGTCCGACCAGACCACCTGTAAGGTCGGTATCAAGGATGTCGCGCAACAATGCGGTTTGCGCCTCAAGCAAGTCGAACTGCACCGGTTCAGGTAGCGCAACCACGCGTCGCCAGATCAAACGTGGGGCTGCAGTGGCCTCATGATAGCGAAAACTGGTTTCTGCGACCTCTACCACATTGAACGGCGGCGGTGAGATCTGCGGCCGGTCTGCCTGCATATCCGGCCAGCCAGCCTCGCGCATGGCGCGCCGGACTTGTCGTTCGGTCACATCACCGGTCACGACGATGGTGGAAAGTTCCGGCCGATGCGTTGCTGCATGAAAAACACGTGCCGCGTCATAGTCCAGCGCCATGATCTGTGCCGGCGAACCGATGATGGAAGCAGCGAGGCCGTTGCCCTGATATAGAAACGCATCCAGCGCCTCTGCCGCACGCGCGTCCGTGTTGCCCGACAATCGGTAGTGGTATTCGCGCAGGATGATGTTGCGTTCCTCTGCGGCAAAGGAGGGCGGCAGGTCGATCGAATCAAACACCCGGACCAAGGTTTGCAGCAGATCCGGCAGATCTTCCTTACCGCCCGAAAGCCAATAGCCAACCGCCTGCGAACTGGTCCAAGCATTGGTATGACGGTTCGCAGCGCGCGCAGACCCGCCCACGGCATTCAGCCAGGCAAGGTGTTCGGTGTAGTGGGCTACCCCGGGAGGCGCGGACGTGGATCGAAAAACAACCTCTATCGAAATAGAGGTAGATGAGGGTATTGCGCTTACAAAGACTGGAGTATTGCTAGCATGAGCAAACACCAGTCCGATCCCTGACGTGCAAAGAACAAGAGTAAAAAAAGCGAGGGAAGCTTCCTTGAACTTAAACAAGTGCCCTCGCCCTCACCTTACTTATTCCCACCGCTTATTTTGCTCAATAGCGCATCACAAATGGCAAAAAGTAATACAAAAAACGCAATGTTTATGAACGAGGCGTAAGGATAATCCTCTCCCAGAGGAGAATAAAATCTCGCTAGAGATAAAACAAAAATTAGCACTAGTATGCGCAGGATTATTATTTTCATATTGCCCACCTCAATTGAATTCTTCACCCGATGTCTGTTCGGGTGAAGAACCCAAAAATGCTCTTTAGCGTTGACGTTCAGAGACCACCGCTATCATGCCACCTATGATGCGGGCTCCTGCCTTTGCAGCAGCGCCAGCCATTCCCACGCCGACAGCAGTAGCAAGGTTAGTCGCATCCCTGCCGTTGAATGGGTCGTAACGACCACGACTGTTTCTTGCCGCAGAATTTTGTCTCGCGAATTCGTTTTGGCGGTTTTCTCGGTCACGATCGCGGCGACCGCCGCCTCCACCAAAGCTGACGGTGCTGTCGAGATCAGTAAACGCATTTCTGTAAACAATAGCCATTGTGTCGTCCTTCCTGTCGCGATCAGGGTCTGCTATCCTGACCGCATTGCTGTTTGCCGGGTTTTCCTGCCCGGCGGCTCAATCAGGTGGGGGAAGCTGAACTCTTCCCTCACCCACTTCACGCAACACAACTTCAGCGCGAAATTGTGATTCCGTCAATACCGCAATGAATGCATCGCCGAAATATTCAGGCTGTCGCCGACACAACCCTGATAGGCACAGCACGCTAGTTAATCAGCCGTTCGCCTGGGTCCAGTACGAACGACAGACACTTCGGCTCCCTCACCTTTGGGTAGATGTCTGAACTGACCCCTTTTTTGACAAGACACTTGGGCTTAACCTATAAGTCCTATTTATTGGGCTGAGCACGCCCTTACATCTGATAGATAAGTCATTAAGGATGGCGGCCGACGCGGCCGCTTGCACCCGATCACCTGAGGCAGATAGCCGGTTAGCAGCTCGGACCACACCATCTACAGCGTTCAGCCAAGCGAGGTGTTCGGTGTTGTGAGCGAAAGGACCCTCACCAGAAGTATGATCATTATGGCATCGATACGGGTCGTTGGTCTGTCTAGTGTAAGATTAATAAACGCACCGGGGTGGACGTCAGCCAAGACGGTCGTCCTGGTTGTCAAAAACAAGCTCGCTGCCACTATAAAAGATACCGCTGCGCAGCGAGGCATTAAGCGTGATTTCATCACTATTGTCTCTGATTACGCACTGACTTTTTCCAAACACATCGCTTTCAGCTAGGCGCAACGAAATAAATCTTTGTTGTAGGCCTGTTCTTCGGCTGTTCCTCCAAATTTTTTAGCTTCTTTTACTTAGATACATGTTGGTAAGAGTAACGGTAACTCCCGCGCCTAACCCTGCAAGAAGACTTCCCACAACATCATTTGCTCCCAAGAAACTTGATGATCTAAGGGCAAAAAAAGCTATGATCGATGCGATCAATAGAGTTATTGTTGTTTTCATGATACTTTCCACTTTTAGTAATTGGGACGACAAAGCGCCCCAATTATTAGGCTTAATTGTTCGAAATATAGTCCCCGATGGTTGCAACTGCAGCAGCAGCAGCCCCTAGGGGGCCACCAGTGATCGCACCGGCAACAAAGGCTGTTGCAGGTCCAATAGCTGATTTAATGCCGCCGTGGTCATACATGTGGCCACCGTCCTTGTAGCTACCATGTATAGAGTTGGGTGAAGCGCCATAAGAAGGTTTGCTGCTGGATGATGAGCTCTTCGGCTTCGGCTTCTTCTTCTTACTACCGCCGCCGCCAAAACTGACGGTGCTGTTGAGATCCGTAAACGCCGTGTTCTGAACGTTTGACATTTTCGTGTCGTCCTTCCTGTCGCGGTCGGGGTCTGTTATCCTCTCCGCATTGCTGTTTGCCGGGGTTTTCTGCCCAGCGGCTCAATCGGGTGAGGAAAGCTGAACTCTTTCCTCACCCACTTCGCGCAACACAACTTCAGCGCGAAATTGTGATTCCGTCAATACCTCCAGAAGTGGCTAACAGACATATTGGGGCTGTCGCCTGCATAAACCTGATGGAACCAACCCGCCGGCTGCACGATAAGCTCACCCGGGTTCAACGTAACCGAAAGGCACTTCGCCTCTTTAGCCTTTGGGTATATGCTGTAATCTGGCGCTTCGGGTTTGAACCAGCATGGTTGATAGTTGTTGTAGCTTTTCATCGGGTAGATCAGGTCCTCTTGATCCGCCGAATAAAGATCGAGCCGCTTGCGCCCGATCACTTGAAGCAGAAAGCCGGTCAGCGGGTCGCGGTGCAGGCTTGATGTAGGGATATGCGTCGGCACCGCGCCCAGCCACAACTGCGGCGGGATGAAATCTTCCCGGTCAAAGAACAGCGGGCCAAAGTCCGCCCACATTTCTTCCGGCAGATTGGCCCCCTCGGTGTAGGGCTTCACAAAACCCTCGATCATATCGTCGTAGGGGTTCGCCTCGAAGGCTTTCAGCTCGTCAACAAACTCCGCCATGGTTTGGCGCTGGGTGGCTGACCGGACCCGCACGACAGCATCGCCGTAACGTTCTGCCAGCTTATCGATCGACCAGTCCCTGCAGGGCGGTGACGGCTCAAGCCCTGTAATAACGACGGGACGGCTTTCCGCCATGACCTCGAGGATCTGCCGCTGTGTCGGCTGATGCAGGTATTCGATCTGCGTCAGGTTGCGATATCCTTTGGCAGCATGAAGCCGTCCGGCTTTGCGGAACCGCGCCAAGGTCCAGTTGCTCGGTCGGATGCAGGACTTGGCAAGATGATTTGCGAAAGCGAGGTTGCCGGTGAAGGCGACTGTCCCGATGACGTCCGGGTCGCGCCAGTCAAGGATCTCGAATTCGTTAAATATCCGGTGGATCGTCGCGATCGGGATAGTGACCTGCGTATCCGTGTCACGGTCCAAGTTGTCACGTTCAATCAGCAACGCGTCGTCATACCGCGCGATAAAGCTTTGCTCTGGGAGTTCAGGGATCGTGATGCGGACCGTGCCGCGAATGCCCTCAGGGTTTTCGAAACCTGTTTGCAACAAGTCGGCGAAGCCCTCGATGGCGGCTATGTCACTTTCGAACGCAGATGCCGGGTATGCGACGTTCATGCAAAGGCCTCCTCTTTTGCCTTGCGCAGATTGACCCCGGTCCAACGATTGACGCGGCGCACAGACCCGTCCCGGTTTCGGCGCAGGCTCGTGGCCACCTGATCTGGAAAGATGTTGTGTGTCATGTCGTGCAAAACTTCGCGGATGTTGTCGTAGGGGGTGATCCAGTCATTGAAGAACAGTCGGTCGCCACACTCCCACTCATCTTCAGTCAGGGCGCGGCCTGTCGCGTGGATATCGCATTCGACCTCTTCAGAAAGCCAGGCCCAAGTGACCATGGCCGTCGGAACCCCTTCAGCTGTAAGGTAAAATCTGCATTGTCCGGACCAGAGCGCGGGTAAGATTTCCACGCGGAAATAATCGCCAAACGCGAACTGGCGGTGGTATTCCGCCTGCGCCAAGAGTTCGAGCGCATAGCCGACGCTGGCGTAATAGTCGACCCTCACCATGCCAGCTGTTCCTGTCTTGCACTGCGGACATGCCGTGCGGTGACAGCCTCTGCATGACCCAAATGGACTTCCAACGCTTGCTGCAGTAAAAGGTGATCGCCAAACGGTGCGGCCTGCCGTGTAATCGTGACCGCACCGGCACCTGCAGGTTTCGTCCAAGTCGCATATGCGACCGGCTTGCGATCATCATTTAATGCGATGAACGCTGTACTATTCCGAAGGTGCTCAAGCAGCCCGCTATAGTAATCTTCGATCCGTTTTTCTGACTCACCTTGCCAATAATCGATATCGAGCAGCGCCATCGCACCGAGACTGCGGTAAGCGTCAATCGTGGGTTGGGACATATCGAGTGCCGTCATTGGTGGCAGATAGATTGCGAGATCACCAGCCATATTTGCCATGCACTCGATCGGCAGATGCTGCATGCCGAGGCGGCCGGATGAGAATAGGTCACGATACCAATCGCCGGCTCCGCGTCGGTGCAGCTGAACAGCTGCAAGGCGCGCCAGAGGATAGTTCAAGCGATACTGATAAGGTGTTTCTGGGTCATTCAGAGCGTCGGAAAGCGCGTCCAGATCGCTACCAAGGTAACGTTCGTTTTCTGCATGCCAGACATTTGAAAGCGCGGCGTTTAGATTTGGTGCCTGTTCGCGGCAGTATGCAATCAGTGCCAGTTCTCCCAGAAATGCGCAAACCTCACGGGCTACCGGTGGCATAGGTTCGTGGTCCGACATCATGATCTGAAGCGCATGTGCGACCTCATGTGCAAGACATATCAGGTCATCAGCGCGTCCATCCCACTCCATCCTGATGACAGGCGCGCGCTCAGGACCAAGATCTTCCGTATGTGGAAGTTCTTCCCCACAAGAGAAGCCAGCGAACTCAACTCGCGCAAGCAGCTCCGTGACCTCACCTAAACCACCAAACAAAGTTGAGAAAGCGGGAACGACATATGCCTGCAGGTTATAATCCAGCTCTCCATAAAGAGCTGCGTGCTGGTCACCACCATAAGTCTCAGCCTCTTCGCGAAAAAAAGGAGCGTGAACCAAGCTATTTGCACCGTTTGCAGCAATGATATCAGCAATGGTCGAGGTACTTAGAGAGTGAGCTCTCTTCCAATCATCGATGCTAAACATACACCCCTCACAGGTTGAACTTGGCACAATATATCACCCCTTTAGATTGCATATGGATGAATTTTGTGTGATCTGAGTCAAGCCATAAAAGCTTTGAAAAAGATATTTTTCACGAGGCACCACTTATGCGAGCTTTCAACCATAAGCGTGTATAAAAATGCTATTGGCTAGAGCGCCGCTGCGCGGCCGGATGCTGCGCGATGCTCAAGTGACCGCTTTGACGACTGCCGCCAAACTGACTGAAAATCCGCAAAGGGCCCTTCGCGTACGTTGGTGGATGCCTACAGGTCGGAGCATATTATCAGTGTCGAGCTTCAACGCACAACGCCAGAGTGGCGTCTTGGCGATATGGCATAGCTGGTTACCCAGGGTTTTATCGCGAGTCTCGGTCAGAAGGCCTGCCCATTCGACTGGCCGCAGGACGCAGGACGAGAATGCTGCCATTTCCCACCAGCCGACCGTATCCCAATCCTTCGGCTCACAATTGAAGGCATTGAACAAGACAGCTTGTCAATCGGCACCCAATATTGGTTCTGACGCAGATTTGGTGCAGCTGCGGCATGCCTACGCTACATTTCGGCAGTCTTTGAAGGAGGTTGCCGATGGCGTCATGGTTTTCGCGAAAGGATTTTCTGCCCGCAGGTCTCAAGGCCGAACAGGTTGAACTGGCTGGGAACACAATCCGGGTTCAATCCCGGTCCGCAAAAGCCGCTGCGGCCTGTCCGCGCTGTGGCACGGTTTCAAACCATGTCCACCGCAGATATAGGCGCCGCCCAGCCGATCTACCCGCGCATGACCGAAAGGTAGAACTAATCTTGTTGGTCCGGCGATTTCGATGCCGGGCCATGCATTGCCCAACCGGAGTTTTCGCCGAGCGGTTTCCACCTGCTGTGACCCGGCCACATGCGCGGCGCACGTCACGCCTGCAAGGGGTGGTCCGCTATCTAGGTCTCGCTCTCGGCGGACGTCCTGCACAATCGCTTGCTGAACGGCTCGGACTGCCCGTGAGTAAAGATACCTTCCTGCGCAGCGTTCGCGTGGGGCCGGGGTCAAGACCAGTGAGCCCCGCATCATCGGCATCGACGACTGGGCATGGAGCAAAGGCCAGAGATACGGCACATTGATTTGCGATCTTGAGCGGCGACGGGTTATCGACCTGCTGCCGGATCGAGAACCCGCCACTGTCGAAGCATGGCTGCGTGCCCACCCTGAGATCGAGATCGTCGCCCGTGACCGAAACGGCGGCTACGGTGGCGCTGTCTCTCGCGCCTTACCTCGGGCTGTTCAAGTTGCTGATCGCTGGCATCTTCTGGAGAATGCGAGCGCGGTCTTCCTGGCTGCAGTGCAGCGGAGCATGCCCGCTATCCGCAAGGCAATCGGGGTGGAGACACTTGATCCAAAGCTTCTAACAGCAGCTGAGAAGCTGCAATACGAGGGATATCAGCGCCGCCAACAGACTAATCGCATGGTTCGCC
>NZ_JAYKPK010000014.1:0-47457 GCF_035117555.1 Yoonia sp. 67-2
ACGTCACGATGGGCTTCTGTTCAAGATGAAGTTCGCCGCAAATTTTCTGATTATGATGGCAGATGATTCAAACGAAACATTCGTAAATTCATGTTGGGCGAATTTCTGCAGTTCGCCCATTTTACCCTGATTGGCAGCTTCAAACTACCACGTTGCCAAGCAGGCTGATGTCAATCCCGCAGCTTTCTGGGCGACTTTGCTACCTGTCGCCATATGATGCTGCAATGTTTCTTACAATTTCACAGCTACCTCACAGGTCTGGCTCAACATCGGGATGCTCTGCCGCGAGAGTATTTCAGCAGGCAGAAGCCAGCATTTGGCTAAGGTCTATGTTATCTGCTTCCTTCTTTTGCCGTGTGACGATGGGAAGGGTGATGTAGATGTAGTTGATCTCATCGCGGTGGTAAGCCCTAAGGGGGAAGGCTGGCAGAGCGGCCCGGTGCAGAACCAGCTGCACTGATGCAAGATGGCATTTCCCAAACCGCCCAATGCGGTTACACCCTACATAGACCACAAGAGGATGTTCCGACCAGATGACCAGCAAGTATGAAAGCCTGACCCATGCCCAACTGGTCGAACTGCTTGAAAAGCGTGATCGTACCAAGAAGCTAGGGCTAGTATGGGAGCGGGATGAGATCGCGGCGGATGCTGCGGTCGATGAAAATTTTGTGGCCTGCGAGATCGTGCCAAACCTGTCGGACAAGGCCGCACCGTGGGGCAATATTGTGATTGAGGGGGACAATTTCGATGCCCTTCGTTGGCTGCGAATGACCCATGCAGGGGCGGTGAAGTGCATCTACATCGATCCGCCCTACAACACCGGCAACAAGGACTGGGTGTATAACGATGCCTATGTGGATAAGGAAGATCGCTACCGGCACTCGACTTGGCTAGAGTTCTTGTATCGCCGCCTGACACTGGCCCGTGACCTACTGGCCGAGGACGGGGTGCTTTTGGTTTCGATCAATGATGACCAGCGGGCCAAACTTGAATTGATGATGGACGAAGCATTGCCAGGGATGCGGGTGGGATCGTTTGCATGGCGGACACGAACTGGTGGCAACGACACCAAGGGTTCGTTCCTGTCTGAAAATCATGAACATGTTCTGGTTTATGCAAAGAAAAACTTCAAGTTTGGCGGGTATGAAAAGACGTTCGAAAAATACGTTTTCTGGGATGAATCCAAAAAAGACCATTTTCGCCTGAGCGACATAAGCCAGCCGAAAGATATGACCGAACGTTTGAATGGGTTTTACGCGATGTATGACCCTAATGCCGATGTATACTATCCAGCAAATCCTCAAAGGGTCTGGCCTTCTCCATTCCCAAAGGGGACAAAATATCGGGCAGAAGATTACCCCGACATCATGCCCGTTTTTCCACCAGATGCTGGAACCAAGGGCATTCTTCCGCCGAAAGATCAGATCGGTCAGTGGATCAAGCAGGGGCGAATTGTGTTCCCACTAGAGCAGCGGATTACCGTTTGGAATACTCGGGATGAATTGATCGCCGCGATTGAAATGTCGGACGTGCCAATGGCGAAGAAAACTAAGAAAATTTGGCACGACATGCCATTTCTGGACTTTTGGATAGGGAAGAAAGTCGGTTTTGGAATTCCGCAATGGGTTCGTTACAAGCGTGAATTGAAGAACTCCACGCAGCCAGTATCATCGTGGATTACGCCGCAGTCTGAAGCCGCAACATTACCCGTTTCAGAAGCGGGTGAGTCTCCCTCTAATCTTTTGATCGGCATGAACCAAGAAGGTACAACGGAGGTTCAAGACATCTTCGGCTACAAGGCTTTCACCTATACTAAACCTGTATCGCTCATTCGTGAACTGGTTCGGCAAGCAAGCGGTGAAGGCGATCTGGTATTGGACTTCTTCGCGGGGTCGGCCACGACTGCCCAAGCCGTGATGGAGCTGAACGCCGGAGAAGGAACGGACCGTAGGTTTATCTTGGTGTCATCAACCGAGGCCACCAAGGATGGCCCATCCAAGAATTTATGTAGGGATGTCACGGCTGAACGCATCCGACGGCTGAACGCATCAACCGACCCAAAATACGATGGGTTGGTGGCCGGTTTTGCCTATTTGAGAACCAAGGAAATCAAGTTTGAAGACTTGGACTACGACTTGCTTCCCGCCGATGCCTGGACCGCTCTGGAAGCCCTGCACGGTCTGCCACTGACTTTGCATAACCCATCGCGATCTTGGAACGTTCACGAAACCGATGCCGTGACGCTGGTGTTGGCGGATCGGTTCGATCCGGCCCTGATCGAATGGCTCCGGCCCCGTGACCGGCAGAACTTGTTTGTCTATGCATGGGCACCGGGGCAGATCGTTGCCGCCCTGGAAGGGTTGCATATCGAAGTTCTTCCCGTTCGGGAAACCTTGGTGCGAAAGTATCAGCAATGACTGATGTTCGCCTTTCCCTCGCGAAGTATCAGAGCCTTGCCGTAACCGACTTGATCGGCGTGATCGAACGCGTTGCCAGATATCATGATGAACAGCCGGGGCAACGGCAGCAGATCGGATTAAGGGCCGGTGCAGCCCTGTTGCAAAGCCCTACCGGGTCCGGGAAGACCCTGATCCTAGGGCGGGTGCTGGAGGGGCTAAGGGGCCGCCTGACGCGGCCTGTGGTGTGGTTCTGGTTCGCACCCTATGCCGGTTTGGTGGCCCAGACCCGTGATGCTCTGGTCGAGCAATGCGGGTCGTTGCGGGTGCGGGATGTTGCAACGGATCGAGAGCCGGTGGGCACTCGCGATGGTGATGTGTTCATCCAGACATGGGCCACGGTTGCAGCCAGCAACAAGGAAGCCCGGAAGGTGCGACGGGATTCCGAGTCTGCCCTGTCGTTCGATGCTTTGATTGGGGCATTGCGGTCGCAGGGGTTCTTCGTTGGCGTTGTTATCGATGAAGCACATCTGAATTTCGGGGCTTCGGCCTCGGTGGCAGCCGAATTTTACCTGAACACGATTCAACCTGATTTCACCATTCTGGCTACGGCCACGCCAAGTGATGAAAAGCTGGAAGCGTTCGAGGCCAAGGCAGGGATCGTGGTCAGCAACCGGATCGTGGTTCCAAGGGGCGAGGTGGTTCTGGCCGGGTTGAACAAGGCTGGGCTTATGTTGGGGGTGATCCGGTTCAAGGAAGGCGATCAGGAGTTGATCGATCACGAGCAGGCCACCCTGACTGCTGGATGGACACAGCACCTGCGGATACGGGAACGGCTTGTTGAACGCGGCATTTCAGTTTCGCCGTTAATGCTTGTTCAGGTCGAAGATCAGGCATCGGGCGGAACTGACCCAGTGGCCCGTGTTCGTGATAAACTGAAAGAGATCGGGGTGCCCGCGACGGCAATCGCCACGCATACATCAGGCGAGCCAGACCCGGATTTCCACACATTAGCATATGACCCTGACAAGGCTGTGCTGATCTTCAAGGTGGCGGTGGCAACAGGGTTCGATGCCCCCCGTGCATGGACGTTGGTGTCGGTGCGACCAAACCGGGGCAAGGATTTCGGTTTGCAGATCGTCGGGCGGATTATGCGTGTTCATCCGGCGGTGCGACCCACGCATGGGCAGGATACGCTTCTCGACAGGGGGTATGTGTTCCTTACGGACCCAGATATGCAGGCTGGTTTAAGTGCGGCAGTGGACGAATTGAAGGCCGTTCAGCGAAGCATCGAACTCATCACAGACAGCCTTGATGTAATTCAGTTCAGCCCGCCAACCATGCCGTTGGCTTCAACTATCGTGCAATCGCCCGAGTTTGTTTACAAGCCCCCGGCCACCGATGCCGAACGTCAGGAACGTCTTGGCAACCTAATTGATACTGGGCTGGTCAAGGACACGGTGAAAGACCTGCCAGCTGCGGATCAGGATCGAGCTATCGAATCCGGCGAGGCATACCAGCAGATGTTGCAAACGCCGCTGTTTGGAAACCTACCTGAAGAACGGAAACCCGGATCAACCGAAACCGCGAGCAGCAAGCCGAAGCTCAGGCCATATCCTTTGCGGCAACATCTTGGGGTGCCCAAAGCTTTACTGCGGGAACTGCCCCCTGATCCCATGAAGATGAATGATCTGGTTGATGATATCGCAAGGGAATTTGTTGCGAAATCTTCCATCGTAAGCCTTCTGCAACGCAGACTGACCAAAGCTCACCTAGACCTGAAAGACCTGTTCGATGCAGCGATGACCGAAACCATTGATCTGCGGCTGCGGTTGTCGAACGCCCGAATTGCAGAACGTGCCCAATTGGCATTCACGTTCAATGACTCGATTGATCCACGACTATTGAAACAAGCCATCATCAGAGAGTTGAGGATAAGGGTCGATAACGATGGGATCGACGCGGATGATCGGGACATGCGAAGGGCTTTGGACGTCGCAGGTATGGCCGAGCCAGAAAAGCTGAAAGAAGCGATCAAGGCCGTCCAAGGACGCAGTGTTAGCGTGGTAGCGGATACTGATATACCACAATCATACTTTGGGCCGGACAGTCTTCAACCCGCCACCAAGTCCGCCTACGGCGTGTTCCCAGATCGCCTCAATCAGGAGGAACGCAGTTTTGCCGAGTTCTTGGACGCGGACACGACCGGCACGGTAAAATGGTGGCTGCGGAACCCGGAAAACGAAACATGGGCAACCCGTTTGGTGCTTCCGTCTGGTCACCGGTTCTTCCCGGACTTCGTCGTCGGTGTTTCTGGCAGAGCCACCCCCGACAGCATTGCACTGGTCGAAATAAAGGATGATGGCGTAACGGGTCGGCTGCAGTCGGACAACAATATCGAGAAGATTAGGGTCCAGCACCGGGATTATCGCAATGTTTTCTGGACCTATCGAACGGACGGAACATGGGCACGTGCCCAGTATGCCGAGGGCTTGCATCGGATTGTGCCGAAGGACCGGTTCGATATCACCGAGTTGGTGTATCTGACATAGCAACCCGTTTGGGGGCCGCTGCTCAGCTTGGAAACGGTAAAAATCGTGAAAGGTCTGCCGAAGCTCTATATCTAATGCCGAAACATATACCTTTGTTTTATGAAATTACACCAAAAGATATGTAGAAAAGAGTTGCCAACAAATTTAACCTGAATACGGCAATATTTTTGTCGATCGACCGTGCAAACAGTCTGCATAAAAATTAGATCCGATGGAAAGGAGATCAGGGAGCAAAGTCGAAGCTATGCTTGGGGTGAACATAGAATTAAGAACTTCGGAGATCTTGGGGAAATGAATAAAATTATTGCTGAAAAGAATAATAATATTAAGTCATGTGCGGAACTAATGCAAAATATCAATTTTCTTCGGTTGTATTTTGTAAGGTCGTGTAATCAAGTTTTTCGATTGCCGATGATAATAGCTGTATCGTTGACGCCGAGTTTAAGCCTTGCGGACGATATGTCTGATTTTGCAAATGCTCTAAACAAGAACTTGGAGATGAACGGCTATGCTGTCAAGGTGAATAGCAGTGATTGCCGTTCAATGTTGGGTAACATTTACTGTTTTGTCAAGGGTGTGCGGAACATAAACCAAATTGGGTTATTTTCAAATCCGAGTAGGATATGTTTTGACAATTTCGATGGGTTCAATGTGGGGTATCTGGTTAGCAATGGTACCAACATACGATCCGACTGCGACGATTACTAGTTAAGTGATCCGTCCGCGGCTTCCGGAATGCTATAGTGCGTGATCAAAATGCGTTGCTACAGATATGACCTGTCGCCGAAGGACTTAGCAAATATGTGGCTTGAGCGTTAAAGAATAACTTGCAAACGATGTCACTGTGTTGACACCGTTGTCATGCAGTATGCTGAATAAAATTTTTTTCCACTAAATGGGTCGAAGAGCGGCAATCCGTAAACAAAACGATGGCTTTGGCATCGCTAACCATGTGCATCGCTATGCGAGCGGAACCATAGGATATCTACACTAGCTGATTGACCTGTGATGCAATATCTTCACCATGGGCCTTGAAACGATAAAAATCGTGAAAGGTCTGCCGAAGCTCTATATCTTAAAGTCATGTGAAGCATTCTATTTGGATAGTAGCGTCACTAAAATGCCGAATCGCGATCTAGATTTAGTTGCTTGCGGCACATGCAACGTAATACATGTCTGTATTGAAGCCTGCCTCGCACGCCAACTAGGCCACGCCGTCATACGGCGTGGTTCTTTCCATTAATTCACAAAGGGGACGAACATGATCCGACGCACACTGGCCACTGCTGCGGCTATCATGATCTGTTCTGTTGCACTTGCAGACACGCCTTTTGAAGAGGTTTATCTGCCCCTGAAGGCTGACCCTGCCACATGGGACTGCCAGAACATCGGCTTTGAAGGTGGTGCAGTCGCCATCGAGGGAAATTGGCTGATCGATGTCGAAAACGCCTGTGAGCTGACCAACCCAACCGATGTTCGCGGCATGAACGCAATCCTGTATGATGGTCAGTGTGCAGCCGAAGGCGAGGAATATGTGGAACGCATCATGCTGATGGAACAAGCCCATGGTGGGGTGTTTGTGATCCGTGATGCATCGGTCGATCTGTGGAAGCCCTGCCGATGATGCTAGTCCGTGCAGGTGTGTTCATCGTCGCCGCTGGGCTTGCCAATGTAGCAGCCGCTTCCTGCACTGATGAACCCTTTCTGACCTGCACCACCGGCAGCAAAACTCTGTCGCTGTGCCTTGGTGATGGAACGGCCACATACACCTTTGGACCAGCAGGGAATCCAGAAATGGTGATGACCCGCCCGATCCGCGAAGTGGACTATGTGGCTTGGAGTGGGTTTGGGCGGTATCCGACAAATCAAGTCGTCTTTCGCAATCATTCCTACGGCTACGTAATCACCAGCGGCTATGATCGGCACGAAGATGGTGAATGCCCCTATGAAGTCGCGATCTTGGTAGAACGCGATGACCGTATTGTCGCCCACCTATCGTGCCGGGAAACGTTCAATGCGAATCCGCTGACCCCGATCTGGCGAGCCAAGGAAGCTGCGGGCCAATGTTGGAAGATTGAAACCCGCGACTGGCATGATGATTGTGAAGAATGATTTCTGCACTGCGGCGACCGCAAGGGTATACCTCAACAAGTCACTGAATACCTGGCAAAAACCTTGTGACTTTGTTGTCCGTTAGACTTGTTTTGCATCTACGGACAACTTATTTGTGGACTCCACCTTAACGGACACAGGAGGCCACATGGCACACACGATTCTTTACGCCAGGGTATCGACCGCCGACCAAACGCTGGATCATCAACAGACCCAAGCAGAACGGGCGGGTTTCAAGATCGATGAAGTCATTGCCGATCACGGCGTGTCAGGCATCAGCACCCGGCTGAAGGATCGTACTGAAGGCAAGCGGCTCTACGACAAGCTGCGGGCTGGTGACGTGCTGGTAGTTCGCTGGGTGGATCGACTTGGCCGCAACTATGCCGATGTAACCGAAACCATCCGCGACTTTATGAAACGTGGGGTGATCATTCGCACGGTGATCAACAACATGACATTTGATGGGGCCACCAGCGATCCCATGCAGATGGCAGTGCGAGATGCATTGATCGGATTCATGGCCGCATCTGCACAGGCACAAGCTGAAGCCACAAAGGACGCACAACGGGCCGGAATTGAACACGCTAAAGCCGCTGGGCAGAAGTATCGTGGCCGGAAGCCCAGCTACACCCGCGAGCAGGTGACAACGGTGCAGCACATGCTGGCCACCTCGCAGAACATTTCAGCCATCGCTGCCACCACCCATTTGTCGCGTCAAGCCGTGCTTCGGATCAAGGCGGACCCAAAGAACGCTATCGCTGTGCTCGAACGGTGGGCAGCTTGACCATCAGGTCGGCTGTTTCGCCATATGTTGCACGCGGCGGCAGAACCAGATCACGCGGGGACATAAACCCTACGCGACCGCCGCCAGCACATCACCAGACCTGTCCTTGGCACCGATATTTTCTGAATTTGGTGCAATAGCGGTGCAATAAATCGACAGAAACAGCTACGACTTTCCTTGGGTTTTCGTGATGCTTGTCGGCAGGGGTTAGTTTAAATTATTGAAGAACAAGGTATTTTTCCCGCCCGCCAGCAGCTTGTCAACCACGGGCGAATGGGCGAAATTGGATTGCAAATCCGTGTAGACCGGTTCGATTCCGGTACTCGCCTCCAGCACTCCCCCGATACGCAAAACTCCGCGACTGGCACCTGATCGCGCGATCAACCGTTGCCGCCTTGTGCCGAATATGCCATCAAGCGGTAACGCTACTAAACGAAAGAGTTTAGATTTTGACCGACTTTACCACACGCCGCACGATGATGGTCGACACCCAGGTCCGCCCATCCGATGTCACCCGTTTTCCGATCATTGACGCGATGCTGACGATCCCGCGTGAGGATTTCGTGCCCGATGCTTTGCGCGAGGCGGCCTATGTCGGCGAAAACCTAGATATCGGCAAAGGCCGCATCCTGCTGGAGCCGCGCACTTTGGCCAAAATGCTGGAACTGGCAGATGTTCAGCCCGGTTTTGTCGCGCTCGATATCGGCTGTGGCCTTGGCTATTCGACCGCAGTTCTGGCCAGCCTGTGCGATTTCGTCGTGGCGGTCGAGGATGACGAAACCCGCGCGGACGAGGCACAAAGCCTGCTGTCAGGGCATGGGATCGACAATGCCGCCGTGATGGCCGGGCCATTGATGGCCGGGTCCGCCAAATCAGGACCTTTTGATCTGATCATGATTCAGGGTGCCGTTGAACAATTGCCCGATGATCTGCTGGCGCAATTGCGCGAAGGTGGCCGGATCGTCTGTGTCTTTGCCGAAGCGGCGCTGGGCGTCGTGCGGGTCGGTCACAAGATCGACGGTGTGGTCAACTGGCGCTACGGTTTCAACGCAGGCGCGCCGGTGCTGGACGGGTTCCGTCGGCCTGCGGCCTTTGCGCTTTAACTCATTTGCGCCGCCTGCGATGGGCGGGGCTGACAATTAATTCACCGAGGTCACGAGAATGTTCAAACGCAGCGCAATGGCCGGATTGGCAATGATGATGGCAGTGGCGGCGGCCCCGGTTGCCAAGGCCGAAACGCTGGCCGATGCGCTGGTCGCAGCCTATAGCAATTCGGGTCTGCTGGATCAGAACCGCGCCTTGTTGCGGGCTGCGGATGAAGGTGTTGCGCAATCGGTCGCAGCGACTTTGCCGGTGATCAACTGGTCGATTTCTACCAGCCGCAGCTTTAACAGTGCCGCCACCCCGCCGATGTCGCGTACGACCAATTCGACCACTGCGCGCGTGGCAGGATCGCTTGCCATCTATGATGGCGGCGCGAATCGGCTGGCGATCGAAGGTCAGAAAGAACTGGTGCTCAGCACCCGCCAATCTTTGCGCAGCGTCGAACAGGAAGTGCTGTTGCGCGCGGTGCAGGCCTATATGAACGTGCGCCGCGAACGTGAATTCGTCCAGTTGCGCCAGAACAACCTGCGTCTGATCACGCAGGAATTGCAGGCCGCCCGTGACCGTTTCGAAGTCGGCGAGGTGACCCGCACCGACGTATCCTTGGCCGAGGCACGGCTTGCCGCATCGCAAAGTCTGCTGGCCGCGGCACAGGGCAGCCTGACCCAGGCGATCGAAGAATATCGCGCCGCTGTCGGCGCCGCCCCCAGCGGGCCGGGCACGGCAAGCCCCGCGCCGGTGTCGCAATCGCTGGAAGAAGCCAAGGCCTTTGCCGTGCGCAACCACCCGGACGTGCTGGAATCACAGCATTCCGTCGCCGCCGCCGAACTGAACATCCAGCGTGGTGAAGCTGCGCTGCGGCCGAACCTGTCGCTGGAAACCTCGGTCGGCGTTAACGGCGATTTCGACGAAAGCGCGCAGATCGGCCTGACACTTGGCGGCCCGATCTATAGCGGTGGCGCAATTTCCAGCCAGATTCGGCAATTGCAGGCGAACCGTGACGCCGCGCGCTCCGGTCTGCATCTGACCCGCATCGGCGTAGAACAGGCGGTCGGCAATGCCTATGCCGCATTGCAGGTTGCCAGCGCCTCTTCCAGCGCATCGCAGCAGCAGATCAGCGCCGCGCAGATTGCCTTCGAAGGTGTCCGTGAAGAAGCGACACTGGGCGCGCGCACCACGCTTGATGTGCTGAATGCCGAACAGGAATTGCTGGATGCGCAAGCCAACCGGATCGCCGCAGAGGTGGACGAGGTCATCGCCTCCTACGCCGTGCTGTCCGCGATGGGCCTGCTGACCGCCGATCATCTGCGTCTGCCGGTGCAGCAATATGACGTGAACGCCTATTACAATCTGGTCCAAAGCGCGCCGACGGCAAGCTCTGCCCAAGGGCAGGCGCTGGACCGTGTGCTGGAGGCTTTGGGTCGCGAATAATCAATCGGTTATCATCAAAGTTCAGCTGAATGACGATTTTTCCACCGATTGCAGGAACGAGGTAGAGGCATGTCCGACATGACGCCGTCCAACAAAGTCGACGATCTGGTCGCCTCTGTGCGTCACCTTGTTGCCAATGAACCCAATGGCACGTCACGCAAGATGCCATCGCTCGACCGGCTGTTGCTGACACCTGCCTTACGAGTTGACGGACCAAAACAGGATGATACCGCCGATCCGGAAACGACTCGCACTGTCGCTGCGGCGCATCCGTCTGACGTTGATGACAACAGCGCCGACACTGACCTCGCCACAGATGCGGATATCGCCGATCTCGCCGCTTTGGACGGCGCGGAAACCTCAAGGTCACCTGCCGATGATCCGGCACCAGATGCAACGGCGACCGATCTTGAAACACAGATCATTGCCGATGTTGTGACGCAGGATATTCCGGGCCAGTTCGGTGATGCGGCCCTGCGCGATGCCGTCCTGCAGGTCCTGCACGAAGAACTGGCGGGCGAGATGGGTGAACGGATTACCCGCAATGTGCGCAAACTGGTCCGGCGCGAAATCAACCGGGTGCTTGCCTCGCGCGAGTTTGACTGACCACAGGTCCGGCCAGCGCCAAGAGCGCGTCAATATCCAGATATTGTTCCAGATGATCGGCCAGCGCGTCCAGCGTCGCCTCGACCTGCGCGCCGTAGTCGTAATGGCTGACGGGTCTGCCAAGCTGCGCAAAAAACGCGCTGCGGAACGCATCGGCGCGGAACAGACCATGCAGATAACAGCCCATCACCCGCCCATCGGGTGACGCCGCCCCTTCGCCGCGCCCATCGAGTGACAGCCAGGCGCGCGCGCAATCGGGGCCTGTGGTGTCGCCCATATGAATTTCATAGCCGCTGACCGGATCACCGCTGGCCAGATAGATCGCCTCCGACAAGGCGAGCCGTTTCTGCGGCTGCATCACCGTGGTCACATCCAGATGGCCAAGCCCCGCCACATGACTCGGCGCGCCTTCGATCCCGTCAGGGTCAGCGATGCTTTGGCCCAGCATCTGATAACCGCCGCAGATCCCCAGCACATGCCCGCCGCGCCGGATATGCGCCGCCAGATCAATATCCCAGCCCTGCGCGCGCAAATGCGCCAGATCCGCGATGGTGGATTTCGATCCCGGCAGGATCACCAGATCGGCATCTGCGGGCAGGGGGCGGCCTGCTTCGATAATCTGCACACTGACGCCCGGCGTGCCCGACAACGGATCAAGATCATCGAAATTCGCGATCCGGTTCAGCCGTGGCACCGCGATCTTTATGTCACCACCATCACGACTTTGGATATCCATCACATCCTCTGCCGGCAATTTCCACGCATCGGCAAACCACGGGACAATGCCCAAAGGGGTCCATCCAGTCCGCGCGCCGATCATCGCCATCCCTTCGGCAAAAAGCGTCGGATCACCGCGAAATTTATTGATCGCATAGGCTTTGATCAGCGCGCGATCATCATCCGGTAGCACCGCATGGGTGCCGACCATCTGCGCGATCACCCCGCCCCGGTCGATATCGCCAATCAGCACGACAGGAACCTGTGCCGCAGCGGCAAAGCCCATATTGGCAATGTCACCGGCGCGCAGGTTCACCTCTGCCGGGCTGCCGGCACCTTCGATAATGATCAGATCACGCCCCTGTGCCAGCCGGTAAAAACTGTCCAGCACCGCAGGCAAGAGCGTCGCTTTATGCTTGCCATAATCGCGCGCCTTCAACGTGCCGGTGCGTTTACCCTGCACGATCACCTGCGCGCCGATATCCGTTTCGGGTTTCAGCAACACCGGGTTCATGTCGATGACCGGGTCCAAGCCACAGGCTAAGGCCTGCAAGGCCTGCGCGCGGCCAATCTCGCCACCATCCGCCGTCACCGCAGCATTGTTGGACATATTCTGCGGCTTGAATGGCGCGACCGACAGGCCACGGCGGACGCAGGCGCGGGCAATCCCCGCCACCAGCATGGATTTGCCGACATTGGACCCGGCGCCTTGGATCATGATCGCTTTGGTCATCGCGTCCCCATCAACGAAATACGCGGCCCCATGGGACCGCGCATTTTCAGACCGTCAAGATCGGTGCGGCTTTCAGGCGGCGCGCGATTCCAGTTCGGCTGCGTTGCGACGTTCGCTTTCTTCGCGCGACAAAGCAACCGAGGTGCGGATGCCTTTGCCCACAAATTCCATCAGGCCATTGACCACACGTTCGTTCGGGTCGATGCCTGCACAGGACAAGACTTCACGGCCATCCCGCGACCGCGCCCAGCGGGCGATCTGTTCGGGACCATTGCCGTATTTCTTGTCATCAGCGATCGCGTCATCCAGCGCAGCAAGCACAACGGCGGCAAATAACTTGCGGGCACGGTTGCCCTGTTCGTTGTTGAAGGCTGTTCCGTCGACGAAATCTCTCATTTTATGTCCTTTTTTTGTTCTTGCGGTTCGGGATGACCGCCCTTATGCACTTTCAAAAGCGATTCGGGGACCCTCTTTCGGAATGGCAGCCATGCTATTAATGCATAGCTAACGCCCCGATCCGCGGTGTTTCAGTGGCCTTGCCAGTCTATCTTCACCCCTATATAGGCGGGGATGATTGCCATACAAGTCGTGGCCCCTCTTGTCATGAAGTGACCTATGCCCAAAATCAACGGTAACGAAATCCGCCCCGGCAATGTGCTGGAACATGAAGGCTCTCTCTGGGGGGCCGTGAAAGTCGACCACGTCAAGCCCGGCAAAGGCGGCGCTTTTGCGCAGGTCGAGCTGAAAAACCTCCGCGATGGCCGCAAGCTGAACGAACGCTTCCGCTCTGCCGATAAGGTCGAACGCGTGCGGCTGGACCAGAAGGATCAGCAGTTCCTGTTTGAAACGGATGGCATGCTGACCTTCATGGACAGCGAAACCTACGAACAGATCGCGCTGCCGGTCGATATCCTTGGCGACCGCCGCCCGTTCCTGCAGGACGGCATGGTCGTGCATATCGAATATCACGGCGAAGAGGCGCTGAACGTCACCTTGCCGCAAAAGGTGATCTGCAAAGTGGCCGAGACCGAACCCGTGGTCAAAGGTCAGACGGCTGCCAACAGCTTCAAACCTGCAATTTTGGATAACGGCGTGCGGATCATGATCCCGCCGTTTGTCGGCACGGATGAAGATATCGTGGTGAACACCGAATTGTTCGAATACGTCGAACGCGCCTGACATGATCCTGCGGCGCTGCGCGCCTTGGGCGCACCGCGCGGGGATATCTTTACTCGGAAGATGCGGGGGCGTTAGTTTACAATCGTCACCGTCGCGTCACCGGCCTGCATCGGGCCGGTGGCGCGGTCAAAGCGCAGATAAGCGATGGCGCGCGCGCCGCTGATCGTATGCAGCACACCGACATCCTTGCCATCTGATGTGATCGCATCGCCGGTCGCGGCATTGCCGGTCAGGCTGACCTGCGCGAGCCCTTTGCGCAATTCGGTCTTGTGCTTCATCCGCGCGACCAGTTCCTGCCCGACATAACATCCTTTGCGGAAATCGACGCCATGCAGTGCTTCGAACCCGGCTTCCAGAATATAAGTCTCCGGTGTCAGTTCGATCCCGGTTTCGGGGATCAGATGCGCCACGCGCAACGCGTCCCAATCGGTGCTGTCACTGATATCTTTATCACCATAATGCCGCCAGCCAAGGGCTGGATGGCGCGGGTCGGGCAAAGCCCCGGCTGGCGCAGCACCAGTGCCGCGTGAGACGACCAGATCGGTCTGCGCGATCTGCACATCGGCGCGGAGGCGGTACATGGTGAACCGCTGCGCCAATGTCGCGGCATGGCTTTGCGCGACATCAATGAGCAAGCGATCATCCTGCCCGATCACGAAGAAATCCGCGATGAACTTGCCCTGCGGCGTCAGCAAGGCGGCATAGACAATGCCATCCGCCGCGCGGGTGACGTCATTGGTGATCAGCCCTTGCAGGAAATCCACCCGGTCCGCGCCAGAGACAGACAGCACAATGCGTTCAGACATAGCAGATTTCCTTTTTGGTCCGGCCATGTCTGACAGATGGGGATGCGGACAGAAAGGGGCAAGGTTGACGCGGCGGCGCGCAGCGGTAATGTCCACCGGTAACCTTTCAGAAAGTCATATGATGTCTCTTGCCAATGGTCGGGCCTATCTGGCGATCCCCGGTCCCTCTGTCATGCCCGATGCGGTTCTGCGCGCGATGCACCGCGCCTCGCCAAATATCTATGAAGGCGAATTGCATGATCTGACCGCCAGCCTGATCCCTGATCTGCAAGCCGTGGCCATGACCGCCGCGAAAGTCGCGATCTACATCGGCAATGGCCATGCCGCTTGGGAAGCCTCGCTGGCCAATATCCTGTCGCGCGGCGATCGCGTGCTGGTCCTCGCAACCGGCCGGTTCTGCATCGGCTGGGGTGAGGTCGCGACCGGCCTTGGCGCACAGGTCGAAACGCTGAATTTCGGCGATGCCGCGCCCATCGATCTGGATCTTGTTGCCGCCCATCTGGCCGCCGATACCCACCACCGGATCAAGGCGGTGCTGGCGGTCCATGTTGATACCTCGACCAGCGTGAAAAATGATATCGCAGGCTTGCGCCGCGTGCTGGATGACGCCGGGCATCCGGCGCTGCTTTGCGTGGATTGCATGGCATCTTTGGGCTGTGACCGGTTTGAGATGGATGGCTGGGGTGTCGATCTGATGGTCGCGGGCTGCCAGAAGGGGCTGATGACGCCCGCAGGGATGAGTTTTGTCTGGTTCAACGCCAAGGCCGATGAAGCGCGTGGTGACTGTGTCAGCAGCTATTGGGATTGGCGCCCGCGCGCCGACCCGGAGCAATATTATCAGTATTTCTATGGCACCGCCCCCACGCATCACCTCTACGGTCTGCGCGCAGCACTGGACCTGATCAAGGCGGAAGGTCTGGACAATGTCTTTGCCCGCCATGCGACCTTGGCGCAGACGATCTGGGCTGCCTTTGACTGCTGGTCCGCTGCCGGGCCATTACATCTCAATATCGCCACAGCGGCGCAACGCTCGCATGCGGTGACCGCTGCGGTGATCGGCACGCCTTTCGGCGATGATCTGCGCCGCTGGTGCGAGCATAAATGCGGGCTGACTTTGGGAATCGGCCTTGGGCGGACCCCGACCGATGCCTATTTCCGCATCGGCCATATGGGCCATGTGAACCCGCCGATGATCCTTGGCGCGCTGGCCACCATTGATGCTGGGCTCAAGGCGCTGGACATCCCGCATGGGTCCGGCGCGCTGGAGGCCGCCACCCGCGTGATCGCCGCCGCCTAGCCGCGCGCGGCCTGCAACGCCTGCGGCAGCATCTGCGCAAAGGCCGCGATCTGATCTGCCGGGCCGCAGCTGACGCGGATGCAGCGGTCTTGCGGTGCGACGAAAGGCATCCGCACGAAAATGCCGCGCGCGACCAGTTCTGCCAGAACCTTGCGCGCGAAATCGCCCTCCTGCCCGCAGTCGATGGTGACGAAATTGGTGGCAGAAGGCAGGGCTTTCAGGCCATTCTGAGCCGCGATCTGGCCAATCTCGGCCCGGCAGGCCGCGACCTGATCGCGCACATGGGTCAGCCAGGCGCTATCCTCGAACGCCGCCAGCGCACCGGCCTGCGAGATCCGGCTGAGGCCGAAATGGTTGCGCATCTTGTGAAACCCCGCGATAATCTCCGCCGCACCGATGGAATAGCCGATCCGCGCACCGGCCATGCCATGCGCCTTGGAAAAGGTGCGCAGGCGGATCACATTCGGCGTTTCAACCGGGATATCAGCCGCGGTGCCATCGGGGGCAAGGTCGATATAGGCCTCGTCCAGTAGCAGCAGGCAATCATCGGGCAGATCGGCGATCATTCGGGTAATCACGTCCGCCTGATGCCAACTGCCCATCGGGTTGTCAGGGTTCGCGATATAAACCAGTTTCGCACCTGTTTCATGCGCCTTGGCGACGAGGGCGTCGGGGTCTTCATAATCGCCCTTGTAAGGCACTTTTTCCAACCGCCCGCCAAAGCCCGCGACATGATAATTGAAGGTCGGATAGGCCCCGTCCGAGGTGACCGCCACATCACCCGGCGCGATGTAAAGCCGGACCAGCAGGCCGAGCAGCCCGTCGATCCCTTCGCCGACAAGGATATTCTCGATTCCCACGCCATGATGCACGGCAAGTGCCTTACGCAGATCATAGCTTTCGGCATCGCCGTATTTCCACACCTCTGCCGCCGCATCCCGCATTGCAGCAATCGCGCGGGGCGAGGGGCCAAAGGCGCTTTCATTCGCCCCCAGCCGTGCCAGAAACGGCGCGCCGCGCAGGCGTTCCTGCGTTTCCGGCCCGACAAAGGGCACCGTTTCGGGGAGAGAGGCAGCAAGCTTGGTCACTTTGGGGTGAGGCATGGATTTGACTCTTATGCGCTCCGCGCGGGGAGTATTTTGGGAAATAAGAAGCAGGGGCCAAGAGGGCGGCCCGCTGCCATGGAGTCAGCCCAGTTCCTGCAACCGCGCGATGGCGGCCTTGATCTGGGTATCTTCGTTTTCGCGCAGGGCGAGGTTGGCGCGCGCTTCCTCCACCACATCATCCGGGGCAGAGGCGATGAAGGCGGGGTTGTTCAACCGCCCGCGCAGACCGCCGAGTTCCTTGCCCAGTTTTTGCAGCGTCTTTTCCAGCCGCGCGATTTCTGCCGCGACATCGATCAGCCCTTCCAAGGGCAGACCGAAAGTGCCGCCTGCCATGGGGATCGTGACGCAGCCTTTGGGGAAGGCGTCCACATGGGTCAGGCTATCGATCCGCGCCAGACGCTGGATCAGGGCGGCGTTATTGTCCCATGCCGATTGACCCTTGGCATCCAGCCCGGCGACCAGGAGTGGCACCTGCGCGCCAGCAGGCACATGGACCTGCGCGCGGGCAGAGCGGGTGTTGTCGATCAGCGCGATCACCCAGTTCATCTCACGGTCAGCCTCGGCATCGACCAATGCGCTGCCATATGTCGGCCAATCGGCATGGCAGAGCATTTTAGCGCGATTGTCGGCCAACCCCCAGAGTTCTTCGGTGATGAAGGGCATAACCGGATGCAGCAGGATCAGGCATTGATCCAGCACCCAGCGCAGGGTCTGTTCGGTTTCCAGTTTCGCCGCTGCATCCTCGCCTTGCAGGATCGGTTTGGAAAATTCCAGATACCAGTCGCAGACCTTGCCCCAGGTGAAGGCGTAAAGCGCATCGGCGGCATCGTTGAACCGGTAGGCGTGCAGCGCCGCATCGACGGTTTCGCGCAATTTGCCTGTCTCGCCGATGATCCATTTGTTCAGCGTCAGCGTGGCATCGGGGCGTGCAGGATCGCCCGGGTATGCAATATTGTAGTGGTCTGCAAAGCTGAAGGCGTTCCACAGCTTGGTCCCGAAATTGCGATATCCCTTGATCCGGTCTTCGGAGATTTTCAGCACGCCGCCAATCGCCGCCATCTGCGCATTGCTGAACCGCAAAGCATCCGCGCCATATTGGTCGATCATGTCCAAGGGGTCCATGACATTGCCCTTGGTCTTGGACATCTTCTCGCCCTTCGCATCGCGGACAAGCTGGTGCAGGTAGACGGTATGGAACGGGTCCTGTTCCAGCACGGCCTGAGACATCATCATCATCCGGGCGACCCAGAAGAACAGGATATCCTGACCGGTGATCATCACATCGCCGGGGAAATATTTCATCGCCGGATCGTCATTGGGCCAGCCCAAAGTGCCGAACGGCCACAGACCGGAAGAGAACCATGTGTCCAGCACATCAGGATCGCGCCAGACCGGGAACACCAGTTTCATCGGGTCTTGCGTGACATTGTAATCGGCAAGGCCTGCCGCGAAACGGTCGATCGCCTCGGCCTTGTCCGCGACTTCGATGATCTGCGAATGGCTCAGCGGGCTGGGCAGATCGGCATTGTCAAAGGTGAAGGCGGCTTTCACAGACTCCAGGTCGGTACCGCAATGCATGACCGTGCCACGATGGACCATGCCATCCAGCAGCAGGCCCAGCAGTTCGGTTTCGTCCAAGGTGCCGGAAGGGTTGTGTTCATCCGCGACGCCGAGGTCGAGGCCATACCACACCGGGATCTGATGCCCCCACCACAATTGGCGCGAGATGCACCAAGGCTCGATATTCTCCAGCCAGTGATAATAGACCTTTTCCCCGCTTTCGGGGATGATCTTTGTCCGCCCCTGTTTGACCGCGTCCAGCGCCGGGCCGACGATTTTGGCAGTATCGACGAACCATTGGTCGGTCAGCATCGGTTCGATGACAACGCGGGAGCGGTCGCCGAAGGGCTGCATGATCTTTTTGTTTTCGACCAGCGTGATGAGGGCGGGTTCTGGTTCGGGCCTGGCATGAGGTCCCGGATCAAGTCCGGGACTACGGGGCGCTGCGCCCGCGTCATCCGCAGTCCCGGCCCCCGTGCCGGGACCTCCCGCACCATCCGCCCCCGCCGCAGTCCCGGCCTCCGCGCCGGGACCTCCGACAACCACGGCCGGATTAGGCACCATCACCGCCAGCCCCTCGGCTGTGACATCCGCCACCACACGCGCCCGCGCCTCAAACCTGTCCAGCCCGCGATATTCATCCGGCACAAGGTTCATCGCGGCGATCTTGCCTTCGTCGAACTCTTCCTCACCGGTTGCGATACGCTGCGCGATCACCGCTTCTTCGGCATAGGGCCGCCCATCGTCGCGCATATACCCTTTCGTATCCATCAGCGCATACATCGGGATCCCGTTGCGCTTGGCGACCTCGTAATCGTTGAAATCATGCGCGCCGGTGATCTTGACAGCACCCGAGCCAAAGTTCGGATCAGGATAAGTATCGGTGATGATCGGGATCAACCGGCGGTGTTCTTTCGGCCCCACCGGGATTTCGCACAGCTTGCCGACAATCGGCGCATAGCGCGGGTCATCCTTGTGGACCGCCACCGCGCCATCGCCTAGCATGGTTTCAGGCCTTGTGGTCGCGATAGAGATGTAATCCCGCGTCTCGCGCAGGGTCACATTGCCGTCTTCATCCTTCTCGACATATTCATAGGTCTGGCCACCGGCCAGCGGATATTTGAAATGCCACATATGGCCGTCAACTTCGATATTCTCGACCTCAAGGTCAGAAATCGCGGTTTCGAAATGCGGGTCCCAATTGACCAGACGCTTGCCGCGATAGATCAACCCTTTGTTATACATATCCACGAAGACCCGGATCACGGCATCATGGAAATTGCCGGGGGCTTCGGTGTCAGGCGCGCTTTCGGCACCGGACATGGTAAAGGCCGAGCGTGACCAATCCATTGAATCGCCCAACCGCCGCGCCTGTTGTTCGATGACGCCGCCTTTGTCGCCTTTCCACTCCCAGACCTTTTTCAGAAACGCCTCGCGCCCCATGTCGACCCGTTTCGGCTGGCCCGTCGCAGCAAGGTCTTTTTCCACCATCAACTGCGTCGCGATCCCGGCATGGTCCAGCCCCGGCTGCCAGAGCGTGTCATACCCCTGCATCCGCTTCCACCGCGTCAGGATATCCATCAGCGTATGGTTAAAGGCATGGCCGACATGCAGATGCCCCGTTACATTGGGCGGCGGCAGCATGATGCAGAACGTCTCGTCCCGGCTGGCATTGGCCCCGGCTTTGAAGGCACCGGCCTCTTCCCACATTTTATACAGGCGGGCTTCGGCCTCGGCAGCGTTGAAGGTCTTTTCCATCGGCATCTTTTCATGTCCTTTTTGGGCTTGCCCCGAGATACCAAGCACAGCCCGCAAGGGAAAGGCCTTGTTCGGGGCTGGACTTGGGGGGCTGGCCCGCTACGCTCTGACCAAAGTAGCGCAGAGGATCAGCATGGAAAAGTTCGGCAAAAGCCAGTCGGTCACACGGGTAGAAGACCTGCGCTTTCTCACCGGCACGGGCCGCTATGTCGATGATGTCGTCCCTGATGGCGCGCTTTATGCGTATTTCCTGCGCGCCGGTGTCGCCCATGGCGAAATCACCACGCTGGATTTGGAGGATGCCCGCAAGATGCCCGGCATCGCCCTGATCGTCACCGCCGATGATCTGATCGCCGCTGGTGTCAAGATAGGGCTGGCGGGCAAGGTCCTGCTCAATGCCGCCGCCCCCATCCGCCCGATCCTTGCGCAGGGCCGCGTCCGTCACGTGGGCGAACCGATTGCCATGATCGTCGCCGAGAGCCTGATCGCCGCCCAAGACGCGGCAGAGGCGATCGTCCTCGACATCGACGACCTTCCTGTCCACACCAGCCTCGCCATCGGCGGCGAGGCGATCCACGTTGAGGCCCCCGACAACCTCGCCTTCGACTGGGCGTTGGGCGATGCGGGTGCCACGGAAGCCGCCATCGCCAGTGCCGCCCACGTTGTCACCACCCAAGTCTTTGACAACCGCGTCATCGTCAACGCGATGGAACCGCGCGGCTGTTTTGCCGAAATCGAGGGTGGCCGCCTGCATGTCGCCGTCAACGGCCAAGGCGTCTGGAATACCAAACGCGACCTGATGCATCATTTCAGCCTGTCCGCAGATGACCTGCGCGTCACCACCCCCGATGTCGGCGGCGGTTTCGGGATGAAGGCGATGCGCTACCCCGAACCTTTCTGCGTCGCCCATGCCGCCCGCGTCTTGGGCCGCCCGGTGCGCTGGATTTCCGAACGGACCGAAGCCATGCTGACCGATAACGCAGGCCGCGACCTGACGACGACAGCAACACTTGCCTTTGACGCTAACTATCGTATCACCGCCTATCGCCTTGATACGGTTGCCAATATGGGTGCCTACAATTCGCAATTCGCGCAAGGCATCCAGACCGAGCTTTTCTCCAAGGTCCTGATGGGCACCTATGACGTCCAGACCGCCCATATGCGCACCCGCGGGATTTACACCAACACCACCCCCGTCGATGCCTATCGCGGGGCGGGGCGGCCAGAGGCGATTTTTGTCCTCGAACGCAGTATGGATGCCGCCGCCCGCGCACTGGGCGTTGATCCATGGGAATTGCGGCACCGTAACTTCATCAAATCTCAACACTTTCCCTATACAACCGTCTCAGGTGTCACCTATGACGTGGGGGATTTCGCGCGCGTGCTGGACAGGGCCGGACAGAATGCGGATCGTGACGGCTTTGCCGCCCGCAAATCCGCGTCCTTGTTGCAGGGCAAATTGCGCGGGCAGGGGCTGTGTTATTATATCGAGAGCATCCTTGGTGACCCCGAAGAAACGACCGCCGTCGAATTCACCGATGATGGCGTGCGGATCTATGTCGGCACGCAGTCGAACGGGCAGGGGCATGAAACCGTCTATGCACAGTTTCTGGCCGATCACATGGGCTTCCCCGCGGGGAAGGTTTTCGTGGTCCAGGGCGACAGCGACCTGATCCCTGTGGGCGGCGGCACCGGCGGATCACGTTCTGTCACTGTGCAGAACACCGCGATATTGGCGGTGGTCGATGTGATCCGCTCTGCCTTCACCGCCTTTCTCGCAGATCACGAAGGCGTCGATGCCGCCCAGATCAGTTTCGACGATGAACGTTTCCGCATCAACGGGTCGAACCTGACCCCCACGATGCTGGAGGTCGCCGATATGGCCCGCGCCGCCGGGCGCGAAGACCTCTTGCGCCACAAAGCCACCATCACCCTCGACAACCGCAGCTTTCCCAATGGCGCGCATGTGGCCGAGGTGGAGATTGATCCCGCCACTGGCGTTGTCAGGGTCGACCGCTATACCGTGGTCGATGATTTCGGCAACCTCATCAACCCGATGCTGGCCGAGGGGCAGGTCCACGGCGGCGTTGCCCAAGGCATCGGTCAGGCCCTGACCGAACGCGCGGTATTCGACGAAGACGGCCAATTGCTGTCCGCCAGCTTCATGGATTACGCCATGCCCCGCGCCGATGATCTGCCGATGATCGGCTTTGCCTCTGAACCCACCCCATCGCTCTATAACCCGATGGGCATGAAGGGCTGTGGTGAGGCGGGCACCGTCGGCGCGCTTGCCGCGATCAGCAATGCGGTGCTGGATGCGTTAGAGGATGCAGGCGTGAAAGAGATCGACATGCCCTTCACCCCGCATCGCGTCTGGCAGGCGATCCAAGGCGCGCAAGGTGACAATGCAACTACGTGACTGGTTCTTTGGTCTTTTCGGGCGCAAGGCGCGTGCGGAAGAGGGCGCAACCCGCCAACGCGGCCCCGCCACCCATGTGATTATCATGGATGGCACCATGTCGTCCCTGGAAAAGGGCGCGGAAACCAATGCGGGCCTCACCTTCAAATTGCTGCGCGAAGTGAGCCAGCCTCATAATGTCACGCTTTATTATGAGGCTGGTATCCAATGGCGCGACTGGTCCAGCACGATTGACGTGATCACCGGACGCGGCATCAACCGCACGATCCAGCGCGCCTATGGCGTGATCGCCTCCCGCTATCGCCCCGGCGACCGGATCGTGCTGATCGGCTATTCCCGCGGCGCTTTTGCGGTCCGGTCGCTGTCTGGCGTGATCGGCATGATCGGGCTGGTGCGGTCCGATGCTGCGACCGAACGCAATATCCGCCAGGCCTATCGCCATTACCGCCTTGGCGGACGCAGCAAATATGCCGCTGATTTCCGCCGCCTGCATTGCCATGACGAGGTGGAGATTGAGGCGGTCGCCGTCTGGGACACGGTCAAGGCCTTGGGCCTCCGCCTGCCTTTCATCTGGCGCTGGGGCGAGGAACAGCATGCCTATCACAGCACGGAACTGGCCCCGCATGTGCGGCACGGTTTTCACGCTTTGGCCCGCGACGAAAGCCGCCGTGCCTATGCACCAGTGCTCTGGTCCTGCCCAAAGGGCTGGCAAGGCCATGTCGAACAGGTCTGGTTTCGCGGCAATCACGCCGATGTCGGCGGTCAAGTCCGCGCCTTTCCTGCCGCGCGGCCCTTGGCCAATATCCCGCTGGTCTGGATGCTGGAGCGGCTCGAATCCTGCGGCCTGCCCTTGCCCGCAGGCTGGCATGCGCGATTCCCGCAGGATGTGAACGCCCCCTCGATCGGCAATTGGCACGGCTGGGCGCGGCTGTTTATCGCGCGGCGCAGGCGGGTGATCGGGCGCGATCCGTCCGAACGGCTGCACGACAGCATCGCGCAGCAGCCCGCGCGCAAATCACGGCTGCACTGGCTGCATAATCAGACAGGTGGTTGATCCAGTGGCATAAAGCTTGCCGTCCACAGCACCCCGAATTTCGCCATGCGATACCCCGGTGCTGCGGCCTGCATGATCGCTGAAACCTGTCGCCAAAATCTCCATCCCCACAGGAATGGCGCGGGTCAGGTTCACCTTATATTCCAAGGTCGTATAGACAGACCCTTTCGGGATCAGCGTCATCACAGCACAGGCCATGCAACTATCGAGCAGAGTGCCATACCAGCCGCCATGCACCCCACCCATCGGATTGGTATGGATAAAATCCGGCGTGCCGCGAAAGGTGACACGGCCCTTTTCGACCGCATGCAGGTGGTAATTCATGATGCCCGCAATCGGCGGGCGGCTGACCTCGCCCCGCTGCATGGCCAGCATGAAATCCAGCCCCGACATCGACAACATCGTCGCCAGATCGGGCATATCGGCAGGGGTTTGCGCAACGAACATCGGGAACCTTCGGACAATTTCGCCCGAAGCTGCCGGTTTATGCCACGTTTTGCAACTGCCCTTTGGGCGCGATCCCCAGCGCATGGCAGACATCGCGCGTCAGTTCCGGCCGGTTCAGCGTGTAGAAATGCAGATGATCCACCCCGCCGCGCAACAAATCATCGCAAAGCTCGGTGGCGAGTGCGGTTGCCAGCAGATCGGTCGTGCCATCGCGGGTCGCCGTGGCAAAGGCATCATGGATCACCTGCGGGATATGCGTGCCGCATTGGGCCGCGAATTTCTGCGTGCCAGTCCAGTTTTCAATCGGCAGGATACCCGGCAGGATCGGCGCTGTGATCCCGGCCTTTACGCAAGCATCGCGAAAGCGGAAGAATGTATCGGCCTCAAAGAAAAACTGCGTGATCGCCGAAGTCGCGCCCGCATCAATCTTGCGCTTCAGGAAAGCAATATCCGCCGCCTGATCCACCGCCTCGGGGTGCTTTTCAGGATAGGCCCCGACGCGAATGGTGAATTGGCCAGTGTCGGCCAAAGCCTCGATCAATTCCACCGAACTCGCGAAGCCGTCAGGATGGGCCGTGAATGTCGCCTGCCCCTTGGGCGCATCACCGCGCAGGGCGACAATCTCGCGCACGCCGGCTTCGGCATAGCTTTGCGCGATTTCCAGCGTTTCGGCCCGTGTCGCATCCACGCAAGTCAGGTGGGCGGCCACATTCAGCCCGCTGGTCTTGTGGATCGTGCTGACCGCCTCATGCGTCAGCTTGCGGGTCGTACCGCCCGCGCCGTAAGTGACCGACACGAATGTCGGTGCCAGAGGCGCCAGCGTATTGACGCAATCCCACAGCCGGAACGACGCTTGCAGCGTTTTGGGTGGGAAGAATTCAAACGAAACGGATGGCGTGGACATGATGCTACCTCTGGATTACCCGTCTTAAATGGCATGTTTACAGAGTTGAGGCAAATTCATAACCTTCACTAAGATCATGAAGGGCATTCACATGCATATCGAATTCCGCCATCTGCGCACGATCAAGGCGATCCATGACACCGGCGGGCTGGCGCGCGCGGCGGACCTGCTGAACATGACGCAATCGGCGCTGTCGCACCAGATCAAAGGGATCGAGGATCAGGCCGGGGTGGAGTTATTCGTGCGCCGGTCCAAACCCCTGCGGCTGTCGGCAGCGGGGATGAAGATGCTCGCCGCCGCCGAAACCATCCTGCCGCAGGTCACAGCGTTAGAGGCGGAGTTCAGCGGCATCGTCTCGGGCAAGGCAGGTCGGTTGCATATCGCCATCGAATGCCACGCCTGTTTTGAATGGCTGTTCCCGGTGCTGGAACAATTCCGCAAAGCCTGGCCCGAGGTTGATGTCGATATCCGCCCCGGCCTCGCCTTCGACGCTTTGCCCGCCCTGCGGAAGGAAGATGTCGATCTGGTCGTCTCCTCCGACCCTGAAGCGCTGCCCGAGACCGATTTCACCCCATTATTCGACTACGAACCTGTGTTCGTCGCCGCCGCCCAGCACCCGCTGGTGGGCAAGGACTGGATCGAGGCCGAGGATTTTCGCGGCGAAACCCTGATCACCTATCCGGTGGACCGCGCGCGGCTGGATATCTTTTCGCAGGTGCTGACGCCCGCGAAAGTCGAACCTGCCGCGGTCCGGCAGGTCGAGTTGACGGCGATGATCCTGCTGCTGGTCGCCTCCAACCGCGGTGTCGCGGTGCTGCCCGATTGGGTGGTCCGGCAGGTGCGCTATAGTTCCGATTATATCACCCGCCGTCTGACGCGGGCAGGGATCACCCGCAGGCTTTATGCCGCGACGCGGAGCGACGACACGGCCAAGCCCTATATGGCGCATCTGATCCGGCTCGCGAAACAGGAAGCGGTGAAATTGCAACGCGGCTGATGCCTTGCCCTTATTGCCATTGCCGCCTATAGGCAGCCCTTGATCCCGAACCAAAGGCAAGACAGATGGCTGGCAGCGCAAACCTGAACGTGATGATGAAAACCGCCCGCAAGGCGGGGCGCGCCCTGCTGAAAGACTTTGGCGAGGTCGAACAGCTTCAGGTCTCCACCAAGGGCCCCGGGGATTTCGTCAGCCGCGCCGACAAAGCTGCCGAGGCGATGATCCGCGACGATTTGCTGCATGCGCGCCCGTCCTACGGTTTTCTGGGCGAAGAAGGCCGTGAGATCGCAGGCGAAGACCCGACCCGCCGCTGGATTGTTGATCCGCTGGATGGCACCACGAATTTCCTGCACGGTCTGCCGCATTGGGCCGTGTCTATCGCGCTGGAACATAAAGGCCAGATCGTCGCCGGTGTGATCTATGATCCGGTCAAGGATGAGATGTTCTATGCTGAAAAAGGTGGCGGTGCCTGGCTGAACGAAAGCCGTCTGCGCGTCTCTGGCCGGCACAAGATGATCGAAAGCATTTTCGCCACCGGCCTGCCCTTTGCCGGACGCGCCGATCTGCCGGAAACCCTGCAAGACCTCGCCCGCCTGCTGCCCGCCTGTGCGGGTGTGCGCCGGTTCGGGGCGGCAGCGCTTGATCTGGCCTATGTTGCCGCTGGCCGCTATGACGGGTTCTGGGAACGGGGCCTGAAATCATGGGACATGGCCGCCGGTCTGGTGATCGTGCGCGAAGCGGGCGGCATTGTGGAGCCTTTGCGCGCCGAGGCCGATATCATCGGATCAGGCGAAGTGATCTGCGCAAACGAGGCGATCTTTGCGACCTTCGCCAAGGTCATCCGCAAGGCGTAACGCTTTCATCATCGTCCGAGTATAAATATCCCCGCCGGAGGCTGCGGCGGAGCCGCAATCAGCGCCGCACCAGTGGCACCGCACTGCGCCGATAGACAGTCTCGGGATGCGGCGGATGGCCATCGGTGCGCCGCCAATAGGCACCGGCCCCGCGCCGCAGCCAGAGCGGGATCGTCAGCGCCAGCCCCAGCACGAAGCCACCCGCATGCGCCCAATAGGCGACACCGCCTGCGGATGTATCCGCCGCCAGCCCACCCAGCACCTGAATGCCGAACCAGAGGCCCAGCAGAATCCAGGCCGGGATCGGCAGGATGCGGAAGAAGATGATGAAGAACACGAAGATATCGACGCGGGCTTTGGGAAACAGCAGCAGATAGCCGCCCATCACTCCTGCGATCGCCCCGGATGCGCCGACCATCGGGATTTGGGAAAGCGGATCGCCGGTATATTGCGCGAGGCTCGCGCCGATACCGCAGGCGAGGTAGAAGGCGAGGAAGGGCAAATGGCCCATTTCCTCTTCCATATTATCGCCAAAAATCCATAAAAAGAGCATGTTGCCTGCCAGATGGAAGAACCCACCATGCAGGAAGATCGACGTCACAAGTGCCGATGCATTCTGCCCTTCCGATAAAAGGACAGGAAAGAAAGCGTAGTCGAAATAGAATTGCCCCAGCTGCTGGTCGGTTTGCAGCGCCACCAACCCCCAAAGATAGACCGCGATATTGACCCCGATCAGGGCCAAGGTGACGAAGGGTGTCGCCTGAGATGGGTTATGGTCGCGGATGGGAAGCATCATGCCGCGACCATTTCTGCCTTTGTCGGTCCGGTCAAGTGGGCGTGGTGCCGCCCACCTCTGCCAGCAGCGCGGCATTGCCGCCTGCGGCTGTTGTGTCGATGCAGACATGGCGTTCGTGACAGGCATGGGCCTGTTCCGGCCCTGCTGTGATCAGCGCGGTGATCGGGCCTTTGCGGTTGGACAAAGCTGCCTCAATCGCGCGCCCGGTGTCGGCGTCACCCCACCAGATCACGCCTGCAACAGGCGTGAGAGTTGTCAGGGCCTCGGGCGGCAGATCGCCCTCGGCGCTGATGCCGACACCGCCCAGCGCAGTAATCGCGGCGATCTGATCGGCGGCGGCTTGTGCGCCGGGACCCATGCAGAGCACCGGGCCGCGCGCATGTAACCCGTGGCGGTTCGATTCGCCGGTAGGGCCGGGCAGGTCGGTGGGTGTCTGTACCGGGGGCATTTTTGCCGCGGTGAGCTGGTTTTGCAGTTCGGTCAGATCGGCGGTTTTGCCCCATGTGCCATCTGCAGCAGCGGCCTTTGGCGCAGCAAAGCGCGGCAGGTAATGCGGCCCGCCCGCCTTTGGCCCGGTGCCGGACAGGCCTTCACCACCAAACGGCTGGCTGCCGACAATCGCGCCGATCTGGTCGCGGTTGACGTAGATATTGCCGGCTTTGACCTTTTCCACCACGGTCTGGACGCGGTCGTCGATGCGGGTATGCAAGCCGAAGGTCAGGCCGTAACCTGTGGCATTGATATCATCAATGACGCGGTGCAGATCGCGGGCCTCGAATGTCGCGACATGCAGGACGGGGCCAAAGATTTCGCGGGTCATCTCGGCGATGCCATTCACCTTGATCACGGTGGGGGCGATGAAATGACCTTCGCCTGGGGTTTTGATCTGATGCAGGACGCGCCCGTCGCCTTGCGCCTGCGCGATGTGATCGGCGATGCCTTTATGTGCGGCGGCGTCGATCACCGGGCCGAGGTCGGTGGACAAAGCCCAGGGATCGCCCACGGTCAGTTCGTCCATCGCGCCTTTCAGCATCGTCAAGAGTTTGTCAGCGATATCCTTTTGCACATAAAGGCAGCGCAGGGCCGAACAGCGCTGCCCGGCAGAGCGGAAAGCCCCATTGACGATATCGCGCACCGCATGTTCGGGCAGGGCGGTGCTGTCGACGATCATCGCGTTCAGCCCGCCGGTTTCGGCGATCAAAGGCGTGCCGGGGGCGCAATGTTGCGCCATGCTGGCGCGGATTTTGAGCGCTGTGGCGGTGGAGCCGGTGAAGGCCACGCCATTCACGCGCGGATCGGCGGTCAGGGCGGCCCCGATGTCGCCGCCGCCGGGCAGGAATTGCAATGCGCTGACGGGGACACCGGCATCGTGCAGGTGCTGGATGGCGCGGAAGGCAATGAGAGGGGTTTGTTCAGCCGGTTTGGCCAGCACAGAATTGCCAGCGGCCAGCGCGGCAGAGATCTGGCCGAGGAAAATCGCCAGCGGGAAATTCCACGGGCTGATGCAGGTCCAGATGCCGCGCGCCTGCATGTCCGCTGTCGCTTGGGTGGCGTAAAAGCGCAGGAAATCCACCGCTTCGCGCAATTCGGCGACAGCATCGGGCAGGGTCTTGCCCGCTTCACGCGCGAGGATGGCGAAGATGGTGTTGGCATCCGCCTCCAGCGCATCGGCGGCGCGGTTCAGCACTGCGGCGCGGGTTGTGTGGTCCGCGTTCCAGATGGTCGCGGTGTTGAGCGCATCGGCGATGTCGTCTTTGGTCGCGGGGGTCACTTGGCCCACGATGTCAGAGGGCAGCGCGGGGTTGTGCAGGGGGGAAGAAGATTCTGGCCTCCGGCGGGGATATTTAGGCTCGGAAGATGTCAAAGGGCCGGCGATGAAGGTGGTGTCGCGCAAGGGCTGGCGGTCTTTGTCGATGGTGTTGAGCGTGGGTTCATGGGTCAGGTCCCAGCCTTTTGAATTGATCCGGTCGGGGCGGAACAGATCGGGGCCTTTGGGCAGGTTCGGGCCTTGGCCCACAGCATCAAACGGGCAGGCGGCGACCACGGCGGGGGGGACGGATTTATCGACGATCTGGTTGACGAAGCTGGAATTGGCACCGTTTTCCAGCAGGCGGCGGACGAGATAGGCGAGCAAATCTTCATGTGCGCCGACCGGGGCGTAGATCCGGCAGCGGGTGTTCTCGGCCTTCAGCACGATTTTATGCAGGGTTTCGCCCATACCATGCAGGCGCTGGAATTCGAAAGTCTCTTTGCCACGCCCCATCTGATCGGCCAGATCCAGCACGGCGGCGACGGTATGGGCGTTATGGGTGGCAAATTGCGGATAGATCCGGTCGGTCATGCCCAGCAATTTACGCGCATTGCTGATATAGCTGATGTCAGTACGCTGTTTGGCGGTGAAGACCGGAAAACCGTCGATGCCCTGGACCTGGGCGCGTTTGATCTCGGCATCCCAATAGGCACCTTTGACCAGACGGACCATGATCCGGCGGTCCAGATCGCGGGCCATCTGGTAAAGCTGGTCGATGACCAAAGGCGCGCGCTGGCCGTAGGCCTGCACGACCACGCCGAAACCATCCCATTTCGCCAGTGCCGGATCGGCCAGCACGGCGTGGATCACGTCGAGAGAGAGGGTGAGGCGATCCGCCTCTTCCGCGTCGATGTTGAAGCCCATGCCTGCGGATTTCGCCAGCAAGGCCAGCGCGCGGACGCGGGGGACCAGTTCGGCCATCACGCGGTCCTGCTGTGCGACCTCGTAACGCGGGTGCAGGGCCGAGAGTTTGACCGAAATCCCGGGGTTTTCGGCCACGGAACCATGCACGCAATGATCGGCAATGGCAGAAATCGCGCGGGAATAGGCAAGATGGTAATGTTTGGCATCGGCTTCGGTGCGCGCCGCCTCGCCCAGCATATCATAGCTATAGGTGAACCCTTTGGCCTGCATGCCGTCGGCGCGTTTCATCGCCTTTTGGATCGTCTCGCCCAGCACGAATTGCCGCCCCATTTCGCGCATCGCGCGGCCCACGGCATTGCGGATCACCGGCTCACCCAGACGTTTCACGGCAGAGCGCAGGTGGCGGGTGAGCCCTGGCTTTTCGTCATCCAGCACGCGGCCTGTCAGCATCAAGGCCCAAGTCGAGGCGTTCACCAAGGATGAGGCCGAATGCCCCAGATGTTTGCCCCAATCGGATGGCGCGATCTTGTCTTCGATCAGGTCATCCATCGTATCGGCATCCGGCACGCGCAACAAAGCCTCGGCCAGACACATCAGCGCGATACCTTCGTCGGTGGACAGGCCGTATTCGGCCAGAAACACCTCCATCAGCCCCGGATCGGCGCTGTCGCGGATCTGGGTGACAAGACTTGCCGCGCGGTCGGAAATGCGCGCACGATCGGCATCGGACAGGGCGGCGGTCTGGACCAGCGCGGCAACGGCCGCTGTTTCATCGCTGTAGATCGCGGCATCGATGGCGTCGCGCAAAGTCAGGGCAGCATCACGGGGCATGGCAGAATCCTTTTCAAGTTGCCCGATCATAGCTGATTGCGTGCAGTCCATTCGACTGGTATTGGTGGTTTCACAGGTCGTTCAGATCAAAAGGTGGCACGTTTATGATCGAAAAGCATGGTGATCTGGATAAATTCGACCGAAAGATCCTTGACGTGCTTTCCGTCGAGGGGCGGATCAGCATCACTGATCTCGCGCGCCGGATCGGGCTGTCGAAATCGCCGACCCAAGCCCGCCTGCGCAGGCTGGAGGAAACCGGGGTGATCCGCGGTTACCGCGCGCTTTATGATCCGATCCGGCTGGACCGTGACCATGTCGCCTTTGTCGAGGTGCGCTTGTCGGATACGCGGGAAAAGGCGCTGGCCGCCTTCAATGCCGCCGTGCTGAAAGTGCCGGAGGTGGAGCAATGCCATCTGATCGCGGGGGCGTTTGATTACCTGCTCAAAGTGCGCACGGCGGGGATGACCGGCTATCGCGCGGTTCTGGCGGAAAAGATATCGACGCTGCCGCATGTGTCCAACACCTCGACCTATGTGGCGATGCAGGCAGTCAAGGAAGAAGGATTCGTGCCGGTCACACCGGGCGGGATTACATCACCTTTGGCATGAACCTGCTTGCCGCCGGGCGCTGGCCCGCTTAGGAAGCATCGGCGTGCCCGCGTGGTGGAATGGTAGACATCGGAGACTTAAAATCTCTTGGCCGTAAGGCCGTGCCGGTTCGAGTCCGGCCGCGGGCACCACATCCACACAACAAAAAAGCGGCTGCCCGAAGGCAACCGCTTTTCATCAGCTTGGTCGTTGATCAGGACTTGCTGGCCCAATCGTCGATCTGCTTTTCGGCCTCGTCTTTGGTGACGCCGTATTTTTCCTGAATCTTGCCGGCCAGCTGGTCGCGCTTGCCGTCGACCTGTGACAGGTCGTCATCAGTCAGCTCGCCCCATTTTTCTTTGGCGCTGCCGGTCATCTGTTTCCACTTACCTTGGATGATATCCCAGTTCATGATCGTCTCCTTCGCGTTCTCGTTGACGTATGCCTATGCAACGATGGCGGCGGCGCTTTGGTTCCACCGCTGCGCGAAAATTTCTGCAAACGTGTCAGGTGCCGAAGATCATCAGCACCAGCGGAATCGTCACCACAGCGGCCAGTGTCTGCGCGGTGATCAGCCCGGCCATATAGGTGCCGTCGCCGCCGCATTGCCGTGTCAGCACATAGGCGGTGGGGGCGGTCGGGATGGCGAAGAAGATGACCAGCACCAAAGCCTCTGTCCCGGCAAGGCCGAAGGTCAAGGCGATCAAGGCGGCCAGCGCGGGCATCACGGCTAGCCGTGTGAGGCTGTTGGCGGCAATCGCAAGGCTGTCGGTTTTCAACGTCGCAGGCCGCAGGGCCGCGCCGACGCAGAGCAGGCCCAAAGGCAGGCTCGCCTGTGCCAGCAAGGTCAGGAACTGCCCGGTGCCATAAGGCAGGCCCGCGCCGGTCAACGCCAGCGCGATCCCGGCGAGACAGGCCAGAATAAGCGGGTTGCGCAGCATCATGACCGCCAGATCCAGCGGGCCGCGACGGCTGCTTTTGTCGCTGAGCGCCATGATCGACAGCACATTGACCAAAGGCACCATGACGGCCAGCATGATCGCGGCGCGTTCCATACCTGCGGCCCCGGCAAGGCTCGCCGTGACGGCAAGGCCCAGATAGGTGTTGAACCGCACCACACCTTGCAATGTCGGGCCGAATCGCGCGGCGGGGGAGGGTCTGATCCGCCGCCAGAGGTAAAGCGCCGCCGTCGCAACACCAAGTGTGACACAGGCCGCCCCGCCCAGCCGCAGGATGTCAGGATCGCCCAGCGGCGCCTTGGCAAGGCTGCCGATCAGCAAGGCGGGAAACAGGATGTAGTAATTGACCTTTTCCGCGGCGGGCCAAAAACCGGGGTCGGGAAAGCCCGCGCGCGCCATGATAAAGCCAAGGCAGATCAGCGCGAAAAGCGGCCAGATTGTCAGAAAGATCATGCGCCCGCCTGTCCTGTATCAGCGGACAGACCAAACCGAATTTTGCGGCAGAAGCCAAGCGAAACCGACGCCTGTGTCAGATAACGGACCCTGCGCGAGGGTCAGAGCGGTTGTTGGTGGCTGGCGCGGCGAAGGGCGGGAAAGAGCCCAAAGTGGACAGATTGCTAATGCCGTCCGACTGGCCGTTCTGCTTACTCAAGCCTAGTATGGCGTGTCATAAAAGAGTGATGAGGCGGTGTTAGCTAGCCGGATCATAGCGGGAAATCGCAGGTTCAGTATCGATGTCTATTGGGATATTTTTGGCTGTTTTGTTCGCAGCTTTGCTTCATGCTACGTGGAACGCACTGGTGAAGATCAGTGCAGACCGATTGGTGCTGCTGGCAGTGCTGAAAATCGCCACAACGGCAGTTGCGGTCGCTTCCATCCCTTTCATCACAGTGCCGCCTATCGGAGCTTGGCCATACATTGCGGCCTCGGTGGCCATTCACACCGCCTATTTCCTGTTCCTCACCATTGCCTATCGGTTCGGAGACCTGAGCCAAGTTTATCCCCTGTCACGCGGCGTGGCCCCCCTCATCGTTGCGGGTCTCGCGGTCTTCGTTCTTGGCGAAACTTTGGGGCCGCAAGCACTTGTCGCTCTGCTTCTGATTTCACTTGGAATCATGAGTATGATGTTCAGCGGCAAAGGGGCTATTGGTCAGCCCAAAGCGGTGGCGGCTGCGCTGGCCACTGGTTGTCTCATTGCAGGTTACACAGTCGCTGATGGTGCTGGAGCGAGGCTGTCCGTGGATGCGCACAGCTACCTTCTTTGGCTGAATGTCTTTAACGGCATACCCATAATTCTTATTGCAGTTACACGCCGACGTCGCGTGTTGGTCCCGCAACTCAAGCTGGTTTGGAAGGCCGGTGCGCTTTCCGCGATTGTCTCCTTGCTGGCCTACTGGATTGTTCTCTGGGCCAGCACGCAAGCGCCGCTGGCACTAGTCGCGGCTGTCCGAGAGGTCAGCATGGTCTTCGCGGTCTTGTTCGGTGTCGTCTTCCTGAAAGAAAAGTTGGACCTGCGCAAACTCCTGTCCATCTTTGTGACTCTCTCTGGAACCGTATTGTTGCGAGCGAGCAAGTAGTCACTTCGGCACAGTCGACAGATAGTTCCGTTGCCGACCGTCAGCTTTGTCCGCTCACCAGACCTTGACTCAGATCGCGTCAAAGGTCCGGCTTTGGCAGGAAATTCTGGTCACTTGGGTCGGGATCGCCGGGCACGGCCTGTTGACAGGTTTCAGAAAACCCGCAAGTTCGCGTCGCATGAACCTCCTGTCCGTCCCAATGCCCAGCATCACGGCGGTCTGGCCTGCCGGATCACACCGGCTTGATTGCCGCTTGCTCTTGCCGGTGGCGCGCACAAGAATGCCGCTATGCAAGATATGCCGGTTTCACGTTTTCGTCGCTTTGTTCTGGCCGCGGCCTTGGCCTGCGGCATGCTCGGCGCGCCTGTCGTGGCGCAGGATGATGTGCCGGTCATTGCTGCCGCGTCGGACCTGCAATTCGCAGTGACTGAGATTGCGGCCGCTTTCACGGCCGAGACGGGGATGGATCTGCGCCTGTCATTCGGGTCCACCGGCAATTTCGCCCGCCAGATCCGCGCAGGCGCGCCGTTTGAGATTTTCATGGCCGCCGATGAACACTTCATCGCCGATCTGCATGCCGAGGGGCTGACAAAGGATTCAGGCGATCTTTACGGCATGGGCCGGATTGTGGTGATGGTCCCGCACGGCTCTGCCCTGATCCCGGATGAAGGGCTGGACAATCTGGCCGCGCTGCTGGCTGCGGGCGGGATCACCCGCTTTGCCATCGCCAATCCCGATCACGCGCCTTACGGGATGCGCGCGCGCGAGGCGCTGATCACCAGAGGCATCTGGGATGATCTGCAACCTTTCATGGTTCTGGGTGAAAATGTCAGTCAGGCCGCGCAATTCGCGCTGTCGGGCAATGCCGAAGGCGGGATGATCGCCTATGCGCTGGCACTGGCGCCAGAGGTCGCAGCGCGCGGCAGATTCGCGCTGATCCCGGCGGAATGGCATGATCCGTTGCGGCAGCGGATGGTCTTGCTGCACAACGCCGGGCCGGTGGCAGAGGCGTTTTATGAGTATCTGCAAACCCCCGCCGCACGCGCGATCATGACCCGTTATGGTTTTGATCTGCCCGAGGGGGAATGATGGATTGGACCGCGCTTTGGCTGTCGCTGCGGCTGGCGGGATGGACCGTGGTGATCCTGCTGCCGGTTGCGATTGTGATGGGTCGGTTCCTCGCCTATCGCCGGTTTCGCGGCAAGGGATTGGTCGAGGCTTTTGTGATGCTGCCCTTGGTCCTGCCGCCGACCGTGTTCGGGTTTTATCTGCTGGTGGCTTTCGGGCGCAATTCGCCTTTGGGCGATTTGTGGCAGGGCCTGTTCGGCCAGCAATTGGTGTTCAGCTTTCAAGGGCTTGTCGTCGCCTCTGTCATCTTCAACCTGCCTTTCGCGATCCAGCCGGCGCAGCGCGGGTTCGAGGCGGTTGCGGTGGAGCTGCGCGAGGCCGCATCCTGCTGCGGCATGTCCCCCCTGCGCAGCCTGTGGCAGGTAGAATTGCCGCTGGCCTGGCCCGGCGTACTGACGGCGATGGTGCTGAGTTTTGCGCACACTTTGGGAGAATTCGGCATCGTGCTGATGGTCGGCGGCTCGATCCCTGGCGAGACGCGGACGATTGCCATTTCGATCTATGACAGCGTGCAGGGGTTTGATGACAGGGGGGCGGCGATCATGTCGGCGGTGCTGGTGGCGTTTTCGCTGTTTGCCATCGCGGTCACATTCTGGCTGTCGGCGCGTGTCGGCAGACGGTTGTCGTGATGCTGGAGGTGATGGCACGGGCGGATGGTCCGATCCCGCTGGATGTGGCGTTTCGCGTGGCACCGGGTCAGGTGCTGGCGCTGGTCGGGCCGTCGGGGTCGGGCAAGACGACGATACTGCGCGTGATCGCCGGGCTGTGGCATCCCAGCGTGGCGCGCGTGGCGGTGGGGGATGAAATCTGGCTGGATAGCGCGAAAGCGGTGAAATATCCCACGTATCGTCGCCGTGTTGGGATGGTATTTCAGAATTACGCGCTTTTCCCGCATATGTCTGCCGCGCAGAACGTCATGGCCGCGATGGACCGAGCTGATCCGGGTGAGGCACGGCGCATTCTTGATCTGGTCAATCTGCAGGGTCTGGCGGATCGCAAACCTGCGCAGCTTTCGGGCGGGCAACAGCAGCGTGTCGCGGTGGCGCGTGCGCTGGCGCGGCGTCCGCAGGTGTTGCTGCTGGATGAGCCGTTTTCGGCGGTGGATCGCGCGACGCGCGAGAAACTCTATGGCGAAATCATCGCTTTGCGTGCGCATCTGGCGATGCCGGTGGTGCTGGTGACGCATGACATGAACGAGGCGCAGATGCTCGCCGATCAGATCGTGCTGATCGACAAGGGCCGTGTCCTGCGCCAGGGCAGCACGGCAGAGGTGATGTCAGACCCTGTTGCCCTACGCGCGATGGGCATCCGCGAATTGGCGACGCTGCTGCCCGCGACCATTGTCGCGCATGAGGATGACGGGTTGACCCGGCTGATGACAGCGGGCGGGCCGCTGTTTTTGCCTTTGGTCGCGGCGGACCCCGGCAGTGCAGTGCGGGTGCGGATCATGGCGCATGAGGTGATCTTGTCCCGCGCGCGGCCAGAGGGGCTGTCGGCGCAGAATATCCTGCCCGGCGTTGTGGTACGGATTGTTGCGGGGCAGGGGCCTGCCGTGATGGTCCATATCGCGATTGGCGGTGATGAGATTGTCGCCCGCATCACCCGCCGCGCGGCGGATCAGATGGCGTTAGCGCCCGGTGATCCGGTCCATGCGATATTGAAGACCATGTCGGTGGCGCGGGATCATATCGCGCGCTGATGGATATGGCTGATATGGCCCTGATGGGTCAGGGAATGCGGCACTTCTTGCCCGTGCTGCCCCATCAGCCCGGCATCGCCGAGGATCGCGCGCGCCGGGCCGTCCGCCACGATCCGGCCTGCGTCGATCAGGATCACGCGGGGGCAAAGTTCAAGGATCAGTTCCAGATCGTGGCTGGCGATCAGCAGGGCCTGGTCCATCTGGTGCAAAAGTTCGATCAAACGTCTGCGGTTGCGCAAATCAAGTGCGGCGGAGGGTTCGTCGAGGAGTAACAGCCGAGGCTCCATCACCAGCACACCGGCCAGACATGCCAGCCGCTTTTCCCCGCCAGAGAGGTGATGCACGGGTCTTTCGGCCAAGGCCGCAATCCCGACCCGGTCAAGCGCGGCGGCGACAGCACGGTCCAGCGCCGCGCCCGTCAGCCCGATGTTGCGCGCGCCAAAAGCCACGTCTTCGGCGACAGTCGGGCTGAACAGTTGGTCTTCGGCCTGTTGAAATACAAAGCCCATGCCGGGGTGAAAACCACCGGGGGCGAGTGTTGCACCCTCCATCTGCACGTAGCCAGCGCTGGGCCGGATCACGCCGGTCATGCAGAGCATGAGCGTCGTCTTGCCCGCGCCATTGGGGCCGATCAGTCCGACACGTTCGCCCGCTGCCATTTGCAGGGTGATATCCTGCAAGACCTGATCGCCGCCGGGGCGGGTCAGGGACAGGGCGTGGGTTTGTAAAAGCGGGGTCATAGCAGATGTTCCACCGCCAGCAGCCCCGCTGCAAGGGCGAAGATCGCGGTCAGGGCAATCTTGTCCGCGCGTGGGATGGCGGGGGCCTCTGGCAAGGCAGCACCAGGTGCGCCATGGCCGCGCAGGATCATTGCGTGATAGACACGTTCGGATCTTGCATGGCTGCGCAGCAACAGGCTGGCGAGGATCCAGCCGGTCTGGCGCAGTTGCCCGAACCAGCGCGCCTGCCCGCCACGCAGCCGCATCGCCGTTTGCATGCGGGAAAGATCGTGCCGGATATCAGTCATATGGCGCAGGGTCAGCAGGGCCATATCGATCAGCAGCGCGGGCAGGCGCAACCCGCGCAAGGCGTTGATCAGATGCGGCAGGGGCAAAGGGCTGAGAAAGGTGATGATCAGCGCAAAGATGCTCAGAAACCGCAGGGCGATGCCACTGGCCGCGGCCAGACCTTCGGCGCGCAGGGTCAGCGGGCCGAGGGTGGCCAGAATGGTGTCGCCGCTGGTGAAAGGCAGCATGATGACCAGCCCCGCCACCACCAGACCCGGCAGGCGCAGGGCGCGCAGCAATCGGGCGGGCGGTATGGCGGAAAGCCAGATCAGCGTCAGTGTGAGCGCGACCATCAAGGCGAGTGCTATGGCACCGTGCAAGGCGGAAAAGGTGAAGGCCAACACCATCACCGCCACGATCCGCAGGCGTGAATCTGTGATCGGGTCAGCGCGCAATGATCATATCCGGGCTGGTGCGGCGCAGAAAGGTCAGCACGGCGGCGACGATCATGCCTTCGGCCAAGGCGAGCGGCAGATGCGCGATGACCAGAGCCATGATCGCCGTGCGTTCGGCACCCGCGTCCAGATGCGCGGGCAGACCGGCGAGCAGGAAGGCGGCGAAAAGGCCAACGGCCAGCAGGACGGCACCCGCGCCCGTGGCGAAGGACGCCAGCATCCGTGCGATGGGGTGGCCGACATGACCAAAGCCCCGCGTCAGCGCAAAGGCCGCGAGCGCGGGCAGCCCGAGGATCACGCCGTTCACGCCCAAAGTCGTCAGCCCGCCATGGCCGAACATCACCGCCTGAAACGCCAGCCCGATCAGGATCGCGGGCACGGCATACCAGCCCAGCATCGCACCCATCAGCCCTGACAGCATCAGATGCACTGATGTCGGCGGGATCGGGATATGGATGAGAGAGGCGGCAAAAAACGCCGCTGTCATCATCGACGCCCGTGGCAAGGCGGCGCGCGGGTCGGGTTGTGCTGCGATCCGGTTGAGGCTGATCGCGGTCAGCCCGCCTGCGGCTACCCAGCCGCCCAAGGTCAGCCCAAGGGGCAGGATACCGTCGGGAATATGCATCAGGCGGCCTTGGTCGGACGCGGGCGGCGGAAATAAAGCGCCGTGCCGATCGCGCCCCAGACGACGCAGGCGATCATCAGCAGGCGTTGCGCCCATGTCAGGCCCGCGCTGCCTTGGGTGATCGTGGTGGTGCCATTGGCCCCGACCTCGACATAGCCTATCGCGCCATGCCCGGCCTCGCGCACTTGAACCGCCCAGCGGCCAGTGCGGTCATCGGGAGTAAAGACGAAATGCCCGGTGGCATCGGTCTGTCCGACCAGCCAAGGCTGGGCCGGATCGTCTGGCGGGAAGACCGCGACCTGTGCATTGCCCATCACCTCGCCCGTGTCATAGCGGGCCTGAATGCGGATGGCATCCACCTCTGCCACGTCCAGAAAGGCACCGTGGGCGGTGGCAGGACCGGCCAGCACAAGCATGACCAGCCCTGCGATCAGATGTTTAGCGCAGGCTGACAGCACAATGACCCTCACCGACATGACCGACATGCAGACCGGACAGGGCAATCTCTTGCGTGCCGCCAGAGGCGAAAGCGTCAAATCCCAGTGCCAGTCGGTTCATTGAATCTGTCGCCTCTCTGTCTGCGCGGCCGAACACATGATCCAGATGGAAGGTCAGTTCAAGATCAGCCTCGGACCCTGTCGCCACAAAGCCTTTGCGATCATCACCGACATATTCGCCGCAGGTGTAATCATGGCCATCCGCGCTGGTCAGGGTGAAATCGACCGTTTCGCCGTCGCGGGTGGCGGTGCCGATCAGGACCATGGATTGACCGGCCCAATCGCCGGTTTCTGCCGGGACAATCGACCATGTGACGGCGTTATAATGCCCTTCGGGCGCATCAATGCTGCCGATCCGGACGCGGCCATCGGCATCTGTGTCGGTCAGGTCGATAGTCAGTTGTTCGGCATCGTCAAAAGTGACGGTGGTTTTGGCGTCAGGGGTGCCGCCAGCTGCGGCATCATAGGGCGTGTTGGTTTGCATGGCGGTGACGCCCGCCAGCGTCACGTAAATATGGTCGAATTGGAGGTCCCAGCCGTCGCGTGTCAGCGCTGGAGCTTTGAACCCTTCGGTCGCGAGCTCTTCTCCATTGGCGAAGACGGTGAGCGTGCCTTCGGCTGCGGCGCTGGTGGCGAGTATCGCGCTGAGGAAGCTCGATGAGAGAAGGCGAAGCATGGGAAGATCCTTGGTGTATGAAAAATAATATGATTTTGCATACTGTTGCTGCGGTGCAGTGTCAATCGGGTGGTGGCGGTCAATGCACATGAATTACATTCATGATCATCTTGCCTGTGATGAATTTGATTTGTGAGGATAGAGGTATTAGGTAGGTTACAGGCACAATTTGGTGCCTTTTGTCGTTTGATCGGATGACCATGACCAGTATCTTGCCAAAATCCCCCGCCTTTGACCGTATTGCCGCCGCTGCTGCCGACCGCATCCTGATCATGGATGGCGCGATGGGGACGCAGATTCAGGTGCTCGGGTTTAACGAGGGTGATTTCACCGCGCATGGTGCAGGCTGCGGCTGCCATCCCCGGATTTTCAGCGACGATCCTTTGCCGCAGCAAGGCAACAATGATCTGCTGATTTTGACCCAGCCGCAGGCGATCGAGGATATCCACTATGCCTATGCCAAGGCGGGCGCGGATATTGTTGAGACGAATACGTTTTCATCGACCACGATTGCCCAGGCGGATTATGGGCTGGAACATCTGGTCTATGACCTGAACTTTCACGGCGCGCGGCTGGTGCGGCAGGCGCTGGACCGTGCCACGGCAGAGGATGGGCGCGAACGTTTCGTCGCAGGCGCGCTGGGGCCGACCAACCGGACGGCGTCGATGTCGCCCGATGTGAACAACCCCGGCTACCGCGCTGTCACGTTCGAGCAATTGCGCGCCGCCTATGCCGAACAATTGCGCGGGCTGATCGATGGCGGCGCTGATCTGATCCTGATCGAGACGATTTTTGACACGCTCAACGCCAAGGCCGCGATTTTCGCCTGTGAGGAGATTTTTGCCGCCAATGGCCTGCGCCTGCCGGTGATGATTTCCGGCACGATCACGGATAGGTCGGGGCGGACCTTGTCTGGCCAGACGCCGACCGCGTTCTGGCATGCGGTGCGCCATGCGGACCCGCTGACCATCGGGTTGAATTGCGCGCTGGGTGCTGCCGAGATGCGCGCGCATCTGGCGGAATTGTCGGCCACCGCCGATACGCTGATCTGCGCCTATCCCAATGCGGGCCTGCCGAATGAATTCGGTGAATATGATGAAAGCCCTGCTTTCATGGCCGAACAGATCGCGGAATTCGCGAAATCTGGGCTGGTGAATATCGTCGGCGGCTGCTGCGGGTCAACGCCGGAGCATATCCGCGCGATTGCGGATGCGGTGGCGGGGTATAAACCGCGCGTCGTGCCGGACCATGTGCCGCTGATGCGGCTGTCGGGGTTGGAGCCGTTTACGCTGACCAGCGACATCGCTTTCGTGAACGTGGGCGAGCGGACGAATGTCACCGGCTCTGCCAAGTTCCGCAAACTGATCACCAACCGCGATTATGCGGCGGCGGTCGATGTGGCGCGTGATCAGGTGGAAAACGGTGCGCAGATCATCGACGTGAACATGGATGAAGGCTTGATCGACAGCAAACAGGCGATGATCGAATATCTGAACCTGATTGCGGCGGAACCTGATATCGCCCGCGTGCCGGTGATGATCGACAGTTCCAAATGGGAAGTGATCGAGGCGGGTCTGCAATGCGTGCAGGGCAAATCCATCGTCAATTCGATCAGCATGAAAGAAGGCGAAGAGGCGTTTCTGCATCAGGCGCGGCTGTGCCGTGCTTACGGTGCGGCGGTGGTCGTCATGGCCTTTGACGAGGACGGACAGGCCGATACCGAGGATCGCAAGGTCGAGATCTGCACACGCGCCTACAAGCTGCTGACCGAAGAGGTCGGGTTCCCGCCGGAAGATATCATTTTCGACCCCAATGTGTTCGCCATTGCGACGGGGATCGAAGAACACGACAATTATGGCGTCGATTTCATCAATGCCACCCGCCGGATCAAGGCCGATCTGCCGCATGTCCATATCTCTGGCGGTGTGTCGAACCTGTCGTTCAGTTTCCGTGGCAATGAACCTGTGCGCGAGGCGATGCATGCGGTGTTCCTGTACCATGCGATTCAGGTCGGCATGGATATGGGGATCGTCAATGCGGGGCAGCTCGCGGTTTATGACAGTATTGATCCTGATCTGCGCGACGCGTGTGAAGATGTGGTGCTGAACCGCACACCGGATGCGACCGAGAATATGCTGGTGATCGCCGAGCGGTTCAAATCCACCGGCGCGCGCGAGGCCAAGGAACGCGATCTGAAATGGCGCGACTGGTCGGTGGAAAAACGGCTGGAACATGCTTTGGTCAATGGGATCACCGAATTCATCGATGCCGATACAGAAGAGGCGCGTTTGCAGGCCGACCGCCCGCTGCATGTGATCGAAGGGCCGCTGATGGCGGGGATGAATGTGGTGGGCGATCTGTTCGGCGCCGGCAAGATGTTCCTGCCGCAGGTCGTGAAATCCGCCCGCGTGATGAAACAGGCGGTCGCGGTGCTGTTGCCCTATATGGAAGAAGAGAAACGCCTGAAGGGTGGCACGGGCCGCGAATCTGCGGGCAAGGTGCTGATGGCCACGGTCAAAGGCGATGTGCATGATATCGGTAAGAATATCGTGGGCGTCGTGCTGGCCTGCAACAATTACGATATTATCGATCTGGGCGTGATGGTGCCAGTGGCGAAGATTCTGGAGGTCGCGAAGGCAGAGAATGTCGATATCATCGGTCTGTCCGGGCTGATCACGCCGTCCTTGGATGAAATGGTCCATGTCGCCGCAGAAATGGAACGCGCTGGGCTGGATATTCCGCTGCTGATCGGCGGCGCGACGACATCCCGCGTGCATACGGCGGTAAAAATCCACCCCAATTACGGGCGCGGGCAGGCGGTTTACGTGACCGATGCCAGCCGGGCGGTGGGTGTCGTGTCTGCTTTGCTCTCGCCAGAGCAGAAGACAGGCTATGTCGATGGCATCCGCGCGGAATATGAAAAGGTCGCGGATAATCATGCGCGGTCAGAACTGGCGAAGAAACGCATGCCACTGCCTGTGGCGCGCGCCAATGCGCTGAAAATCGACTGGCAGGATTATCAGGTGCCTGCGCCGTCATTTCTGGGCACAAAGGTTTATGAAGATTGGGATCTGGCGGAACTGGCCCGTTATATCGACTGGACGCCGTTTTTCCGGACCTGGGAATTGAAGGGGATATACCCCAAGATCCTGCAGGATGAAAAACAGGGCGAGGCGGCGCGCGCGCTGTTTGCCGATGCGCAGGAGATGTTGGCGCAGATCATCGCTGAAAAATGGTTCTGCCCGCGTGCGGTGGTCGGGTTCTGGCCAGCCAATGCGGCGGGGGATGATATCCGCCTGTTCACCGATGACTCGCGCGTGGGTGATCTGGCCACCTTGCACACCTTGCGCCAGCAGGTCAGCAAGCGTGACGGTCGCCCCAATGTGGCTTTGTCTGATTTCGTGGCACCTGAGGGCACGCCGGATTATGTCGGTGGGTTTGTCGTGACCGCCGGGGTCGAGGAAATTGCCATCGCCGAACGCTTTGAAAAAGCGGGCGATGACTTCAATGCGATTCTGGTGAAGGCGCTGGCGGATCGCTTTGCCGAAGCCTTTGCCGAGCGGATGCATGAATTGGTGCGGCGGGAGCTTTGGGGTTATGCGCCCGATGAAACGCTTGATCCGGTTGAACTGATCGGCGAGCCCTATCGCGGCATCCGCCCGGCACCGGGATATCCCGCCCAGCCGGACCATACCGAGAAGGTGACATTGTTCCATCTGCTGGATGCGGAGGCCGCGACTGGCGTCACTTTGACCGAAAGCATGGCGATGTGGCCGGGCTCTTCGGTCTCGGGTCTCTATATCGGGCATCCGGAGGCCTATTACTTTGGTGTCGCCAAGGTCGAACAGGATCAGGTGCTGGATTATGCCGCGCGCAAGGATATGCCGGTGGCCGAGGTCGAACGCTGGCTGGGTCCGGTGTTGAACTATGTGCCGCAGCCCAAACCGGCTTTGGCGGCGGAATAGGGCGAGGCCCCGGGGCAAGCCCGGGGCGTTTGCTGTTGTGAGCGCTTGCCCGCAGTTGCACCCGGGTAAGATGAGTATTTTGGGAAATAAGAAGATGGGGCGTCGTGCGGGGGCTTGCCGATATCTTCCCCGCGGGGAAGATCGGTGATGCCTGGCATGGCCAGTTTGGACATGAAGAGCCGATGCGGGCTGAAAAACCCGCGCGGGCGCATTTTCAGCAGAGCGCGGATACCTTCCCCGCGGGGAAGATTGTTGATGCCTGTCATGGCCGGTTTGTACATTAATAGCCGATGCGGGTTAACGAAATGTGAACGGCCCGCGCGCGGCGCAACACAAGGTCCGGAAGTTGCGGGGCAGCGTCGGGAGATCCTGCCTTTGGCAAGTCATTCTGGAAACGCGAAAGCGGCCCTGCATTATATATCGACGGTGACGCGCCCCAGCGGGTTGGAGCAACAGGCGAGGATATAGCCCTCGGCGATATCTTCGTCTGATATCCCGCCGTTATGGACCATATGCACCTCGCCCGCGGTTTTCCTGATCTTGCAGGTGCCGCAGAGGCCGAAGGTGCAGCCTGAGGGGATGTTCAGCCCGTTGGCGCGGGCGACGGCCAGCACGGTGTCGGTTTCGGTGCATTTCGCCACCACGCCTGATGCGGCAAAGGTAATCTGTGCGCCAGTATCGGCATCGGGGGTGATGTCGTTGATCTCGGGCGCATCGGCGGCTTTTGCGACCGGGGCCTGAAAGCTTTCCTGATGATAGCGGTCCATGTCATAGCCAAGCGCGTTCAGCATATCGCGCACCGCCTGCATGAAAGGTTCCGGGCCGCAGCAGAACACCTCTCGTTCCAGATAATCGGGGGCCATCAGGCCCAGCATGATCTGATTGAGCCGCCCGTGATAGCCGTGCCAGACGCGGAATGGATCGGGTTCCTCGACGGTATAGCGCAATTGCAGCCCCGGCACCCGGTTGGCGAATTGATCGAGCCTTTCGCGAAAGATAATCTCGGACGGGCGGCGGGCGGCATGGACGAAGACGATATCGGGCATGTCGCCGCTGTCCCAGGCCCAGGTGGTCATCGACATCATTGGGGTGATGCCAGAGCCTGCGGAGATAAAGAGGTATTTATCGGCAGGTGCGCGGTGAAAGCTGAAGATGCCGGCGGGACCGTAGGCCTTGATCTTCATACCGGGGCGCAGATGATCGAGCATCCAGCGGGTGCCGATGCTGTCCTTTTGCGCCTTGACCGTGACCGAGATCGACAGGGGCCGCGACGGGCTGGACGATATCGTATAGGTGCGCTGCACCGATTGCCCCGGCACCGGCAGGTCGAGCGTCAGGAATTGCCCCGGCTGATAATCGAACCAGGCCCCCGAGGGCGCGCGGAACGTGAAAGAGGCGACATCCGCCGTTTCCGGGATGACCATGACGCATTCGAGTAACTCATCATCACGCCAGGCGGCGGTGCTGCTGATCCGTGTTGCGACAGGCATCTATTCGGCCGCCACTGCAGGCTGCGGGGTCAGCCTGTTGGTCAGCAGGCCGGCATACCAATCGACAAATTGAATCACCCCTTCTTCGTGGATGGTGGAATAGGGGCCGGGTTCATAGGCGGGGGACAGAATACCTTTCTGGTTTTCCTCGACGACCTGACGGTCTTCGTCATTGGTGTTCAGCCAGACCTCTGTCAGGGTTTTCAGATCGTAATCTTCGCCTTCAACCGCGTCCTTGTGGACCAGCCAGGTCGTCGTCACCTCGGTTTCGGTCGGAGAGATCGGCAGCACGCGGAACGTGATCGCATGATCGCCCAGAAAATGATTCCAGGTGTTGGGATAGTGGAAGAACAGCAAGGTGCCGACATCGTTGAATGGCATCGCGCCCATGCGTCTGGCGACCGCCGCCCTGGTGGACATCGTATAGCTTTCGGCATTGTTGAGCAGCGGCACCCGCGCCAGCCGCCATTGCATGTCGGGCGCATGGGTGAACCGCGATGGCAGGCCCGCCGCTTCACAGCGCGCCCAATGGGCCAGGATTTCAGGGCTGGCCTGATCGGGGCCAGACATCGCGCCGATCTTGGGATTGTCCGAAAACGTCCGGCAGAGTGCGGGATGCGCGCCGGAGCAATGATAACATTCGCGGTTATTCTCGATCACCAGTTTCCAGTTGCCGTTTTCCACGATGGTGGAACTATGGGCGACTTTGGCATCTTTCAGCCGCGACGGCGCAAGGAAGGTGGTCAATTGCTTGGCCAGATCGGCGATCGGTGGCGGCACTTGGGCAAGACAGACAAAGACCATCCCGCCCAGATCGATGCAATGGACCTTTTTCAGGCCATGTTGCGCCGGATCAAACCCGTCACCCATATCGCGGGCATAGAGCAGCTTGCCATCCAGACCATAGGTCCATTGGTGATAAGGACAGACCAGATTGGGGGTCGATCCGGTGGTCGTCGCGCAAAGCCGCTGGCCGCGATGCCGACAGACATTGTGAAAAGCGCGGATCATCCCGTCATTGCTGCGCACGATCACCACCGGATAGGCGCCGATCTGCAATGTGGCGAAAGCCCCGGGTTTCGGCAATTGTGGGGCGGGCAGGGCAAACAGCCATTCGCGATAAAAGATCTGGTCAAGATCGGTGTGATAGACACCGGCGTCACAATAGAGGTCGCGTTCGAGCGCATAGTTTGGACGGCGGGCGTTCAGACGGTCCAGCGTCTCGGTGGGGGTCAACATGGTACCTCGCTTTGCACGGTGCAGCGTGCGGATGGAGAAAGCCGGATAGCGGGCCGGTGCTAGCAGGCAGATTATCGCGACACGGGGCTGGCGACCGCTGAAATACGACACAAGGCCGACGAAGCGCGCCGCCGGTTCGGATTCGACTCATGCCGGGACTGATTCCGACGAATCTGTGTGTCATACTGCGCTCTGCCAGCGGTGTTCGCGGGGCGTCATGTGTCTGGGGTCGTGGTCAGCCACTATATATGGTGTTCTTATTGCAGGGTTTTTCGGCAAACTGCACATCTGGCGGATTGGTTCCGAAAAAAATGCAGGCGAAGTTACAAAAACTTCAAAAAGGGGGTTGCGGGTGCACGGTACTAACCGTAGAACCCCCCTCACCGGCGGCGCAGAGATGCACTGGCGGGGCGCTGGACGGGACGGAATGTTGGAA
>NZ_JAYKPK010000015.1:0-36604 GCF_035117555.1 Yoonia sp. 67-2
AACAGCAGAAAGCTTTCTGGGCTTCATCGATATCGTTTCGATCCGCCTCTGGCTGCGTCTTTTGTCAACATGACCTAGGATAAAGGTAGAAAAATTTATCTTTTAATACAATTGCCAGTTTTACCGTTTCAATGTTGCCCGGAAAACAGCCGTGGTTTCCTTAGGCAGGTTGCCAAAATATATCTAATCTTGCTAATGGTGTATTATAATGGATCAATGCGTGAAGATACTACTTAAACGAAAAATAAAATACTGTTGATCGTCGATCAAACTTTTAATCGCGATCTCAAAGTAATGTCACCTTAGGCCCCGGGCTGCTAAAATGCTTTCACAACTGGTTAATGATCTTTACTTTAAATTGCATCCTAAAAAATGCCACAAACAAACAGTAAAATCTGCGATGACAGACTTAGCAACAGTATCTGTCAGGTCATCGGGGCCACCCATATCTGAAGACTCTTGCACAACGCATTGGCGATTGTGATCAGCTTTCGCGCAACTGCGGTTATGACAACTTTATGCGGTTTGCCTGCTGTTCGTAGCCGATCTGCGAAGGCTTTCATGGTTGGATTGTGATGCGATGCCACGAGGCCGGCTTGAAACATTACGTGTCTCACGGCGCAGTGACCATCAGCGATAGCTCGTTTCCCGCGAAGTGTTCCGCTGTCATGCGCGACGGGGGCCAATCCGGTGAGTCTGGCAGCTTCTTCGCCAGTGACGGTGCCGATTTCAGGCAATTCAGCAATCGCATGGTTCGCCAGATGGCCGGTGACAACATTCCTATCAAACGCATCGTGCGCCTGACCGGGCTGAGGCGTGGTCTTGTCCGACAAATTATCTGCGGCGAACGCGAGGACGTTTTCCGCATCCGCGAGAGCAGTCGAACACCTTAGCTACCGCGGTTGGAGCGGGAGTGGTCCAATGACTGCCAGAACGTGGCTGAACTCTGGCGCCGGCTCCGTGCCGACGGCTTTAGGGGCAGCCGTCGCGTTGTCGGGGAGTGGGCGACACGCCACCGCCGTGCCGAACAGATAGTGCCTTCGGGACAAAGAAAATCGCCAACTGCGCGCAAGATTGTGCGCCTCCTGACCATAGGCCGCGATCAGCTAAGCAGGGCCGGCGCCATTCAAGTTGCAAAGATAGAGGCCGCGTTACCCTTCCTCGCCACAGCACGCATGCTGATCGAACGGTTCAAAGAAATGGTTCGCAATGGCCGTGAAGACGAATTGGAGACATGGTTGGATGAAGCCGAAAAGAGCTTGGGCGGTGCTTTCACCCGCGGGCTTCGGCGGGATCAGGCCGCATTCGCCGCAGCCATGCGCAAACCCTAGTCGAATGGGCCGACCGAGGGACAGATCAACCGTCTGAAGACCCTGAAACGTCAAATGTATGGCCGGGCGAACATCGACCTGCTCAAAGCTCGGTTGGTAGGAGTTATTTGAATAATAGACGCCAAACACTGCACCAAAACTGAGTCAGAGCCAATCTTGGGTGCCGATTGAGATTGAGTCTGCCGAACATGATCTCGATGCGGTTGCGGCTTATGTAGCGGCGCTTGTCGTATTTCACGCTTACCTTGCGCTGTTTCCGACCGGGCATGCAGGCATATATCCCCCGGTCTTTTAACCCTTCTCTGAACCAGTCAGCGTCATAGCCACGATCGCCGAGCAGCCATTCGACCTGTGGCAAGCCTTTGAGCAATGCCCCGGGACCGATGTAATCACTGACCTGACCAGCGGTGACAAAGAGGTCAAGCGGGCGGCCTTTGCTGTCGCGGATGGCGTGCAGCTTGGTATTCATGACACCTTTGGTGCGCCCTATCAGTCGGCCCCGCTGGTCATTGGCCCTCCTTTTTACGCCCATGCTGGTCGCTGTCCGGTGAGCCTTGAGATAGGTTGCATCAATCATCACGGTCTTTTTCTCGCTATGCTTGGCGGCCAGACCGGTCATAATCCTGGCAAAGACGCCCTTTTAACTTCATCGCTTCCATCGATTGTAGAGTGTCTTGTGAGGTCCATACTCCCGAGGGGCATCACGCCACCACAACCCATTGCGATTTATGAAGATAATCCCGCTCCATACGCGTCAGTCATCCATACTTGGCTTGCTGTGGGACTTCGGGAAATAGGGCATCAGACGACCCATCTGCACGTCAGTCAGCCAGAAAAGATCAGACATATCACCGCCTCGTTTTCGGGCGGTGAATCACGCTTAGGAACCGATTTCAAAGATTCTTGACCCTAAAGACATACGATTATTATCTAAGATAACTTGGCGTACCAACGATCAATGTTAGCCTTATAACATCGCCTCGCAATCCCGATTGCGCACCTCCCCTCGCTGGAAATAGCGAGGGGATTTTTATTGTAATACATCCGAAGCTACTAAAGAATTTCGACGGCCTTATTATTCGATCATGTATAAGAACTAACGCAGCCGAGGCGCGAATGGGGGCGTTCGGTGTTGTCGTCCGTGCGCCAGGCAGCCAGCGTGGCGCGGGCATAGCGCAAAGACGGAAACAGGGTTTCCTTCAGGAGTTCGTCTCGCAAACGACCGTTGAAACTTTCGATGAAGGCATTCTGGGTCGGCTTGCCGGGGGCGATGTACAGCCAGTCTATCTTGCGGTCATCGGCGAAGGTCAGGATCGCGTTCCAGGTGAACTCGGTCCCGTCGTCAATGGTGATCGAACCAATGGCGCATCCATTGGCAACTCGTTGACCACCGTTGCGGGTTTGCCCGGGGTATCTCACAGGATTGCCAGTTCCCGCACCACTCTTGCACCTGAGAGTGAAGTATCCGCGATCAGGGCAAGGCATTCGCGTGTTTAGTCATCGACCACGGTCACGATCCGGAACCGGCGGCCATCGGTCAGCTGGTCCGAGACGAAGTCCAACGACCAGGGGGGCAGTTCTCAGTGACAATCAACACTTCAGGATCTCATTGGCCTGCCGGAGCTCACGATTCTCGCGCTCGAGCTCCTTTATGCGTGCCTTCTGGCACTGGTTTGGCCTGGCCGTTCGCCGCCATCACGCTGGGCCTGCCGGACCCAAACGCGAAGACTGTCTGGCGAACAGCCCAATTTGCTTGCGATCGCTGTGAATAAGGCAGCTTCGCTACGATAGTCGTCGCGGTATTCCATCGCCTACCGCACCGCACGTTCGCGAAACTCAGGTGAATACGGCTTCGAGGTCTTCTTGTTGTTTGTCTGTTCCACGATGGGCAATTCTCCGAGAATTTTGTCCTCCGGTAAACCCCGGGGCGGCTCAGTCCCGATCACACTGACGAAATCGGGGGACACCACCAGCCTGTCACCCTGATCGGAAGCCGGAAAACTCTGCTTTCGGGCGGTCCAACGTTGGGGATCGGATCAACTGAGATAGGCCCAGCATCAGCGGATTAAATGCTTCCTCATGGAAGGGTGCTTTTTCTCGATTAGAGCACTACGATTTTTTTTACACACAACGGCAAAGCTCTGTTATCGAGTTCTGAGAATCAAAGAGAAGCGAAGCATGCGCAATATTATTTTTCTGACCCTTGGCCTCATGTCGGGCGCAACCAGCGCTTATGCACAGTCAGTACTTGAGCGTGTGCTTGGACAGATTAATGGTGCTAGTAACCTCGCACAGGTGAATGGAACCTTCGTCAACATCGCAGAAAATATCGGGCAGGTGGCAACGCCGGCGCAGACCACTTATGAGCGAGGTGGGACGTTCTACACCGCAACCGAATATGATGCGCTCCTGGCCGCCGAACAAGCCAACGCCACCGCAGCATCAGCAGCGATTGCCAACAGCGCGGTGACGTTTACCTTTCAGGATCGTGATGGGCTAGGTATTCTTGGCGCAGGATATTATTTTGGGGACCCGGTAGCAGCGAATGCCGATCCGGCTCCAAGCGGAACGTGGTATGACACCTTGGCACTTGCCGTTGCAGGAGCTGGCCTTTCTAGTGAACTCGTGCTTGTGGCGACCATCATTAATCCCACTACGCTTACCTACACCTATCAAGTTGGGGGGAGTGGCCCAACATTCACAAACCCGACCGATGCCATCGCCTCGGTTACAAATCAATTTGAGGATAACCTAATTTCTACGTTCGAGGCAAGTTTCTCCGTTACAACTGCCGAAATGGAAGTTGGCGGGCCCCTCGCTGCCATTGACGGCTCGATCACGAACATAATCACGGGCGTGACGGCAGCGACGGCAGAGGCAGCTGCGGGTGTTGCGACGGCAGCAGAGTTCACTGTGCCAACGATTAACTTCGGTGAAATGGCAACGACAGCGCTTGGCGCTGTGAACACGGGCGACATCATGCTTGGAGTGAATTCTGCCGTCGATGTGGCCAGCACTTCGACAGCTAACGCGGTTTCGGCCGCGTTAACCCAGATCGGTGGCCACGCGGATGCCGGTGCGCTAGTGTTTAACGTGGCGAGTACCGCATCTGCGGTGAACGGGTCGATCCAGAACACTATGATGGCGGTGAATGGCTCAGTCGGGAATGTATCCTCCACAGCCTTGAGCGCGGTGAACACTGGCACGATCACGTCGGGTGTCAACGCGGCCGTCCAAGGTATAGTGGCCATGTCGGGGCAATAGGCATCCGGTTTGCAGTCCTCTCTACACCGTGTCCAGTGCCCTGCTACATAAGGCGGCTAGTTTCTACGCCTTCAGGACTTTTGAATGAGGGGCACAGCATCTTCCTTCGCCAGATTGGCGAGGGCGCAGATATGCCCTAGCATCTCAGGCCTGAGGGGGCTCCCCCAAGCCAATTCTGTAGCGTAATTTTGTACTTGTATGCACGTTGCGATGTTGTTGGAGACGAAGGTATAAACCACCTTTGGTTTACCGGAGGGCAAAACTCTCGGAGAATTGCCTGTTATGGAACGGAGGCACAACAACACGAAGACCTCGAAGCCGTATTCATCTGAGTTCCGCGGACGTGTTGTGCGGTTGGTGATGGAACACCGTGATGAGTATCGTATCAAAGCTGATTTATTCACGGCGATTGCAAGCAAATTGGGCTGTTCGCCAGACAGTTTTCGCGTTTGGTTCCGGCAGGCTCAGCGTGATTGCGGCGAACGGCCCTGTCAAACCACTGCTGAGAAAGCGCCGATCAAGGAGCTGGAGCGCGAGGTGCACGTACTTCGGCAGTCAAATGAATTCCTGAAGAAAGCATCAGCGTATTTTATCCAGGCGGAGCTCGACCGCCCATTTCACAAGAATCGGCTCGAACGCATTCATTGAAGAACACTGCGGTGAGTTCGGGGTCGAGCCGATGTGCAAAATGCTGCAAATCGCCTAGTCCACCTACTATGAGCGGCGCGCAATCGCGTGCGATCCTGATTGGGTATCAGCTCGGGCGTGACCTGCCACTGAACTTTCATCCAGCCGCGACCGGAGCCGGTAGCTGATTTACGCCCTTCGGCGCAGGTTGAGCAATCGCCCGGCGCGCGGAACTTTCATCGCGTGCAGCGGGTCGGGCGATTGCGGTGGTCAGGTGCAGGGCGAAGCCTGCGGGGGTCTGGTAGCCGAGGGCCGAATGGGGCCTTTTGGTATTGTAATCGGTGACCCAGGCCGCCATCAACTCGCGGGCATGGGCGATGTTGCGGAACATCGTCTCGTTGAGAAATTCGTCCCGCATCCGGCCGTTGAAGCTCTCGACAAATCCATTCTGCATCGGCTTGCCCGGCGCGATGTAGTGCCATTCGACCTTGTGCTCGGCGCACCACTTCAGGATCGCGTTCGAGGTCAGTTCGGTGCCGTTGTCGCTGACGATCATCCCCGGCTTGCCGCGGCGTTCGATTAGAGTGGTCAGTTCCCGCGCCACGCGGCGACCGGAGATCGACGTGTCCGGGATCGCCGTGAGACACTCGCGCGTGACGTCATCGACCACGTTCAGCACCCGGAAGCGCCGGCCGCAGGCGAACTGGTCATGCACGAAATCCAGCGACCAGCGCGCATTGGCCCGCGCTTCGATCAGGATCGGGGCCCTTGTGCCGATGGCCTTCCGGCGCGCTTTGCGTTTACGCACCGTTAAGCCTTCTTCCCGGTAGAGACGGTAGATGCGGTTGATCCCTGACGCCTCGCCTTCGCGCCTGAGCAGCACGAAGAGCCGCCGGTAGCCTAACCTGCGCCGTTCATTGGCCAGATCCCGCAACCGACCGCGCAGCGCCGTATCCGGCGCACGTTGTGACTGGTAGCGCACCATCTTGCGGTCCGCCCCGGCAATCTGGCACGCCCGCCGCTCCGCCAACCCGAACAGGGCCTTCAGATGCGCGACAGCCTCGCGCTTCACGGCGGGCGCTACCACTTTTTTGACAGCAGTTCCTTCATCGCCGCCATGTCGAGCATCTGCTCGGCCAGCAGCTTCTTCAGCTTCGCGTTCTCATCTTCCAGCGCCTTCAGCGTAATCCGCGATTAGCACAATGAAGCCAGGCCTCCTTCATCGTTTTTAACCATGAAGCCGCTAGAAGGGCGCGGGGCGCTAAAACGATTAAAAAAAAAGCGGCACCCGGCGTGCTTCCTCAATATGACCGACCCAACCACCAATCTTGAACTCACAGACTGACGTTATCAACGAGGGACGACCAAAGTGTTGGTAGCGGATGTTTAGGAAGGGACTTAGTGAATGCGATAAATATAAGCTTAGCTCTTTTGAACTTCATCACAGACTGCCAGTCAGCCTTCGCCCACCAAGCCAACATCTTCACGTGAATGCTTCATAAACTTTTCGCCTTTTGGTTTCCTTGCGTTTGGGCAAGGTCGGAAAATAAATGCCGATAGCTCTTTTAGTTTTTGAGGAAGCGTGTTGTTCTTTTCTGCTAGAATGACTTGTTGCTTATTTATCAGCGATAAATTGAAGGAGTATATATTAACGTTATCGAATGTAGGCAATTGAAGTTCTTGGGCGGAAATTATATCAGATATTAAAATGTTGCAAGGATCTGCATTATTCGTAAATTGTGATATCCTACGCATGTTATCAGCAAATAAATTATTTTTTTGACCAATGACGAGGAGGGAATAATTGCCAAGACTATTAAATAAAGGAATAATTTTCTCAGTTGATTCGTCGTTTAACATGTCTGCACCTATCGCGACGATCAGCTGTTTATCATTACATGTTTTTTTAATGGACTTAAGGAATATTTCTATATCGCGAATATCAGATGAAGTCATTGTCAAGCTACTTAGCTCTAAGACATCTATTACCCTTGTAAATCTTTGCATAGCGCTTTGGAGTTTTTTTCTCCAAATACCAATCTCTATGACAACAGAATCTTGCGGTACATTTCTGGCAAGATAAGCGCTGGCGGCGATGGCCGTATTGATACCTTCATCTAGAAGAATGCAAATCGTTAAGAGCGATTTATTTTGTAATCGTTGATCTAACTCAGCTTTTGATAAAACCGGTTGGTATTCTGGTGTATTTACAATGACTTTAGACTCTGTGCCAGATTCAGCAAGTGATTGATCGCCAGCTGCAATGGCGTCATAAGAATTACCAAATAACAAGGAATCTTTGCTCTGCTCTTTTTGAGTGGACTTTATAGGCTGAGTGTCAGAGGTATAATCCGTCTCATCGCTAAATCTTGGCAGGGAGGTGCAATAATTTACGACCACATATTTTACAACATCAGAGGTACTTCTTTCATAGTAGATCTGGGAGTGTACGGAATATCTGAAGTTTTCAGTTGGTATTGCGTAAAATAACCTTCCATATTTTATCTTATAGATAGTTAATATTTGCGTAATGTTATCAACTAGTATTTTGTCGACACATAAAATTAATTCGTTTGCGTCAAAGAGGCCGTTTATATGAATTTCAACTAAAGAAGGTTTTTCAGAAATAGTCCAACCAGCCCCGAATTTTCTCTCAAGTAACCTTAGCTTACACACAGAATGATCTAAGACAATATCAAGTGATTCTGCCGATTGCATCTCAACAATAACATTGCTTAATACGGATACTAATTCAGTGTCTTGATACTTTAGTGAACGAGTTTGCCTGAACAACTCACCTCGGAAGCGTTGGTAAACGACTAACTGCGTGGACGATACCTTTATTACTCTTTTGGAGAGTCTGATATCATTGTTCCTGATTGGGATCATATAAATTTTCTCTTGCAAAGCTACGTAATCATGTTCCTTGAAAGAAGTAAATTATATGAAGGTGTTGAGTGGGCTAACGCAACACGCTCGATAATCCCTCTTTTTACAATAATTTACGCACCTTGTTTCAGTGATCTTAGGCTTTAACCTTAATTTGAATTGCATCACTTGGGGTGATTACTAATTATGTCATTACCATGTAAGTCAAAGGTAAATTAATTCCAACTGCGCCCATAATTGACCGCAAAAGTACGGCAACTTTAACAGTAAAACTCTCGACTGTAAAAAGCTAGATAAACTCTTTCATTATATAGGGCGTCGACTTTGTAATTTCTTAGTCATCAGGGTCTAGTTACGTACCGTTCCTTAGAATTATATAATATTCTTAAATTGAAGCTTAGTGCATCATACATAACTTCGAAGTTATAATACGTCAGATAACGGATGACGCATAAAGTCTTCTCTGGATTTCAGCAAACCATACTTTTAACTCTTGCATTCCTGAAAGGACACTCCAGAAATCTACACCTAGTTCTTTCGGTATATCATTTTCGTCCATTGCCAGCACCTTTTGGGCAGAGCTGTAGTTCTGCTCCATTGGTACCCATAGCTCCGAAGAACACATTGGAATTTCAACGAAAACTACGTTGGTCCTATTTGTTCCACCAATGACCGACGCAAGCCTCGCACGTATATTGAGGCCTTCGAATGATCCACCTTGTTCGTTCAAACAGATATAGATATTTTCAACAGGTAGGCTGGTTTGATCGCTAAACCGACGTACAAGATCAGTCATATCGTCAACCGCGCGCTGTTCAGCTTTACAAATCAAGAAAACATCAACAGGTGGTGCTGAGCGTGATGCGAGAAGTTTAGGTGCCTGCCGAATTTCACCCCAGCGTAAGACTTGATCAATTACGTTTGCGCCCATGTCGATGATATAGCCACCCCTGAGAAACAGTGGCCCAAGCGCATCCCAATACCGGATATTTGCATTCATATCGTTTGCATCTTTTACCAGCGAAACACTTGGCCCAGTACCTAATTCCTCAACCGCGTTTGGGAACAGCCTACCGAGTTTAGATGAGCCCGATTCATCAATAAAGTCAGCAGATGCTAGTCTTAAATCTATGCCTTTTGCGTGTGCTGCCGCATATACAATCTGTGCAACGGTTGTTTTTCCCTGGCCACCGGCGTGTGCACAGAATATCCTAGTCCGCATCTAACAATCCTTAGTTATTTTTCAATTACTCTAGCTATAACGTTGTTTACTCAGCTAGATTTTGGTAATGTGCATCGTTGATCATACTTAAATCTCCTAGCAATAATTGCACACCACACGCAAGAGATACCGTTTGAACCTTGCGTTTTCAAGATATTTTAATCTCTTAAGCAGTCAATATCATCCTGGGTTCCACTTTATCTTCGGCAGTCTCCAAATTGTATGTAACTTAGGTTTTATAGACCATCTTGGAGTGTCTTACGTCACTGACACTAATCAGCAATAGATCTTTCGATACCCTTTTTGGCACAAATGATAATAATGTATTCTTGGCTATGTTCATAGAAACGTTTCCTATGGGAATATTGAGACGCCAAACTGTGTTCCGCATATGAGTCCAGCTCAGAGCGTGACATATGTTCGATGAGGATGTGGTATCTTTTAGATAGTTTATCTTTCTAGCCTGATCACCAACTCGGTGTAAGCAGGCCAGTAGCAGCTCACCGGTGCAATGTGTGGATTCATCGCACGAGTGTACGCTGGCGTGACATCAGATACAAAAGGAATTCGGTAATTGGTCACACTAATACTTATGGGGTCGACGTTGACGTGGTTGAACGCGTCAGATGCGGGATCGTCGGTTGCAGCGCATAGAGACAATCGTCCATCGGCAAGAAGGTTTGCCGTTTGAATGCGAAGGTTGTCGCCTCCTCGGCTTCGGTCAGCACAGTACAGCGAGGCTCCTTCGGCCCGGTCTTGAGGTCTTCAACTGTTTGGCGCTTGCGCCACTTCGCGACAGTCTAGGCGTTGATGCCCAGTTCCTTCCTCAACTGAGCGAGCGAGGCTTGCGTTCGCTGTATTGCAGTTCTAACGGCGGGCGTGGGCGTGGCGCTCCTATGACGAACTTGTCCCACAATGCTTCCTTCCATTCCTGAGAAAGGATCACACCATCGTAAGCGTCCGGTGTCGGCGCTCTGACGGCGTGATGGAGTGCCTGCTAGATGTCCACCAACGGTAGTGGACATCTTGAGGTGAGCGATGGCGGGCATGAAGGGCCAGAAGAAGCGGGTCTGGTCGGACGAGGGGAAGCTTTCGATCTGTACGCAGGCGCGGGTTTCGGGTGTCTCGGTTGCGCAGGTTGCGCGGCGATATGCGATGAACACCAAACTGCGCCGACACCGGACGTTTGTGGACGCCCCCATGAATGCAAGCACTTTTTTTGGCACGATAGGGCATGTGATCAGGTGCAGTCTTGTGTCCGGCCTCAAAGTTGCGGCCTTTCAGACGCCGCGGGCCCATATGGAGATATGCGGGTTGGGTCCAGTTCGGATACCCGTGCTCGATGGCACATCGTCCGGAATAATGGGTATCCCAACCTGGTCTCATGACCGTTTGCCCTTACGTTCCTCCGTCCTGCTCACATTCGCGGCGACACCCCGGCGAGCTTGACCTATGCGGTCGCCATCGCCGGATCTCTGTAATCTTCACGGTCGATACCACGGTGATGGAAAAGAACATCGTGCATCCGACGGATGCCCGGCTCTACGAGAGAGCACGGCGCAAGCTCGTCGCGCTGGCGCGTGACGCGGGCATCAGTTTGCGCCAAAACTACAACCGCCTCGGCCCCCGGCTGTTCGTTCAGGTTGGCCGCTATGCCCATGCCAGGCAATTCAAGCGGATGCGCAAGGCGCTGCGCCGGCTCAAGGGCTATACCGGGCGCGTGCTGCGCGACATCGAACGACAGATGGACAAGGTGGCCGAGGGGCCGCTGAAGACACAGTTGCAGGATCTGGTGGCGTTGGTGAACCGGCTGCTGGCGCAGAAGCCGAAGGACCGCAGGAAGCTCTACAGCCTGCACGAACCAGCCGTGGATTGCATCTCCAAGTGCAAGGCGCACAAGCGCTACGAGTTCGGCACCAAGGTCACCGTCGCCACCACCACTGAAGGCGGCTTCGTCGTTGGAATGCGTGCGCTGCCAGGCAATCCCTACGATGGCCACACGTTGCACGAGGCGCTGGAACAGGTGGAGATCCTGACCGATCAACGCCCCACCATGGCCTTTGTCGATCGCGGTTATCGCGGCCACGGCGTCGAGACCGTCAAAGTCTTCATCAGCGGTGCCCGTCGCGGCGTCACCAGAACCATCGCGAAACTGCTGCGACGACGCAGCGCCATCGAGCCGATGATAGGCCACATGAAAACAGATGGCCGCCTGACCCGATGCCCGCTGAAAGGAACCACCGGTGACGCTCTATTTGCGGTCTTGTGCAGATGCAGTCACAACATACGCATGATCCTGCGCCATCTGAGGAGCATTTTGTGGCAGTTCGTCTGGCTGATCACAGTGCTCCGAGGGTTCATGCGCGGTGAAAGCCCAGATCAGGAACTTCAAATCGCCGCCTGAAATCGTTGTTCAGGATGAACTAAGTAGGAAACGCGCAAGATGTCGTTACCCTTAGCAGTATAGTATCCGAAATCGTTCCAAACTACGTCTATACGTTTTTGATTTGACATTGAGCGCAATCATTAACCACCAAGCTACAGTGCGTATGACTGTGATAGCCCAAAATAAAATTTGATTTTATAAGCGCTCTTCGCGACCTGCACTGCGATAATCAGAAACGGTGTCTCCCAGAAGATTTTACTCTACTGAGAGGAACACTTTAAAAACGGCCCTCAATGCCGATGAAATAGGCGCTCCCACTTACCCCCCGCAGTGGGCGGCTGATTTTTGTGAAAACGCCCACACCGTCAGTAATGCCATAAATTACACCAGCTGAAAATGCATTTGATATCTCTTCATTCAGTGATATGCCCCCAATTCCTGCAGACCATGACCAATGCCCTTGCTCTGCATCACGCAGATTTAATCCACCAAGGGCAGTTACTGTGCTTAGGCCGTCCCTGATTGCTTCAAACTCTTTCTCCAACATACCGCCAGCAACGCCCTGCTCACCCGTGTCGCCTTTTGGGCCTATTGGTCCTACTGCGCCCTCTGCGCCGGTTGCACCCTGTGGGCCTGCTGGTCCTTGCATACCCTGCGGGCCTACCGGTCCATCTGATCCGGTTTCGCCTTGTGGACCTACTGGTCCTTGCGCACCAGTCGTACCCCTAGGGCCTACCGGTCCTTCTGCGCCGGTTGGGCCTTGAGGACCCTGAATGCCTTGAATTCCCTGAGGGCCCTGTACGCCTTGGATTCCCTGAGGACCCACTGGACCCTCTTGTGCAATTACAACGTTGGATATCAGAGCGGCTGCCATGGATAGAAAGAACGTTATTCTTGGCCTTTTCATTTTATTCTCCTATTTTAAAATCGCCTCGCTGCGACTATCCCATAGGAGTTACGTGAATCAGTGTGATCATAAGTTTACTTATGATGCAATAAAGTTACTTGTTCAAAATTTGTATATACCCTTAGCGTTATAAATAAATGCGAAAGAATTTATATAAACTAAAGTTATAATCCTAAGTTCACTTCGATGGCTCGGATGAGGGAAAGTATGCGCGGTAGCGTCACGAGGTTGGGAGTAAGCAAGTAAAAAAACAAAATGAGCGAGTTAAATTTATCGCCTAGGATTCAACTCTTATGAGGCGGTTGCCTGTTGATTGTCGCAAAAAACTGTCCTGGCAACAGTAGAAATTGTCATTAAGAACTTCGGAGGTATCCACCTCGTCAGCTCTCAGTGAAGATCAAAAGTCTGCTATGTTTTTGCCAGATCGCGCCCTGCAAATACGCAACTTAGCGCTAAAGTAAATCCCGTCAGATTCTGGTGGAGAACACACCTGATTACGACGGGCCACGGACAAAAACCCATCACAAAATCAGTTATGTTTAGAGAATTTTTGTACCCATCCGTTGAACGCCGCAACCGTGCTATATCAATCAGAGGCTTCTGGGTGTGGCTTTCGGTTTGCGCTGCGTGTTTCGCATAACGGCGGGCACATATTTCACTCGATCGCGGGTAGTGTTTTCACGAGATCATGGGCAGGACTGGCCAACGAATTGCAGTTACTCCGCCTCCTGAAGAACAGGAGGATCGGAATGCCAACAGGACGTTTAACCATGCGCCGTATTCGGGACGTATTGAGATTGAGATTTGCCCAAGGGCTGAGCGAGCGTGCGATTGCCGCCTCGCTAGGGCTTGGGAAAGGAAGTGTTGGGACCTATCTGCGCCGCGCGCGCGACGCTGGTTTGGCGTGGCCGCTGCCGGACGGTCTGGATGACGACAGCCTTGAGCTATTGTTGTTTCCAAACGCATCGGATGTATCTGACCCGGGCCGCCCGTACCCGGACTGGGCGGCGGTCGATAAAGAGCTGCGCCGGCGCGGCGTGCCCCGCATGTTGCTGTGGCAGGAATATCGTGCGCGGCACACCAAGGGGTTCGGCTACACTTGGTTTTGTACCATTTCGAGGCGTGGAAGGGCCGCGTCCAGCCGAGCATGCGGCAGACGCATGTCGGCGGTGAGAAGGTATTTATCGATTTTGCGGGTGACGCGATCGACATCGTCGATCCGGCCACTGGGGAGGTCAGTGAGGCCAAGCTGTTTGTCGCAGCGATGGGTGCCTCGAGCTATTCTTATGCTGTGGCCGTCGCCAGTGAAGGGCTTGAGGACTGGATTGCGGCCCATGTCGGAATGTTCGCCTATCTGGGCGGCGTGCCGCAGATCGTTGTGCCCGACAATCTCAAGTCAGCCGTGATCAAGGCTGATCGGTATGATCCCGGCCTGAACCGGACCTATGCTGAAATGGCGGAACATTACGGCACGGCGATCCTGCCTGCGCGCGTACGCAAACCCAAGGATAAAGCCAAGGTCGAAGTGGCCGTCCAGGTGGCTCAACGCTTGATCCTGGCGCGGTTGCGCAATCACAGGTTCTTCTCGTTGGCAGAGCTGAATGCCGCGATTCGGCCGTTGCTGGACGCATTGAACATGCGTGTCATGCGCGATTATGGGGCAAACCGTGCGGATATGTTTGCGACGCTTGATAGACCGAAACTGCAGCCATTGCCTGCAGAACCCTATGTCTTTGCGCGTTGGAAACGTGCCCGTGTTGCGCCGGATTATCATATCGATTTGGATCGCTGCTGGTATTCCGTGCCGTTCAGCCTGATCCGGCAGGTGGTTGACGCGCGCATCACCCACAGGACCGTGGAGATCTTCCAACGTGGCACGCGCGTCGCCAGTCACCTGCGTGACCCCGGACGCCGCAGCCATATCAAGGCGCCAGAACATATGCCCTCGGCTCACCGCCGCTATGCGCAATGGTCGCCTGCACGGATCCTGAGCAGTGCAGCAAAGCTGGGACCATCGGTGGCTGCATTTTGTGACATCGTGATGCAGGACAGGCCGCATCCCGAACAGGGCTTCCGGACCTGCCTGGGCATACTGTCGCTGGCCAGAAGCTTTGAGCCGCAGAGGCTTGATGCTGCGTGTCGCCGCGGGATCAGCATCAAGGCCCGATCGGTCTCATCTATCCGTTCCATCCTGAATACCGGGCTTGATCACGCCTTCATGGAACCCGAAGAACTGCCGCTGCAACACCCCAACATCTGCGGCCAGAAATACTACCACTGAGAAGGAGAAGACTCTTGCTGACACATCCCACTTGCGACCGCCTGGAGGCGATCGGACTGATCGGTATGGCACAGGCCCTACACGAGCAGCGCCGCGCTGGCGCTATGTTTGAAAGCCTCAGCTTCGAAGAAAGACTGGGCCTGCTTGTCGATCGCGAAGCCGCAGAGCGTGACGCCAAGAGACTGGCAACCCGGTTGCCCTTTGCCGCCCTGCGTCACGCAGCCTGCGTTGAAGATATCGATATGCGCAGCCCGCGCGGCATCGATGTAGGTATCCGGCGACTGGGCCTGTTTATCAATAAGAAAGAACCGGTCGGCATTCGGCATTGTTTTGATCTGCCGCAGCGCAGAGCGCGCGAAATTGCGCCAGTCATCGTTGTCTGATGCAATTGTTGCGGGGAAGGACGTCGATTGAACAGCGGTTTGGGAAAAAGGATCAGTCATAACGGCCTCCTGTTGGTGATGAGCACATCGTGCTGTCGGGGATTGATCCGCGTCACTCATGGGCGGCGCGGATAATGGTGCAATTAGAGGCTCGGCTCACCGCGGGTCTGCATCGTCTCTCGCGCGATCAGTGCCTCCAAAGCAAGGTCGAGACTGTCCAGCGGACGGGCCGCAAGTTCAGGGATGGCGCTCAGCGGCACCGTCAAGTTGATACCCGGTGCGCAGGTGAAGAATACAACATTTGCAGGAAGAGCGACCAACGCAGCGATATCGAAGTCGCCGACCTCGTAAGCGCGGGTGCCCAGCGGATTGCCGCGATAGCCCTTGCGCATCCTGAAGGCGTACCCGCGCGGCCCAGGGTGCGTGCGGGTCTTGATCTGGATGCGCACAGTGCGCTGTCCGAGAGGAATCAGCCGGTCTGCGGAAGCCCCGTCAGGAAGTGGAGACGGGTGCAGGCCATGGCGAAGAAGCAGGCTGTCAACGAGCGCCTCCCCCGCGAGACCGATAAGACGAGCCCGACGACAGACAGCGTCGGATGCCACATTGGGATATGCGCCCAGATCGTGGAGAGCGTCATGCAGAAGATCGGAATCGTCGAGAAGGCGGTGAAGTGTCGGGTAAGCAGATGTGAGAACGGCGATCTGCGGGCTAAGTTGCGACATGGCAACCTCCATTATGACGGGTTCTACCCTTTACCTAAGCAAACTCTGCGCCGCTGCTCAAAACGGTTGGGAAGCTGAAGCTGCCTATCGCGCTGCCAGCGTCGGAGCTGTCGATGAAGATATTCTCGATCACGATGTCAAGCTGAGGTGCGGCACCCAGCCGGGTGGTTGTGAACTGGAACAGCGGCGTTTCAAAATCTGTGATTGCTTGCAAGGCATAAGCCGAGATGATCAACTCTCGCGCTACTACATTTACCAGCCCCGCCGTCACGCCAGAAGCAAACACGATAGATTCGGGCAAGATCGTAAATTCTGCATCCGTCAGGTCGATGACCATATCGAAGGATTCGATCCCCGGTTCGGGGTCGAAATCCGGCTTGAACATGACCCCGATCTTCAGGTCATCCCCGCTCTGCAAGATCGGGGTCAGATCAAGCTGGGATTCAATGATCTCCACGGTTCGGGCGGGTGATGGCACGGCGCTGCCCGCCGCATCATTCACGAGCGCGCGAAAGCTGTAAATGCCGGGAGCAAGATCGTCTTGCAGGGCGGTGGTGGTCGTCCAGCTTGCGCCCCCGTCAAGCGACAGCTCGAAGCGCGGTTCAACCCCTGCGCTGCCGCCTGATGTTGTCAAGGCAAAGCGGTTGTCCACGCTCTGCAGATCACCCGGCGTGCCGGTATCGATGAAATCGGCAAGGACCAGATCACCCGGCGTCACCACGGCACCGGGGCCGGTTGGATCTGTTGGGGTCCCAATTTGCTGAACCTCACCATTGCGCAGGTTCACCACGACGGCAACGCCTGCGCCGGTCAGTTGCGCCACGACGGCTGTTTCCAGCGCGGCGGCATCCGCGGCCCCGGGCGCGACTTGCACCGACACGGCAGGTGGGCTTTGTCCAAAGTCGATCTTGTTGGCCAACAGGTCGGCCAGCGTATCGATATCGTCCGCCTTTTCGACCACGATTTCAAGACGGCCAGATCCACCGGTTTTGACGCCTGTCACCCCGGACAATTGATCCACTGTCAGGATCAGGCCCGAGTTGATCACCACATTGGCGACACCGACGAAATCAGCAGCGTTAGATAGGTTGCGCAGATCCACTACGCCATCATCCACGATCAGCGTCCCGCCATTCAGTGCGATCTGGCTGCCTGATTTCAGCACAAGCGTATCGTTATCATCGGCGGGCATATCAAAGGTCAGCGTGCTGCTGCCACCGCTTCCGTCAAGCATGACCCTGACAAGGATCGTGGCGGTTTGTGCTGTCGTGGGCGAGAATTGGGCGGTAACCTTTACATGGCCGTTGCCGGTGATCGCGGCCGTGTTGCTGACGGTATTGATCTGCTCATCGGTCAGTACCAGCGTTGCGGTCCCGTTTACGACAAACTGCGCTGTCGTCAAATCCGCACCAGAGGCAAAGGCGACCGTATCCTGCGTTACTGCCGTAGCCGCCGCAATCGTCACGGTGGCTGCGCCCAAATCGGCGGCAGCGGCAAATACGACCCCGCCCGTGGTGTCAAGCGATGCGGCAACCGTTGTCGCGGATATCCCCGACAGATCGACGTCCGGCAGGCTGTGCAGGTCGGTGACCAACACGGTGCCTGCCCCTTGTACGATCTGCCCCGAAAGCCGGGCCGCTGTGGCTGTCAACGATGCACCGGCCCCCAGCGTCACGACGAAGCCTGTGCTCAGATCGCCGGTGAAAACAAGTGTCTTGCCGGCTGTGATAAAGGCACTTCGCCCGCCTGTAACGGTGATATCTGACAGATCTGCGGTTGGTGCTGCTTCCAGCCGCAACAGCGTCACCGCGCCGGTCCCTGTCAGCGAAACACCGTCCAGATCGGCGGCATCGGCTGATAGGGTGATCTGTGGCACCACCAGCCCGTTCGTGGCCGCCACAGCCAGCGTGACAGCCGCGCCGCGATCCGGCGTCAAGACGTAATCCGCCCCCTGCCGGGTCAGCACGACATTGCCATGATCGGCACCGATCGACCAAAGCCCGTCAAGCAGCGCCACCAGCCCGAACAGATCCTGACCGGGGGTAGTCGTTTCTTTCGTCGCTGCGGGGTCGGCGCCACCCCCGCCACAGGCAGCCAGTGGCAACAAAAGAAAGGGCAATAGCCCTGTGCGATTTTGGCGGGTGCGGTTGCGGACCCATGCCGCCACCAGCCGCGCGCGCGCTGCTGGATCTGCAGGCAGGGATACCGGCGCAAGCAGGGCGGGCGAAGCGGCGAGGTGGGCTGCAACCGCGGCATCATCGGCAAGAACATGCACGCCCTGCACGGCGACACCACAAAAGCTTGCCGTCCGCAGTGACAGGCCCATCCGTTCAAGGGTGTCCGGCTGGACCTGATAGGCGCATAAGCCACTGGCCTGAACCATACCTTCAAGCGGAACATGGCGGGCGGCAGGACAGGCATCAAGGCTGAAAGGCTGTGTCATCGGGTACTTTCTTTATGGGCTGCTGCCAACAGGATCAGGTGGGGTAAGGCGGTCACCGAGACTGACCGCGTCGTCGTTACGGCACCCGCCAGCGGAATGATCCGTCGATAAGCGCAGCTATGCTGCGGGACAGATGCCGCTGGTCGCGGTAACAGCGCGGATGTGCGGGTCATTCGCGCAACGCCAGTTCGCGCACCTTGGCGATCGGTTGCCAGATATAGGCCAGCACGGTCCGCTTGCCAGATAGCACATCGACCGTCGCCGTCATGCCAGGCAAAAGGCTGATCGGCAGGCCGGTTTCGGGCAGCACCAGTTCACCCTCGATCGCTATATCAACAAGATAATGGCTTGCGCCGGGGTTTGCGGGATCCACCACCGCATCGGCGCTGATCCGGGTCACGCGCCCGTCCACCGTGCCATAGCGCGTGGAATCGTAAGCCGAGAGCCTGATACGCACATCATCCGCCAGCCGGATGCGCGAGATATCCTGCGGCATGATCCGCGCAGCAACGATCAGCGCCTCGCCGGTGGGCACCAGTTCCAGCATCACATCGCCCGTGTTGACGACCGCGCCCGGCGTGTGGAAATTCAGGCGGCTGACGATACCTTCCATGGGTGCGCGGATCACCGTGCGGCTGACGCGCTCTTCCAGCCGGGGTATCGCCTCGCGCAATTCGCCCTGTTCGGTGACAACGCTGATCAGTTCCTCCATCGCGCGCAGGCTGAAACCCGCGCGGGCATTGGCGATTTCGGTTTGCATTTCGGTGATGCCGGCTTCGGCCTGCACAATCGCAACCTGCGCCCTTTTGTTGTCCCCCTGCGCCTGTTCGTGCTGGCGCTGCAGTTCCAAAAGCCGCGTGGCGGGTGCGATATTATCGCGCACAAGCGGTGCCATGACTGCAATCTCTTGTTCCAGCAACACTGCCAATTGGCTTGTGGTGTCGCGCAGGCTGTCGGCGGCCTGCCGATCCTGCTGGCGCTGTTGCAGGCGCTGATCCAGCACCGCTAATTGCCCGTCCAGTGCGGCGCGGCGCGCGGCGAAAAGGCTTTGCTCTGTCAGGGCAACCAAAGGCGCACGTGCCATCTGTGCTTGTGCCAGCGCAAGCGATGCCCCGTCAATTTCGGCGCGCAGGCGCGTTTCGCGCAGGTCCAGCGCCGCCAACCGTTGGGCGACGCGGTTCAATTCGCTGGCTGCATCGACGGGATCGATCTCGAACAACACGGCACCTGCGGCCACGACCGTGTTTTCCGCCACATGCCTGCGCAAGATCACCCCGCCTTCGGCGGCCTGTACCATCTGGTTCTGCACTGACGCGACGATCCGCCCTTCACCGCGGGTGACATTGTCCAGCTCGGCCCAGCTTGCCCATAAGAGCGTCAGCCCAAGCAAGGCCATCACCGTCAATAGAATGGCGGTCCCTCCCGGCCCTTCGCTGCCTGTCATCTCGCGTGACAATGTCTTGAAATCATGCCCGGACATGGCGGTCTTCCTGACGTATCACGGCACCACGCCGGTCGGGGACGGTATCGGCGATCACTGCCCCCTGATCCATCACCAGCACCCTGTCCGCCAGTTCAAGCAAGGCGTTGCGATGGGTGACCATCACCATTGTCCGGTCGCCTGCCCAAAGTCCGAGCCGCCCGATCACAGTCTTTTCGGTGGCCGTATCCATCGCGCTGGTCGGTTCATCCAGCACCAGCAGGGCCGGATCATGCAGCAGCGCGCGGGCAAGGGTGATCGACTGGCGTTGCCCGCCTGACAGACCTTCGCCCCGCTCGCGCAATTCCATGTCATAGCCTTGGGGATGGCTGGCAACAAAATCATCCACCCCTGAGACACGGGCAATGGTCAAAAGATGGGCATCGTCGTGTTCGTAAAATCCCATCTGCAGGTTTTCCTTGATGGTGCCCGAAAACAGCCATGCTTCTTGCAGCATGACACCGAGGTTGCGGCACAGATCGGACCTGTCGATCTGGCGCAGATCGACACCATCGATCAGCACGGCCCCTTCTGTCGGTACGATCAATCCCGCGATCAACCGCGCGAGTGTTGATTTTCCCGATCCCATCCGCCCCATGACGGCCACCTTCTGCCCGGCAGGAATCTTGAACGACAGGTCACGAATGATCGGCTGGTTGCTGCCCGGAAAGCTATAGCTGACATTGCGGAACTCAATCCCGCCGACCAGATGTGGCCGACTGAGCGTAGGACGGTCGGGCGCCATGGCAGCACTTTCGACCTGCATGATCGCAGCAAGCGCACGATAGGCCTGCCGTGCCCCGTTTGCCCGCGACATCGCTGCGGCAAGCTGCGACAATGGAGCCAATGTTCGCCCGCCAAGAATGACAGCAGCGATCATCGCCCCCATTGTGATCACCCCGTCGCGGATCAGGAAAACGCCATAGAAGATGGTGGCAATCTGCGCCAGTTGCTGAACCGAGGCCGCGAAATTGATTGCGAAATTCGACAGCATCCGGTTTTTCAGGCCCAGTTCGGACTGTGCCTCTGCCGCGTCCTCAAAGCGGCGCCGCATCAGCCGCCCCGCGCCTGTTGCCTGCACCGTTTCCAGCCCGTTCAGAGTTTCTATCAGAACGCTTTGCTTGGACATCGTGGTCTGCATTGCCTGTTCCGCGAGACGGGCCAAAAATGGCTGGATCACCAGCCCGGAGACCACCACCAATGGCACTGCGATCAGCGGCACCAGCGCCAGCGGCCCCGCGATCAGCGAAATAATCCAGATGAAGAAAAAGATGAAAGGTAGATCCACGACCGCCACCAGCGTGGCCGATGTAAAGAAATCGCGCAGCGTGTCGAATTCGCGCACGATGCTGGCCAAGGCACCAGATTTCTGCCGCCGGCTGTCCAGCGGCATCTGCAGTATTTTGTCGAAAATCTGCCGTGACATGCGCGCATCGGCCCGCTTGCCCGCCCGGTCGACAAACTGGGCCCGCAAGGTCTTGATGATGAAATCAAAACTCAGTGCGATCAGGACGCCGACCGTCAACGCGATCAGCGATTCAATCGCGGCATTGGGGACCACCCTGTCATAGACCACCATAATGAACAGCGATGTCGACAAGCCAAGCACATTGGTAATGGCCGCCGCCATTAACACTTGTGCATAAAGCCATTTGCCCTCTCCTAGCGCGCCCCAGAACCAGTTTTTGCCAGCCGCATCGGCTATGGCTGGATGCTGCCGACGGGCCAGGATCACATGCGACACAAGATGCGCAGCAAGCTCTGCCAGCGCAACGTGGCTGTCGGTTCGCTGGCCGTCCACTGCAAATCTGCGCAGAACCGCACAGCCCCCGGTCTCAATGGCAGTGATTACTATCGCGCGCCCATCGTGGTCAAAGCCTATTGCCGGGCAATGTGCCGCGCTTAGCCGATGGGGTTTTATCGTGCCAAGACTGGCGCTGAATCCAGCCTGCCGCAAGGCAGAAACCGCTGCCAAGGGGGTAAACCCGGGCTGACCCGGATCGGCAAGATCGCGCACCCCCCCCGGCGAGATAGCGCGACCCGCCAACGCCAGCAGCTCCTTGACGCAATAGACAAGGCTATCATCCCCGCCTGGCGCGGACAAAACTCCGGCAGACGTGGCGGGCTCTGCCGAGGTGGTGGCGCTATTTGACAATGGGGCGGTATCCTGAGGCAGTATCATTCGGAGATGTGGCGCGTGAGTGTACCATTTGCGGCATCTTCCAGCGCGATCAGGGTGCTAAGCCCGCCGGTGCGCGCCGCGATGGCCAGCAATAGGATTTCGTATTCTGCGCGCAGCGCGAGTTGTTGATCCTGCGCGCCATATATCGCGAGTTCAGCGTCGATCAGCTCACGCAGATCCGCGCCACCTGTTTGCAGCTGTGCGCGGGCGGCTTCAGCCTCTGCGCGGCTCAGGCGGAGCTTTTCCGCACTTAGCTGCAGCGCCCTGTCGATTGCTGAAAGCCTGGACAGCTCGGCCTGTAGCGCTTCAGCCAGACCGTCTTTGATCTGGTCAAGCCTCGCCTGATCGGCAGCGACGCGCGCGGTGGCGGCAGCCAGTTGCCGCTCTGCACGTCCACCATCACCTAGTGTGTAATCCAGCCTGAGGCCCAACGACAGATCCGGGGTAGTGGCCCGGTCTTCTGGGCCGCGCGCGGCAAGCTGCAATCGTGCGCGCGGCCCAGAATTGGCCTCGGCTTCGGCCAATGCGGCTTCGGCGGCAAAAAGAGCCGCTACCTGTTGTTGCATGATTGGTGCTTTTGCGGCGTTCTTTGCAAGCGCCGCAGCGGCGGTATCATCCAGCAACCGGTCTGGAGCAGGCAGCACCCCCGCTTGTGCTGGAAACCGCCGCGCAAAGTCGCGTCGCGCTGTTTCAGCTGCTTCTTGCAACCGTTCTTCTTCAAGCCGCATGTCGATGACCTGGCGCTGCGCCTGGGCCAGCGCCGCCTGATCCAGCAGGCCATTGTCGGCCATCCGTGCGATCTGGGCGACCAGCCGCGCCATATTAGCCGACCGGGTCTGCATCTGTGTGGCACGCGCCTGATAATGCCATAGCGTGATCCATAGTGTAGCCGCCGCGAGCGCGCTATCGTTGCCAGCAGCTATCCGGCCCTCGCGGGCTGCCAAGGCTTGGGCCGTTACACGGTTCACGCCGGCGACCAGAGCACCACCATCATACACAATCTGCGACAACACCAGCCCTGCGGTCGCGCCGCTACGCGCAGCCTGATCGCCCATCGTCGTACCCAGATCGAGGCTGCCGACAAGCTGCGGCTGGCGCAGGCTAGCGGCAACCCCGATTTGGGCCAAAGCGGCGGTTTCTTCAGCTTTGGCTGCGATGTAGGCGGGATCGGCCAGCACTGCCGCCCGCAGCGCAGGGCGGAACTCGGTGGCTGGTGCTGTCGCCTGTGGCGCGGGTATACTGGAGATGCTGTCCAGCCGATCCACCATGGCCAACTGCATCTGTGCGATTCCCATCGGTGCGGTACAGCCAGTCATACCCAGCAGGATTACCGCAGGGCCAAGGGCACGATTTCTGTTGCGCTGGGTCATGTCGGCATCTGCGGCGCATGTTTGACAGGCAGCGCATCATCGGTGGCTGCAAGCTGCGCGGCCAGCGCTTGGGCATAGGCTGCCTGCGCTGTTTTATAGACCTGTATTTCGTGCCGGATATGCTGCATCCGCCTATCCAGAAATTGCAGGCTTGCGGCGGTGGCGCGCCCGTCATCGCAAAGATCTTCTGTATGACATGTGATTCCGTCGATCATTATCCGCGGCATGATTGTCCCATCGTCAATGATCATTTCCGAAGAGCTCATGCAGATCGACACCAGAACGGGCCTTGACGACCTCGGCTTTCAGCGTAGCAACATGAACCTGCCGTGCCGTATCGAGGAGGGCAAGCTCGCTTGCCAAATCTTGAAGGCGTTGCTGTGCGAATTGTATCAAACCGACCAGCCGCTGTCCTTCAGGCGACAGGCGCGTGGTATCAAGCTCTGTCCCGTTTATCTTTAAACGCGGCGCCACGGCTAGGTGCGACGCCTGAGCGCCGCGATCAGGAAGCATAATAGCTGCCATCCACATCACCAACCAGAATGCCGATCATGCTGACACCCGTATCCACCAGAAGATCGTCGCGCCGCAGACCCTGCTCATAGAACACGGCATTGCGATCAATGCCTGACCGGTCAATGCCCGCATCCACAAAAACCCATTCCGGCTCGGCCGCTCCGGCCAAACCGACCGCATATTTGAGAATGTTCAGCGCGTCATCGGCGCCGAGCCGGCCATCGCGGTTGAAATCGGCAGCGATGTAATCGTGCCATTCGGCCGTCCCATCGGATTTTGGCAGACCGACTGCCAGACGCAGTGCCTGCAATGCATCGTTGGCACCAATGGCGCCTTTGCTGTCACTGTCCACCGCCAGATCGGCCAGAATCCTTAGATCTGCCCCCAGTGGTGCATCAAAGGTTACGATATTGCCTGTCCGCACAGAGGCCGCAATTTCCGAGATACCGACTGCAGGCTGCGCGATGCCGTTCAGCGCGATATTAGTGATGATCAGATCGGGTTCGGCTGCTGTCGTGAAGCGAGCCAGCACAGTTTCCACGCCTGGGGCAATGGCATCTCCGCCGCTGATACCGCCAAAACCGCTTAGGCTGATGCTATTGGGCGTACCGCCGTAGGTAAGAACCACCCAATCGGCCAATGCCGGGGCCAGAGTAAAATTCTCTAGGGTGGTGAAATCTGAGAGAACGAAATCAATCGCCGAAAGCGCGGTTGTGGGGGTAACCACGATTTCGAAGGTGGTGCTATCCGCACCCGCACCGGATTTGCGGATATGGATTTGATCGCCACTGACCGTGGCCATGGCGCTGACCGTATCGGCGGACAGCGGGTCGCCGAACCTGTCGAGGAGGGTGGTTGTTACGCTTACCGTCGGGTCGCTACCAGTGGCGGCGATCAAGGCGAATTCTGCCGTAACGGTTGCCAATGAAACCGCATCCACTTCGGTTTCGGTCAAGTTCAGGGTGACGAGTTTGTCGCCGCCAAGCACTTTGGCCGAAAACCGCACCAGCGGCATGCTGAAATCGGTCAGGTTCGGCAATGCCGCGCCCGCCACGGCCAGAACCCCGGTTGCGGCATTGTAATTAGGCAGCCCCGCCGCGCCGGGCACTGTGGTAAAAGAATTCACATTGATGAACAGATCGGCAGGATCATGGCTGAGGGTGAATTCAAAGGACCCGATCCCGTCGCTGCCCGGATCGGCGGCGGGGGTGGCAAAGATCTCGAACTGCGCCACGCCACCTTCCTGCGATACAAGCGCGATCCGGAAAGGCGGTGTCGGAGCGGGATTGGCGGCAATCGCGGCTGTCGGGGCGCTGGCCAGCGTCTCGGTTGTGCCTGCGCCATCGACATAGCTGACCTGCAACGTGATGACCTTGCCGATTTCGGCCTCGGTGAGCGTCAGGCTGTTTTGGTTGTTGCCGCGCGGGACGATGACGCCATCGGCCTTCCAGCTATACAGCAGCGTTCCCAGCCCGTCGGCATCACCCAGTGTGCTTGTATCGGCGAACAGCGTGCGGTCCTGCGCCGGGGTGCCGGTGATCTTGACAGTCCCAGTTGGCAGATTGTTCGGTATCAAAGGGGCAATATCGATTGCAGCTACACCAATGCTGACGGTGTCTGTGCCGTCATTGATCGTGACCGCAAGTGTATCTGCCGCGCTGCCTGTTGCATCTGCGGCCGCAGTGTAGCGCAGCAACGCCGGTTCTTGCAGGTAATCGTTCAGCGCCGCGACGCTGCCTATCAGTCTCAGGCTGGCGGTGCCTGATCCTGTGATGCCAATGCCGGCGACATCTTCAGCCGCAAGCGTGCCATTCGCCACAGTCAGCGTAAGCGCCAGCGTTGGAGAATCCGGATCGGCCAGCACCAGCTTCGACAGATCAATCACAGCCGCCGCTTGTTTCGTCACCGTAAGATTTGCTGGAAGACCGAGCCCGGTAGGCAGATCATTCTCTGGTGTGACCGTGAGGACCAGCGCGGCTGCCTGTTGGGTTTGTGTGGTATTGGCAAACAACAGCATCTGTCCGGTAATGTCGCCCACGACTGCATCCGCCTTGCCATCGCCATCGATATACCCAAAGCTCAGGCTGCTAAACCGCCCTCCCGTCAGGCCGGTGAACGGATTGGCCTGCGCTGACATCGCCACAAAGGCGGTGCCTGTGTTTACAAACCCGCTGATCACACCGACGGAGTTGGCAACGAACAGATCCATATCGCCGTCCTGATCGACATCGAGAAAACTCGGACGGCTCCGCGAACCCACATCGATTCCGGCAAACGGATCCTGCGCCCCCGCCAGCAATCGATAAACTGGCAATCCGGTAGTCGTCGACATTACTCCCGTATTGGCATAAGCAACTAGCCTGCCGGCGGTGTTGCCGACTACCATGTCCAGGTCGCCGTCACCGTCGATATCAGCAAAAGCCGGCGCCGCATGTGCACCGACATCAATTCCGTCAAATGGGTTGTCGCTGCCGGTCAGCATGACATAGCCCGTTTTGGTTGCACGCAGTACCACCAGCTTGCCAGTTGAGGTACCGACGACCATATCGACCAATCCATCGCCATCCAGATCGGTCAGCACGGGTGCTGCATAGCTGCCCACATCAATCCCGGCGAATGGCGACGCCGCCGGTGTCATAAAGCTAAAGCCGGCGTCGGTGGCCGCATAGACGGTCAGCAACCCAAAATTGTTGCCCACAACCAGATCTGGCCGGCCATCGCCCGTCACATCGCCGATCGTGGGGGCGGCATATTTGTCAGCAGTTTTGCCTGTCAGGGGGCTGGCCGCGCCTTGTACCAGTGCAAAGGTGGTGTTGGCTGCGCCTGCAGATGTCAGCCCGACACCATCGGAATCAGTGATCTGCAGCGTCAGGGTGCGTATCGGTGTCGGGGTGTCGCTGCTATTGGCATAGGTCAGGCTTTCCAAAAGCCGGTCGATCGCAGCAGCGCTGGCGTTGTCGTTGAAGGTCACACTGAGCGGTGTGCCAACGCCGCCGGTCAATATGCCGATCGACTTTCCATCAAAAGTGATCTCTTGCTGCGCTGTCACGCTGTTGAATTTAACCCCGATCTGTCCAGCAGCGGTCCCGCCATCGCGCACGGCCAGCCGATCTTCCGGCAAAAGGCCGGCGACGCGCAACTGCCCGCCTGCAAAGCTTTGCGCAAGGCTGACAAAATATACATCGGGATCGATGATTTGCGGCGCGCTGTTCACCGTTGATTCGGTAAAAGCGACGGTCGCTGCCAGATTGCTGAGATGGCTGGTGCCATTGCCGGGTGCGATGTCCAGATCAATCTTGCCAAGCGCGATTGCCCCAGTGCCATCGTTCAGCGTGACATCTATGCGAGCGGCGTTGTCGCCACTTGCACGGCCCTCGCTGTTCACAAAGCTGACCCTGACGGGGTCTGCAAGATAGCCGTTCAGCGCCGCAGCGGTGCCGCGCAGCACCAGCGTGGCAGTACCAGCCCCGGTCACAGCCACATCGGGGGCAGCCGTTGCTGTCAGCCGCCCGGTGCTTGCCACAAGTACCAGATCGAGCAAGTCGGTCTGATCAGGATCAACCAGTTTTAATGTGCGCAAATCAAGCGATGATTGCGCCGTTACGCGCACCACCAGATCACTGGGCAGGCCAGTGGCAGAGGGCTTGTCATTCTCGGGTGTCATGTCAATCTGCAGCGACAGCCCTTCGGGCGTGGTGTTACGCCATAGCGCCAAAGTGCCGTCGCGACCGCCGACCACCACATCCGGGCGGCCATCCTGATCAAGATCGACAAGCGCTGGCGCGGCCGCGCTACCAACCGACAGAGCGGCAAAGGGATTGTCGCTGCCAACCCGTTCTAGCCAGCCTCTGCCCATCCCTGTATTGGTAAAGCTGCGCAGGCCGCCATTGCCATCGCCAATGAGCAGATCGGCGTCACCATCACCATCCAGATCCGCAAAATCGGGGTTTGCACCATTGGACACCGTGATTGGCACCAGCCCCTGCGCGACCGTGCCGGTCACATCTGCCCCAAGGCTCACCAGCTCGATCAACGGATCAGTCGTCGTCCCAGTAACCTTGATCGTGAATTGCCGCACGACACTGGTGTCCGCCTTGCTGGTAAACTTCAGTTGATAGGTAAGGGTCACGCTCTCGTCAGCGGCTAAATAGGCGAAAACGTCGCCGTTGAGCGCGAGCGACCAGTTCGCCGTACCGGCGTCCTGCGTCACGACTCTGAGTGGCGCCACCAAGGTGACATCGGTCAACGTGGTATGCGAAATGCCGCTTTTCGTCACAGTGACTTCGGTCTTGGCCAGATTGGTCAAATCGAACGTGGCAAAGGTCATCTTGCCGCTGCCGGTCAGCGAAAGCTGCACAAAAGGGTCACGCCAAGACACCGGTGCAACGAAGGTGCCGCCGATATTTTCGAAGGCGTGCAAACGCCCGTCAGCGCCACCCGCCACCAGATCAAGGTCGCCATCGCGATCAATATCGACAAAGGCGGGCTTGGCATTGCTGCCGATATCCAACCCGTCAAGCGGATTGGCCGCCCCGGTCAACTGAACAAAGCCGTTCGCTGTCGCTTGATAAACCTTGAACCTGCCAAGATTGTCGCCGACCACCAGATCGGCGCGGCCATCACCCGTGACATCCGCGAAAACGGGGCTGCTACGCGCACCCACATCGATCCCGGCAAAGGGGTTGATGGTCATCAGAGCAAAGGTGCTACCCGTGTTCTCGTATGCGACCAGCGTGCCACCAACAAGGCCGACCACCAGATCAAGATCGCCATCGCCATCAAGGTCCACAAAGGCAGGATCAGCATTCACGCCAAAATCAATACCGTCAAAGGGGCTGTCGGCCTGTGCCTCAAAGGAAAAGGCGATGCCCGAGGTATCCCCCAGCCCGTTACCCGCTGCATCGGTCAGGGCGATGAACAGCGGATGGCTGGTCACCGGGGCCTGCGTGAGCTGCTGATAGGTCAGGGCATTCACCACGGCCGTGATCCCCGCGAGAGTCGCTGCTGCGTTGAAGGTCACGACGAAATCCGCCCCCGCGCCGCCTGCGGCCGTACCGATTTCGATACCGTTGAAACGCACTATTTGGGTTTCTGTCCCCGCCACAGCGATATCGGCGGTATTGGCGATCGCTACGCGATCAGCGGATACCAGCCCCGAAACAGTCAGGCGACCACCGTTAAAGTCTGCCTCGGCATCGGTGATTGTCACCGCGAGCCCTAACGACTGGGCGGGACTGCTGTTCGCCTGTGCCTCGGAAAAGACAATGCTGGCCTTCAACCCGGTCATGATGGGCGCGTCAGGCTGCGCGACGAGTGTGATTTTGCTGCTGCCCAGGTCAACCGAGGCAGAGCTTTCATCGGTGGCGATCGCGGTCAGCGTCAATACGCCGATGCCTGTCAGATCGGCGGGACCGGTCAGGCGCACCACATCGGGATCGGCAAGGTAAACGCCAAGATCAGCGGCCTTGCCCGTCAGTGTCAGTTTCCGCCCGTCATCATCCGATTGCACGCTCACCTTGCTGGTCGGCTCTGCGGCCAGCCTGCCAGCCGTCAGCGTCAGCACCAGATCGATCTTATCTGTTATATCGGGATCAGCAATTGCCAGCCCCGACAGATCAAGACGGCCGTTCAGATCCTCCAGAATGGTCACGACGGTCGGCAGCTTGTTGCCTGTCGGGGCGTCATTCTCGGGATTGACCTGCAACGCAGTCGTAAAGCTGCGTTCGGCCCCCGCGCCATCCACCAGATCAAAGGTGATGGTGCGCGCTGCGGTGGTGGGCACATCGCGTTCGTTGGCATAGGTCAGCCGTTCGAGCAAGGCCTCGATCGCGGCATCGGTGGCCGTCGAGTTGAAGGTAAAGACCAGCGGCGCACGCAAGCCAGCAGCGGCAAGCCCGCCGCCAGTCATCTCTGCGAAAGCTGTGCCACCAAAAGAGACAGTGCCGTTCACGACACCGATCTGGCCCGCAGCATTGCCCTGATGCGGCAAAGCAACCAAATCCTCGTGCAAAAAGCCCGACAGCGTTACGCTGCCACCAGCCGCATTGCCCTCTGGATCGATAAAGCCAAACGGTAGCGCGCCACCGGCATTGGCGATCAGCGGCACGGGCCCAGCATTGACCGTATTTTCATTAAAGATGGTCGTGGCGGCCAGATTGATCAGCGCGGGGGGGTCGTTCTCGGCGGTCACCGACACAGTGATCGGCGCCGCGGCTGTGGCAAGATCGCTGTCCGCGATGGTGATCACCAGATCGCGCGACGCCGCCGGGGTGTCACTGGTGTTCCGATAGGTCAGACTTTCGACCAAGGCCTCAACCGCTGCCGGTGTCGCGGTCGCATTCAGGGTGATCGTGGTCGTGCCTGTCGCACGCGCCAGCGTGCCGATTGCGCTGCCGGCGAAGGTAACGATAGCGGTGGTCGCGTCGAAACCGATCTGCCCCGGCCCGGTCCCCACATTGGCCAGGGCAATCACGTCTTCGGCCAGCAAGCCGCTGACCGTGACGGTGCCACCAGCGAAATTGCCCTCAGGATCGCCTATGCTGACCTCGCTGTCCAACAGCTGGCCTGCCGCATTCACCGTATTTTCCAGATACGTGACAGAGGGCTCAAGGCCAGTGAAGATTGGCGCGTCATTGACCGCCGCGATCTCTATGTTGCGCGTCAGCGGGGTGCCGACTGCCGTGCTGTCGCTGTCATCGAAAAGCGCGAGTGACAAGCTTTGGGGGGGGTGGGGGGGGGAGGTGTTTACGTCCCGCGCGGGTTTGTAGGTAAGGCCAGATGTAGTGAACAGATAACTGTTGAGATCTGCGCCTGTACCCGAGAGTTGCACCGTCGCGCTGTCTGATCCAGTTATTCCGACGTTGCCGACCGCCGCCCCCGACAAGGTGCCGCTACTGACCGTAAGCTCAAGAACGAACTTCGCAGATCCGTCGGATATGATTGTATCGTCCTCAAAAGCAATACGGCTGGCTGTATCTTCTGTGAACGCGAAACTTGCAGTATTACCATTGTTTAGCGTCATGATCGTCTCCCAAGACTAACAGCCGCAAAAACCCTTTGCTTGGGATCACCGTGCAAGCGTAAATGCCTAGTTTCGAACATTTTTTGCCCGGCACGGTTTTAAGTTCGGCGACGTTTGGGTTATTATTTTTCAGCGCATGCGACAAATTATAAAAAGATTATTTAAAATACCTAAAAGATAATATTTTTGGCTTTTTATGTTAGTTGTTTGATCCCAGCGTTTGATGGTGCGATCTTTTCTTTGGAATGGAAGGAAGCATTATGGGACAGATACGTCACGGGAGCGCCACGACCACGGACGCAGTCAGAGTTGCAATACAGCGATCGCAAGCTTCGGCCGCAGAGTTAAGCCGTACCTACCCTCAGGAGGACAAGCCACCGTGGAACGCACCCAGGTTCTGGAACTGATGGGCGCTCTCAAACTATACGGGATGCGCAGCGCATATTATGAGATCATGGCTACTGGCATCAAACGCCAGTTTGACCCCCCACGCATTGTCGGGGACCTGTTGCAGTCGGAGATCGCCGAGAAGCAGGCCCGCTCGATCAAGTATCAACTCACCGTCGCAAAGCTGCCGCTTGCAAAGGATCTGGAGGATTTCGACTTTGTAGATACACCGGTCAACGAGGGTCTGGTGCGAGACCTCGCCACAGGCACCTTCGTGGCTGTTGATTACCGCTGAGAATTGACCCGGGGGGGTGCGGACAAAACCTTGGACTGTTTTCACGGCATAAGGCCGAGGCTTCTACGGTATTCGATTGGCTTCTGCCACCAAGGGACATCTTGATGCGTGTTTCGTTATACCAGCGGATGTAGGCGTCAACTTCGTCAATAAACTGGGCCGCGGTACGTCACCCTTGGATATTAACTTCGTTTAAACCTGTGAAACAGTGTCCAAGTCGAGCTCCCGCAACCAAAAATCACAATATATCAAAGCCTTAGAATCCGACCTAATCAGTCGGGTTTCTGCTCGCCCGAAACACATCAACGCCACATCAACGTTTACTTAGCCCTCCAGAAATCTGGCGGGCTTTTTGCGTTGGCGAGGGTAATTTGTCTTTGGAACATCCCACCATGATCGAATTCCGCGCCCTCCCTGATGACCACCCCGACTTTTTCTATTCGCTGCTACTGCGTGGCGCACTTCTGACGCTGCAATATGTTCAGCTGTGGCATCTGCTGCAGTAAAGAAGAAAACAACACACAGCTTGACCCCAGCAGGAACCAATATCCACAATCAGAGGTGGCTCACTTATTGGTGAAACACCGGCTCAAGTCCGAGTGAAGATCAACAGGTGTCCTGAATAACCTTTATGCCTGAACTCAAGTACATGATTTTTAAAGCCTCGGTAACGATACTTTAATAAACACCGTAGATCATCTGCAGTGAGCAGATAAACTTATCAAATTACTGAAAAACCATGTGTTGCCGCCCTGATGGGAGCATCGTTCCTCTCTCTGGCGTGTTGAGTGTAAAACAGGCCAGAGAGTAACACTCTTTTAGGTAGAATCTTCAACCAGCTGAATAAACTGCGTGTCTCGGACCCAGCCGCAGCTCTTTTTCGGCGATATTCAGGTTTGTTTACAATGTCTCTTCGGGATGTGTCGGTGTTATCCCGCCAATCGGACAGTGCAAGCATGTATTTTATACGGGCAGACCCATTCCATCTTGTCCCAGGCACCTCGGTTACAGAACTTCAAAGGGAAAAGGACTGAAAGTCCAGGACGTCCCAAATATCAACAAACGGAATGTCAATGTCACCCTCTGCAAGCCGTATCATGTAAATGATCAGCAGTAGCAGGGCCCCGTCACTGTGACAGATCGGCAAGGCAACAAACAGCGGTGTACACCGGCAGTCGCTCTCACTAACAGGGCTACCCCTCATGGACTTACCATAGTGCTTTGACGCGAGAGAGCTGGTCCCGTTCTTGTAAGTGCTACGTACTATTTATGACATAAAATAAGCCCCGCCAAATCTCACGCATCGCCGGCAGACGAGTTCACGTCGTATAGAATATATTAACTATTATGAATAAAAGTGCGCTGTTTCAGACCCAAAATTTAAGAATTGTTAATCGGTGTTCGTGTTCCTTTCATTTAAGAAAGGGGGCGACACCATGTCTACTTCAACCATTGCAAACACCAGAACGAATGCCTCGTCAGGGTTTTTCACGATATCATTGGCCTATCTACTTTCTGGATGTGTGTCATCAACAGTCGCGTCTGATCCCCAGCTAAACGAATTCGACCGCATAACAGGGGCCGCAAGGGCGATCGAGAGTAAGTTTGCGGGCGGTCAGCGTACCGCCCTGGCAGACGTACCGACCACGGGCTCAACAGATTATGCCGGGTTTATGTCAGTCAAACTGGCAAGTCGGACCGAGAGGGTGGCTGCCAAAATAGCCGGCGAATTATTCCTAACGATAGACTTCGCACAAGGTGATCGAAGCATGCTTGCGGGGCACGGCAACAACTTCGTCAATGAATATGGAACATCACTACCGGGACAGCTTGTTCTGTCGGGTGGCACGCTGAACCGCGGTCCAAATCCGACCAACAGTCCGACATTTAATTTCGACGGCTACGGCAGTTTGACCGACACAGAACAAAATACCGTCATGACAATTTCAGCAACCTTTGCAGGCGACTTTTTCGGCACAGATGCAGATGCTCTCGGAGGGGAAGTTGCTGGCAATGCGGTGACAGCAGATAAGGCTCAGCCTTTCCAAGGCGTATTTGCTGTCGCTGAAAGTCATGGAGACCGGCAATGAAAACCTCCAAGACGACACTGATCGATGGTATCCAGAGGGCGGATCCGGTCGGCTACATATCACCAAATCTATTTGGCGCGATCAACACCAATATCTTTGGGTTTAACATCTTCACTGAACACTCAAAAGACATTGGCCTGACTGACGTTCGGTTTCCGGGGGGGACAGTCGCAGAATACGGATATGTGACAAACGGCTTGATCAGGCTTGCTGAAGGCGAAATAAATATACACAGTCTGAGCGGTAACCGGTCAAACATTGCGTTTGACCTGACCCATCCTGAGCTTATCAGCCCAGTCGCATTAGAATATGATGCAGCGAACAACCCGGCGCGCAACGATGTGGCTAGCTTCAGTCAGATACTCTCCCTCGCGCATGAGCGGGGCGTACCAGTCGGACTTATTATTCCGGTTGAACGGTATTTCAACGGAATAGATTTTTCGGATAAATCTACGAGAGAGCTGGCTATCAGTACTGCAAAGTCGGATGTTTCAATATTTCTTGATCGCCTTAATAACGGCAAGTTTAACGATGGTACTTACCCAAGCCTGATCACACTAGAAATTGGGAACGAGAATTATACAAACCCTATTGAATATGCAATTGTCGCCAAAGCCATTATTAATCAAATTACAACAAGCATGATGGGGAGTAGTGTAAACTATGAGATAGCAATTCACGCTGGACGTGGGCAATCTGATTTCAACACTCTCAAAGGTCAGGAATACTTCGAAAAGTTCGCTGACGTACCCCCGGGCGAAGTAGATGGCCTTGACAAGGCACTAAGTATTGTCGGCAGTGCATCCACTCGCAGCGATCGCATGATTGCGATTGATAGTATGAAGTCACATATTATTGGCGACAGCCTCGTTTATGTCGATGCAATTCGCCATCATATCTTGAGCTACAACTCAGAAAAGTCTGAAAGTGAACTCTCGCCACTCAACGAGCGGCAGCAAGTTGTTGAGTTCTGGATGAACAGATTTGAAGCGCTTGGTATTTCACGCGAAAATGTGGATTACTATGTGTCTGCCTGGTCTGTCGGTAATACAGGTTCGGATCAACCGCCGTATCAGTTGGCCTATGCAAGTGACGTTCTTGGATTGTTCTCTCACTTCGCACAGCACGGCGTTGACCGCGCAGCCGCATGGGGGCTGGTCGGTGCCTTTAGATATAGTGACACGATGTCCGGAACGGTTATATCTGATCGGTTATCTGAATTTGCATCGCCGCAAGCAGCGATTCTTAAACTAATGAGTGAAAATATTGCTGAATCCGAGTTCCTGGGAACTGCACGGGACAGCGAAGGCCGGTGGGTAAAATATACATATGAGAGCGAAGATAGCTACACTGTCTTTATTTCAGCGGGTAATTTAGAAGGGTCAGATCTGACCGTCAGTGTCAACATGGGCTTTTTGGCCGATGCCGATGTTGTTTCAATTGCAAACCTTGATATTGCGGATGGAGCGCCAAACGGGCAGTCGCGAGTTACCACGGTCACTGCTTTACCTGAGGACGGCATTATCGATGTCACTTTCGATCAGAGCTATGAGGTGGCAATGATAAAAATTGACAAATCTGACAGCCCATCATTTGTCTTTCTGACTGAGGTCGAAAAGTTCATCGGTAGAAAACTCTCAGTTGATTCAGAGTCAATGATATTACCTCAGTCAGTTGAGAAGTCACCTGTTTCCGGGTCCAAGTTTACCGACGTTATAAAAATAGGTGATCAGGGCGGGGTCGTAGGGGGAGGCGGTGATAGAGGCACAGTAACTCTCGATCAGATCGACCCCCAGACAATTGGACGCATTGGAGATAATCGGGGAGATATCCTCATCGGAGGAGCGGGGAACGATACCATGTATGGATCGTCGGGAAATGATTTGTTGGGAGGTGGGTATGGTGACGATAATCTGTGGGGTGGTGCCGGTTTTGACACATTCATATTTGTAGGTGGGAAGGATACTATACATGATTTCAACCCGGTCGTAGATCGAGTCCTTGTTGACAAGGCTTTGCTTTATGGACGAAATTTTGACGAATGGTTTGAATCTTCCGTTGTGACAAACGAAAAAGGTATCCAGATTAATTTTTCTTCTGATGCTAGCCTTTCTCTTTACGATGTGTTTGACGAAAATGTTGTTCTAAGCAACCTGGAGCTGGTTGACACATTTTCATTCTGGTAAGTAAGGTCAACATTTGTCATTCATCAGAATAATTTCCGATATTCTGCTATAACCTGAACTGACTTTTCAACCGGATTGCCCCCACGACTCTCGAGCATTTTATCAATAAGTTATGCTACTCATGTATACGACACATCTCAAGGCTCATGAAGCGATTTACAGTTTGGTTCCAGATGTTTTGAGCTTTCGGCTATGGCGACGGCCCAGAAAAACACATTGCTTAGTTTAGTGTCGCCCCTGCGAGCCAATGCGTAAGCGGTTAGTTCTAACCTTTCAATTAACTGCGGCATGTTTGCAATCGCTAGAGCATCAAGAAGGTCAACATCCCGAAGTTTACTGTCAAAAAGCACAATTTTGGAATCAGTCATTTTCAAGGTTTCCTCGCTTGTTCACCGTGATTATGACAAGATAGTGGTTAACAATTCACTAATGTGAGTTCTTTGTGCGGCTCGGGAGGAGGTTTGTCTTTCGTCTCGAAACTGACGGTGGAACAGATTGACCTGATGGGATGAACTGTCCTCCGACTGTGTTTCGGCGTGCAAAACTGGCTCTGACTCAGTTTTGATGCAATCTTTGGCGTTTCTTATTCAGATAGCTCCTACCAACCGAGCTTTGAGCAGGT
>NZ_JAYKPK010000016.1:0-35851 GCF_035117555.1 Yoonia sp. 67-2
ATCCAGTCCAACAATCAACAGGGTCCAATGAACCCATCATGCTGACAGACGGAAGGTGGGGGGCAGGAAACGCTTACCAACTACCTGCTGGATACCTGCGAGATTTGACAGCCCCTAAGGTGCGATAGGGCCATGCTTTGCAATGGGCCCATAGCGCATTGATGGTTTGTGTCATTTGGCGGACAAACAGATCACAGCTTCGAAAAACCATGGCGCGCGCTTGCTGTCGGGGTGACTTCGGCTTGACGAACCTCATGCTCGACCGACTGGCTGCTTCAGCTATGGCCTCCGCGTCAGCCGCATCGTTCTTTTAATGCTTGACGACAGGCTTGACATAGGCAGGCGGCACCAACTTGACGGTATGCCCCAGAGCACTGATCTCACATGCCCAGTAGTGGGCCGTGGCGCAGGCCTCCATAGCAACCACGCAGGGCGGCAGATCCGCGAAAAATGCCAGCACCTGCCCCCGTGCCAACTTCTTACGAACAGCCACGCCGCCAACGGCCGTCGCGCCATGAACCTGGAAAACCTGCTTTGCCAAATCTGGCCCAACGATGTTAACTTCTGTGATGGATACTTCCGCCTTCATGTGATGTGACCCACATCACCTTGGCACATTGCGATGCCGTCGGGAGGGGGTATCCACCCCCTCAGTTCTCAGCGACAATCAACAGGCGTCATCCGTCATGTCGCCACTTTCAGCCCTTGTTCACCATAAACGACGCTGAGGCACGCCCCGCCGCGATCCGCTCATCTTCAAGCCGCTGGATCGTTTCGTCAATCGCGCGCCGGTCCACCATCCCATGCGGATTTTCGCGCGTCGGCATAGTTTCGGCCACATGCAGAAATCTCTCCTGTGCCACTGCGTAAAGGCGGCGCAGCTCGCTCAACGGATCGGCATGGTCGTCGGCACGGATATCAAGCCAGGCGTAATCCTGATCGCGATAGATGATCAGGCAGGCCGATTGCTTGCCGCGCTTGTCGCCGCCCACATCCTCGCCCGCTTGCATCGCGATCAGCAGGCGTTCCGCCAAGGGTTTGTCCATCGCCGCCCGATAGGCTTTCAGCGTCTGGGCGATGACCTCTGGGCCTTCGAGCATATTCCCCGCCACCGAGACCCCGTCAGAAACCAGATGCCCGCACCAGTCGACGCAGTTTTCGCCGGTGAAGGCCGCGTTACGCCCTTGCGCGTCGATCATGTGCAGCTGGCGGTTCGCATGCCCGTTATCACGCCCGGTCAGGATTGGGATGATAGCATCGGGTGGCGCTCCTGCCTCCAGCAAGCGCAAGCCGTCGCTGCCGTAGGTAGGATTGACGAATGCCTGCGTCGCAATGCCCCCAACCCTTCCTTTCACGAATGGCACGGCATGGCCCACCGCAAAGAACCGGCTGGCGACACTGATCCCGATCTGTCCGGTGGCGGGGTCACGGGCGACGATCGAATAGGTCATGGTTCAGCGTCCTATCGCATAGGCTTGCATCAAGCGTGGCGTGGCGGCGGCGCGCAAAAGGCCGTCGGGGTCGCGCCGCGCGGCTGTCATGCGACCGACAGACCAAGGCTCGGCCTCGGTGATCAGATGACCGCGGGCGCGCAAATCGTCCAGGACATCCTTGCCGAAACTTGTCTCGGCCATGACCATTCCCGGCTGGCGCGAACGGGGGAAAAAGCTGGACGGGAAATGCGTTGAATGGAACAGCGGCGCGTCGATCGCTTCCTGTAGGTTCATCTCGTGATGCACATAGCGCAGGAAAAACACCAGTTGCCATTGATCCTGCTGATCACCCCCCGGCGTTCCGAATGACAGTTGGGGGATGCCATCTTTCAGCGCCAACGACGGCGTCAGTGTCGTGCGGGGCCGCTTTCCCGGCTCCAGCGACGTGGGCAGGCCGGGTTCGAGCCAGAACATCTGCGCCCGGCTGTTCAGGCAGAACCCCAGACCGGGGATCGTGGGCGAGGATTGCAGCCAGCCCCCTGACGGCGTGACCGACACCATGTTCCCTTCATTATCGATCACATCGATATGAACAGTATCGCCTTTTTTCTCGGATAGATGCGCCATTGTCGGCTCATACACCGCCTGATCCGTGCGGCTGAGCGCATCAAGCAGCGCCAACGTCTGCACATGCTGATCCTCGAACCCTGGCAGGATACCCGGCCGCAAATCCATACTCGCGCGATCACCGATCAGCTTGCGCCGTTCGGCGTTGTAGCTATCGGACAATAATGTTTCGAGCGGTACAGATGCGAAATCAGGATCACCATAATAAACTTCCCGATCCGCGTATGCGAGCTTTTTCGCTTCGACGACATGGTGAATGAAATCCGCACCCATCGGGTCCATGGTCCCGAGATCGAATCCTTTGAGCAAGGCCAAGGCTTGCAACAAGACTGGCCCTTGCGTCCAAGGCCCGCATTTGGCCACAGTCCAGCCGTGGTAATCATAGGTCACCGGCGTCTCGACATGCGCGGCATATCCGGCCAGATCGTCAGCTGTCAGCACCGCTTTGTGCTTGGCCCCTGACGCATCCATGACGCAGGCTTGATCAAGATAGGCGGCGATTTCTTCCGCGACGAAGCCCCGGTAAAAGGCGTCGCGCGCGGCGTCGATCTGGGCTTCGCGGCCCTGTTTGGTTTCAGCTTCAGCCAGAATCCGGGTCCATGTGCGGGCCAGATCAGGATTGGTGACATTGCTCCATGGTGCGGGGGCCGCACCCGAGGGCAACCATGTCTGATAGGATGTCGGCCATTCGTCGCGAAAGAAATCCGCCAGACCTGCAATCGTCGCCGCGACACGCGGCAGGACGGGATGCCCTTCTGCTGCATAGAAAATTGCAGGTTCCAGCACCTCGCGCAGGCTGAGCCGGCCATAGTCGCGCAGCATCAGCATCCATCCGTCCCAGGCACCGGGAATGACCGTCGCCAACAAACCGTCACCGGGGATCACGTCCAGCCCTTCGGCCTTGTAATGCGCGATCGTAGCACCGGCTGGCGTCGGGGCCTGCGCGCAAATCACCTCGACCTTGCCGGAAGCGGCGGAATAAATGATCGCGGGCAAGTCCCCGCCCGGCCCGTTCAGGTGTGGCTCTACCACTTGCAGCACCAGCCCGGTGGCCACGGCGGCGTCAAAAGCGTTGCCGCCTTGCTCCAGGATTTTCATCCCCACTGCTGTGGCGATCCAATGGGTCGAGGTCACAACCCCGAAGCGGCCCAGAATTTCGGGGCGCGTGGTAAAGGCAGACATGCAGTTCCTCCGGTCAGATTAATGTTCGCGCGGGTCCAGCGCATCGCGCAGCCCATCACCCATCAGGTTGAAACCCATCACGACCAGAAATATCCCGGCACCCGGCCAAATTGCCATCCAAGGCGCTTGTGACAGGAAATTCTTGGCAGTGTTGAGCATCGAACCCCAACTCGGCGCAGGCGGCTGCTGGCCCAGCCCAAGAAAAGACAAGGCGGCTTCGGCGATGATGGCCGTCGCAATCGTCAACGTCGCCTGCACCAGAATGGGCGGAAAGACATTGGGCAGGATGTAACGGGTCATGATCGGGATATGGTTCAGACCGATGGCGCGCGCGCCTTCGACATAATCCTCGGTCTTGACAGCCAGGACCTGCCCACGCGTCAGGCGGATAAAGATCGGCACGGCGGACAGACCAATCGCGATCATCGCATTGGTCAGCGATGGGCCCAGAAAGGCTGCGAGCGCAATTGCCATGATCAGGAACGGCATCGCCAACAGCGCCTCAGTCACCCGGCTGATAATGCTATCTGTCCAGCCACCAAAATACCCCGCGACAAGCCCGAAAGGCACCCCGATCACCACTGCAATCAGGACCGATACGACACCCGCGAGCAAGGACGCCCGCGCACCCCAGATCATCCGGGACAGCACATCGCGGCCAATCTCGTCGGTGCCCATCCATGCGGCTGCCGATGGGGCCTGACGGATAGCCCCCCAATCCGTGGCGCTCGGGTCTGCTATGGGAAGCAGAGGAGCCGATACCGCCAAAATGACGAAAAGCGCCACCACAAAGGCACCCACCAGCGCGCTTTTGTTGCGACGCAGTTTGAGCCATGTCCGGCTTTTGGGCTTGGCCGAGACAGTCGCAGCCGGGTCGGTGATGGCGGTCATTGCGCGGTCCTCAATCTGGGGTTCAGGATTACGTAAAGCACATCGGCGATCAGATTCATCAGGATGAAACCCACTGCCGTGCAAAGCACGACGCCCTGCACGACCGCGTAATCGCGGTTGAATACGGCATCGACGATCAGTTTGCCAAATCCGGGGATGGTAAAGATCTGTTCAGTGAGAACGGCACCGGCGAGCAGTTCACCAAACAAAAGCGCGGTCAGGGTCACGACCGGCAGGACCGCGTTACGGAAAGCATGTTTCAGGATCACAACCCGACCACGCAGCCCCTTGGCTCGCGCGGTGCGAACATAATCAGCCTGCAATACACCCAGCATCGCCGAACGGGTGTGCCGCATCAAGGTTGCCGCCAGTGCCGTGCCCAGCACAAAGGCGGGCATGATCATTGTGGTCAGCGAACGCCACGGATCAACAAAGAAACTTTCATAGCCAGAGGCCGGCAACCAGCCCAGATTTACCGACACCAGCAGGATCAGCATGATCCCGAGCCAAAAGTTCGGGATCGACAAACCAGACAGAGCGATCAGATTGGCCAGCCAGTCAACCCAAGTGCCTTTTCGCACAGCCGAAAGTATACCTGCAGGAATACCGATCAGAATAGCAAACAGCATTGACATGATCGCAAGCTGGATCGTGACCGGCAGCTTCGAGGCGATCAGGCTAAGCACCGGTTCATTGGTCCGCAACGAGACGCCAAGATCACCGCGCAAGACGTCGCCCGCCCAGTAAAAATACTGCATCACGATGGGTTCGTTCATGTGATATCTCTCGCGCAGCAGCGCGATCACCTCGGGGTCACGATCTTCGCCTGCCATCACCAGAATGGGATCACCCGGCAACAGCTTCTGCAGGGCAAAGACAAACATGGATACCAAGATAAGCGTCGGGATCGCGATCACAAGACGGCGAAGAATGAACAACAGCATTGGCCTGCCCGTTGGCTAGAGAATGGGTCGCGCGTGGCGCGCAGTGACCCCTGATGTCAGCACAGGCCGCCGAAACAGCCTGTACTAGTGGTGCGCTTAGTCTTTGGTCACGCCAGCAAGACGGATCATCCCGTCAGGATAGGCGACAAAGCCCTCGATCTCGCTGGCCATCGCCCAGAGCCATGTCTGGTGATAGAGATAGACAATTGGCAATTCCTCTCGCAGGATCGCATTGACGGCGTCATAGCTGGCCTTCCGGTCATCGGTCACGTTTGACAGGCGCGCCTCGTTCAGCAATGCATCCACCTGTTCCGAACAAAATCTGCTGTCGTTCAGGCCACCTTCGCAGGTCATGAAGGCGTGGATATTTCCGTCTGGGTCAGTGCGCCCGGACCAGCCAACCTGACTGCCTTCGTAATTGCCCGCCGTCTGTTCAGACAACATGGTCGCAAATTCCGTGGCTTTGATCGAAATATCGATCCCTGCCTCGCCAGCCATGGCCTGAATGACCTGCATCAGCTGCAATTGCACGGGGTTGTTCGGGGCCTGAATTTCGATGCTGATCCCATCTTCCAAACCTGCCTCGGCCAACAGGGCGCGGGCCTGTTCAACATCGCGCGCCTCGACTGGGTTGCTTTGGTCATACCAAGGCGAAGTCGGAGGGAATGGCTGGTTTCCCGCCGCATAGGTCCCCTCGAACACGACATCGTTGATCACCTCGCGGTCAATCGCGAGCGACAGGGCGCGCCTGACACGTGCATCCTGTCCCAGCGGCGTTTCGGAGCGCGCGCCATTGTCCAAGTTGATGGTGATGCCCTGATACCCAAGGCTGGTCGCTGCGGCAAAGCTCAGGTCGCTGTCAGACTGCACACCGGCAGCATCAGATGGTGCGAGGCGTTCCAACATATCCAAATCGCCTGAACGCAGGTTGGCCAGACGCACGGTCGTATCCGGGATCGGCAGGAAGATCAGACGGTCAAAGTGATAGCTGTCGGCGTCATAATGATCGGCGAATTTTTCCAGCACGATGCGGTCCTGTTGGATACGTTCGACGAACTGATAAGGACCCGAACAGACGGGATCATTGGCCAGTTCCAGGCCCTTCTCTTCTGCGGCAGTCGGCGACAGCATCATGCCAGCCCTGTCCGTGAGCTGCGCCAGCAAGGTTGCATCGGGCGAGACCAGCGTGAAGGTCACTTCATACGGCGCTGTCGCCACGACGCTTTCAACCGAAGCAAGCTCGGATTTTCTGCGACTTTCGTCCAAATTCTGTGACCGCTCGATATTCGCGACCACGGCTTCAGCATTGAACGGTGTGCCATCATGGAACACGGCATCTTCGCGCAATTGCATTGTCAGGGTCGTTGCGTCATCTGACCAAGACCATTCCGTTGCCAAGCGGGGCACGAATTCCAGTTCAGGGGTAATGTCGATCAGTTTATCGCAAAGCGATTCAAACACGATCCGGCCAACGAAAGTCCGCGCCTGATCTGTGTCCAATGCGTCGGGATCTTCCTGTAGGCCGATGCGCAGGTCAGCAGCAAACGCCCCCGACGACATCGCAACCGACGCCAGTAAGGCTGTGAAGAGCTTTCTCGTTTTCATTATCTTGTCTCCTTGTTGGTGGGTTGTCTGTTTTCTGCCGCCGCTTTTGCCTCGTTTGCTTGACGGTAGAGCGCGAAACGGGCGATGGCTGCGGGGCTGCGCGTGTCTATGTTGACACTTGGCAGGTCAGGTTGCGGCAGCATGTTATGATGATGGCAAGCGACCTGATGCACGGCCCCTTCCAACACCGGTCTTGTGCTGCGACAAATCTTTGTGACATGCGGGCAGCGGGTGTGGAACTTGCACCCGGATGGCGGATTGGCGGGCGATGGAATATCCCCGTCCAGCACCGCGCGCGCCCGCTTGCCGCCCGGTGACGGCACCGGGATCGCGGTCAATAACGCCTGCGTATAGGGGTGACGCGGGGCCGTGAACAGGCTTTCGGTATCGGCCATTTCAACGATCTCACCCAGATACATGACCGCGATCCGGTCGCTCATATGGCGGATCACGGCCAGATCATGGGCAATGACCACCAACGTCAGCCCGAGCTCTTGTTTCAAATCTTCGAGCAAGTTTACGATCTGTGCCTGCACCGAAACATCGAGCGCGGAAACGGGTTCGTCCCCGATCAGCAGCTTCGGCCCCGAGGCCAGGGCGCGCGCGATACAGATGCGCTGACGCTGACCGCCAGAAAACTCATGCGGATATCGGTCAGCCATATCCGGGCGCAAGCCAACGCGCGCCATCAGCTCTGCGACCTTGTCGCGCCGTTGGCTGGCATTCAGATCGGTGTGGACACCCAAGGGTTCCGCAATGATCGCCGAGACGGTCATGCGCGGATTCAGCGACGAAAACGGGTCCTGAAAGATGAATTGCAGATCAGACCGCAGCCCGCGCATCTGTGCAGCGCTCAACGTCGTCAGGTCCTGCCCTTCATAGATCACATGACCTTCACTGGCGTCGATCAGCCGCAACAGCAGTCGCGCAAGGGTGGATTTGCCGCAGCCGGATTCACCCACGATCGCAAATGTCTCGCCTCGCCGCACCTGCAGCGAAACACCATTGACCGCATGAATTGTGGTCGACTTGGCGAAAAGCCCGCCGCCTTGAACAAAGCGTTTTTGCAAATCATGGGTTTCAAGGATGATGTCGGTCATGCGTTCACCAAATTGTCGAGCGGCGCGCGCAGGCAAGCCACTGATTGTCCATGTCCGACATCCGTCAACGCCGGCCGCGTCTTGTGGCAATCAGCAACCACAAATGGGCACCGCGTTGCAAACCGGCATCCCGCAGGCATCATTTCCGGCGAGGGCACCGCACCGGGGATCGTCATCAACCGCCCCTGCCGCCCGGCAATTGCCGGCATCGACCCCATCAGACCGAGTGTATAAGGATGCTGCGGATCGTCGAAAACCTGCGCCACAGGGCCGCTTTCGACAATCCGTCCAGCATACATCACTGCAACTTCATCCGCGATTTCGGCCACGACACCCAGATCATGCGTGATCATTAGCAAGGCCGCACCGGTTTCATCCTGCAATTCACGCATCAGATCCATGATCTGTGCCTGAATAGTGACATCCAGCGCGGTTGTAGGTTCATCCGCGATCAGCAGCGCTGGATCATTGGCAAGCGCCATGGCGATCATCACGCGCTGCCGCATCCCGCCCGACATCTGATGGGGATAATCATCCAGCCGCTTTTCAGCGGCAGGCATCCGTACCTTGCGGAACATCGCCAATGCACGCTCGCGCGCTTCGGCCATGGAGCAGCCTTTGTGCCGGCGCACGGCCTCTGCCACCTGATGACCAACGGTGAAGGCGGGGTTCAGGCTTGTCATAGGCTCCTGAAAAATCATCGCCATGCTATTGCCGCGCAGATCCTCGATCTGCGCTTCGGGCAGGTTGAGTACATCATTCCCTTGAAAGCGTACGCTGCCTTGCGTGACTGTCGCAGCCCGCTTGGGTAATAACCCCATGATCGCAAGCGACGTGACCGATTTACCGCATCCCGATTCGCCTACCAGACAAAGTGTCTTGCCGCGCGGGATCGCAAAGCTGACCGTGTCGATCAGATCCAGATTTTGCCCCTTAAAGCGGATCGACAGGTCTGATACTTCCAAAACTGGATCAAGAGACGTCATCAAGCACCTCCAAAGTTGTTAAATCCAGAATACGATTATGCAGGCTCATTAAATGTATACGCATGGCAGCCCCGGCCTTGACCGGATCATGCGCAGCAATCGCAGCAACGATATCATCGTGCTGCTGGGTAGTTTGCGCCAGATTGGCAAAACTACGGACGCTTTCACGCAACCCACGCCAAGTATCGTCATGACGCGCGCGGTCCATCGCATCGAAGATCATCAAGAAAAACTTATTGCCCGCAGCCCGAGCAATTTCGCGGTGAAAGGCCGAATCCCACAATTCGCGGCCGTCAGCATCTTTGGTCGCGTTAAGTCGGCTCAGGGCATGACGCATCCGCACGATATCAGCATCAGTTGCCCGCAGTGCCGCCAATTGCGCTAATTGTGGTTCAAGACGTAAACGGACCTCCATCACCTCCGAAAAATCCGTGTCGGGTTGATCCAGCGCAGTGAGCGCGTCCGGAGGTGGGCCCGCAAAGGTGCCAGCACCCTGCCGCCGCCATACCAGACCTTCGGCTTCCAACACTTCCAATGCGCGGCGGACTGAACGGCGGCTTATGCCAAGATTCATCGCCAACTGACGTTCGGTCGGCAGCCGACTACCGTTGGCAGCTTGTATGTCGCTTAACAACGCCCGCAGCCGCTCAACGGCAATCGTGGAATTATCATGGTTATCTGTCACGTGTCGTACCAATGTGAACCAATCCCTATAAGGTTCAGTCAGGTCCAAAAAGATTCATTTTGCAAGCGCAAGTCGAAAAAAAATCAAGTACGGCAGAATTTTTGTAGAAAATTTGAGTGTGATCATCTGTTTTCATACTAAATTTTAGGCAGTTAGACAGGTGATCTCTGGCTGCAAAGGATACGCTTCACCCTCAGAAACGCATGGACGCAGACGGCGTAACTCCATTGGGGCGCACGACAGTAATTGCTTGGCTAGAGCCGAAAAACAACAGTGACGAGCTTCCGACAGGGCTTTGAGTCGAGCACAATGCTCTCGGTCCGACGGCGGTTGCGATGCTGAAACCAGTACATTCGACGACTTCTTCGCCAACGCCATGACCTGTCCAATACACTTCCGATGTCGTCAATCGACTGGAACCAAGCGCTTTGCACAACGCGGTAACATGCACCCTTCCCGGACATACGCGACAGAATGTGCATTACTATGAGTGACGGCAAAGCTTTGCTCTATCAGATCATCGATGAAGGTGATTCGATATTCCGGCAAAACATGTTTTGCATGGCCGACCCCAAACATCTTATGATGTCGTTGCCACTTCGATGCTCTGCTGGAGCAAGATGACAAATCTGGCATCTTTCACCGTCGCTTTACAGAAGGCGGCATCTCAACAAGCGGAACGGAACCAAGAATATGTCACGTGGACTCACAACGATTGCCGCCACCGTTACGATTTTTTGCTTAACCACAGCCGTCGAGGCGGACAGTTACAATTGCATCATGGATCCAGCTCAGATCATCCAGCTGTCAGCCAACAATTCAGGTGTACTATCTGAAGTAATTGTGGCGCGCGGAGATACTGTCTCTCGGGGGCAAGCCGTTGCCAGAATGAATTCTACTCTCGAAGCCGCAACGGTCGACATTCTCGAAGCCAGAGCGCGCTCAACAGCTCAGATCGCAGCTCAGGAAGCCAGAGTAGCCTTTGTCGGGACCCAACTCGACCGGGTTAGACGGTTGGTTGAACAGAACGCGCAGAGCACCGCTCGCCAAGAGGAACTGGAATATGAATATGCCCTGGCACAGAGCCAACTTTCTCAGGCCACCAACGATAGAGACACATTGCTTGCAGAAGTAAGCCGGGCGAGGATCGCGCTGGAAAATACAACAGTTACATCGCCAATAGATGGCCAAGTGATCGACATCCTATTACGCGCTGGTGAATATGCTGGTTCAGACCGTCACATCATGCTTGTCGCTCAACTCAACCCGCTTCACGTTGATGCATATTTACCCATTGATGTTTTTCCCTCAATTAAAAGCGGAATGACAGTCACCATCAGGCCAGACGCTCCTATTGGAGGCGAACACATCGCCCTCATATCAAGTGTCGATTCAGTTTTTGACGCCGCATCAAAAACATTCGGCGTACGAGTGACACTCGATAACCCGAATACAAATATTCCAGCAGGACATCGGTGCCAGCTTGAAGTTAACTTTAGTGGTTAATCCTGTATAATGCACGATCAGTATTCCCCTGACAGCATTCCGGTAGAAGCTCAAGATGTTATACGTGCTCTTAAAATGCCCTGTCTTTTCTCAAGATCAATCAAGATAGGTGTGGGTAGTATATCGCACAGAAGATGGCTACTTACATTGCCAGATAATTGCAGCAGTAAAACAAACATTGATACAACACTGTGTGTACTGAAGCCATACTTCAAATCCAAATTGGATGGGCTCCGAAATTGCGGCATGTTTCCAACAGCACTTCATATTGGATATGACTTTGAACATGGAGAGCACATATGGAAACTCTATTATGAATTCGACGCCAACCAAAATGATCTTGTGTTTTTAGCAATCAAGGAGTCTATCCATAAATGCCAAATTCACTCATACAGAATAACGTCAGCTGAAACAACACTACCATCAATTCCTCTACCTAAAGCCGTGAAAAAAAATGTCTTTCATTTCATTGAAGGTTTGCATCAGCAGGCAGCACTCTTGGAAGTAACAGCTGAATCATCCGTTCGAAAATCCTTGGATATAAACTTGGCGAACGTAAGCCATGACAACATAGATAAAATTTTAATATTAAATATGATCATTGATATCAACGTCTCAGCCTTGCCCTACACCGAACAATATATTGACAACCCAAGTCATCTTGCAGTCGGAGTGCAACCGGACGGCACACCGTTTCTGACCCTTTATAGTCAGCCTGCTTGGATAGAACCTGCGAACTGCATACCATGACCGGAACCGCACGACCCAGTGATCCAGCACGTGATTTCTGCCAGTGGCCATATGAACGTCCTCGGGATCTTGCTCAGAATGCTATTCGGCAGGAGGATATTTTGTTCCGCATGGTCGCCGAATTTGACAAAACTGGAAAAGTGCTCCGTGTACTTCATAACATTCAGCAAACGGCTGGTCGCTTCAATACAGTCTGGGGCTTAAAGTTTCACAAGGAAACACCAAGCTTAGAGCTGTACTTTTATGACTATGAGCGAGAAAATAGATCGCTCTCAGTTTCCAAAATAAAAAGTATCATCCCAAGTATTTTCACACTGAACACAGATACCTATCTTGAGCAACCTTACTTCATGTGGTCATTCGAACTGAACTTCTTTGAACCGTTGAGGGTCTCAAAAATTGATATTTATTGCAACGGCACTGGCGGCACGATCTCCGGAGGCATCTGCTATGAATGCAAAGATGACATTATTGAGCTGAAAAATTTATATTCATTCTTTGAAAGCAAAAAAGATACAAATGCAATCCAAACGGCGTTGCAATCCAGCCCGCGCATTCCCAGCATAAATGCTATCCCCACTTTTATCCGGCCTAATGCTGCAGAAGAGAGCATGTATGTGCTAGCAACAAAAAGAAGAAATGACGCGATATATCTTTCCCGCATTACAATAGAATCAACGTTAAACATTCTGTCGCAGGTCGAAGTTAGCCCCACATTAATCCAGTTTATGAAAGAAAACAAACAGGCATTATCCCATCATCTATTCGATATTGGTTTAGATTTTAGGTTAGAAGATAAAATAGCAATTGAGAAAATTGGCCTATATGGAATTCTATGAAAACTGTAAAAATATATTTGACACAATATTATGTCCACCCTTCACCGGCGCATAGGCTCGATGGCTCACCCATAGATCCTCCCTAATCATAATCTAAAATCTTATCCTATGTAGAAATACTCCGCGGAATTACACAAGAGATAAAGGGGCGGAAACCCACCGCCCCCTTTCGTCACAGACGATCAGATACTAATGTTTTGTCAATTTCTTTGTATGATTTTCTGCCTTTTCAGGCACCTCATCTTTTGCAGTTTCACTGGCAGCTGGTTCATCCGCCGCCGTGTCAGCAACAGCAATCTCCATAGGCTCAGCCAAACCAGCTGGCTTCGACTGCATGTGGCTACCCAGGCGATTTACATTCTGCAATGAGTGCAGATGTGCGTAGCACAGCTCAAGCTCATCGGATGAGAACATTTCCTTCAGCTCCACCTCAGGAATTGCTTTCAAGCGATCACGGACAATTGTCAAAAACCCTCCCAATGTCCCTGTCCGTCCTTCCGCAGTCGTAAATCGTGCCTGAGCAGGCTCCAATAAGCCGAGCTTGTTCAGTCGATTGCAGAACTCCCGCGTCCGATTGAATTGAGCCTGAAACTGCGAGACAAAAGTAAGCATAGTCTGCAGAAACTGGGTCCGATTGCCGTCAGAATCAAAGAGACGCTCACCCCGGCCTTCTTTATTGAGGCCAGAATATTCCTCATCGATACATAGCGTAAATTTCCCATTTTCACCCTGTACATCTTCGGCGAATACAAACGGGTATCTTCTCAGAAAAGCGGGAACGTATCCACCACCCCAAGCACCATCATCCGAGACAAAAAGATTTTTCCCATCCTCAAAACCAAGGAGAACTGCCGGAAACACCGAGTCCTCGCTGGATGCGAAAACAATAGCATAATCCTGCGACGCTGAAAGAAATTCAGCAGCAAGAAGAGGGACCGAATTCAGTGGTCGTGAGAAAGAATAATCCTCTGTTATCTTTACTGACCAGTCCCTGTGAGAATCTGAAGAGATTGGAACGACGCGATCATAGATCAACAATTGCTTGGGCATAAGTAACTCCTTGAGACTAGTTTTCTGTAATATGGGCTGCTCGACAATATCGCATTATCGCAATATCTTAACATCAGCTCTTAGACAAGAATGAGTTCACGTTTTTTAGTCTTTCGTATAGGGCAACATCCAAGAAACGATCAAACGCAGTGCCTTCGGCGACATACTGAATTAAACCCTTGGCGAGACTCCGACTGATCCCGTCCGACCTCCCGATGGTGTGCTCCTCCTCCACCGTCGATTACGTAAGCCACCTGCATGACCTGGAACACCGACCCCCATTTATATCGGCACGTGGCAGTCTATGGTTTCGGGGCAGAAATGTGGTGACTGACGAATCAATCTCGGGGACGTTACGCAGGTCATATTTATGCGACGAGTCCGCCCTGGAATGCTTCAACAGCGACATGAGCAAGAAATGCTGTGGTGTCCCCTTTTTTTGACGGGAGGATATGAATCCCAATGAAATTTATGAAAATTAATATCTTATTCCAAGCACTTCAACTTCAACTCATTCGAGCGATAACTTTGATATGGCTTCATCTAGGAGATCACTGGGAGACATTGTCGCATTCAAAACAATTGAGCAGAGGGGCCGCACCTGCGCCGCCTGTTTAGCTAATATTTGGCGGACAAAATCCTGATAGTTCTGAAGATACTGCATGCACCAACTTTGCATCTCATCTACGCTACCCCAATCTGACCGTCGAACCTCTTCTTTTATTACTCGAGCTAAAGCGATATCAGCCTCGACATCGAGCCAAATGCTTTCGACATTAAACACGCCCTCTTGCCTATGTAGCGGCCCAAAGGGAGTCTCTACAATAACAGGTGATGTTTTGGCCGAAAATAAAATAGCGGAACGAAATTGCGGATCGAATATTTCGTCAAATTTCGCCCCTCGATCAATCCATAATCGTAGATCATTTATCGGCTGCATAGTGATCTTACTGAAATCATCAAAGGCGAGGTAAGAAAATCCCGTCCTTAAAGCAATCGCCCGACATAGTGTTGATTTTCCACTCCCTGGAGCACCACTAACAGTTATGACCGGAAAAGTCACTGATCTAGCCTTACGCTCAATATAAACCATCTCATTTCCATGTCGAAGAAATGCGACTCAATGATGAAATTTCCATCAAGATTATAAAGAATATCCATGTAAGCCCCTGGATCTCTGTAAAATGGAGCAAAAATTAAATTGGCCACGTCCGCAGCCGAAGGTGCAGCAATATTTCCATCCGAAAAGCTAGCCCTTTCAACTATCAGCAGTTGACCCCCTCTTTTCAAATTCTGAAATGCGCGTTCGAAGATAATATTGAGGCGCTCGTCTGGCCAATCGTGAAGCACAGACTTAAAGATGATGATATCTGGCTTCTGCGTGTTGGCATTCAACCACGATGCTTCCGACATATCACCTGGCAGAAACTGAATAGGACTGGATGGATCATGTAACTTTTTACGCTCTTCACCAAGACAACACACAACAGGAATATCCAGGATTTGGTAAGAATCTACGTCAAATCTCTCACAAAAGCGCGTCCCAAATACTCCGATATTTCCACCCACCTCCAGGACATGAGATAGAGAATGACTGATGATAATTTTTTCCATTTCAGACAGAATTATCTCAGCCTCTATGTCAGTGAGAGAGGCAGTATAGTCGCACCATTTTTTTGTCTTTTGTTTTGCGCCCTCGCCGTGCTCAAAACCCTGGCTGTAATCAAACATGGCGAATGCACTGGATTTATCCATGAACTTTATAGGATTAGTAAAAAGATCCTCACCAAAATCCAGCACATCCCGTGTAACTTTTAAAATGAACTCGATCCGCGCAAAGAGGAAATCTCTCCGTTTAGCGTATAAACTACGGAAATGACTGCTAACCCCCCCGTCGTCATTAATGATGTCAGCCCGCTTGAGGATGGCAAAGGTAGGCGGGGATATGATCTCTGCAAGTGAACCACCGAAATCATCGTAGACAAGCTTGTCCAAAGTTCCATTTTTATTCATAAAATTCAGAATAATGACAACTATGAGATCAGATAGAACCTTGCTTTCATAAGCGAAAAGCGAAGCAGAACACCCCGCATTCCCTCCCACATCCTTCAAATTGTCATGCATTTATTATTCACTTAGACTTTCAAATTTCAGTATCTATCAAAGTAAAAAAACTAACTACCTAAGTACGAACTGTGGAAATTGTGAACCAATACATCGCGTCAATGTTGTAGTTGCAAGCAGTCAAATTTTTCTAGTCACCTTATTGGCGATAGTACCTCACGCTCCCACCCAAATCTTTTAATATAGGCATCAGTGAGACCAAGGCATTCGGGCGATTTACAATCCGAACGAAAGGCACATTTGTGAAATCCATTTTTATCAAACTCCTTCCAGAACTCCGGATCAATTAACAAGGTTGGTTGTTGGTTGATCAGTGCGCGATCAAATTTCCCAAGCAAGCATTGTGGTATGTTTTTAACCTCAACACCTCGCTTTAATCTCTGAGTGGCTTCTATCGCATCCATGATTTTTGGCATTAATGTGGAAAAATCTACAATGAGTAACTTGTCATCAACATCCTTCATCGGAAAGTAATTCCAGAATTCATGTTGAACTACTTTTGTGAAAGGTGCGCATGTTTCAACAATCTTGTCTAGACTCAGATAGGTCTCAGCAGTCACAACAGTATTTGTAATAATTTTTGCGGGCTTGGGAGATTTTTCAATAAGTAGAAGCCCCTGCATCATTTTATCAAATGATCTAGTCACCTTTGTGACAGAATCATGCGTTTCCGCGTTATGCCCAGCGAATGAAACAAAAAATTCATCTATGCCCGCGTCCATTAACAGGTCAAGATAACCCGGTCGGGAGAGGTGCATTCCGTGTGTCTGAATCCGGATGTGCCGAAATCCAGCGCGTTTAGCTCGCTTCGCCAGATCGGGAAGATCCTGCCGAAGCGTGATTTCTGATCCTGTCAGAATTAGGCCGTCCCACTGGCTGGACTTTTGTTGCTCATCAAGTAGTGCTTCAAAGCTTTTGTCAGTCGCAGGCTTCAGCCAGTCCATTGTTCCTTCGATCATGCAATGCGTACACTTAAGGTTACATCGAAACTCCATGGTGATTGAAACGTAACGCGAATGATCGTTGAGGTTCATGTCTGTTTTCCAACACGGTTGGCTTGATCTTGCACGGGTCCACCCCGACGGCCTGCAAAAAAGTTCAGCGCTAGGTTTGTCTTTAATGATGACGTGTTTCCAAAAGGCGCAGACGAAGCAAAAATTGAAGTGTCGGCAAATATACTGCCAGCACGGTAGCCCACTTATAGGCCCAGAAGCAAACGACCAGTTTCAAAATCTCCCTAGCACAGGTCACGTTGGGGCATCGCTCCGCCGCGTGATTGCTGAAAATATTGCGAACACCGGCCGAACAGACGCACAGCAAGGCGGACAAGCAGAGCACCAAACGACAGCAGGCCACAGTGGTAATGTCGTGTCGCCAATCCATCGCCTTGAAAGGATGTAAAGATGTGCAATTGCTATCTTGGACGTGACCGGTTTATGATCGGAGCAATGTTAGTAATGTTCTGACGCGGCCCGCGCGGTAATTTTGACTGCCCAAGCCTACCACGTCATCATTTGAAGAGTTTTTGTCAATATATTTTAGCGCATTCTTAGCCTTGTTCTTACGCATCAGGCCGCACAAGGTGCATTGCCAGCGGCACATCGATCCAAGAATTTTAAAGGCAGATCGAGTACATAAACGTATGCAAACCGCACAGTCTACCGCCAAAGTTTCAGTGTTCGACTTGTCCGCCCCAGGAGATATGGAAGTCCGCATGCGGGCTTGGTTGTCGGAATTATACACGGCTATTGATCGGGAATCTGGCGTCAAATGTCTGAGAGTCGCGGCACAGTTCACGGCAGGCAGACTATCACGATCGCCGCTTTTCATGGCACTGCCTGCAGACCGGATTGCCGCAAGTGAGACAGATGTTGCGCGGGCAGAAGCGTTTCGACTTGGCAGGATTGCTCTTGCAGGCGGCATGCCAGAGACTGGCTCCCCTCGCCCAACATCAATCATCATTCCGCTTTCAAGTACGGAAGGCTCCGCGCGCAGTTGGATCGAATGCGAGGCGCAGTTTTCGAGCCATGACCAAATATCGACCATCATCGACAGGATCGGTCTGTCGCTTGGCTGGCCACTTTATCTCCAGTCAGAAGCGCGTGATACGCTTGCGGCACATGCCGACAGCAAGGCCGTCAGCGCACTGAAATCCATTGTCAGTCTGACCTCCGCAGAAGGCTTCAGTGATGCCGCGCGGACATTGATGACCGACCTCGCCGATAGATTCAAATGCGACCGCGTCGCCTTGGGGATCGCCAGCCGTAAAAAGATCAAGGTGCGGGCAATTTCCCATGCTGGAAAGTTCTCTAACAGCATGGTGCTGGCACGACGATTGCGGGCCGCAATGGAAGAAGCCTTCGATCAAAACGAAGTGCTGCTTTGGCCGCCACTGTCGGAAACATCTGACCAACTCCTTGAAGCGCAGGCAGCACTTGCCGAAAAAGACCTGGCGCGCAGTGTCCTGACCATTCCATTGTTTGATGGTCGCAAGCAACGCGGCGCGATTGTCTTCGAACGGGCCGGGGGGGCAACCTTTGAGCCAGCCGAGATTGAAACGCTTGAAGCGCTCACCGGAGTCTTGACACCTTTGCTGATCGAGAAGCGCCATAATGATCGTTGGGTGGCAACTCGGGCAGCAATAGCCATGGGCAATATCTTTCGTGGACTGTTCGGCAGACGCTATTTCGCCGCGAAGCTGACGATTGCCTCTGCTGCTGTTATCGCCGTTCTTTTGGTTGTGATTGAAAGACCGCGTTCAGTTGTTGCTGAAGCAATCGTTGAAGGCTCAGAGGCACGCGCGATTTCTGCGGCATTTGACGGGTTCCTTGCTGATGTCCAGGCACAAGAGGGTGACCGGGTTCAGGCCGGAGATCTACTTGTGCAGTTGGATGACCGTGACTTTACCCTGGAACGACTCCGCCTACTGGCGCTGCGCGCGCAGGCAGAGCTGGAACTTGACCGCGCCATTTCCGAGAGGGATCGTGCCGCATCAGAACTGATCGAAGCCCGACTGCGTCAAGTTGACGCGCAATTGGCGCTAAGCGAGCAACAGATCCTACGCAGCGAGGTCCGGGCGCCCTTTGATGCTTTGGTCGTATCGGGTGATCTGACAAGAAGCATCGGGCGCGCTGTTTCACGCGGAGAAACCTTGATGGTCCTGTCGCCACTGAATGAGTACCGGGTCATTCTTGACGCTCCGGAACGAGATATCGGTAAACTGCAGGCGGGTCAGACAGGACAGCTGAAACTGAGCGCCATGCCTGAGCGCAACTTTGAAATCGAGATCACCGAGATGATCCCGGTGGCACGCTATGACAACAACGCGACGGTCTTTTCGGTCGTCACCCGCCTTGTGTCAGAGCCTGATGTTCTGCTGCATGGGATGGGCGGATCTGCGCGGATCCATGTGGACCACGTGCCGCTTTATGTTTTGTGGGGCAAACCGCTGTGGGATCGCGCGGACGAATGGCTCTGGCGTAATTTGCCGATCTGATCATGTCAGAAGGATTTCTCTCTCCTGATTGGTATCGTGTTGCCTCGCTGCGTCTCAGGCGCCGCTCACACATCCAGACCGCACGCCACGTGTATCGTGGGGAGCCATGGTTCGTCGTCCAGGATCTGCAAGCCGACAAACTGCATCGGCTGACTCCCCAGTCTTATGCAGTGTTTGCACGCATGGATGGCCGACGAACCATTCAAGAGCTTTGGGAACTGGCTTGCAAGCTTCATCCCGAGCACCCCCCAAGCCAGCCGGAACTTCTGCAACTGCTATCGCAATTTCATAACGCCGATCTGGTGACCGGCGACCGGCGGCCCAATCTGGCAGAAATTGATCGGCGCGCGCGCGAAGAGACCCGCAAAACAACAGTTGGATATTTTAAGAACCCTTTATCGATTCGGCTGCCACTTTTTGATCCCGAGCCTATGTTGCGGCCATTGACGCCATTGGCCCGGGTGCTGTTTTCGCCGGTTGGTGGCTTCTTTTGGGTCACGCTGATGATCACGGCACTGTCGGTTCTGTTTCTGTCTTGGGAAAGGCTCGAAGCACCTAGCGTGGAAGCAATCCTATCCGCTGCCAATATTGCATATCTGGCGGTCGCTTATATCTTCGTCAAACTGCTTCACGAATTTGGCCATGGGCTGGCAATCAAGCGTTGGGGTGGCGAAGTACGTGAAGTCGGCGTCATGATGCTGATCTTCTTTCCAGTGCCCTACGTCGATGCTTCGCAGGCATCGTTCTTTCCAGAGAAACATCAGCGCATGCTGGTCAGCGCGGCGGGTGTGCTTGTTGAACTCGCAATTGCCGCTGCTGCCTTGATCGTCTGGTCCATCGCAGAGCAAGGTCCAGTAGCAACGCTCGCCTATAACCTGTTTCTGATCGGCGGGATCTCCACGCTGCTTTTCAACGGCAACCCGCTGCTGCGTTTCGACGGGTACTTCGTTTTCGCCGATTGGCTGGAAAGTCCAAATCTAGGCCAAAGATGCAATCAGTATTTCTGGTATGTCGTTCAGAAACACGTCTTGGGCCATAGTGAGGCTCGATTGCCCGTGGTCAGCCCCGGGGAAGAGGGCTGGCTGTTTGGCTATGCCGTGGCAGCCTTCCTCTATCGCATGTTCGTGATGGTCATCATATCGCTCTACGTCGCCACAGTCATTCCGGTCGTTGGCGTCGCAATCGTCTTGTGGAGTATATTCACAGTTTTAGTGGTCCCTACAGCAAAAGGAGTGCGCTTTTTGGCGACCGATCCATCCCTTGAAGTACAACGCCCGAAAGCGTTGCTGCGGGCGTCAATCTTGATTGCGGCCTTTGCCGTCGTAATGTTTGCGGTACCGTTTCCACACACGACAATTGCCGATGCGGTTTTGGACAATCCTTCGAACGCACAGGTTCGTGCCCAAGGGCAAGGCTTTGTTAGCCAAATCCTTGTCGAGAATGGAGAGCAAGTCGCCGCGGGCACACCGATCCTGCGCCTTACCGAACCTTTCCTGGATGTCGAATATGCGGTGGCTGCGACCGAACTCGAAGATGCTCGGCTGCGCCTTGAAATGGTTCCGATTGAGGATTCAAATGCCCGCGCACTTTGGGCCGAACAGGTCGGATTTTATAGCGCCAGACACGGCGAATTGGAGAGACGCTTCGACGAATTGTTGATCCGCGCTCCTACGGCTGGGGTGCTTGTCTTGCCGGATCAGCGGAGCCTGACCGGGCGTCTTTTGCAACAGGGTGAAGTGATTGGATCGATAGAGCGGCGCACAACACTGATCTGGCGCTCTGCCGTGCCGGCTGATCGTGCTGACTTTGTCGATAACGACATGATTTCGGCGACGCTCAAGCCCAATGCCTATCCATACATCGAATATCCGGTAGAGATTTTTGCACGCGCCCCACAAGTCACGACCCGCCTCGATAGTTTTGGCTTGACCAACCGGGCCGGCGGCCGCCTTGTTGCAGATCCATCACAAGAAGGGCCGGTCAGCATGGTGCCGATCGTCGCCTATGTCTTGTCAAGCGGGTTATCGGATGAAACGCATCCAACGCTGGGTGTCGGTGCGCGCGCGACTGTCCGCTTTGCCCATTCCCCGGCGCCGCTTGCGCCACGGATATGGCGGGCGGTCCGACAGACATTCTTGACTTATTTCGGGACGTGATGCCGATGCAGTTTGCTACATATTCACTACCAAAGCTTGAACGGTATCCACAGCGGCTGGAACCGCATCTGTCACCTTTCGACGCTGGCGTGCTGTCGATCCTGTCCTACCTGCGCCCATTGCGCGGCACCAAACGACCCTGGGGGGACAAATCGAGCATCGTGCAAAAGGTCAACGCAAGGGAAGACGTTTTGCCTGCGGCGTTGGAGGATTGCCTTGCAGAGCTGCCTGCACTGCGGCGGCGCCTTAGACGCAGAAGCGACAACCTTACCATTCCAGATGGTGCAGTGCTGCTGGCTTTTCTCAAGAGGATGTCAAAGGCGGCGCTTGGGCAACGCCCTTACGACGTGCAGGTGGCTGCAGTCTGGAGCCTTATGCGCGGCGAAATCGCCGAGATGGGCACCGGAGAAGGCAAAAGCCTGACAGCTGCGGTCGCAGCGGCCGCACTCGCACTTTGCGGACGGCGCGTCCATGTTCTGACCGTTAACGACTATCTAGCAGCTCGGGATGCTCAACGGTTTGAGCCCCTCTTCACACTGCTTGGCCTTTCGTCAGGCTGTATCGACGAAGCGGGCTCGCCCGATGAACGCAGAGAGATCTACCAGCGTGACATCGTCTTTTCAGCAGCCAAGAACATCGTTTTCGACTACCTGAGGGATCAGACGGGTCCAGCATCCGACATGTTGAGCGGGCTGCCTGCCAAGCTCGCACAGCTAATCCCGCAAGTCACAGGTCAGACTATGCCCATCCTGCAAGGCCTGGATGCGGTCATTGTCGATGAGGCGGATTCAGTTCTGATTGATCAGGCCGCAACACCCTTCATCTTATCTGGTGGAGAAGCGACGCTGGGTGGGCTGGATGCAAAGACTTTGGCACGGGCACTGGAGCTTGCACGTCGATTGGAAGATGGCCGGCATTTTAAAACAGCGACTGCCTCACGGCGCATTACGTTGAGCGATAGCGGAAAAATGTGGCTTGCCAGCTGGATTGGCGACGACGACGGACTTCTTTCGGTTGCGCCAATTCGGGAACATATTATCTCGCAGGCGCTGGTCGCGCTTCACATGCTGATCCGAGACCGCGACTACCTGATCGACAACGAAAAGGTTCAGATCATCGATGAGAGCACCGGAAGGGTAATGCCGGATCGTCAATGGTCTGAAGGTCTTCACCAGTTGGTCGAACTCAAGGAAGGGCTGGAGCCAAGCGAGTTGCGCACGACGCTGGGACGCATCACCTTTCAACGCTTTTTCCCACGCTATCGGCATGTCTGCGGTATGAGCGGAACAGCACGACCTGCCGCGCGTGAGCTATGGGAAAGCTATGGGCTGACCGTGCGCCGGATCCGCCCTCGGAAGCCTGACCAGAAACATTGGGCGCCGGTGCAGATTTTTCGTTCACAGGCTACCAAGTGGCAGGCAATCGGGACGCGCGTCCACCAGTTCAACCAAGCGGATATCCCGGTTCTGATTGGAACGCGCACCTTAGAAGGGTCACGGCAGTGCAGCGTTGTTTTGACCAATATGGGCATCCCCCATCATGTCCTGAACGCCGAGGAAGTCGCGAAAGAGGCAATGATCGTGGCTTTAGCCGGAGAACCGGGACAAGTGACCGTGGCGACGAACATGGCTGGCCGGGGTACGGATATCGTCTTGTCAGATCAGGCCCGCGCAGCAGGAGGGTTGCACGTCATTTTGACCGAACTGCATGAAAACCGCCGGATTGATTTGCAGCTCGCAGGCCGCTGCGGGCGTCAGGGTGATCCGGGACATATCGATTATTTTCTGAGTCTTGAGGACAATCTGTTTGAAACTGCAGGGCCTGCCATCATTCGGCTTGTGCGCATTTTTCATCGGGCCGGGCAGAAGCGAACTGTTTTCGCTTTGATGCGGGCATTACAAGGTAAACAGACAAGGCGGGCCGAAACTTCGCGGCGACGTTTGCAGAAATACGAACGGCAACGAGAGCGCAGCCTTGCACTCTCTGGCACTTTGGAATGAGGCGGAATGCTATGCCTGAAAACAACACCATGAACCATGAGACCGTACATCGATGCAGCCAAGCCACGATTGCAACTGTGGTTCTCGCTGTCTTGGCTGGCACGGCCATGAGCCAGCCATTACCCGAACACGCAGTCCGCTTCACGGCTGAAAGCGGCACTTGTGCTGTCAGCTTCATTCCAGATGCCACGACCGGAGAGGTGCCGCCAGAGCTGGAAGTGTCCGTCAATATGCTTTCTGATCGCCTCAGCTTGCAAGTTATCGGTGGCACCTACACTGAACAGGTTTTCCTGTGGGGCGACACCAGAACTACAGTACCCGCACTAAGAAATATTGAGGCTGAGGCATTGTTACAGGATGCGATATGGCAAGCCATGGTCGATGCCGCCGCGGAAAACGCCCCGATTTATTGGACAGTCCAAGAGCCAGGAGGGGGATATTCCAGCGCGCGCTACGATGTGCTTTCCCCGGTTCAGATTGCACGCACGATGGCACTGGCTTGCGACTTTGACGGGTTGAATCCTAGTACGCCAACGGAGGTCGAAGCCCAACGCGCAGAGAGGCGTCTGGATCTGACGGAAGAGCAGATTCGTCACGTCAGACGGGTCCTGTTTGGCCTCTACGGCGAACCCGGCGCAGAGCCCGGGACAGGAGCGGAATTGACGGTGACGGACCGACGCCTCATCGGGCTTTACAATCAAGAGAACGGCATGGATTTCGGGGAATACCTGACCCCGACAGCGACAGCGGCGCTCCTCGAACTGGAGCCAGAACTACAAATGGCCCTGCCGGCTTCCGACATTCCGGCCTCGGCGACACATCAAGATTGGCTGGTTTTCTCAGAAGAATCCGGCGCCGTCTGCAGCATGATGACATCTGCAAAGAGCACGACTGGTTATACCGGAAGCGTGCTTCCTGTCATGCGTTTCTCGGTGGCGCGGTCTGCCAGCGGCGGCTTGATGGCTATCGAACTAACCCGGCCAAACAGCTTCGAACCAGACACGCCGGTACGGGCCTTGATTGACGGCAATCCGATCGCCCTCATGATGGAGCCCTCCAGTGGCGCACTGGTCCCTCGCCCCTTGGCCGACGGTCGGTTGTCCAATGAGTTTACAGTCCGGATGCGCCAAGGCAGCGAGATTGTGATTGAAGGCAACTCCATCGATACGGGTGGTTCAATGCGGCTTGGCTTCAGTGCCGCCGGGTTTACGGCGGCATTTCGTGAGATGGCGGAACTATGCAACCGACCAGCAGTTTTAGGGTGGATCAGATGAAGCTATTCTCGATTTCAGGTTTTTTGTGCGCCACTTTCATAGCATTGCAAGCGAACGCGCAGGACCTCGCCTATCCACGCTTCAGCCCAGTCCCAGTTTACACAGCGGAAAATGGCGCAGAGACCGCCCAATTGATTGGCCAATTGCCCTTTGCGTTTGGTGATACATTTGAAATTCTGGAAGTGGAGGACGAGACTGTCATTGTACGACTTTCGGATGCGACTGTTGTCCGACTTCAAAAGTCAGATATCTTTTCGCCTTCAAACGGTAGGCGCATAGCTCCCGGACCGGGGTTTTATGTTGAGCAAAGGGCCAAACTTTTATTCTGGGACAGCCTGCCCCGCGCCGAAGGGTTTTTGCGAAATGGGCCTATGCCGGAAACTCGGCCGTTGCTGGAAGAAGTAGGAATTGGCGGCATGCCGTCTGCGCTTCCCGTCTCGGACCTCGTTGAGGTGGACAGCAGCATCGGTCGCTCAGTCCAAATGGCGCACGGTCTGATCCCGATTTCTGCGGATATCTTATCCTTCCTTCCAGCGGATCGGGAAACCATCGCAAAATCCGCGACCTTACATTTGATCATTGACGCAAGCGGATATGCGCGCGACTTTTCACAGCGTCGGCTTCAAGAGCTTTCGCGGCGCCTGGACGCTATTACTGAAGAATCGGCTCTGTCACTCACCCGCACGGTTCTGCTTGATGACGGCGCAACGATGGGTCCGGATACTATTTCTGTTAGCGGACTTCGGCAAATCCTGCCTGAAACCACAGAAACGCCAGCAGGCGGCATGGCACTGTCAGACGGGTTGATCAGAGCGCTTGAGGATTTGGAGGCACAGCTTTCAGCCGACACCAATCGTGATCAGCCACATATCATCCTGATACTGATCGGGCCCAGTATCAGAGAGCAGGTGCTGAGCGACCCGGCATTCGTCACGGCGATGCAGGGTTTACGGATTCTGTCGAGAGAGACCGGCAACGTCGGATTGATGTTAGGGTCTGTGACGCCAGAACCTAGTGAAATTCCGGGCCGCCTGCTGGCAGATATGGGACAGGGTATTCCCCATAGGCTGGTTAGTTTCTCAGATCCGCTCGATACTGCAGTGAAAGGTCTTGTCGATGAGGTTGTCGCGCAGGGCGAGGTGCAGGAGGCTGTCGGTGAACTCTGCGCGATCAGCGGCGCCAGATCTCTGCCTTGTCTATCGAGCAGCAATATCGAAACATTGCAGCGCCTTCTGGTGCTCCCATCTGTCGACGATCTTGAATGGTTCAGCATGCCGCTATGGTACATTGTGGATGGCAATACGCTTGTTCTGGACGACAACGACACGACAATCGTCGCAGAGGAAAACATCGCCAGCGTTGGTGATGAAACCTTGGCATCTGAACGACGCCATTTGCAGGCCGAACTGCGCGCCATGGCCAGCGAAATTGCAACAGCTGACCAAGCTTACAATCAAACGATTGCAGAGAAGGATCACAAGATCGGGGATCTGGAACGTGAAAGACAGTCGCTGATAGCTGGCCTCGCCGAAACCGAAGGTGAACTCGCGCAGACGCAGAATTTTCTGGCAGCAACGCGGGATAACGCAAGCCGCGTAGAGGCTGAACTCGCGGCAATGCAGCAAGCCTATCAAGCCGAACAAGGCGAGAGCGCACGCCTCGCGCAGGGTCTTGCGGAAACAACTGCCTCTCGCGACCGCCTGAGGGTCGAGCAGGGCGCACTGGAGCAGGCACTCGCCCAGGCCGAGGTCCAAAAATCAGACATTGAAGACCAACTCGCATCGGCTCTTGCTGAGATGACCGATCTGTCCCGACAGATTGTCGAGCGTGAAGACACAGCAACAGCCATGCAGACAGAGATTGACGCCCAAGCGGCCAAGAATGCGCGTCTGGAACTGAGGCTTGCAGAGGCTGAAACAGATATTCTCGCTCTCGAAGATCAACTGCGGGCAAATGAGACTGCACATGATACACTTACACTGCGCCTATCAGATTTGCAGGCCGATCATGCCGTGCAGGACACGCTGATCACCTCTCTTGAAAGAGAAGTCTCAACGTTGGACATGGCTAAGGCCGCATCCGAGCAAGAATTGCGTGCAGCGACCCAAGCTCTGGACGCGCTGAAAGACAAAAATGACGAGCAAGAAACAGCGCTTGCTTTACTTAATGACGCGTTGTCGGAAAGCCTTGCGAAGGAGGCTGAATTTGAAGCCCTTCTCGCAGTGCGGGACACTGAGAGCGCAGAACAAGAGGCCTTGCTCTCTGACCTTAGGGCGCGGAATGCCGACTTGACCGCTCAGATATCAGGTCATGCAGATGAACTGGCTGAAGCACAGGACCTTCTGGACGAGATCGAGCGCAGCGCTTCTCTTGATCGGCCTCAAGACGAAGCACAGGAGACAATAGCGGCGGCGCAAGTGCAGATCGCCAACCTGGCACTGGCCCACCAGTCTCTTGAGGCCGAGCTTGCAATCGCACAAGCCAATATCGAGGAGCGCGAGGCGGAGCACGCGGCCGAAATTTCGCTCGTGCAACAAGACCGCGCGACGTTGGATGGTGAGCTAAAGGAGCTGCAAAATGACCTTGGCGAGAAAGAGCGTGAAATAGCTTCTCTGCGAAGCGCTGCCGACGCGCTTTCGGCCGAAAACGAAGGCCTGCGCCGTCAGATTGAGGTCGCGATGGGCGTGGCCGAAGAAAACCTGCAACTGGTGTCTATTATTCAGACTGCGGAGCAGAGCTGGAATGAACGCGAAACGGCGCTGCTCGGGGAAATCAATCGCCTAAGCGAACTGTTTGCCGCTACATCGGACGGATCCGCACAAGTTCCCGCAACAGCGCCGGTTGAGATACTACCAGCAGACGTTGCGGTGCTGCGACCTGTGAATAGACCGGATAATCTGGGCCGCACGCCCTCCCCGCCCTCTGCTGCGCAGCCACCGGCGGCTCCAGCACAAGCAGCACAAAGGCGTTCAACATCTCCCTCCCCTCGTCCCGCAGCGCCAAGGGCGTTGCCGGGAAGCCTTTTCGTGACAGGCTCCGGACAGCAACCTAGTGAGACGTTTACGAGCGGTGGAGGGTTCTTTGGCAACTGACCTATGGCCGCGAAAACACTTTGGCCGGGTCAGTTCGCGCCACGCTTAAAGATGGCCACAGGGCAGCAAGTGTCACGAGCACGATTGTGGCAAGGAAAATCTGTGGTGCGAAAGTAATCACAGGACTGAAGATTGCGCCACTGACGCGGGATGTCCCGCTGTCAGGAATGCCTGCAAGCATATTTGCCTGCGCCTCAAACTGAGCCGACAAAAGCGCGACCAATAGCTGAGCACCACCCAGCCCCAGGATGGCGGCAAGCGACGACAGCAGCATGATGCCAAGCAGTTCGATAGCTAACAGATCGCCACGCCCCATCCCCAGAACCCGACAAAGGGCCAGTTCGCCTTCGCGCAGACGCGCGGAAATATAGATATTGCTGACCAGAACAAGGCTGATCACGAGGCCAAGCAAAGCAAGAACAGGGATGAATATCCGCATCGCGGCCTGTTTCAGATCGAGCACCCAAAGATAGCTCCATATTTCCGCCTCCGGCCTATAACCAAAGCCCACCAAAGCGGTGAGACTGGGCAACACGCTGTCAATGTCGGTGGCGTAGACATGCAACATATCCTCCCATGGCCAATCGGTCAGCGCAGCAATATCTGCATCACCTGACCAGCCTGTCCGGTCAGCATTCATAGGCAATGCCAGTGTCCCCGTCCGGTCGCGTTTTATCGCATCGGTCGCGACGAGAAGCGTGTTTGCGACGTAAAATTCACGCGCACCCTCGCCCTGCAGAATGACGGCAGCAATATTCAAGCGGATCTGCTCTTCACCGATACGTTCGCCAGCGCTGTTAAAACGGGGAATGGCGACATCAACACTTCGTCCAATCATCGTCTGCCAGTCGATTTGGCCGTTCCCAACCGTATCCTCTAAACCAAAAATATCTGTCAGAAAGCCAGGGGTCGCAATGATGCCGAAATCATCCTCACCCAATGCCGGCGGCGCACCAGCCAGAAATTCAAAGAAACGCAACTCTGGATCGTTCGGATGCAATCCAATGGTCTGATACGGTCTTTGCGCGCCATCCTGATCCAGAAGTGCGAAGCTTGTGCTGCGTCTCGGCGTTGTTTCGCTGACTTCAAGCAGTGCCTCGATTTCCCGCACGTAAGGAAAGCGATCGTCAGCCTGCAAGTCAACGGTTCGTGGCCTGATTAGGGTGCGCGTCAGTCGCGAGCCATCAGAAACGGCATTCTCTATCACCCGATCCACACCGCCAATCAAGGAGGCGAAAATCGCAACCTGACAGATTCCAGCGATGAGTGAAACCAGAGCTAAAGCACTCAACAACGGGCGCCGGATCAAATTGATCCGCGCTTCCCGCAAAAGCTGGCGCGGCTGAAGCTTGACGTTCCAGCTTGCCAGAAAAGATGGAGGCGGTGCAAACGGCAGACGTGCCGGGACTACAGATTGCATATCAACGGCGTCAGGATTCCTGTCGGTTTCGTGGATACTGCGCAACCGACCCCCGGCAAGTTCAAGTTGCCGACCGTAGTCGAAAAAGATCGGATCATGGCTGACAACAATGACCGTGGTTCCGCGCTTGTGTAGCTCTTGCAGCTTGTCTACTACTTGTTGCCGCGATGCAGGGTCAAGACTGGCTGTCGGTTCATCAGCAAGGATGAGATCAGGTGTGGTAATGATAGCCCGCGCGACTGCGGCACGTTGGCGTTGTCCGCCTGACGCTTGCGATGGCATGACCGACATCAGACCGTTGGACAGCTCAGTATCCCGAAAGACAAATCTGCTGACCTGATCAAGCTGTTCGGTAAAGGTTTCGGGGTCACGTCCGCGCAGCTTTAAAGGTAGCGCGATATTTTCTCCCATCGTCAGGTGGTTGAGGAACCGTCCCTCCTGAAAGATAAACCCTACCCCCTGACTGCGCAGTTGATCACGATGCGCCGAGCCAATCGCGCCTACATCCACCCCATTATAGTGAAACTGACCGTCAAAACCCTTATCCAGCAGACCGAGTATGCGCAGCAGGGTCGTTTTGCCAGCACCGCTTGGGCCCCGGATCACAGTATAACTTCCCTGTTCAATCTGCAGCGAAATGTCCTGTAAAACAGAAGTACGTGCCTGCCCGGTTCCAAAGGCGCGGCTCAGCCCGGCAATCGCGATCAGTGCTCTGTCGCACATGGCAACGTTCTGCTGTTTCCTAAACCCATCAGACATGTGTCGTTTGTTCACCGATGACAGGGCCGGAGCTTGCGCGGCCCCTCCTCATGGCAATGCCGAAACCGGCATCCAGACCCAAGGGTTACGGTCCAGTTCCTCCAGATTTGCATTCAGGAACATATCAAGACCTTGGGCAGCCTCCTGCAGCCGTCGACCAAAACTGGCACGTTCTGTCGGCGTTAGCGCATCGAGAAATTCCAGATTGAATTCCAGCAGGCCTGACCGGAACTGAATGCCGAGCTGCCGCTGCAATGTCTGGGCGATTGTTTCGGCAGGGTTAGTTTCCTCGCCTGCAATTGCGGCCAATGATTGCTGGACAGAACGCCGCATGCTTTCCGAGTCCACACCGGTGACCGCCAGAACCGACATCAGGTTAATCAGTTCGAGCAATGTGCGTTTGTCGACCCGGATCTGTGGCACAAGCAAATCTGCGGCTTCCATCATGTATCCGGGCTGAACAAGGATTCCATCTTCACCCAAGTCAATATTGAAGGCCACTCCTGCTTCCCGGAGGCGCTCAAGCTTTTCGCCGTCAACAATGTCCAACGGCACTACTGCAGAGCCCTCAAACGTTGAGATTTGAGCGGCGACCGCCCGTCCCTCAGCAATTTCCGCAGTTGCTCTGCTCTGCAGCTGTCCAGATAAAGCATCGGCGATCTCAGCCTGGTTCAGACCATCCTCCCAGCGAATGTAAACGCCTTCTGTTTCGCTTGCGAGCGTGCCCAGCACCTGATCGAGATACTGACCACGGCTTGGTCCTGCCTGAACCGCAATAATCGGGATACTGTCTTCGAAAAGACTTCTCGCGACACCAATCGCGTCAAGGCCGGTCGGCACGTTATCGCCCGGATCAACCTCGCCAATGGTACTTGCCTTTGCATCCTCGTTCAGAATGGACACAACGATCTTTCGACCAGCATCTTCCGGCCACTCATAAAGGTGAGCTGCATAATAGGTTGCGTCCAGTATTGGTTCGGCTGGATCACCGCCGCCATACATATTTGCCGCAGCAGCGATCAGAATCTCCACAGCCTGATCCACGGGCAGCGGTGGGGTGGTTTCAAGCGGCACCTCATCGCCAACATCACGATAAAAGACGAATCCTAGTTTGAGGACGGATAAAACATCCTCCGGGAGCTCGGCAAAGGAAGCCTTCAGACTTTCTGCGACCGAAAGTGCAAAACTTTCCATCGACCCGGTTGAGTCAAAAGCAATCACAATCGTCGCCGAAGTCAGCGCTTGTGTCGCGCGTTCAAGATCGGCTTCGTCAAAGACCACAGCGTCGGTTGGACGCAAGGCTGCAGGCAGCAAAACGTCAAAGGTGCGTCGGGGTGTGCGGCCCAGAAGCATCGCTTCATCGGAGGCCAGTACCGGATAAGGACGCGCATCTCGGGTTCTGCGCAAAGTTGCATCAATGTTTTCACGAAAGCTCGGGGCGTGAGTTGCATCATCCCCAGTTTCGATAAAGCTGCGCAGCGTGGCGCGATCATCCCACGCGACAATCTCAGGACGATTTCCGAGAAAGGCGAGGTCAGAAAACGCGAGAGCCTCTCGGGTCGGCCAGTCATAACTCTGGTCCTTGCGTACAAAGCCTGTCAACCCGGCCTCTGCTTCTGCAACGCTCAATGCTTCGAGGTCAGAGATCCGAAGGTATTCGTCCGTCTCGCAGATAACGAAATACGGTTGGAGCAATTCAAGTCGAAAGACCTCAGTGGTAGCTTCGGGACTGTCATATGCGACAATCTTATCCGAACCAGCAACAATTTTCTTGATAAAACCATCCTCAGTGCGGCTCATTTCAGTTGCCGTACATGCAACGGCCGCATTGCCAGAAACACCCAAGGCCATGAGCAAGACTCCGACAACAGTCGGTCTGATCCATCTATCAATTTGAAACATTGGTGATCTATCTGGTTTAAAAAAGTCTTGCTTTATAATTTCTGATCCTTTCATGGGACCAGCTCGGCTGACAAGAGAAAAGTGTATTCACATCTGAAGGCCATCAGGTTGGCATACTGGGCGGCTCCGGTAATGGACAGCATGATGGCGGGTACGAGCTTTTAAGGTGTCCGACCGCAGAGATCCCATCTCAATATGATACAACGACCAGAACGACCTGCGACGACACTCGCTTTGGTGAATCGCCCCGGTTTCATCGGAGACCTATAGCTTCATTTCACGCGACCATATCGAGCACGTCACGCTGTGCATAGAAGTTCACTTCGGCCTCTGCTGGCGGGATGTTACCGATGGGGCCAAGCAGGCGCCGGTTGTTGAACCAATCGACCCAGCCGAGGGTGGCCATTTCCAGATCCTGCATGTTGCGCCAAGGGCCCTGGCGGTGAACCAGCTCGGTTTTGTAGAGGCCGTTTATGGTTTCCGCGAGGGCGTTGTCATATGAGTCACCGACGCTACCGACCGATGGCTCAATGCCCGCTTCAGCCAAACGCTCGGTGTATCGAATGGACAAATATTAGGCTGCCGCGATCCGTGTGGTGAATGCAGCCCTTGGGCGGTGTTTTGAATGCGATGGCCATGTTCAGCGCCCGGATCGCCAGATAACGTTTCATCCGGTTACTCACGGCCCAGCCGATGACACGACGCGAGTGCAGGTCCATGATCACGGCCAGATACAACCAGCCTTCGCGTGTCCAGACATAGCTGATGTCGCCTGCCCATTTCTGGTTCGGGTGCTCAGCCACAAAGTCGCGATCCAGCAGGTTTGGTGCAATGTTGAACTTGTGGTCGCTGTCTGTCGTGACCTTGTGTTTGCGCGTTCGCACGACCGATATGCCATTCTGACGCATCAAACGGCCTACGCGGCGATGCCCAACCTCCAAGCCAATTTCCTTCAGCTCCTCCGTCATCCGTGGTCGACCGTAACTGCCAAGGCTGAGACGGGACTGTTCTTTGATGTGCGCCAAGGTGACCAAATCAGATCGCTGTCTGCTGCTGGCAGTGCGATTGCAGAATGCACGCAAACCGCGCGTGCTGACATTCATAACACGACACATCCGACCGATGGCAAACACGGATTGGTGCTCTTCAATGAACCTAAACCTCATGGCTTTTGGCTCGCGAAGAACACCGTCGCCTTCCTAAGAAAAAGCCGCTGCCTCTGGAATGGGCGCTAATGCAAATCCAAGGGTCCTGGCGCGCCGTTGAAGGTTTGACAACACACGTTGCCGGTGTCGCTCGTCATAGGCTGCCGCACCCTGATCTTGATAAGTCATGCCATGCCGCACAGCATTGTAAAACAGCACTGCAATTTTGCGTGCTGTTGCTGTCACCGCCTTCTGCTTGCCAATGCGCGATGACAATCTCCGGTAGAATGCACCCAAAGCCGTTTCACTCCTTCCAATGGTGGTCGCGGCCAGCCTGAGCAACGCCGCAGCACGGCTTGAGGACCGGCGTGTCCGCGAAGACAGAAGTTTGCCTCCCGATATCTTGTTGCCTGGGGCCAGATAGAGCCACGACGTGAAGTGCTTGGCGGTCTTCCATGCGCGCAAATCCGTGCCGCATTCGGCCACCAGCTTCAAAGCCAGTGACGGCCCGAGGCCGTGGATTTGCGTCAAGTCTGTGCCCAACACGCCATAAAGCGCAGCGCGCACATCAAAGGACGGGGCATTGTGCTGCTTGCCTTTGATCCGTGCCTTGGGCAGTGGGGCCAGATCATCTTCTGCCCGGGCTGTCAGCGTTCCAACCGCTGCCTCAAGCCTGCGGTCACACGCTGCGATTTGCGCTTTGTAGAAATCATAAAGTTCCAGCGACTGTGTCAGGGCAAAGATATGTTCCGCCCGGTCGTTGCCGACCAGCGCGGCTTTGATCGTGTCTATAGTGGATTTACAGCGGACGTCCCGGAACGCGGCAAGAACCTCCGGATCACGCTCGCCGCCGACAATGGCACGGATGATCCGCATGCCGGTCGCACCAGTGATGTCCGATACGACATGATGCAGTTGCAGGTTCATCTCCATCAAGGCCTTCTGCATGTGCTGGATATGGGCAGCAGCATACTCGGTGAGCCGTTCTCGTTGGCGCATATAGGCGCGCAGGGTGGCGATCTCGGCCTCAGGCCGGAAACTGCCGCGCAACAGGCCATAGGAATGTAGCTTACGCAGCCATCCGGCATCGCTGACATCGGTTTTGCGACCCGGCACGTTCTTGGCGTAGCGCGCATTCACAAGGATCACATGAAGGCCGTGACCCTCCAATATCTCAAAGGCTGGAATCCAATAAACACCGGTCGATTCCATCGCGACGCTGGTGACACCACAGGATTTGAACCACGCCGCCATTGCATGCAAATCCTGCGTGAATGTTCCAAAGGCGCGCACGGGCATGTCGCAGGCATCAGGATTTACCGCAGCCATGTGCATGGTCGACCCAATGTCGATCGCCGCTGCATTTGGGTTGACCATCATCAAATCCGAGTGGCCGCCGGTCGTTGGGTTCGTCATGGCATATCCTCCATTTTGGAAGAAGGGCGTGGGCCTGCCAAGTTCGTCATCTTCCTAACCGGGATCACCACAACAGCGGTGTCACCACTCTCAAGTGCGCATCGACCCATGTGCCACGTTTTTTAACGGGGTCTGCCCCTCCAATAAGCCATCGGCAACTGCCCTTCGGGTGCAGCATAGCACAGGCTGTTACTATCGCGCACAGGCGGGCTGCGGCCCGGAACAGTTTTTTAGGATGTCCCGCTCCTCCTTGAGGATACGGTTTTCTCGTCGAAGTCGGTCATTCTCTTGGGCGAGACTCAAATCCTCTTTCGACACGACATCCGTATCTCGATGCGCCGTGATCCACTTGTTCAGCGTCGACATGCCGACACCGAGATCATCAGCCACCTGCCTGCGCGTCAGCCCACTGGTCAACGCGATCCGCACCGCGTCCTTGCGGAATTCGGCTGTCCGTTTCAGTCCCATAGTCAGTCTCCTTTGTTGATGGCGTGGATGCCCCTCCCGACGGCATCGCAATGTGCCATTGTGGTGAGTGTTAAAGCCATCACAAAAGGAAGGAGCATCCATGTCCGAAGTTACTATAATCGGTGTCGACCTGGCAAAGCGCGTGTTCCAGCTGCACGGTGCCCACAATGACGGGTCGGTTGCATTTCGTAAGAAACTGTCGCGGGGGCAGCTAATCGCGTTCGTGGCACAGCAGCCCAAATGCTTGATCGCTATGGAGGCATGTGCGACGGCGCATGGCTGGGGTCGGGCGTTTGAAGCACTGGGGCACGATGTGCGGTTAATTCCGCCGTCCTATGTAAAGCCTTTCGTCAAACGCCAAAAAAATGATGTGGCCGATGCAGAAGCCATCGTTGAGGCTGCAATGCGTCCGACCATGCGCTTTGTGGCAGTGAAAACTGAAGATCAGCAAGCCCGCGCCATGCTGTTTCGCACCCGGCAGATGTTTGTTGGTCAGCGCACTCAGATGATCAACGCTTTGCGGGGCCACCTTGCCGAACATGGACTGATTGCGGCACGTGGGCCTGCCCATCTCAAGCAGCTTGTCGACGCACTCGCAAATAATGACACGGCGCTGCACATTGAGGTTCGCGAACTTGGCCGAATGTATCTGGAGCAGATCGAGGGAATGAATGCGCGTGTTGCAGAACTGGACGCAAAGATGAGATCTGCGGCCAAGAAAGCGGACTTGGTGCGTCGCGCACAAACCATGCCGGGAGTGGGTCCTGTCACGGCGCTTGCGATTGAGACGTTTGCCCCAGACTTGGCCACCTTCAAACGCGGTCGCGATTTTGCCGCGTGGCTTGGGTTGGTGCCAAAGCAGCACTCGACCGGCGGCAAGGCCAAGCTCGGGAAGACCTCGAAGATGGGACAGCGCGACATACGCACCCTTCTGGTCTCGGGTGCTATGGCGGTTCTTCAGGCGGTCGAGCGGTTCGACACACCAAACAATGGCTGGCTGA
>NZ_JAYKPK010000017.1:0-34935 GCF_035117555.1 Yoonia sp. 67-2
GCATCACACCCGTCATGAAATTGAATATGGCTGCATGAATTCTACGGATGCACCCCGTTAAAAAAGGGGAGATTACCTATTGGCTGAGAAAAAACGAAACCCAACCCGATCAGCAGGTGCAAAAAGTAGCTTAATCAACGCCAGATACTGTCCAGCCGATGGGGAGTAGCTCAGTCTTCGTTCGACAGTATGAAAATGAACAATGCGATGCACGCTATTGAAGTCGCGTGACCACGAACCTTGCATGATGGAGACGGTATGTTGCAAAGTGCTGCACTTTGCCCATGTTTCATTGGGTTTTTGGCTTGGGCGCTGATGCGAGCTTTTATGATAAAGCGTGCAAAAGTATGCTATGAATATTTTTCTCTGTTTATCATGCGTAAGTCACATAGCCCGAGGCGGCCAATTTTGGAAAGCATCATGACCAAAACATTCAACAGCAACACCGCTCCTGCGCTTGGCACTTCAAAGGTTGGTCTACGAGGCGAAAGGAGGCATTGACCACTCAATAAATGGGAACATTGTACTAAACCGAGCCGCAACCTGAGGATTTCGATGTAACGCAGCAATCGCTTCCGTGCGCCCTACGTGAGCATCGTAGCCGCCATGCACGTCCACATTCCTACAGTAGGCTATACCATCAACCGCGTCTTCTTCACCAAACTTCAAACCAGAAGATGGAACGAACCCAACAATACGATCAAAAGATGTGGCCGACTTTTCAAGTTCATCCAATTCAAAGAAAAAGCTTGGTAAGTCCTCTGTAGAATTCTCAATCACCCAGTAAACCCATTGAATAAATTCTTCACGGCTTACAGCACCTGATATCCGACACACATTAGCAAATCCTAAATCTGAACTATCATCACGATCAACAGCAAACTTCATTATCACTGTCCTCCTGACATAGCTTCACCACCAATATGCGCTGTTCCACGATGGGTTGTGGAGGGAACAAGCTGCATGCGGCCACTATCTTGATGGTGATGCCACGTAAAATCAGGAATTTTCGCTCTACCGCCGTGAATTGCGTTTAACTGCGGCTGTGTAAACTGAGACCGCAGTTGTGGATTATTAGCCATCGTTGTACGTAAATCCCGCGTCGCCATACGCATTTGCCCTGCATAATCTGTGGCATTGAAGGCAGCCGCCGGAAACCGTGTATCATAACGGGCAACGTCGTCAAAAATTGGGAACCCGCGCTGATCAAAGACGATATCGGTCCTTGGATGTGGTTGTCCAGCCAACCTGACATTGGGTGCACCAAATGGCGGTACTGTCGTAGAAGTTATATTGCCGTTGTAAAAATCTTCGTAGTTTTGTCGCCATGCGCGCGGATCGTAGAAACCTCCCACTCCCCCATTTGGGGCCGTTCTTGCCCCAATTCGGACGGTCCCTGTCGCAGTCTGAAACGCGGTGAAGCTGAGGCCTAGTTCCGCACCAATCTGCGCTCGCATAACATCAGCTTCGAATATACGCCCTGAAGCTTCCAGCAGGTCCGCCTCGGCAAAACGTTCACGATAAGCCGCGGCCGGATTGCTGACGAAGTCTACAGCTGATGCACCCATTGCGGACAACGTAGCCAAGGCATCGCGATCGCCGACCCTTGCACGGCTGATCAAGTCTGCAAGATTGATCAATCCAGTCAACGTATCGACCGGCAACGACGCTAGCGCGACAGCGCCCACTTCGCGTCCATAATTACCCATCAACTCATTTGCGAGATTACTGGCATAGGACTGATTGCTATGTGTTCCGTCCAAGACAGGGTACATTGCGGCATGGCCGCCATAGCTGACCAAAGCATTGCGGAGTTCGCCGAGCTCAATTTGGCAAGCCATGCTGCGGACGTCTTGACAGGCTTGACGCAGCTCTAACGCGCGTTGCGCGCGGCGGTCCGCCAGCTCCATCAATCTGTTTGCGGCTGCAGCACAACTGGCTTCGTCACCACATTCTCCACCCGAAAGCAGGTCTTGTAGAGCTTCAAACTCAACCGCTTCGGCATGAAGTAGATAGTTATTCTCGAATGCGGACTGGCTGATCGCTGCAGCCTGTGTGACGTTCTCGGCCTTGCCAGAGGAGACGAAGTAGCCAGAGACTGCTCCGATCAACTCCGCACGTGCGATCGCGGTTTCGCGAACGTCATCGGCTAGGCCCGCACGGTCAGTATACCCTGCGTAATAGGCGCTAACTGCACCTCCGACAGCCCCTGCCCCACAATCGGCCCCCTGCATCTCAGCCAGCGCGCATCCGACGACGGCATGGGCAAGGATGTGGCCCATAGAGCCTTCACCACCCAGCCCAGCTGCGTTATCTCCCACAATATTATGCATATCCGCCATGAGCAGCCCTGCAGCACTGGACCCGAGGCTGGCGCTGAAGCCTGCCACGAAGTCATCGCCGTAGACCCCGGTGCGCAGGGCGGCCGTGATGGTGGCATCAAGCCCGCCTTCGGCGAGATTCGCGATGGAAAGGTTGCCACGGCCAAAGAGCGAGTCTTGGTTAAGGCCGAGATTATCGGGCAGATTGATCCCCGCCGTCAGCCCTGAGGTGACACCGGAGAAGGCGGCGTTTTCCAGCATCGCACCGATGTCCATGTTGCCGGTGATCGTGCCTTCGATCATGCCGGTGGTCATGGAATGGCCGAAGGCGGTTGCTGCCGCTCCGGCTGCTCCACCCAGGTTCAGGACTTCGCCAAGTCCCGGCACATAGGCGCTGACGGCGATGCTGACCAGCGCCTTGAACGCGGGGTTCAGGACGACCTGCTGGTCATAGTAGTGCTGGTCGATCAGTAGGACGGCGTTGTTGACGGTGCTCTCACGCTCCAGCAGCGGGGCGATATAGCCATAGCCCGGTCCGTCCTGCACACCGGGCAGTGCGATCTGGCTCATATCGAGATCTGTGCGCCAGCTGTCATCATCTGCGCCGCTTGATGGCGGGCCTGTGGCGGGATCTGTATCGCCGAGGAACATCGCGGCGATGGCCATGTTCGCCTCGCCGGTGTTGACCAGTGCAGCAGCATGCGTTGCGCCAATGCGCGGATCGCGGATCGCGTCGAACGTCACCGGCGAGCCTTCATCGAAGGCAAAGCCCGCCGCGCGCAATTCATTGAAGGTCGCGCGTTCGGTATAGTCTTCCTGCGTGGTCGTGGTGATCGTTACGCCGTTGTTGCGCATCACGTTGCTGGAGGCGTAATCGGTATCCACTGCTGCCAGCAGATAGGTTTGCCCACCGACATCGGTGCGCAGGATCCCTGCCGCTTCAAAATCCACAGCGACCAGCGTCAGATCACCCGCCGCCGTCAGATCAATAATGCCCGCCACCCGCGCGGTCGAGCGCAGGCTTTCAGTGTTCAGGCTACGTATGTCTGTGCTTGAACTGATCAGACCACCCAGCATGGACGAACTGGACTGATAACTGCGCGCCGAGATAGCCGTCGGAGCGCTGACAAGGATCGACCCACCCGCCGCCGTCATGCGCAGATCACCAACTTGCAGCGCGTCCAGCGTATCGCCGGTCTGGCCTGCCGTGGCGAACCGCGTCCCTTCTGCCGTAATCATGCCTGCGGCAAAGACGTCGATCTCGGCGCCTGCAATCTGGCTGACCTGATGGGCCAGATCAAAGCGCTGGTCGCGTACAGAACTTTTGGAAATGAAGTTGCCGCCCTGCGATGACATATCGCTGAAGCTGTAATCAGCGACGGCCTGCATCAGCACGTCACCGTCCTGCGCGATCAGCCCGACAGCGCCTCCTGCGTCAAGCACCGCACCTTCCAGCACGATGTCACCGCGTTGCGCGAACAGTGTCAGCTCTGCACCAGTGACAATCTGGCTGGCCTGATGACGCAGGCTTTCGGCGCGGTAATAGCCGCCGTCAAAGTCAAGCTGTGCCTGCCCTTCCAAAGCCAGCGCACCAACGGTAATCCCGTCACCGGCAACCAATGTGGCCGCACCGCCCGACGTAACCTCTGCCCCTGTCAGCACGATGCCGCGCTCTGCCAGCATCACCAGCTCGGTGCCTGCGGTGACTGTCGAGGTTATTCCGGCCACATCCTGATAGGACCTGTCGTCGCCCCCGCGCACAACGGCCGTTTCAATGACGATGTCACGTGCTGCAATCTGCACCATGTCAGCCGCAATCGTCCCACTGAAGGACGTCAGCGTGCCCGCCACATCCAGCGCCAGCACATTTTGTGCGCCCAGCATGCCGCCGAGGTTCGCGAGATCACCCTGCACCACCAGTGCCAGATCGCGTCCCGCCGTCACCGCCCCGCTGTTGACGAAGCTGCCTGCAAGCAGGTTGATATCAAGACCTGCACGTATGCTACTGCCACCTGTCACTGATTGCATTGCCGCAAGCGATGACGCCGACGCCAGATAGACCCGCGGGACAAGCACGGTCTGGCCGTTCACGACAGCCTCTTCCAGCCAGATGATATCATCGGTCAGGGCCGCGATCTGTGCAGGCGTCAGGGCAATCCCGGGCGTCAGATCAAGGCTACGGGCAGCATCCACTGCCGCATCATACATCCGCCGCATCTGCTGATAGGGGTCAAGACCTCCAATCCCCAACCCCTGCCCCGTAAGCTGGAACATCTGTTCGCGCACGAACAGCGTTTCGGCCCAGGCATCGCCAAAACGCTTTTGCAGCATGGCAGGGTCGTAGTTCAAAGCACTCAGGAAATAATCGGAGGACAGGAAACGGCCAAGATCGACAAAGTCGAGCCGCGTCTCGATGAGGAATGGCGCGTTAGGATCAACTGTACTGACAAAAAGGGCTGTGTTGCCTAAAGCACCGCTCGCAAAGCCTGTGACCGATCCTGCGACAGGCGTCAGGGTTTCAAAATCAGGCGCAGCAGTCGCAATCTGCGCAAAGTCCGGGTCGGTCAGATCCGGAGCATTGCCACTGTTGCCTGTGGCCGGCGCGCCGGCACCGACAGCCCCGTTTGCGATATAGCCGGTGACTTCCCCGACAATGCTTCCGCCGGCCGTGATCGTCGCAAAGACTGCACCGATCTCCTGCATGATCGGATCAGAAACAATGATGTTGCCTCGAGTTGTTCCGCTGACGCAAAAAACCAAACATGTTCGACGACGTGTTACCGACTGCGTCTCGCTTTCGGTCAGTTCCATCAAGGACAGACCGGAGTTTGTCAGTTCCTCCAGCGTCAGGTTGATGTCACCCTGCGCAGATATCAGGCTATACATGTTCCGTGCCGTGCCGCCGGACAGCGCAAGATCTCGGCCCGAGACAATCATAGAGGCCACGCCGTCGCTGGTTGCGACGTCGGTGGTTGTTGTGGTCGTTGTCGTGTTGGTCGTGCAGCGATAAACGCCAAAGCCAAACACGCTGGGACACGTGCCCGAATTGCGTGAGATACTAGAAACGTCGACCTCTTTTGAGACGCTGACCTCTGCGCCGATGTTCTCGATCAGACTGGCCGCAAGCGCAGTATCCCCGTCAAAAGTCTCGATCAGGCCCCCGCGCTGGTTCGTGATCGACAGCGCCAGCGCGTTGTTCAGACCGCCGATTTGCAACGACCCTGCAGCCAGCAATATCCCTGCATCATTAAGGATCGCATGATCGGTTGCGAGTGACAGCAGGTCCTGACCAAAGATAAGGCCCGTATTCGTCACGGCACCGGCACTCTGCGCAATCAGCGTACCAGTGGCCGCAGCAATCATTCCGGCATTATCGATCCCGGCGCTTTGCAGGGTCAGACTCTGACCGCTAACGATATCGCCATCTGCGCGGTTCAACAGCTGTGCAAATACGCCAACGTCCATCCGGCCCGCCGCCTGCAGCAGGCCAGCATTATCAAACAGCCCTCCCAAAGACAGCGCGATATCATGACCGGCAACTATATCGCCTGTATTCACAAGGTCGCGCGCTTGCAGGTCTATCTGGCCTGCACTTGCCTGAATCAGACCGGTGTTCGCCACATCCAGCAACATCGCGATTGTCATGTCGCCAGTAACAGCACCAATCGTGCCCGCGTTGGTCAGACGCGCGGCAACTAAATCAACGCCCTGCAAGCCGATCATCTGTGCGGAAGCACCGTTCTGCACGACACTGGCTGTGCCATGGACCGACAACAGGCCCGCCGACTGCAAGATGCCAGCATTTGTCAGGCTGTCCGTCTTGAAAATGGTCAGATCGTCAGCAGCGACGATCAATCCCGTGTTGTTCAAGCTGCCCGCCGCAAGATCAATCGCGCCCGCGCCAGTTTGCACGTTGCCGCTGTTATAGATGTTCCGGGCAGACATTGCGATGGCTTCAGCGGCCTGCAGCACCGCATGCGTCGCAAGATCACCACCCGCTTGTAAAGTGACACTGCCACCGGTCAAGGCTTGGCCTTCAAGCGTCAGATCACCTTGAGCCGCAAGTGCGACGTCACCAGCCACAGCCTGTAAGCCAGCATCAACCTGCAAGCTCTGTCCCGCTGCGATGCTTATCCCCTGACCGGCCTGCAGTGATCCGCCGTCGATGACCATACCAGTATCCACCGCAGTGACCGACAGGTTGCCACCGGCAATCACTTGTCCGCCTGTGGCTGTCAGCTGTTCTGTTGCCAGGGCGATATCACCCTGCGCCACAAAGCGGCCTGCGGGCAGATCGCCTTGCGCGGCGATTGCAATGATACGGGCATCGGCGCTGATATCGCCACCCGATGCGGCCTGTGCGTCTGACAGGGTGATGCTCTCCACCGCCTGCAAGGCCAGCGTTGCATCCTGCGCCACACCGTTCCGCGCCATGCCCGCCAGCAGCACCGCATCGGCTTGTGCTTTGATGTTGCGCGCCTGCACGCTGACATCGCCATGCGACAGCACCCGGGCGGCAGCCCCCAGAACGGCATCGCCGGTCCCGGTAGTGAGAGTCAGATCGCCGATAGCGGCCAGTTCGGCCCCTTCACCCAGCGTCACGCCGCTGCCTGCCTGCAAGGCAAGGGCCGCCTCGGACACGATCCGCGCATCGGTTTCCACAAGGATCGCGCGGGCAGCCTCAATCTCAAGCGCTTCACGCGCGGCAAGACTCTCCTCCACCGTCACATCGCTGCTGGTGGACTGCACCTGCATCTGGCCTTGCGCACTGGCACGCCCCATCACCAGCCGCCCGTCAGCGGTGATATGCATATCACCCGTTGTAGCCGCCATATTCTGCGGCGCGCGCACGCCGACACCGCTTTCCGTCGAGGTGATGCTGATTGATCCGGCGTACATGCCGCCCAGCACGCTGGAATCAATCGCGAGCTCTGGCGCATCACTGCCGTCCACTGCGCGCGGGGTCACTTCGTCAGTCAGATAAACCACATCATTGCGCCCCGCGACGACGCGGATGCGCTGGCCCTCGACGGCCCCCGCCACGCTGATGCGGCGGCTCAGCAGATCGAACCGCAGCGTGTCACGCGCTGCCGCACCATTCTCACCAATCGCAATCGCGCCGCCATCGATGCCAAGGCCGGTGAATACACCCGCCTCCCAAGTCGGCGTGCCGGTTGCCAGCGTCATGCGATCCATGTTCAGGAACCCACAGCCATCGCAGGTGATGCCGTAAGGGTTGGCAACAATCACATCGGCACGCGCGCCAGCGACCTCCAGATAGCCTGCCAGCGTGGACGGATTGGGGCTGACAACCTCGTTCAGGATCAGGCTGGCAGCCCCCCCGTTCGCCAGATTGGCATTGCCCGGGATGATCCCGCCCAGTTGTGTCGTGTCAAAATTGCCGGAGATGTTGTTCAGCAGCAGGCCGTCGGGGCCCACGTTGAACTGGTCATAGCGGTTGTGGGAAACTCCCTGCCCGTTCGGGGTCTCGATCATGACCATCGGCACGCCGTTGGGTGCATTGCCAATGACCGGGCCATCGCCCGCCGCGACAGTCTGCGCCATGATCGGCTGCATAGTCAGTGCAAAGACCGAGACCGCCGTCACCAGCTGGTTCAGAACACGTGATGTTGCCTTGGTCATTGCTGACCTCCCTGTCCACAATCCCGATCAAACCCTGTCATCTTCAAAACCGCCAGCCCGCAGAGATCAGAAAATTCCCGTCCGGGCGTGCAATACCGCCCGGCACTTGCAAGATCCGCCCGTAACTCGCATCAATATCAAACCGCCCACCAACCAGCCGCCCGCCAATGGTGGCCCCGCGCACAACGCCACCTGCGATACCCGCATCGCCTTGGGCTGCGATCACGCCACGATCCGCTGTGACGTAGAGTTCGAACACACCAAGATGTTCCGGCAAGGTCGCTGGTGTGCGCCAGAAGACCTCGTTGCGCCAGACATGGCCCGTGTTTCCGCTGACTAGCACCGCCTTGGAGCCGCGCACTGACGCGCCGCCACCCAGATTGAACTGCTGCGTGCCGTAGAGCAGATCATCACTCCACTGACCGCGCAGGCTGGTGGTATAGCCGATCCGGCTGCTGCCCGCTTCAATCAAGCGCCGGAACCGCAGTTCTGCATCCCAGAGAGCATATTGCGCATCGGGCTGGCCTGCGGGCTGGGTATTGGCATCCTCTGCCCCGAACAGGCGCAGGCCATGCTCAAACCCCGCCAGAGCCTCCAACACGCCGCCCCATTGCGCGCGTTCATGTGCCACGCCGTAGCGCGCAGAGGTTAGCACCCGACTGGAGGCATCGATGCGCACATCAGCAATCCGGTTCTCGTTCACGCGCCTAGTCAGGCCGAACGTCATCTGCGTCTTTGACGTCTGGTCGCGCGCTAACAGGGCGCTGCCACCCAGTCCGATGGTGCGCGTATCACCGTCTACCGCGATCGGGCTGAAGGCGCCGGGGACCGTGGTCGCATAATCCGACCAGCCGACATTGGCGCGGACATTGAACGTGCCCGTGGGCACATCGACCGATACATTTCCACTGCGCGTGCGGGGCCCTTCGTGGAACAGATTGAGCGGATGGTCCGGCTGGCTGCGTGACAGGTTCAGACGGAATGTTTCGTTGAACCCGAACGCCTGCGAGATGCTGCCATCCAATGCGGTTATGAACTGCCCAGTCGCGGCGGCTGCCCCTTCATCGGCCTCGTCGTCGCCGATGTTCGTACTCGACAGCCGCAATTGCCACGGCCTGCCTGTTGTCGTGATATCCAGATCGGTGACGCCGTCAGCGTCGCCAGGAGCCAGCTCCAGTTGCGCATCAAAGCCCGGCATTGACCGGATTACATCCAAGCCCTGTTCGACGCTGCGCAACTGCACCGGCTGTGCGCGCTGACCCGGAAAGCTGCGCGCTTCCCAGCGGGGGTCTTCCGCACCGTTGAACCGGACGGCACCCAAAGTGCCTTCGACAAGCCGGATCTCCAGCGTGCCGTCACCAAGGTTCTGTTCGGGCAGCCATGCCCTCGCGGCGATATAGCCCTCATCCACATAAGCCAGCGTCAGCGCCTGCAGCACCTCGTCGATCTCGGCCAGCACGGTGACGAAAGGCACGCATCTGCCGGTGATCGGGGCAGTCAGGGCCGCAATCTCTGCCGGGGGCAGCAAAGCGGCACCATCCACCGTCACGCTGTCGATCTGCAGACAAGCCGCAGTGGCTGATGTTCCCGCCAAAATCGCAGCCAGCGTCAGGCTTAGTCGGATACCGGCCCGCACCAGCCTAGTCCGCAGCCTGCATCTGGTCTTGCGTCCAGTCGCGGGCACGCGCCTGCGCCTGCGTGACTTCGGCCGCACTTAACTGGGCTTCGATCCGGTCGCGCAAGCCCCCGGCCTCGGGATGTGCCCGCACAACCGCAAGGCTCGCCAAGGCATAGGCTTCGATCAGGTCAGGCTCATCCGCCGCTTCCAACAGCCGCGCCGTCTCGACCATGCCCACCGCATTGCCCGCATCCGCAGACTGGGCAAACCAGTCGCGCGCTGCCGCCACGTCTTCCGACCGCAAGGCGGCAGCGCCCAACAGGTTCATCGCCGCGACATTGCCTGCCTCGGCCGCTGTTCGCCAAAATCCATCTGCACGCACAGGATCAGCATCAACACCGCGTCCAGCCTCATAGGCCAGACCGCACGCCACCTGCGCCTCGGCAAGGGCCGCCTCTGCCGCAGCACAGATCAGCCGCGTCCCTTCGATGTAATCGCGCAGCAGCACTGTGCCTTCGTGATACATCAGCCCCAGTCGCAACTGTCCCGCAGGATCGCCGCCTTCCGCCGCAGCCGCATAAAGATTGGCTGCGCGCATTGGATCAGGCGCTGCCCCGATACCCAGCTCGAACATCCGGCCCAGCCAGAATGCACCCGCCGCATCGCCAGACTCAAAAGCGGCCGCAAACTGCGCAGACGCCTCAGACGCATCGCCCTGCTGCAAAAGCGTCAACCCCTCGTCCACATTCGCACGCGAAGCGCCCGCAAGACTGGTGCAAAAACCAGCGACAATCATCAGTGAGCGCATTACAATCTCCGTGTGGTGAACAATAGGATAACTCGCCCTTTGGTAGTGGCGCACCCCCCTTGGGTCAATACGCTTTGGCAACGACAGAACTGGTTTTGCGCATCGGAAGCCCAAAGCACTCATAAAGTCTCGGTAATATCAGGCTAAAAGCGGACGAAAAAGCGCGCACATTTACGCAAGTGATGAACAGAAAACCCGTAAACAGTTTGTGCGTCGGAGAATACAACGACCATGTTATCAAGTTGATAAAACCATCCGAGATTACATTGCCCTATCGAGACGAACGACGGCTTTGACGGAACGCACCACAGCACCAGCCAAGATTGATGAACGGCGCGCAGGGCCAGACATGACAAGGTTCCAGATCGCCCACAGCGCACTTTATAAGCTCAGTCTTTGATTGCCAAAATGCCAACAAAAGCTTCATTGCCATCTTCAAACGCTTCCGCGGCAAAGCCCTCTCCTTGGTCGCCAACAAAAGCGCCACTTCCTCCGACATCAACATTTAAAGCAGATTGGCCTTCAGGTGTCAGACTTCCTGTAAAACGACCAATATACTCGTTTTGACCAAATCCGGACAAATTGTAAGCAAGGGAACCAGAAATACGTTCACCAGTGAGCCCATCAAAACCCTCTACGTTGGGATTGTCGATTTGGAAAAAGTTATCAGCTGTGCCGGTGACCGTTTGATTCCCAAAGTTGGCCAAGATGGTGGTCGAACCAACGGCGCCGAATGTTGCGATATCAACACCTTCCCCATTATCTTGGATCAAGCCAACGACAGCAACTCCAATATAGTTGGCAGTACCTGACGCGGGGAGACTTGCAAATGCAGTAGGCTCGCCCAGTTGATCAATGTTCGTGGTGCCAATGGCGTTCTCGAACGCTTCGGCACGATCAATGAGCTGTCCCAGCGTGACAACCGAAGGCCCTCCGTCAGAGTTTGACACCCCACCAGATGACGATCCACCGCATGCAGACAACATCGATATGGCCCCGCAGCTAAGGAGTAAATTGAGCTTCATTCATTTTTCCTTGGATTTGATACGCTGACGTTTACCGACATACGAAAAGTTGTCAGCGTTACTCAACAAACACTCCAAGGTTGCGGCCTCAAAGTTCGGCTTAGTGCCCTTTACGCATCACAGCTGTTCAGATCGGGCTAAGCGTCGTCCTTACAACATGCTGCGTGATCTATGAACGTCCGGTCACGTAAAAATAAGCCGTAGGTGTTCACAAAATCAGAATATAGGATCAAATATCTAGCCTTTGCTCAGTACCCGCGCGCGATCAAACAGGCGACGGCGCTTGATGGCGGGGATCGCAAAGTAGGCCCGCAGCAAATCCAGTGATTCCTTATCGGTCAGGATGTCGCCTCGCACGTATATCACTGCCTGGGGTATCTGCCGCAGGGTGTGCATCGTAACCTTCAAAAAAAGAACGAGGCCGGCACGCCCAGCACATTGCCGATATCCCAAAGGCGCGAGGCGCTGACGCGGTTCGCGCCGGTTTCGTATTTCTGTATTTGTGAAACTTTGTTCCCGACATTCTCCGCAAGTTGCTGTTGCATCATCCCGACCAGCCAACGTCGATGCTTGCCACGCTTGCCTACCTAAATATCGACGTGGTGCTTCATAACAATTGTTCACATCAACCGACATTCCCCAAGTGGTCAGTCTCTGCATAACCTGATTGCCCACCACTACGCGACGTTCAAGCGCTCTGGACCAGATTGCAGTGACCAGCTTTCGGCAGTCCCGGCAAAGCGGGCATCCCATTTGCCGTCAGGTGGGTGTGCTTAAGGCTTATGCTGTTGGTGCAAGCTTTCAACCAAAAGCTCGCATGTGACACAACTGTCTGCTGAGCGGCAGGATAGGAGCGTCATTGGACACGGATCTTTGACGGGCTGCCATGCACGCCCTATTGATGTTGCCAATAACGAAGGATCTCGGAGCCGATGACATGACTATCTTACCGCGCCGCCAGATGACGACCTTGGAGGCTTATGCCGCTCACGGCTCGGTCAGCTATGACGAGATCAGTGCCGAGCGGTTCGCGAGTATCCTGAAGGGTGCCACGCCGACGACCGGCGAAAAGGTCAGCGTCTGTCAGGGTCTGACCGAAATGCCAGCAGCGTCAATCAACCGCGAAAGCGCTGATGAATTAGCGGTAGAAGTGGGCATGACACGCGCGGCACTGGAAGCCCGCTGTCACGAGCTCTGCGGCGTGGCAATGGGGGCCAATGCCTTTCCAGTCGATCTGCCAGCGCCACCAGAACTGACCCCGTGCAAGTGAAAACAACCACAACTGTCGATCCCGAAGATCCCCCGAGGAAAAACTGCCGGGTCAATGCCACCCACTTATCTCTCGAATGGTTGGGCAATCATTCTGGGCGAATGCTATTTCCATTAAAATTAATCAGACCTAGCCATTACGCCAATACTTCTTGACTTCGGTCTAATCCCGGAGCTAGATGATACAATATGTTGTGCCTCTCGGCGCATATTTAGCCATTGGTAGATCAAGTCTCTTGACTTTCGAATCACCTTGAATCAGCTTGCCTACACAACAACAGCTGTGAAGGCAGAGAAATTGTCCGGAAATCCGCCAACCATAAATCGCGAGAATCACGCGCGGGTCAAATATCTTTTGACACTGGCCGGGTCATCATTTTCGGATATTGCGAAATCCTTATCAATCTCGACATCGGCAGTATGCTCGGCCTCCTTAGGCCGTTTCAGATCGTCGCCTGTTGAGCAGGAAATCGCGAAGGTGACAGGAATGTCCACTTCTGAACTTTGGCCCGACCGAGCTGTCTCTGCAAGCACGGAGGATGCCGCATGACTTAATCATACCCATAAGAATGAGCAAAGCCCGGTAGCTTTCGCTAACCGAGCCCGCCTTGATCAGCCTCATTCTTCCCACTCAAAAATTCAAAAGTCAATGGGCCCGCTCCAGCGGATGGCTGTTTGCGACCCGGAATCCGGCGCTTCCGCGCTCGGACAGACGGAAGTTATGAGATGAATGCACTACTCGATCATCAATTGATGGAACCAGACACGATCCCAATGACGGATTTGTCGGGGATGCCGGAGGCGTTCCAAAGGGCGTACGGCCCTACCGAACCATACGCCAACGAAATCGGCGACTTCGTCAGGCAAGATGCAGACCTGATGCCCTACCAAGGCTGCAGATCAATCAATCCTCGGTCGCGCGGCTCGTGTCGAATATTTGCTGTTTTTCCGGACCTTCCCAGCAGGAAACCGCGAACCTACGGGCTCGAAAGCCAAGTCGAATACCATAATCTTGCCATCACCCTCGTTGATCCAACTGTCGCGCAGGTTTACGAACAAGTTGGGCCCGTTCCGTTCGTTGGTGATGCTGGCAAACCGGCCACTCACTTCTTTGATCTTGTAATCACAGAAAAGGGTGGCAGGCGCATTGCGGTTGCCGTGAAGCCAACTGATCGTTTGGCCAGCAGTCGGTTCATGCGTGAACTCAATCAATTGGCAAAGACAATGCCCACGGGCCTTGTTGACGAACTGCGGCTTGTGACTGAGCAGAGCTTTTCGCGGTCAGATGCATTCAATGCAATCATGTATCTGCGGTTTTCTCTGACGCCAGATTTCGAAGCAGACGGCCGACTGACAGACGCGCTCTCCTCAGTGAACGGTGCAATGACCATCGGAGACATTTGTCGGCTTTGCAAGTCGGGCGGGCGTAGTTTCAAAGCGGTCGTCAGAGCGATCTTCGAAGGAAAACTAAAAAAGATCAGTAAGGGCCGGATCAATCTCTTCACAATCGTGGAGAAGCGGTCATGACACAAAAGATACAACTCAACAAAACGGACAGGTACTTCATTGATCAGGTTTGGTCGAAGACAGGATTTTCGTGCCACTGCGCACGCGGACGTACAAGAAAGCGCGATTTGAGCGCGATCATCTGAATGGTTTTCTGGGTGAAATCGATGAACTTATCGGCGATCGATCCCCGTGCGCTGACCAGAAAATGCATACAATTCAGGCTGCTTGCTTTCATCTGACCTGTTCGGCCGGACAGATCCTCGCGCTGCTGCGAGCGAGCCAGCTACAAAAGGCTTGTTACGGATCGTCCGGCCACGGCTTGGGCCGGGTCCGAATTGATATTGAAGAGCTTAAGTCAAAACTTCTGCAACAGGACGGCTCTGGTCTCAGCCTCGAGGACCTGCGAAACCTGCTGGGATTGGAACGCAGGTTCGCAGCAAAACTCAGCGCAGTCGGTCTGCTACCCAGCTATTCCGGCCGAAAGTCGAGTACCGGCGGCCGTGCCTCATTGGTCTCGCCCTGTGTTTACGACCATTTCGTGAAGCACTACCAGACCGTGAGAACATGGGCGGCAATGGCAATGATCACTGAATCTCAAGTCAGAATAGCACTCAAAGTCAATAAAATAAGGCCCGCGCCTGAAGCTGATGGCGTGCCAGTCTACAGGATTGACGACTTGCGCCGCCTGTAGGAGCCAAAGTCCTGCCAAGATCGCCGCTTTTTGAGTGGCTTTTTTTGTGCCTTACGGGCGGGTTCCACTCTTGCCCATTACAGATTCAACTCATCATTCCGCTTAAAATTAAAAATTATTTAAATTCTGTCACTTAGTGGAGAGCCAGATTCCAATTTAAGCCGGACACCACATCCACCCAGCAACGTTCATGAACACAAGACCGTTTTGGCGGGACTGTTCTGACTGTTTCGCCCCAAGTGCTGCCCCCGTGCGACCGGGCCATCTCAGCCCAGTCGCCGTTCTTTTTATGGTCAGGATGCCGAAGCGTAGACCCTCGGGATCAAGTCATATCCCGGCTAGCCATCGACACCCTCCAGCGGGCCTGTGATCGAGTGGCCACCCATGCAGTCACGGACCTTCGTGCGTAGCGCAGCGAATTGATGCTTTGTCCGCTCAGCAGAGCTTCACCCTACGAAAATGCTGCATGATGGACGAATGGCCGGTCTGTTGACGCTGCTCTGCAGTGCCGGTCACCTTGGTGAGCGGCAGGTCAGGGCCGGGAATGTTGATGTCGTCTGCGCAAGGGGCGGAAACTCGTCGTTCGCGGCAACGGCTTTCCGCAACAAAGCCCAATACCGATCAGACCGTTATTCGCCCTCGGCTGCGTCGGTGGACAGGGTGATGCTTGTCTCGCTCGCACCAAGCTTTTCCACCAACGCCCCCTGTGCGGACCGCAGCGCGATATAAGGTGTCCGGTAACCGATCTGCGTCCAGTCACTGAATTCCGACCCCGCAAAGAAGGGGGCCAATTCGTATCTGTCGCAATAGGCGCTGTCATGGACCATCACCGCGATCATGTCGTAATTGGACGCCTGCGCCGCAACCGTGTCGGCCACCGAAAAATCAAGTGGCGGCAGGTCGTCAACCGGCAACGGAAAGCCGCAGCTGTCTGCAGTATCCAGCATGACGGCTGACCCATCGTCCTGCAAACCGACGACGGAAATGCCGCGCGGCAGGAACAGCACGTCTTGCTGATTGTCAGCCCGGACATAGGATTGATCCGGCTGCACGCCGGACGCGACCAGTGTGAATGTCGTGTCCTCGTCCGCATCTGTCACCGCCATGCCCAGACGGCGGCTGCCATCTGGGGCATCATCTCGGGGACGGACGCCGCCTGAACGCAGACGCGACAGGTCAATTGTCGCGCCGACGTCAAGGCGCACGCCCCAGATATTGGGGGTTCCATAATGGCCATAAGCCGCGCAGAGCACATTTCCCGACGAGTCCATGCCGGAAAAGACCTCTGACACGTTGCTGCATTCGTCGAACCATAGGAAACTTTCTCCGCCCCCCATTTGTAGGGCAAAAGTCCAAAGAGGTGACGTCTCGTAAAAGTCGAATTGGATTGCTGTCGTCATGCCGGCGTCGTCAAATTGCATCAGCGCCGGAATGGAAATACTGCGATCACCCAAATGCAACTGCCGGGTCGTCACATCAACGGCCACAGATTCTGACAGGTTGGGCAAGGACCACAGAGCGCTGATATAGCCCCGGCTGTCGCTGATCGCGGATTCGATATCGGCAATCCGGTCGGTATCATCTGCCGGGTCCGCGAGCAGGTCGCGCCCGAGCCCGATGCCGGGCACGTCATAGCCGATCAGGTTCAGCAATGTCGATCCAAGATCCAGCAGCGATCCCGCGCGATCAACTTGGGCAGGCGCGATATCATCCCCCAGAACCAGCACGGTATTGCGGCGTTCATGCCCTTGCAAACGGTCCCAGACATCATTCGGCATCGAAAGGTGGTCAGAACTGATCATCACCACTGTATTTTCTAGCAGGCCCGCGCCGCGCAGTTCCGCAATCCATTGTGTGACCAGACGATCGGCACAGGCATAGGCGGTCAGTAATGGTATTTCACCGGTGCCATAGGGTTCCGCCTGACAGGCGGGGCTAGGATGACCCGCTGGATGATGGGTATCGAGCATGTTCAACACCATGCCGAATGGCCGGTCACCTTCTGAAAGCTGCTGCAGACGCTCGGTTGCGACGCTCAGCAATGTTTCGTCATGCAAGCCCCAGCTGGAATAGACGGTGTCTGCGGGCAAATCCGGCGACAGCTCGAACAGCCCCTCGACGCTTTCGAAGCCGTGATTCAGGAAAAAATTGTTCCATCCTGCAAAATCAAGATCGCTGCCCACAAGGTGATGCAGGCGGTACCCTTGTGGCTGCAAAAGATCGCCCAGGCAGATTGCCAGCGGCATGAACTGGTCCACGCCGGACATGGAATTCGACGCCCCGCTGCCGACCAGCGGCACACCGCACAGGCTGGATGTCATGCCCGCAATCGACCAGCCGGTGCCGGTCACCTGATCGACATTCGTGAACCGGATGCCTTCATCCTGCAGCGCGGTCATCCTTGGCAGCAAACCGGGAAAGACATCCTCGTTGAAATAGGTCGATTCCAATTGCTCGACAAAAAGCAGGATGAAATTCTTGGGGTTTTCGGCCTCGCTCAACTGATCGACGACCAGAAACGTATCCGGCGCGCCGCTGCCAGTCGGGAGCATGGATGCAGTCAGCCGGACCACATCCCGCGTGCCGGGGCTTGTCGCCACAGACAACATGATCAAACCGACACCGGCATATTTTCGCGCTGATGCATGGTTTTGACGCAAGGCACCCATGCCGCGATAGACGAACACACCCGTCAGAACCGCGACAAAAGCCAATGCGATCCCACCCAGAATTTGCGGCAAAAACTCGATGAACGGCGCACCGGCCATACCGGCGGTCAGGTGAAAAACGATAGAGGCATCGAACCCCCGGCCTGTCAGCTGGTCGGCAATGAGATATGTCGACGACAGGAGCAGCGACACGATCAGACCGATTGTTGCAAGAAACTTGACAGCCGTGCCCGGCCCCGTCCGGACGAGCAAACCGGCACCCAGCAGCCCCATCAACAAAGAACCGATCAGAATTCCGTCGAACATGTTCACTTTGACGATCCCCTACTCATCAAATGTTGAACACACCGCGGCACAGTCTGATTGCGTCCAGCAGCACGCGATCTGTCGGGTCCGTGCTTTCAATGACCGCGATGGTTTGCGCGGCCTCTTGGCGCAGCGCAGCAATATCTGCGCCGTCTTCAAGACCAGCACGAACCAGTGCAGTCAGCTGATTGACCTGATCCTTGACAGCAGCGGTCGCAGGATCATCGACCTGCAACCATGCCTGTTGCAGGCTGCTGTCAGTTCCCAGTTCGGTGTCAGTCAGCGGGTTGGTTGCCAGCACCGATAATTGCGACCCAACTTCCAATTGTTCCAGCCAGACAACAACCGCGGTCGAGACGATCAGCGCCAGAATCCAACCGATTTGCCCGCGTGCTTCGTAAAGACCACTATTTCTTGTCATGCTGATACTCTTCCATCACAGGTAAATCGAATTCCGCATCCGGTTGCCAGAACGCGGCACGGATGATCAGACCAAGCGACATCATGTTGTTCGCGCTCCAGAAGGTGTTGACGATCATCGCGCCCAGCGTGTAGCCCGAAATACCCAATCCAAACAGGCTCCACCCATAGATCAGCGCTGCAAGGTTCAGGCCGACCAGCAGGATCTGCCAGCGCACCAACCGCAGATACCGGCCGGAGGCGCGGTCTTTTGGTGTCACGATAAAGCTGACCTTTTTCCCGCGTGCCACCGACCACAAGGCTTTCAATGTCAGCGGGAACATCGCCAGATACCAGCGCCGCCCCTTCATCACCGGCGTGCCCCAGAGGCCCACCATCTGCGCCATTTCGTTCATCAGCAAAAACGGAATGATGTGCAAAAAGAAATCCAGCGAGTAGGTCGCCACTGGCGCCACCCCGGAAAACAAGAAGATGATGGGTGCGATCAGAAAGACGATGTTCCACAAAGGTGACAGATAGGAATAGAACGTCATCGCATACATCAGCTTTTGCGGCAGGGTCAGCCCGCGCCGAAAGAGCGGGTTGTCATTGCGCAGGATATCCAGCGTGCCGCCTGCATATTTATACCGTTGGATCGTCCAGCTCAGCAGGTCATTGGGCGACAACATCCGCGAGACAACCTTTGGATGCATCACCGATTTCCAACCCCGCTCGCGGTCACTGTGCAGCGAGATAGATGTATAAAGATCCTCGGACACATGCAGTTTGAACGGGGTAAATTCAATCTCGCGCGCTTGGTTGATCCGCGCGGTGGCGCGGACAATTTTCGAAAGATCGGTTTCACCGGTCATGGCCTGTGCCTGACGTTCGGCCTGATCGGCGCTGCTGGCAACCTCGGCAGTCCATGACCGGATCGCGGCTTCCATGATCGCCTCGCGGCGGTGAATTGATCCAGCACCACAACAAAACGACGCGTTGGCCCAGTTGCGACGGTGCTGGATGAAATCATAAAACAATTGTGGATCGTTACCGAAAGGGTCCTCGCCCAGCCGGATCGGGCCGAATACCCCTTCAATACGCCGGCCCAGCCAGCCGCCGAAACGGCCCAGACGGCGCCGCAACACCGCAGGCAAAGGCCTGCCCGGCGGCACATCCCAGAACCATTGCGGTGTCTGCACCCACGCGACCTTGGGATCACGGAAATAGCCCAGCGTCTCGGTCAGGAAATTCGGAAATGGACGGGTATCGGCATCGAAAATGACCACAAAATCCCCGATTGTGTGGTCCATCGCATTGCGCAGATTGCCTGCCTTGTACCCGACATTATCGGTGCGGGTGATGTAATTGGCACCTTCCTGCGCGGCGACGGCGCCCATTTCAGGCCTGCGCCCGTCATCCAGCACATGCACGCGCAGATCGATCAGATGTGGATAGGTCATCTTTTGCGCGTCGCGGATACCTAGCCGGACCAGTTCGGGGTCTTCGCTGTAGGTCGCGAAAAACACATCCACGATGATTGGCCTGTCCGTGGGCGGCTTGTCGTCAAGCGTATCCATGACCGTACTAGGCACGCTATCGGGTCGGGGCGAACGCGGCGACCACAGGTTAACCGTGAACAGGATCAGCCCAACAAATGCCGCTGTTTCGGCGATGACCAGTGGCAACGACAGCCACATCGCATCCCAGTTGATCGACACGGTCCAGCGCCACCATAAATACCAGAGGCCAAAAACAAGGCTTGAAACACCCAGAAACTGCCAAAGGAAGACATGTAAGGCACTATGATCGGCGTGTTGCCATGGCTCCTGCCGTTCATAACGGGTCGCTCTGGGGGGAGTTTGCTTCGATGACAAAAAGTCGGCCTTCACGATACGGGATCAGCTAATGTATTTTACCATGCTCAGGACATACTTATCATTGGCGGTGCTTAGGATGATTTCATCCATGACCAAAACCATGAGCGACACGCCACGTCCGCTTTCATCCAGAGCCGCAACATTATCGATATTGAAAGCAGCCCCGCGGTTGCGCGCACGATCTAATGCGGCCTGCGGCAGGACAGGCACATGATCAACCACCTCGACCACGAAACGGTCATCGAAAACTTGCGCTGTGACAGTGATCTGGCCCGTGTCACGGCCGTTAATACTGCCATGTTTGATCGCATTTGTCACCGCCTCGACCAGAGCGAGTTCGACGGCCGCAGCGTCGTCATCATTGAGAAACTGCATCGCATAGGTTTTTACCGGTATCGCCACCGACTGTACCTGATACAGATCACGTTCAAGCGACCAGCATGTCTTTGCCGGTGTCGGTTCCATTTGCTATCCTTTCATCTCTGCAACTGCATCACTGATGGATGGATATAACGGGAAAACTTTATCCATGCGCGTCAGTTTCAACAATTGTAGAACCGGCCCGTTCGCGCCCGACAAGGCCAGTGTCCCAAGACCGCGCATTTTCTTGACACCACCGATCAGCGCACCAAGCGCGGAGCTGTCCATGAAGGTGACCTGGCGCAAATCCAGCACGATCTGGTCGCTGCCATTTTCAATGCGGCCAACCAAAAGATCGCGTAAATCAGGGGCGTTGCTGGCCTCGAGTCTTTGCTCTGCAATCTCGAGGACAAGTATCATGTCATCCTGTGTTTCTGAATAGTTCAGCATACTTCATATCCTCTCCGCAATCACAAGGCTCACATCATCAGATGGGACCCCTGCTTTATTCCAAGAAACAACAGATGACTTTATAACCTCCACCAAGTCAGCAGTGCTGCACGATGCGTTATCCTGCAGCAACTGGACAAGCCGTTCTTCTGAATAGATTTCTCCCTCAGAGTTGAAGTTTTCATAGATACCGTCGGAAAACACAAGCAATCTGTCGCCATAGTCGAAATCAAATTCGATCATGTCGAATACTGCACCATCGACGACACCGATCGGTAGTCCACCTTGGCCGATACGTAAAACTTTGCCATCCTTGCGCATCAGCACCGGGTGCGGGTGTCCTGCCTGCACCAACCGCGCGACACGACTTGTGGCATCGAATTCAACAAATAACGCGGTGAAATAAGTCAGTTCCGGGCTCCAATGGGCGTTCATCGTTTGCACCGATTGGGCCAGATTGATGTCTGGCTTGATGCCCCGCAAGGCGCGACGGGCACTGATATGCGCAGCCATCGACACCAGACCAGCGGCCGCCCCGTGACCGGCTACATCAATCTGAAACAGTCCCACACGCGTATCGGACAGGTTGATAAAATCGTAGGTATCGCCGGCTACGACACTTGATGGCTGAAAAAGGGACGAAAACCTGATATGCCCGACACGTTCAGGTCGCGGCAACAACGACAATTGCACTTTCGCTGCGGCATCAACTTCAGATCGCAGTATCCCATGCGCCTCCACGATATGTTCGTTCAGCGCCAGGCGGTCGGCGGTCAGCATTTCGCGACGCCGGGACGAAATGCGCAGCGCACGCAACGCATCGAAGACCGTATCAAGGTCCCGTAGCAACAGCTTTTTGCGGATAATTGGGTCTAGGTGGCCCGCTGCAATATCGTTGATCTTGAGCTGTACATAGGTCAGCGGCCTGACAATATGCTGCGTGACCAGATACAGCGACAACCCAAACATCACCACGACAAAGGCTGTCAGGATCAGCATCATGTTCAGCATGCGCCGCGCTTCTTCACGTTCCGATGTCAGGTGCGCCTGTGACATTGCAAAAAGGCGCGCGGTGGTCTGATTGACGAGTAAATCTGCGTCATTCACGGTTGTTGCCCAGTCCCTCTGTGCCGCAGTCAGGTTGCCATTGCCAGATACAGCCGCCACATAGTTGTTCAGCGTAGGAAGATAGGTCGAGTCAAGATAAGCCGCCAGATCAAGGGCGACCATAATGGTGTCGGGTCGATAGGCGCTGGCTATGTCGCTGTAGAATTGATTGATCGTCGTCATACGATCAACACTACTTTGGACCTGTCGCAGGCCGATCCTGTTCCCGTCTGGCCCATTCGGGGCCGCCAAAACAAGATCATCATTCAACGCATTACTGACGGAAAGGATGTAATTCCGCATCATTTGCAGCGCGCCCATGACCGTATCAGGAATGCCGACTTCCTGTAATATCTGCTGGCGTACCAATAGCGTTTCATGTTGCACTTCAACAAAAAGCTGCTGCTGCATGACCAGGGCCGCCGCAATGGCCTCCGCATCCCCTAACGCGGTGATATTTGCAAAGTCCACTGCATTGTCAGACAATCGGTCAGCCTGTTGTGCCAAAGGATCAGACAATTGGCGCAGAACGGCGTTTTCAGACATGGCAAAAGTCTGGGCCGCGCGGTTCAAAAACATGACTGCAGCCGCCAGATCGTCGCGCAGACCGATGCCGGCCTCTCCCCGCATCGCAAGCAAGGTGAGCGCGGTGCGCCCTTTGCGCAGCGCAAGCACCGCCTCGAATACATCATTGCGCGCCTGATCTACGACGATCTGGTCATTTGTGCTAGTGTAGGTGCGATTGGACTCTAGCACCTGCGGGACCAGCAAAGCAGCCAATGTCAGTCCAAAGGCCATAAATAAGACCGCAAGCGTGTTTCTGATATTCATGACGATAACTATAGCGGCGATATTGTCGCCTTACGAGATGCTTGCCGCTATATCGTATCGTTTATGTGTCTAAACAAAGACATATAGACGGATTGCCTGTCCAAAAGGATACAATGAACGGGTCAATTGTGTCGCAAATGTGTGGCTAGGCGGTGAACCGCAACTGCTTAATCAACAGATATGACGCACGTTCAGCATATTCCGACAACTCCGCCTGATCGCCTAGCGTAAATTTTTCGCGCGGCGCGGTATCAATCAGGCAAAAAGCACCAAGCCTGATATTATCGACATAGATCAGCGGGGCACCAGCATAAAAGCGGATGTGCGGATTGCCTACGACGAGGGGGTTGTTACTAAACCGTGCATCCTTGGTCGCATCGAGGACAACGAAATTCTGATCTGTCAAAATCGTATAATTACAAAATGCAACATCACGAGGCGTGCTTTCCACATCAATACCTGCCTTGGCTTTGATGATCTGCAATTCTTCCGTCAAGAGGCTGATGGTTGAGAATTTTACATCAAAATTTGTCTTTGCGTCTTCGCAGAGCGCGTCAAGCTCGGGCATTATGAGACTGTTCGCGAAACCGGACGCCTGCAAGAGTCGCAGGCGTTTTGCCTCATCAGGGCCGATCGGAAAATTTATTTTGCTCGACATTAAGATCCCCCACTCTATCGCGATACCGGCTAATTTAGTATAAGGAACGTTCATGACAGTGTTTCGTTCTCGCCAGATTGTCAAGAAATGGATCAGGTAACGTGCTTTTGTTCATCAGGTTCTGCCGCATTGCTGCAGGCAAGCCAGCACGCTGGCTGTCATTGGGCATGGTGTTGATCTCTGGCATAGTCCCAACACCGGCAGCTCCCCAAACGGAAAGTTTTCCTGTCAACCGCTGCGTGAATATCGGCAATGTCCTTGACGCCCCGTTCGAAGGTGCATGGGGTCCCGCTATTTCCCCCTTCGATCTTGACTGGATCGCAGGTGCAGGCTTTGACACGATCCGCCTGCCCGTCAGGTTCGGCGCGCATTGGAACGGAATGATCTGGCCAGGGTTTCTGGCACGGGTAGAGCAGGTGATCGGGCAGGCGCAGGACCGTGGTCTGACAGTGATCCTTGACCTACATCATTTTGATGAACTGATGGATGATCCCGACACCTATGCCCCTGTCTTTGTCGAGATCTGGACCGAACTGGCGCATCATTTTGCAGATCATGACAACCGGCTGATCTTTGAATTGCTGAACGAACCGCGCAATCAGATAACGACACAGCGCGCCATCTCGCTTTATGAAAAAGTCCTGCCCATCATCCGTGATGCTAGCCCCAACCGCTGGGTTATCATCGGTGGTGGAAATATGAACAATCGCGATGAAATGCGCGACCTGCCCGATTTTGGCCCGCGCATCGCGCTGACCTTTCACTATTATGACCCCTACCCTTTTACGCATCAGCAATCGACATGGACCGCAGAAAGCTTTCCGCCGCTTGCCTGGGGCAGCCAAGCTGAAATCGCCAATGTCCAGGCTGATATTGCACTGGCACGGCGGGCGGATGTGCCTATTTTTCTGGGTGAATTTGGCGTCGTCCGCGAGGCGGACACCAAAAGCCGAAACGCGTGGGTCAAAACCGTCCGCCAAGCAGCTGAGGAAAACGGAATCAGCTGGTGCTACTGGGCCTATGGGGCTGGCTTCGATTTACGCGATTTCGGCGGCTATGAATGGTATCCGGGTCTTTTCGCTGCCTTAATGCAGGATTAACCACATTTTCGGGCTCTATGCCTCCGCTTGGACAAGGACCGCGTGCATTGCGGCCATATGTGCGCAGGATTGAATAAAACCAGACCTTGTAAGATCGACGGTCGATTTGCTCGCTCTGCCGTTGACATCATTCATTCTTTGCGCAGCGAACGTCCCTGAATCCGCCGCTTGTAAATCAATGCCAGCTTAGAATGACCAAAGAGTCGGCGCTTGCTACAAACTCACAAACGGTCTTGAACTGACGCAGTTCCCATGCCATCGACAACCAGTCATGCAATCAGGTCTGAAATCGATAAAAGAGAGCGACATCATCCGGATTTTAGACGTTTCAATGTACCTGCCCCACCAATCCCGTAGGTTGGAAGGGGTTTCGACCTCACCCAATATGAGGCGAGGTCCCGGCCGTTCCGGCCGGGTGATCCTGTCTTGCGGCTTCGCACGCAAGACCATGGTCAAGCACCACACGGGCAGCGGCCTCGTCGCGACCCAACCTGCAGCCGCAGCTGCAAGTATGAATCCGTTCGTTGAGGCGCTTCTTCTGAAGCGTCCCGCAGGCAGGGCAGCGCTGCGAGGGCTTTAATTTGCGTGTAGGTGCAAGGAGGAACTCAGAACCAGCTTCTTCCGCTTTGTATCTGAGCATGTTGAGGAACGTGGCCGGTGCCGTATCCAGAATGGACCGGTTCAACCCCGCTTTCTGAGCCACGTTACGGCCAGGATCTGCGACTGTGCCACAGGCCGATGCGGTCATATTCCGCACTGTCAGCGCTTCGGTCACGATCATGCGGTGCGATGCGGCAAGCCGCGTCGTCACCTTGTGCAGAAAGTCTTTCCGACGGGCTGCTACTTTTGCATGCCGCCGCGCCAGGCTGTGCCGATGCTTGCGCAGATTGCGAGCAGAGATCTTGCGTGCCTTGGCTGCTGCGCAGAGCTTGCGACTATATGCCTTCAGATCCTCGGCTTCAATCGCAAGATATCGCGGATTGGGCACAACGGCGTAGCCGCCATTCTCGATTGCGATCGTTGCGAAATCTGACACACCCCAATCGAGGCCGATGGCCGGGCCTTCGGTCGGCGCACGCTCTGCGCAATCTGTTGCAACAACAAGGTTGAGCATCCAGCCCCGCACAGTTTTCACAACATCCGCCTTGAGGACCCCGCCCGGGGTCCGCGCCCGTCTGCGCATATGCATCTCACCGATGCCAAAGAGGCGGATGCGGCCATTATGACCTCCATCACCAAGCGTGACCTTGAAGCCGTTGCCATGCTCCTTGTAGGACCAGCCGCGGAAGCGATCCGCACTGCGGAAGCGCGGAAAGCCGGGCTTTTGCCCGGCTGCAACCCGGCGAAAGAAGGCCTGGAAAGCAAGATCCAGCCGCTTCAATACGCCTTAAGCTTCATGCGTATGCACGAGACCCTGCCAGCCTGGCAGGTCTTGTCTGATCTCTTTGAGGGACTTTTCCTGATCCGAGCGCGAGATGCGCACGCCGCATCGCCAGGCGCCGATGCGATCTTCAAGCGCAGCATTCCATAGATCTTTAAGGATCACTCGCTTTGCCTCCATAGCCCGCTCTTGTGCGGAAGATGGATAGAGCTTGCAACTGAGGGATCTTGTCATTTTCATGCTGATGTATGTATATTGGCTCTATGAAAAAAATACAAGACATGACCCATACAAACAACTGCGTTTACGCGCTTCACTATCACTTGGTTCTGGTGACGAAGCGGCGCAGGCAGGTCCTGACGGGGCCAATGCTGGAATCTGCTGAGGTTGCCATCCGCGAACGCTGCTTGCGCCGGGATGGTATGCTCGAAGAGTTCGGAGCAGAAGCAGATCACATCCATGCCATGGTGTCGCTGCCACCAGCTGCGAGCCTTGCGGAGTTTGTGAACGCGGTGAAGACCACGACATCACGACGTTTGCGGCGGGATTTTCCACAGCTGCGCCGTATCGGTGATGCGCTCTGGTCGCCGAGCTATTTCATCGCCAGCGCCGGTGGCGCACCGCTCGACAGGATCAAAGAATATGTCCAGGCGCAAGATCGCCCGGACTGAAGGCGCCGCCAGCCCTATCGGGCTCCCCCACCAATCCTGTAGGTTGGAAGGGGTTTGTGGCGACGATTTTATTCATGGTGGATCCTCACTTCTACAAGGCGTTTCATTTGCGGATCTGGGCGATCAGCTCACGCAGGCCTTGAGACATTTCAACAAAATCAGGGCTGTAGATAACGCTGATGTCGCGAGGCTAAGGCATCGTGACGGCTTTGCCAGAAATCACGCGACCTAGCCGTGCGCTCATCACGCAAATGCGACGGGCGAGATATCCAAGCATCTTATGGCAAAACAGAGGAGCCGCATTCAGCGCGGACCCACTACATCCGAATGCCTTCGCGCCGGGAAAGCTGCCCTTCTATACATTGAATCCGGGCATTGCTCTAAAGGACGGAAGACCAAAGTTCACCTACGGGACCCAAGGTGCTGATGGGCAGCCGCAGACGCTCGCAATGTTGTTGACCCGTTTGATTGATTTTAGCCAATCGCCTGAGGAAGCCTTAGCTGGCCCACGTTTTCTGCTTGGTCGCACATTCTCCGACGACCGCGATAGTCTTAAGGTTGAGGCCGGAGTCTGTGACGATACGTTGAACCAGCTTTCGAGCCTTGGGCATGAACTCAGTCTTATACAAAATAAAAGCCCATTGGCAGGCCAAGCTGGGATCGTCGTATCGACTCCTGAAGGTTGCATGGCGTGGCATGACCCACGAGAATAGCTGAACGGTGCGTCGCCTCCACGATGCGACAGGCCGGAGAGATTGCCTATCATGGTGGGCAAAATCTTGTGAAGTTCAACCCTTGATCACCGCCAGCCGCCAAGCGAGGCTGTGATCCAGATGAGCGAATAGGGCGATAGCAGTAGCAAACGTCCGAAGACTTGTTCCTCAAAGCCTTGTCAGCCGTGAATCATTTGCTGGCCAACCCAGAGTCGCTGATAGACGGATAAAGTTTTTCAAATTCTTGCGGCGAGGCAAAAGTGGTCATTTAAGGTGATCGCAGAACAACGCATTATGGGCGCACAGCCACTTCGTAAAACCCATCATCTCCGGTGTGACTGGCCGGTCCGCTGGCCAGGTCAGATAATAGCCTCCTGCAGATACCTCTGCTGTAAAGGGACGCACCAACCGCCCTTCATCAATCATGCGGGCGAACATCGCGACCGGGAGCAGCGCCACACCGCCGCCATCCATCGCGAGATTGGCAATCGCCAGGGATGAATCGAATATCGGCCCTGTCAGTGGAGGACTGGGGAAATCTACTTCGGCAAACCAGCGCGGCCACTCATCGCCCCGATAGCTGCGCAACAGGATTTCACGGCTCAGGTCATTCGGCGTTGCAAGGCGATCTGCGACAGACGGCGTGCAAAGCGGCGATAGCGGTGCATCGACCAGCAATTCCGCTTTCAGCCCGGTCCAGCTGCCGTTGCCATAGCGTATTGCCATATCAAGACCTTCGCGCAGGATTTCCACGCGGTTGTTATTCGTCGATATCCGAAGATCGATCATCGGATGGCTGTGTTGAAACGCGGCCAAGCGCGGCAAAAGCCAGCCCACGGCGAAGGTGGTAACAACGCCGACTTTCAGGATTTCGACGTGGCGCTGCCCGGTGATCCGGTCAAGCGCACGGGCGATGGCGTCAAATCCGTGTTCCACAACAGGATATAACGCCCGCCCTTCATCCGTTGGTACCAACCCGGCGGATGTGCGTAAGAAAAGGGTCACGCTAAGCCGGTCTTCCAGCCTTGCGATCTGATGGCTGACCGCCGCTTGCGTGACCCGCAATTCGATCGCGGCGCGCGTGAAACTGCCCTGCCGCAGAGCCACTTCAAACACGCGCAATCCGTTCAGGGGAAGATCCGGTCGGTCCAACGACATTACTCCAGCTAATGCCACACCTGATACTTTGTCGTTTGAGCGTGGAAAAGCCCATCGTTATTGAATGCACCATGACATCAATTGATGTCTGCTCACTTCAACGCCGGATCGGTCGTCTATCTGCATTTGCCCGGTTCGCTGGGGCGAAGCAGATATGGCATGTCCGACAGTAATAGGATGAACATATGTTCTGTCATTTCACCTTACGCCCGCTTCTGTCTGCCGGACTTGTCCTCGGCTTTCTGAATGGCTCGACTGCACTTGCCCAAGAGGCAGAGGCGCGGCTGATTCAGACAATCGAAGGTATTGAACAGACGCTTGATGCCCGCGTGGGCTTGCTTGTCCGCGACAGCGGTTCCGACTGGTCGATCAGCCACCGTGCAGATGAACGCTTTCTGATGACCAGCACGTTCAAACCGATGCTCTGTGGCGCCGTGCTGCAGCAGGTGGATGAAGGCGCGCTGGCGCTGGATGAATCGATCTGGATGGTGCCGGGAGATATCCTTGACTATGCGCCGGTCACCCAAACCATGGTCGGCATGACGATGACGCTTGACGATCTGTGCTTTGCCGCGCTCGACATGAGCGACCTTGCGTCTGGGGTCATTGCACAGAACAAGGCCTCCCTTCGAAGCGCCGGGTAAATCACTGGCAATAATGATCGCCCTTGATGCGGTGAACGATCGGTTCGGCAAGAAAAAGATGGTGCTCGGCAGCGAGGGAATGAAATAGTCGGGGCAGCTGCGGTCAGATCATCGAAGCCTAAGATACACGACGCGGATGGAGGATGTGGCGGTGGTACGGTGAAACGTGATTGCTCCCGATCGGCCAACAACGCGTCATTTGGATGCCCCGTTACAGCGTCACCAGACCAGTCGTTCCTAGGTTTTTCAACATCCACCCAGCAATAGTATTGGCGCGGGCGTAACCTGCCGCTCGGAACATTTACAATGCTGAATTGAGAAAGCAGCAGTAGGCGCTGGCAACGGCTGTCTGCGATTACGGCTCAGTCCCAGATGGACGTTCGCCCCGTGTTGACGCCTCATCACCACCAGAATGGTTGATTTCTTTTTCTCGATGTTCAATATTATCATCGATAGAATATAAAATCGTGGAGAAGTTAGATGAAGATTGCATTGTTCAAACACGGTGATGAGCGGTGTCTGGGGCGCGTCGATGGCTCTGAACTCGATGTTCTTGCAGTCGGTGATGACACAGCAGCGCTCATGCTGCGCTTGATCCAGGCCGATGTGAACGAACGGGATGCCTTGGTCACAAAGGCAAGCAAAGGCAAAAAGGTCCGATTGTCGGAGGTGACGCTCTTGCCGCCAGTGCCTGATCACCGTGGTGCGGTTCTGTGCGTCGGTAAAAATTACTATGCGCATGCGAAAGAGTTTTTCGGCAGCGGTTTTGACTCATCTGCGAAAGAAGAAGTTCCCAGTCAGCCGGTAATTTTTGCAAAAACCGGATCGTGTTTGGTTGGGCACGGCGCCACAGTCAACAGCGCACTGGATGCCACCAATACGGTCGACTACGAGGGCGAACTGGCGCTGATCATCGGCAAGACCGCGCATAAAGTGTCGAAGGCCGATGCATGGGACGTGATCTTTGGCTACACCATCTGCAACGATGTCACGTCGCGGGAACTGCAAAAACGGCATAACCAGTGGCTGATCGGCAAAAGCCTTGACACCTTCGGCCCGCTCGGCCCGTTCATCGTGACGGCGGATGAAATGGGGGACATCACTTCCCAGACACTGACGACCAGAGTGAACGGCGAAGTGCGGCAGCAAGCCGCGATTTCCGATTTGGTTTTCGATATCCCGACGCTGATCGAGACATTGACCCGCACCATGACGCTGTATCCGGGCGATGTGATCGCGACGGGCACGCCAGCGGGCGTCGGCATCGGGTTCATTCCGCCCAAATACCTGAAGGCGGGAGATGTGGTTGACGTGGACATTTCGGGGATCGGAACACTGACCAACACGATCATCTAAGGCAAATTTCTTAAGGGAGGAAAGACCATGGAAACGACCAAGAAAATCATGCTGCTGTCGACCGTTTCGGCAGTAACATTCGGGCTTGCCGCGCCGGTTGCGGCGCAAGTCAGCTTTGAGGGCGAACGCATTCAGATCATCGTGCCGTTCGCGCCCGGTGGCGCAACCGATGTCGCGGCACGCTTTCTGGAATCGCATATGGAACGCCATCTGCCCGGCAATCCGGATATCGAGGTCGTCAACCGTGGCGGTGGCGGCTCTATTCTGGGGGCGAACTGGTTTGCGCAGAATGCGGAACCTGACGGACTGACCGTGCTTTTCACAACGTCGTCGACGGCGACACCTTATGTGCTTGGTCAGGAAGGCGTGGAATACGATCTGGCTGAAATGCGGGTTGCCTATGCGTTGCCATTCGGCAGCGTGACCTATGTATCGCAGGCATCCGGCATCGAAACCGTGCAGGATCTGGCGGAAACGGACACCGACCTAATTTATGGCGGCATTTCCGCAGCGGCTAGCGATCTGCCGACATTGCTTTCGTTCGAGGTTCTTGGGCTGGATGTACGTTCTGTCCTGGGGTTCGAAGGGCGCGGTCCGGCACGGCTGGCTTTTGACCGGGGCGAGACCAATATTGATTTCCAGTTCACGCCTGCCTATCTGACCCAGGTCGCCGATCAGGCAGCAGCTGGCACAGTGTTCCCGCTGATGACCGGCGGTTCTGTGGGGGCTGACGGCCGCCTGACAGAGCGTGACCCGGCGGTCCCGGATCTGCCATCGGTGCATGAAGTCTATGTCGACCTGAACGGTGAAGAGCCTTCCGGTGTCGAATGGGACGCGTATCAGGCGATCGGCGCACTGACGCTAAGCTATGGCCTGACCGGTTATGTTCCAGCGGGCACGCCGGATGAGGTGATCGCGGCCTTTGCAGCAGCGGTCGAGGCGATCAATGCTGACCCTGAATTCATCGAAGCATCGCAGCAGGTCACCGGTGGCTACGACCTGATCCTGCCGCAAGACGCCGAAGGACCGCTGAAAGCTGCGCTGCAGCCCTCGGATGAAGTGGTTGAATATCTGCGGACGCTGCTGAGCGAAAAATTCGACGTCGCGTTCTGATCAAACTGAAATGAAAACTTTTTTGTTCAGCCCGGATATTTTCCGGGCTGGCACGGCCACGGGGTAAGTCATGGAACATGCAATCGCTGCTTTGTACGAGCTTTTTGCCCCAATGCGCCTGTTGGCGCTGTTTGCAGGTATGCTTGCAGGCATGGTGTTCGGCATGTTGCCGGGCCTTGGCGGTGTTGCCGCGGTTTCGATCTTGCTGCCATTTGTTTTTCTGTTTGACGATTACGCCGGGCTGGCCCTGCTTTTAGGGGCCATCTCGGTCGTCTACACATCCGATACCATCACCTCTGTGCTTGTCGGTGCGCCGGGGTCACCGGCCTCTGCACCCACAGCGATTGAAGGTCATGCCATGGCCAAAGAGGGCAAGGCATCGACTGCCCTGGGACTGGGTTTTCTGGCGTCGATGACCGGCGGGCTGGTCGGCGCTGTCACACTGGCCTTTGCCATTCCGCTGGCTGGCCCGATTGTCCTTGCGCTGGGGACACCTGAACTTTTCATGTTCGCGCTGGTCGGGCTTTACTTTGCGTCCAGCATGGTCGGCAAGAACGTCATGGTAGGGCTGCTGACCGCCTGTTTCGGGTTGCTGCTCGGGCTGGTCGGGGCGGCCCCGGCTGCAGCGAACTACCGGTTTACCTTTGGCCAACCCTATCTGATGGATGGACTTTCGCTGACCATCGTCGCCCTTGGCCTGTTCGCCGTCGCCGAGGTGATCGGCATGCTGGCGAGCGGGGGTGGCATCTCCAGCGGTCGGCAGGTCCTCGGCAATTGGTCGCAGGGATTTGCCGCATTCTGGCGCACCAAATGGCTGGTCCTGAAAGGCGCACTGATCGGAACGGTCGGCGGTTTCATCCCTGCGGTCGGTGCGAATGCGTCGACATGGGTCGCCTATGGCCATGCCGTGAGTTCGACCAAAGACAAGTCTCGCTTTGGCAAAGGCGAAGAACGTGGCATTGCAGCCGCCGAGGGCGCCAACAATGCGACGGTCATTTCCGACCTTGTCCCCACATTGCTGTTTAGTGTTCCGGGCGGCCCGGCTGCGGCAATTTTCCTTGGCGCTTTGTTTTCATTCGGCTTTTATCCCGGACCGCGGATGGTCGCGGAACAGCCGACGTTGATGTATCTGATCGTCTGGAGCGTGGCGATTGCGTCGATAGCGGGCGCTGCGATCTGTTTCGCCGCGACACCCTATATTGCCAAGCTGACAAAAGTCCGCTTTGCGCTGATCGCCGCACCGCTGCTGTTGATCATGGTCGCCGGTGCGTATCAGGCAACCCAGTCGCTGGGCGATATTGCCGTGCTGTTTCTACTCGGCCTTGTCGGTTGGGCGATGAAACAGGCGGATTGGCCCCGTGCGCCTGTGCTGGTCGGCTTTGTGCTTGCTGGTCCGATGGAGCAGTATTTCTGGCTGGCCAATCAGCTGCACGGCTGGAACTGGCTCTACCGGCCGGGTGTTCTGATCATCGCCAGCTTTATCGTCCTGCCGCTGCTGTACAAGCTCTGGGCGTCCCGCCGCCCAAAAGGCGAGGTTGCCGAAACGGCGGTTCTGGTCACCAACACCGGCCATGAAGAGATGACAAAAGTCCGTCTCGCGCTTGCGATCCTTGCCTTGCCGGTCTTTGCCTATGCCGCATTTGAAGCAGTCGGATACCGCCCGAATGCGCGATTGCTGCCGATGGTGGTGATTCTGCCGGGTCTGCTGCTGGCCATGACTGTCCTGTATCGCGAAACCCGCATGGCATTTGCAGCGCAAGAACCATTGCCATTGGGCGGGCAGGACGAAGTGCCGGTACTGATGCTGATCCTTGGATATGGGGGTGCTATCGCTTTGCTGGGCATGAATATTGCGACGCTGGGCTTTCTGGCGATCCTGCTGTTCAACTTTGCCCGGATGAAGATCATGACAGGTCTTCTGTATGGTGCCGTGCTGGTTTTCGCGATAAACGGCATGTTTATGTTGATGCGCATATCGCCGCCGGGCGGCTATCTGCTGGATTGGCAAATCTTCTGACCCCGATAGGACCGAGTGGAGTTTGGCGCGCGTGATGGACGAGAAAAGATCTTACGCCAAAGAGGCCGGGCCGGACTCCGGTGAAACGTTGACGGATATCGCGTTCGCCGCGATCCGGTCGGACATTATCGCGGGCAAGCGGCAGCCGGACGAACGGCTGCGGATCGAACGGCTGAAGGATATTTACGGCATCGGACCGACGCCGTTGCGCGAAGCATTGCAGCGGCTTTGTGCGGACGGGCTGGTCGTGACACAGGGCAATCGCGGATTTTCAGTGGCGGGCCTGGATCAGGACGAATTCAGCGACCTCAACACGGCCCGGATCGAAATCGAAAAAGTTGCATTGCGGCTGTCGATCACCAAGGGGGACGATGATTGGGAAGGCGAAGTCGCCGCCGCGGCATGGAAAATGGCCCGCGCGGATGCCACGTTGAAAGATGGGTCAGGGTCGCTGGAAATCTGGGAACGCGCGAATGCGAATTTTCATCTGGCGATGATTGGGGCCTGTGGCTCGACTTGGGTGCTGCGCGTCCGGCAGATCCTGAACGATCAATGCGCCCGGTTCCGGCGCACTGCTGTCGGGCTGCACCGGAACGAACGCGACCTTGGGGCAGAACATGCAGCGATCGCATCAGCAGTGCTGGCACGTGATGTCGCGCTGGCCTGTGACCTGACAGAACGGCACTTCAAAGCGACCGAGGCGGCGCTGCGAGAAGGTTAAGTAAATGAAATCGTCGTCTGCGGGGAAACCTTGACGCATGGGTTATCCCGAAATTCTTTTGCTGTTCGGTTCCGGCATACTTGCAGGGGCGGTTAACGCGCTGGCCGGTGGTGGCACGACTTGTACCTTTTCCGCCCTGCTTGCGGTTGGCATGCCTGCTTTCACGGCGAATACGACCAGTGCCGTTTCGGTCCGGCCGGGTCAGATCGCATCGGCGATAGCCTGTCGATGCGAAATCGCCGCCGCTTTCTGCCGATTTTGTTGAAAAGTCGGCCCAAGAACGCAGTTGGGGCTGCCCTCAGCCTCAGGTGTCACCATTTGATTCGGGTACCTGCCGATAAAGACCATATCCCCGTAGGTCCCGCTTCATAGCATACTGAGACAGCCGAACCACTCCCTGCAAGTTTCTTGAGCAGCCAGTCGACGCTGGCAGGGACGTTCTGTGAGCTACCCCCCGAAATTCGGACACTGACATAAGCTACGATTTGCAGTTTGCTGATCTTCAGTACGAAGGAGATCA
>NZ_JAYKPK010000018.1:0-19282 GCF_035117555.1 Yoonia sp. 67-2
TGATACATGACCGCACCCGATCACACGCTTGCTCTGTTCAAAAATCACTTGCACCAATAGGGGCATCCATACATGCACAAATGATTTTCGGTTTTTCTGGATCTATGTGGTGGGGGTCAAGCTGCCCAAAAAGCAATCTGACCGGTGAACCTTTACGAAACCAACAAGGTCAATCGGTTTAGCTTTCAAGCAAACCCTCCGTTGTTCAAATCCGCAAATCTGCCCCACACGTCCTGACGTCAGACAGCACCTAGCTCTGTAACATAGTGATTTAAGTGCCAGCAGGTGGGGTCAGTTCGACCTTAAAATCAACAAGCTGCACCCTGACCGATAGCGTGTCAAAGCTGTTACGGAACGCTCTCGTCATAGCACCAACGCTCGCTTCAGATCATCGTGCTCGAAGGCACTGGCCATGCGATTGATCTCGGCTGACCGCGCGCCGACCGACTTTGCGGTCTCGCGCCAAGTGGCGGTGACAGTGGCCACGTCCTTGATGATTGCGCGCGCCTGCGCGAGCGTCAGGGCGAAGAACTCCGAAGCCTCTTCCAGCAGGTCGATCGAGCAGGTGCCCTCGTCGAGATCAATGTTGGTCGTCAGCACCCGCGCCTTGATGTCGGTCGGGACGGGGTTGAGATCGTAGGCAGGCGACAGCGACCATCCAGCCTTGCCACGCCAGAGGAAACCGTGGTTGCGCAGATGATCGTCGACATTGGAGATCAGCACGCTGAAGACCACACGGCGATAAAGGGCGTGGGCATCGGTTTTTCCCTGCGCGCCATGTTCGGCCAGAGCGTCGACGATCTCGGGATAGCTCCCGCGTTCACCATCCTTGGTACCCATCATCGCCATGGCAGAAAGGAAAGGAATCCGCAGGATGCCATCGCGGTCAAACCGCCGGGATAGCATGACCTTTTTGCCCGCGACGTCGATGAGTTCGTGGTGCGGCGTGACGATGCCGGCCTGACCGGCTAGCCGGAGAGCGATCTCTTCCCATGTCTCCATGCTGTATTCGTCCGTTTCCTTCGGGAACTTGGCAATGGAAAGGTGACCGTGCTGGTCGATGACCGATGCCTTCGGCCGTGCTCCGCCTAGCGATGAGCCGGGCGCAAAGATGAGTTGGAGATCCTCGTCGGTTTCCTGATCACGCAGGATGCGCTCGGTGACCTGAAGCAGTCGTCCAAGATCAACTAGGGCGGGAACCCCCGCGCGGATCGGCGCCTGGAACGGCTCTTCGCCGACCCAGCGGAAGCGGAGTGCGCCAAGCCGGGTCTCGTCAGAGACACCCAGGAGATAATCGCTTTCGGTCAGCGTGCGCACGGCACGGCGATCACGTTCGGCGCTGCGTCGCTCCGCCCGCTGCATAAGACGGCGCCCCCAGGTGTCGGGCGCGGAGTCGCCAATCGAACCAAAGGTCGACAGACCCGCCGGTGGCGCAAAAGCGCCACGCGTAAGGGTGAGAGCGGGTTCGAGTGAGAACCGCTCCGCATCCTTGAGCCAGGCGGGATCGTATTCGAACAGAATGGTCTCATTACCGCGGACACGGTTGCAGCGTGCCAATCCGACAGGATGCAAGCGGCCGTTCAGATCGACATGAACCTCGAAATCATTCATCGCGCGATGATCCGGCAGACCGCTTGAGATGAACACTCTTTGGCAAGTCGGCACTGGCCAGCGCCTGGCCAACGCTGTCGTTGCTGATATCTGCCACTTGGCTTAACCCCTCTAGCAGGCCGAGGGCCTGCAGTACGCTTGCATAGATGCCGATGCTGACACTCGTATCTCCGGCCTCGATCTTCTGGAGGGTTGATCGCGACGTAAAAGCGCGCTCAGCGACGACAGCCATGGGTAGCCGTCGACGCCGACGGGCGTCCTGGATGTCCGCGCCGAGCTTGCGCAGCGCGCTCCGCACTGCCGCCGGGGGATTGTGAGGTGTTGGCATTTGCGACCTTTGCACTACATATCTATCGAATATGTAGCACGAAAACGACAATTGCTCAAGAAACCATGATCTCACTGGAAGGCGAACATTTCGATGTCCGACTGGCGCTTGTCTACCAAGAACCGCTCTATTGCACTAACCGGCCAGTGGCCGGAGCTCCCCTTTCCCCGGACGGACTTGCCCCGCAGCTTCAGTGACGGGTATGCCAAGCGCGGCATAGCCGTTCAGGACAGCGATGCTGAAGTGGAACTCAGCGACCTGGTTGTCTCAGCCGTCCCGCGCATCATTACCCCCGCAGCCGCCTTACTGAGAATGAATTGCCGATCCAGTTCCGGATGCTCAGCATCGCGTAACCTACTAGGGATAACTTCAGACTGACGTCAGAATTTATCCCTCTCCGGCGAAGTGGAAACGCTGCGAATCCCCCTTTCGAAACCCCTAAGCCGGAGGGGCTCAGCTACTCTCGACATCCTAAGTGCGAACGCCCTTCTCCCCGGACCCAACGCTGACTAGCCTCATCGCAGCGCCTGCTCCGGATCAATCCTCGCGCGTGCCCGTCAACTCGAACCACTGGACCAGCGCGCGCCGGATCATCTCGGGCCGAGTTGGCAAATCTGGCTCGACGCGGCGGCGGTCGTCGATCATTTCTATCAGTTCTCGAGGAAGCCGGAGCGTCAGAGCTTCTGTATCTTTTTTGGGGGGTGCCATTGATTATACCATTTTGATGTTGACATCATAATGGTACCATCCCATATTGTACGGGCAAAGACAAGAGATCTGCGGGGCGGGGATTGCCCTGCATTACACCTTGGCGCATCCCGGCGTCTGCCAAAGCGTCAGCTTCACCAACGGCAATTCCGCCCTGCGCGATGCATGGAGCGAGGCTGATTTGCAGGCGCAAGCCGACCTTGCCGCCCGCGTGCGCAAAGACGGCGCCGCGGCTTTGCGCGCCATCCCCTATCACCCCGCCCATGCCCGCCGCTTTCCCGCCGACATCCGCACGACGCTGGTTGCAGAAGCAGCACGTGTGACGCCCGAAACCGTTGCCCTGTTGCAGCAAGAGGCACTACCGCGCCTGAGCGTCCGTGCAAGGCTGGCACAGATGCAACCGCCCTGCCTGCTGATCAACGGCACGTTGGAACGCCGGTTTCAGCCGCTGAGCGACTGGCTGGCGCAGACACACCCGCAGATCGGCATTATCGATTTGCCGGGCGGCCATTAGGTGAATATCGAATGCCCTGACGGGTTCAACGCAGCCCTGCGCGCGTTCATCCACAAACAAGGCACCTGAATGACATCCACAACAAAAGACACGGCCTTTCTCTTGGGGCTCTATGCGGCGGCAGCGGCAGCAGGCTGGGGATTTGCAACCATCGGTCTGCCCTTGCCATGGATGCTGGGGCCTTTGGTGCTGAGCGCTGCGGCCTATGTCAGCGGCCTGGCAAAGGTGAAAGTACCGGTCCGCACGTGACCCTTTGGCCAGATGACGGTGGCCGCACAGGTCGGGTTGACCTTTACCCCGGCGGCCTTTGCATCGCTGCTGAACCTCGCGCCGCTGATCGTGGGGCTGGCGGTGGTCAGCGGCATTCTGGCCTCACTCGTCGCGATCATCCTTGCACGGTCCACCGAAATGCGGCTGGCGCAGGCCTTTGTCAGCACCTTCCCCACCAGCCCGGTCGAGGCGGCGGTGATCGCCGAACGGCTGGGCATCGCGCCCGCCCCGGTCGTGGTCGCGCAGACGATCCGTATCGCGATTATCGTGTTTCTGGTGCCGATGGCGATCTATCTGATCGACGGGGTGCCAGATGCTGCCACGTTCAACGCACCGCAAACCCTTGCCCTAGGTCATGCCGGGCTGGCGGTGCTGGCCATCGCCGGGACGATCGTTTTCAAGCTCTTGCGGCTGTCGAACCCTTATTTTCTGGGGCCACTCGCCGTCTCGGCGGCGGTTGCGGCCTTTGGTGTTGCGCTGCCGCCATTCCCACTTCTGATCATGGCGCTGGCGCAGATCGCACTTGGCACAAGGCTCGGCAGCACGTTCCGGCGGACATTGTTCACCTCGGGCGAGGGGCATCTGCTGGCGACATCCATTTCAGCGCTCGCCCTTCTGATGCTGATCTCGGGGATGGCGCTGGGGGTTGCACATCTGGCGGGCCATCCGTGGGAAACGCTGGTGCTGGGTGCAGCACCCGGCGGGGTCACGGAAATGGCGCTGACGGCCAAGTTTCTGGGGGCAGAGGTCGCGCTGGTGACCGCGATCCAGTTGACACGAATATTCCTGTTCATGCCGAATATCCCCTGGATCGTCCGGCTGATCGATCAACGCGAGACGCGGCGGCGGGGTTGAGGCAATCTCGCATCGCCCGGAATTTGCTTGAGCCCGCGCCGCCCGCCATCCCATAAAGAGCCAGCAGAAAGGATCGTCATGACCAGCCAGCAACAGCCACCGCAAGGCGAACCGACCATTCGCACCATTGCCATGCCCGCCGACACGAACCCGTCCGGTGATATTTTCGGCGGCTGGCTGATGAGCCAGATGGACCTTGCCGCAGGCAGTGTCGCAGCGCTGACTTCCGGCGGGCGCAGTGCCACGATTGCGGTTGATGCGATGATCTTTCACCGTCCGGTCAAGGTCGGGGATGAGGTGTCGCTTTATGCGGCGCTGGTCCGGCTTGGGCGCACCTCCATGACCATCCATGTCGATGCCTGGCGCAGGCTGCGCGCCAGCGACAAGAGCGAGATGGTGACAGAGGCCAACTTTACCTTCGTCGCGCTGGACGATGCGGGCAATCCCGTGCCGGTGCGCTCATCAGAGCAGGATCAACCGCGCACATCATAAGACGCGGCGATTGATGAGCCTTCACTGCGATCTGTTACTCGTCAGCCGCAGCCATATACATCGGCCCGCCCTTGTGACGCGGAAAGCCAAAGCCGGTCACCATTACAACATCAATGTCATCGGCGTTTTCGGCGATCCCTTCATCCAGCAAAGCCTGACCTTCGGCCTGCATGATGCACAGGATGCGTGCCATAATCTCATCTTCGGAAAAATCACGGCGGGTTCCGCCAGCGCGGGCGCTTTCGGTCATGATAATACGTTCCACCTCGGGATCGGGCTGAGCGCTGCCCGTGCTGTAATCATACCAGCCCTTGCCTGCCTTGCGTCCAAGGCGTCCCGCCTCGCACAGCCGGTCGGCGATATGCGCATAACGTTCACCTGCAGGCCGGTCCGCAGCACGGGCCTTGCGCTGCGCCCAGGCGATGTCGAGGCCGCTCATGTCCTGCACGGCATAGATCCCCATAGCAAAACCAAACCGCTCCATCGCGGCATCGATCTGCTGAGGCAGCCGCGCCTTCTTCCAGCATGAATTCGCAATCGCGGCGGTAGGCCGACATGATCCGATTGCCGATAAAACCGTCGCAGACACCCGCCACCACGGCGACCTTGCCCAAAAGCTTGGCAAGTGCGGCACCCGTCGCCAAGGCGCGCGGGCCGGTCTGATCGGCGCGCACCACCTCGAGCAGTTTCATCACATGGGCGGGGGCGAAGAAATGAAGCCCGAGGATGCGCGACGGATCGCGGGTCATCGCAGCCAAAGCGTTGACGTCAAGATAAGACGTGTTGCTGGCCAGAACAGCATCGGCAGGCATGACCGCATCAAGCTGCGCGAAGACGGCCTGCTTGACCGCCATATCCTCAAACACCGCTTCGATGACCAGCGGGTGATCGGCCAAGGCGTGATAATCGGTGCCTGTGGACAAACCGGCAAGTGCCCTATCCCTGCATGGTGGTCAGCGACAATGGGACGGAGCTGACTTCCAACGCCATCCTGAAATGGCAGGAGGACCGCAAGGTCGACTGGCACTACATCGCGCCGGGCAAGCCGATGCAGAATGGCTTCGTTGAAAGCTTCAACGGCCGCATGCGCGATGAACTGCTCAATGAGCACCTGTTCGACAGCTTGCGCCATGCCCGCAATTTAGTGGCGGCATGGCGCGACGACTTCAACCACCACCGCCCACACTCAAGCCTCGCTGGCATGACACCGTGGGAATATGCTAACCGGTCAAAGAAAGACCAAAACCTGAACAGAGCTAACTCATAAACGAGGACTCTCAGCGGAGCAGGTCAACCACGGCGTTCCTGATCAGGTCGAAAAAGCTTGGGCGTCTCCAGACGGGCCGTAGCAGGGCCTGTTACTGACTAGGCCACACTTGGAGGATTTCAATCTGCACCCCCGGGCTCCCATTTTTGGTTGCGGCGAAAGGCACCCCCATGCTCGTAAAATGCTACGGCGCAGCGTGTCAGTGCGCCTAATTGCGGACTTGAACAAGACTACTTTGAGCGGCGCGCCTCAGAAAGGGCTCGCGTTAATGAGTAATACTGTATGCATCCAGGTCTTGACTCAAGCATAGTAACTTTGACGGCGGGTTGCGCGTAATTCAGCCGATTTTCAGCCTCCGCTACTGCGCAGCTGTTTATTCGCATCCCTCATCCGGAACGACGCACGCAACCAGCAGTTTCATATCCAGAAACACAAATCTGGAGGAGCCGTCATGAATTCACCGCTTTCGATGTTGTTAACCCGGCCCTTTCGGGCCAACGAGTTTTCCCCTGCCCCGCGCCCGGCGTTGTTGTGTTTTTCGCATCTGCGGTGGGATTTCGTCCACCAACGCCCGCAGCATCTGCTGAACGCCGCGGCAGAATCCTATCGCGTCTATTTCATCGAAGAACCGGAATTTGCCCCTTTGGCTGCGCATTACCGGATGCGCGTGGCGACCTCGGGCGTCACGGTGCTAACGCCTGTGTTCGATGCACTAACCGATCATGTGGAGCAACAAAAGATTCTGGTCCAAGGGTTGCAGCGCAATCTGGGCGGCGGTCCGGTGGTGCATTGGTTTTACACGCCAATGGCGCTGCGCTTTGCGCGTGGGTTGCCTTGCGATCTGTGTGTCTATGATTGCATGGATGAATTGTCGGCCTTCCGCTTTGCGCCGCCTGATCTAGCAGCACTTGAGACAGAGCTGCTCGCACAATCTGATCTGGTGTTCACGGGCGGTAAAAGCCTTTTTGCCGCCAAACGTCAGTTACATGACGATGTCCACTGCTTCCCCAGCAGCGTGGATACCGCCCATTTCGCGCGCGCGCGGACAAAGCTCGCCGATCCGCCGGATCAGACAGATATTGCGCAGCCCCGCATTGGCTATGTTGGCGTGATTGACGAACGGATCGATCTTGACCTGATTGCAACGGGGGCAGCTGCCTTGCCGCATGTCCAGTTTGTCATGATCGGGCCCATTGCCAAGATTGATCCTGCTGATCTGCCGCAGGCGCCCAATATCCACTGGCTGGGCAGTAAAGATTACAGTGCCCTGCCCGTCTATATGGCGCATTGGAAATCCGCATGGATGCCGTTCGCGCTGAACGATGCCACAAAATTCATCAGCCCGACCAAGACTCCCGAATATCTGGCCGCGGGTTTGCCCGTCACAGCGACCGCGGTCGCGGATGTGGTTGAAACCTACGGCAGACAAGGTCTGGTGACTATTGCCAACACGGATACAATCGCGACCGCATTGCAGGCTAGTCTCCACCCACCGGGCCCGGAGTGGCAGATTGCCGTCGACAGATGCCTCGCGCTGATGTCGTGGTCAGGCACCTGGGCCGCGATGCAGGCGCTGATGTCTGTCCGTCTGCCTATTCGCGGGAAGGTCTGACCATGTATGATTGGATGATCGTCGGGGCCGGATTTGCGGGGAGTGTTCTGGCTGAAAGACTAGCGTCGCAACGCGATGAGACTGTGCTTGTGATCGACAAGCGCGATCATATCGGCGGCAATGCTTTTGATTACATCAATGACGCAGGTCTTCTCGTGCATCGTTATGGCCCGCATATCTTTCACACCAATGCCGACGCCATCGTCGCCTATCTGTCGCAGTTCACCACGTGGCACCCTTATGAACATCGTGTGCTGGCGCAGGTTGACGGGATGCTGCTTCCGATCCCCATCAATCTGGATACGGTGAACCGGCTTTATGATCTCGACCTCGATTCTGAAGGGATGGAGACATTTCTGGCCGACCGCCGTGAATCCGTTGATGACATCAAGACCTCCGAAGATGTCGTCGTTTCGACAGTCGGACGCGATCTTTATGAGAAGTTTTTCAAAGGCTATACCCGCAAGCAATGGGGTCTCGACCCGTCGGAATTATCGCGGATTGTCACGGCGCGCATTCCGACACGGACGAACCAGGATGACCGCTACTTCACCGACACGTTTCAGCAGATGCCAGCCGATGGCTATACGGCGATGTTCGCCCGTATTCTGGACCATCCTAACATCACACTCGACCTTGGCAGGTCTTGGGATGAAACAACAGATCGCCCGCTAGCCCGCCGGATCATCTTTACCGGACCAATTGATGAATATTTTGAACAATGCTTTGGCCCATTGCCCTACCGGTCTCTGCGCTTTGTCCATGAAACACGGGATCAGGAATGGGTGCAGCAGGTAGCGACGGTCAACTTTCCCCAAACCGAGGACTATACACGCATCACTGAATACAAACATCTGACTGGTCAGGTTCACGCCAAGACCAGCCTGACCTATGAGTATCCTACAGACGAAGGCGATCCTTATTATCCAATCCCCCGGCCCGAAAATCAGGCGCTATACAAGCGTTACCGTCAGGCGGCTGAACAATTGGACGATGTGTGGTTTGTGGGGCGGCTGGGTGCCTATCAGTATCTGAACATGGATCAGGTCGTCGGACAGGCCTTGGCCACCTTCGAGAGGATCAACGCCACTCGCACGCCGACAAGTTTTGTGCGCGCGGCAGAATGATTTTGCCCCTTCCGGCAGAAAAGCCGGTGCGGGTCCTGTTTGTCTTTGCCTGGCTGGGGCAAGGGGAGGAAAAAAACCTGATCCGGCATCTGGCCCAAGGGCTGGATCGCCGGCGGTTCCGGATTGACGCGCTCCCCTGTCTGCGGCTGCCCTGTGCAACAGACGCAGACCAATCCGCGCTGCGGGCCGTGAGTATTGACGTCGACCTTGCAGCCTATGATCTCAGCTTTGATCGCACAATTTCTTATCTTGAACGCAAGATCACGGGCTATGAAATCATCGTCGCTTGCCAGAACGTGGCAGATATCTATCCAGCACTTGACCGCTTGCGACATCGTCCGCCACTGATCGAATACGGACAAACCGTGCGTGAGGCTGCGGCCGGACCAAAGCACCTCACGACACGCTATGTCGGGACGACAGATGCAGTGCGCGCGGTCGCATCTGCGCGGATGCCCGACCGACCACACCACGCCTCCACTATCGCGCCCCCTTGGCAGGACAGCACGATACGCGCCTGGGCCGCTTTGTTCGACGAAGTTGTAGCCCAGACGCCCGCCCCGCCGCCTGATCTGTTTACCAGTTTCATCCAAGGCGGCTTTGAATGTTCGGCCCACAAGCTGCACCATGGCAGGCGGCTGGATATCATCGCGGCAACTGCACATGATATCCATGCGGAAAGCGACTATCGCCAACTTGGCCAGTTTGGCATGCGGACATTGCGGGACGGTGCGCGTTGGCATCTGATCGAAGCCCAGCCAAACCGCTACGACTTTGCGAGTTTTCTACCGATGATGCAGGCCGCGCAGCGCAGCGGAACACAAGTGATCTGGGACCTGCTGCATTATGGCTGGCCCGACGACATCGACATCTGGTCGCCGGCTTTTGTGGACCGTTTTGGACATTTCGCGGGCGCGGTCGCAAAAATCTGGCGCGAAAACTCCGATCAGGTGCCCTTCTGGTGCCCGATCAACGAGATTTCGTTCTTTTCCTGGGCGGGCGGCGAAGTGGGTTACATGAACCCTTTTGCCAGCACGCGCGGCTTCGAGCTGAAAGCGCAACTCGCCCGCGCAAGTATTGCCGCTATGCATGCCCTACGCGATGTTGATCCACGTGCGCGCTTTGTCCATTGCGAACCGTTGATCGCGGTTCACCATAGCCCTGCATCCGGCCTGCCCCGCGCCGATGCAGAAGGCTGGCATCAAGCGCAATTCCAAGCGTTTGATCTGCTGTCCGGGCGCATCTGGCCACAACTGGGCGGTGATCCATCGCTGCTGGATATCATCGGGGTCAATTATTACCCACGCAATCAATGGATACATGGCGGCGGTCAGATCGCGCCTGAAGATACAACCTACCGGCCTCTGTCCGATCTCTTGTTCGAAACCTACGCAAGGTATCAGCGCCCGCTTTTCGTGTCGGAAACCGGGACCGAGGATGATCACCGCGCACGGTGGTTCCGTTATGTCGCCAGCGAAGTCATGCACGCCCGTCAACGCGGCATCCCTGTCGAAGGCCTGTGCCTCTATCCGATCCTGAACCACCCTGGCTGGGATGATGACCGCGATTGTCACAACGGCCTGTTGACGCTGCATTTCGAAGGCGCCGTCAGGGGGGTGGATGCCGCACTTGCAACGGCTTTGCGTGACTTTGGGGCTGACCGGAATATTTAGGCAAGCGCCTACGGGTCAGTCATGCCGTTATGAATTGCGGTTGCGGCAATCGCCCCTTGGCCCATGGCGACAGCGATCTGGTCCAGCCCTTCAGTCACATCGCCAATTGCATAGGCGCCATCTATGTTGGTGCGCTGCTTGGCATCAACGGTGATATGGCCGTCATGCGACAGCCGCACATCAAGGTCGCCCGCCAGATCCGAGCACGCCGTTGTTTCCAAAGCCACGTAGAGCGTATCAAACCGATGCGTTACACCTGTTTGCAAGGTGACGATCACCTCTGTTTCTGACAAGGACATGTCTTTCATCGGGGCGGTCAGCGCCCTGATGCCCGGCTCTGGCACCGCCACCGACCCGTCAGATGGGATTCTCACCACAAAAGGTGAATATCGACTGATGAACCGCGCCTCTTTCGCGCCATGCGCACCATTGCCGAGCACGGCAATGCGTTTGTTCTGCACTTCATAAGCATCACAGACCGGACAATAGCGGATTAAGCCGCGCAGCAAACCCTGCGCATGGTCCTCGCGCGATAAGGGGGGCCGGTGATTGAACACGCCCGTCGCGAAGATAATGTTGCGCGCCGTTGCGATCTGCTGGCCTGTCGTGACGTAGAACACCTGGCCATGCTTTTCGACTTTGTGCACAGTCACAGAGGTAATACAGGCTCCATAAAGCTCTGCATGACTTCGCATCCGCTGGAGAAGATCAAGGCCACCGATACCCTCTGGAAAACCGGCAAGGTTACGGGTCCGCGGGATTAACCCGGCCCGTCCGTCCTGCCCGTCAAATACCGTTACGCTCCGCAAAAACCGGGCAAGGTAAAGTGCGGCCGTCAGCCCGGCAGGGCCGCCGCCAATAATGGCGCAATCTTTGATATCGGCACCCATGATGTCCTTTGCGACCGGCCGGAAGTTCACAAGGCCGTCTCTCATCCAACCGGGTATCGTGCCGTGCGTTCCCGTGCTGCGCGCGAGAGCTGTCGCCGCCTAGAACCTACGGCTCTGGCCCTGCGCCCGGGCCATGCCAAACCAGCCTGCCCGGGCGAAATGCCGATGCGCGACCCGCCGGACAAGATGTGCCCCGAAAAGCACTCAAGCGCAGACATCAGAGTCCACTACAAATAGCGCTGCATATGTGATCGTATGACCAACTAATGTGTCGAATGGTCAAGTCTGGCGCATTCCGCGCAGGGCTTTGGATCAATGGCTACGTGCATTCGTCGGCTGCACAAGGCTGTAGCAGTTTCGTCCGCAATGGGAACAGCTTTGGAGTGGTGGGCGTTACAACCAAGCACGTCCTTCGACCCACGGGTGTCCAAAAAAGGCGAACCCTTGAAAACCTGTGATTGTCTTCACTTTAACGAATGGAACAAGTCATGGCTGCACGTCCCGTCTGGAAAGGCCAGCTTCGCCTGTCCTTGGTTTCGATCCCAGTAGAAATGTTCACCGCCACCGTCACAGGCGCGCGTGTCAGCTTTCGTCAGATTCATAAGCCTTCGGGTAAGCCGATCAATTATGAAAAGGTCGCTGCAGGGGTCGGACCCGTCGACAAAGAGGACATTTTCAGCGGCTTTGAAATCGAGAAAGATGAATTTATTCTGATTGATCCCAAGGAAATCGACGCGATCAAGCTTGAAACAAAAAAGACGTTCGAGCTTGTGCAGTTTGTCGGAAACACTGACATCTCACCGCTGTATTATGAAAAACCATACTATCTCGTACCCTCCGACGAACTCGCGCAGGATGCATACCGCGTTGTGCGGGATGCGTTGCGCACGGCGGGCAAGGTTGGTCTCGGCCAGATCACGATGCGGGGCAAGGAACGTCTGGCAGCGGTCCGGCCCTGCGGTGACGGTTTGCTGGTTGAGACACTGCGCTACGCGGATGAAGTACGCGAAGCGGATCCGCTGTTCGCTGACATCAACGATGATGAGACTGATGCAGACCTACTGGAGGTCGCAACCGCGCTGATCGACAAGAAGACGGCGCCATTCAAGGCGGACAATTTCAAGGACAATTATGCGATTGCTCTGCGTGAAATGATCGAAGCAAAGCGCACCAACCGGAAAACCCCGCGTGTCTCTACAGATGGGGCACCGACCGCAGCGTCCGGGAATGTCATCGATTTGATGGCTGCTCTCAAGCAAAGTCTGGGCAAATCCGGACCCAAGAAGACGACTCCGAAGAAACCGCCCGCCAAGGCTACCAAAAGCCGGGCAAAATGAACCGCCCGTTAGACGAATATCACCGCAAACGGGATTTCGCCCAGACGCCGGAACCTGCTGGTGATCAAACTGACAAACAATCACCGGAGGCACGATCCTTTACCGTGCAAAAGCATGCGGCGACACGGCTGCATTGGGATCTCCGGCTGGAGTGGGACGGTGTTCTGCTCAGTTGGGCGGTTACGCGCGGGCCAAGTGCCGATGTGAAGGCGAAACGCCTTGCCGTCAGAACAGAAGACCACCCTTTAGATTATGCCACTTTTGAGGGCACGATCCCGAAACCATTATATGGGGCCGGAACGGTGATGCTTTGGGATCAGGGCACTTGGGCACCTTTGGGCGATGTGAACTCTGGTCTGGCGGATGGCATGCTCAAATTCGTGCTGTCGGGGGAACGTATGCGCGGCGCGTGGATGCTGGTACGGATGAAACCCCGCAAGGGCGAGAAACGTGAAAACTGGTTGCTGATCAAAGAGCGTGATGCCCATGCCAGCGATGATACCGAAGAGCTTGTGACAACACATATGACCAGCGTTGCGACTGGGCGTGATATGGCGGAAATCACCAAAAATATCACCAAAAAGAGCATGCCGCGGGAAAAGACAACAAAAGCGCCGCCGTTCAGGCCCGTTCAGCTTGCCAAGCTACAGACCGATGTGCCGTTGGGAGATGATTGGCTGCACGAGGTCAAGGTGGATGGCTATCGCTGTTTGGCGGCGTACGGCGCGGAGGGGGTCAAACTCTACACACGTTCTGGTCTGGATTGGACAACACAGTTCGGGGCTTTGCTGCCCGCGTTTGGCGCCTTGCCCTGCAAAAGCGCGCTGATTGATGGCGAGGTGGTAGCGGCAGGCGTGGAAAGTCATGCGTTTTCAACGTTGCAGCACCGGTTGAAGAATGGCGGTCCCTTGGCATATGTGGCCTTCGATCTTCTTTATCTTGACGGCCGTGACCTGACAAAACTGCCATTGATGGACCGGAAAGCAAAATTGGAACGCCTGCTAGAGAACAGCGATCCGGCGCTGCGTTATTCCACACATATCGAGGGACATGGCGCAGAAGCTTGGGCTCAAGTCTGTGCGGCGGGGCGCGAAGGTCTGATTTCGAAACTAGCCACTTCGCCCTACCACGCGGGCAGACATGGCAGCTGGATCAAGCTGAAATGCGGCCAGCGGCAGGAATTTGTGATCGGCGGCTGGATACCGTCAGCATCGCGCGGGCGGCCTTTTGCGTCCCTGCTCATGGGATCATTCGAAGGAAAGCATCTGGTCTACCGGGGGCGCGTCGGTACCGGCTTTGGCACGCGCGAGTTTGATGAACTTGTGCCGCTGCTGGAAAAGTGGTGCCGCAAAACCAGCCCGTTCGCTGATGCTCGTGCCGAAGTCTCCAATGCGCACTGGGTCACACCCAATTTGGTCGCCGAGATCAAATTTACCGAACTGACGGCAGCCGGGCATATCCGGCACGGCACTTATCAGGCTCTCCGGCAGGACAAGCAGGCGAAAGGTGTCAGCCTCGATCAGGTAGAGGAGGTTGCGGCGGATGCACACAATCAAAAAGGAAGCCACAGCAGCAAAATCAGCGGCGTGACCATCACCCATCCTGATCGGCAAGTCTTTGACACTCCCGCAGTGCCCAAGCGTCAGGTCGCCCAGCATTACGCAGATTTCGGCGAAAGGATGATGCCTTTTCTGCGCAATCGTCCCGTATCGTTGCTGCGCTGCCCTGACGGCATCGCGGGTCAATGCTTTTTCCAAAAGCATCGCGGCGATGGCATGCCACGCTCGGTGGGCAGTGTCGCGATCTCGGACAATGCGGAAGATGCCGACTACATCACACTGGCTACCCCGACCGGGCTAGTCGCTGCCGCCCAGATGGGCACAATCGAGTTCCACATCTGGGGATCGCGCAACAGCGCGCTGGAAAAGCCAGACCGCATCGTCTTTGATCTGGACCCGGATGAGGCCGTGCCGTTCCCTGCCGTGCGGCAGGCAGCTTTGGATCTGCACGATCTTTTGGGCGATCTTGATCTGCCTTCGATACCCATGCTGACCGGCGGCAAAGGCATCCACGTCATCGTGCCGTTGCTGCCAAAGGCGGGTTGGGACACGGTCAAACTATTTTCCCGGACGATCGCCGTCATGCTGTCGGACCGCGAACCGCATCGCTTTATTGCGACAATGTCGAAAGCCAAGCGAAAGGGGCTGATCTTCATCGACTGGCTCCGGAATGATCGTAGTGCAACGGCTATCGCGCCCTATGCGCTGCGGGCACGCCCCGGTGCCAAGGTCGCCGTGCCGCTGACATGGGAAGAAATAAGAACCGCAATGTCCGCAGGTCAATTTTGCATCGCTTCAGTAAGAACAAGGCTGACACAACCATGCCCGCTGCAGGATGCCACCAAGCGCGCCGTATACTTGGATGAAAAAGTTCTGAAAAAGCTCGAACGACAGGTGAATGCGTGATCCGACCGGCACCGTCGCAGGCAGATCAATCGAAATGCTTGTCAAGGTCAGTAGTTGCCGGGGGGGTCGCTTGCCGGAAAGGATTCGTCGGATTGTTGGTCTATCAGATCCCACGCCTGCGGCGGGTCCTTCATGGCATCAGCGCCCGCCGGGCGCACAGCTGCATCACTGTGCTGCTTCGTTTCGGGTGAAACCTCTTTAATCTCAATAAATTGAGCTTCACCAATTGCGCTGCCTCCGCCTGCAATAAGGCGGGCACCACGATCATAGGTCAGGTAACGCCACAGCCACTGGCTGGACACCAGAAACCTGTTCGGGAAACCGACCAGCAGGTAAACATGGATCACGGCCCAGGCGAGCCATGCAAACCACCCGTTCATCCTGAACCGGCCCCATTCGAAAACCGCCGCATGCCGCCCGACAATCGCGGTATTGCCACGGCTGTTATATCGGAATGGTGCCAGGGCCGTGCCTGACGTGATGTTTCTGGCCAGCGACCGGCCCAGATGATGTCCCTGTTGCTTTGCGACCTGCGCCAAACCTGGCAGCGCAGCACCGCTGTCGTCTGTGAAAACCGCCACATCGCCCATCGCAAAAATATTTGACTGTCCATTGATTAACATCGTCACATCAACCGGGATCCGCCCTGCGCGGTCGGTCCGGCCCAGTTGCTGCGCAAGTGGCGAGGCAGAGACGCCCGCCGCCCAAAGCACGAGCCCAACAGGCTCCTTATGTCCGCCAATACGGATGAAATCTGGGCCGATGTCCTCAACCGCCTCACCCGTGCGGACGTGAACGCCAAGGCGTTCCAGACGCGATTTTGCATAGGTCGCACTTTTGTCGGAAAAGGCCGACAGCAAACGCGGACCAGCTTCAACCAATGTCGTGCGTGTTGCGGCAGGGTTCACGTTGCGGAAATCTTTAGCGAGTGTGAAGCGGCTGAGTTCCGCAATCGCGCCCGCCAGTTCGACACCCGTCGGGCCGCCGCCGACGATGACAATATGCAAAAGACGCTCCCGCTCTGCGATGTCGGATGTCCGCTCCGCCCGTTCGAAGGTTAGCAATATCTGCGAACGGATGTGCCGCGCATCTTCAATTGTCTTGAGTCCCGGCGCCCATTTCTCCCAGTCATCATGTCCGAAATAACCGTGTCCCGCGCCACTGGCGAGGATCAAGTGGCGATACCGAACAATGGTGCCACACGTCAGTCCCAGCTGCTGCGAAACCATGTCGATCTCGGCAACCTCGCCATAGATCACGTTGACCGATTTGTGGTGCCGCAGCACCCTGCGGATCGGTTCAGCGACATCTGTCGCGGACAGCGCTGCGGTAGCAACCTGATATAGCAGCGGTTGAAACAGGTGATGGTTGGTGCGGTCGATGATCGTTGTCGCGATCCCCGCCTTACCGAGCTCCTTTGCCGCCTCCAATCCAGCGAACCCGCCGCCGATGATCACCACCGCGACTTCTTGCGGATAATCTGGCCCTGCAGGGGTCGATGCGTCGTTGCTGTAGTTAGTCGCATCCATCACAGTGTCACTCCTTGTCCAGAGGGTTGAGCGTGGATCTGTTTTTGGCTCAGCCTCGCAGATAAAACCCACATGAGCGACGCACGTTCCGTCACAGGGAATGCCGTCCATTATGCGCCGGACGGAACGGCACTGCAGTCCGCGTGTTCCATATGCATGACCGTCCTTAAGGAGAAACAACATGACCACGCAAAATCACGCTCATAACATCTATGTCGTCGGGCTTAGAAATGCCCATGCTATGGAGAAACAGGCGCTGTCGATCATGGAGCCGCAAGTCTCGCGGCTGACGCATTATCCCAATCTTTCACAGCGGCTGCAAAGTCACATTTCAGAAACGGAAGAACAAATAAACCGGCTCGACCTGATCCTGGAAAGGTTGGACGAAAGCAGTTCGGTCATCAAAGATATGATGACCTCAGCATCGGGGTCGATGGCGGCGATGGGGCACGCTGCGGCAAGTGATGAGGTGCTCAAAAATACGATGGCAAATTTAGCATTTGAGAATTTCGAAATCGCTGCCTACCTGTCGCTACTAACTGCCGCCAAACTTGCTGGTGACACAGCATCGATACAGCCACTTGAACAAAGCCTTGAGGAAGAACGACGCATGGCAGCTTGGGTCGAAGAGCAGGTCCCAACTGTGACAGAAACCTTCATCACACTTACGGCGGCAGGTGAGACTGCGAAGCGATAGCGCGAAAGTTCTGTAAATGACCAAAAAGGTGGGCAGATCCCTTCGGGCTTCAAAGCTAGAAGATTTTGAACTTTCTCTGGTTCTGGGCGGGGGCAATGCACTGGGCGCCTATCACTTGGGCGCCTGTGAACGGCTTCTGGGTGCCGGCTTCAACCCGACATGGCTGGTGGGTGCCTCGATCGGGGCAGTCACCGCCGCGATCCTTGCTGGCAATGAACCTTCCAACCGGCTCGCGCGGTTGCGGGAATTCTGGGCCATCGCACGACAGCCCGATCTCGCACCCGCCTGGGGCATCCCAGAGATTTTTCGCGCCAGCTACAACAATAATAATGCTTTTGCCGCACTGATGTTCGGGCGACGCGGATTGTTCGCCCGGCACTTTCCGGGCGAGCTTTCAGTGCTGCCGGGCATGCCATCGGACCGATCCATCATGGATCATCTACCGATGGCCAGCACGCTGAATACCCTGATCGACTTTGACTATTTGAACGACGGTCACACCCGCGTCTCGCTGGTTGCCGTCGACATGGAGGCTGGAGAAGAAATTTGGTTCGATAACACAGAGATGAAGATCACGGCAGAGCACCTGTTGGCCTGCACCGCACTTGCACCGTTGTTTCCCCCCGTCGAAATTGATGGACGCCTGCTGTGTGATGCGGGGGTCTCGAACAACCTTCCCTTTGATCGGGTGTTTCGGGAAAACTTCACCTCAAACCAGCTTTGTATAGCCGTCGACCTGTTTTGCGCTCAGCACGGACGACCGGATACGCTCGATCAGACAGTCGCGCGCATGCAAGATCTGGTGTTTGCGATGCAGGCCCGTCGCAGCGTCGCCGCCCTCTGCAATGAGCGTCAGTTGATCCGTCAGCACAATCCTGACAGCCCATCTGCAATCCTTGCTCACGCTGCATATCACCCGCCCGGTACGCAGCGGGCCCTCAAAGCGCTCGATTTTTCAGCCCGATCACTACAGCAGCGTGTCCAAGCGGGTGTTCAAGACATGGGGCAAATGTTGCAGCGCCTCGAAAACGCGCCGCGTGACCAACCTATCTGCTATCTCGGAACTGAGTATGACATCGGCAAGGTGCCCTAATCTTGAAAAGCGTAAAGATAAAAACCGCCACAAATCGCCGACAGATTCTGTGCAAAATCACAAGACAGTTCCATCTGCCCCTCAATTTCCAACAGCATGTTCAGTAACGTGGCCCCTCATTCAGGGGCCGCTGTGCTGACCTGTCATGACATCACCCGCGCGCTCTGGCGCTGCTATAAAAAACCTCGGTTCGCTTAGAGGGTTTGACAACGCGTGTTGGACGGGTCGGATGCGATGCGGCGTTCATCGTTTAAAAACGGGCTTGATGAACCGATGATGTCAATGTGACCTTGGTGCTCTTACCGAGCTGGCGCAATCCGTTTCCCTCGTCCCCAAATGATCGGCTAAGGAACCTTTCTGCTTGCGCCCTTGCGTGAAGCATCGCCCGCCGAGACTTACGCTCACGTTCTTCAGCAACCATTTCCGAGAGTGTTTCGATGAAGATTTGGATTTGGGCTTTGTTTACATGCGGCATCGGTTGTCTCCTGTGCAGCGTGAATATTTATGTGTCAGACATTGGTGTTTTGACCTCTATTCCCAGAAACTTGCCTGCACGATGTAGACGTTCACATTACCCTGATGCGGCAACCCCAAGTAGAGCCGGAGTCTACCTAAAAATATCACCGGAAAATGCGTAGACTTATCAATTGGGAGCTCAGCATTGCGCTTATCCCTTGCCCCGGAACGTCCAAGCTCACCACGCGTTGAACTTAGGTTGCTGCTAAGTATGGCAGTAAGTAAGCGTTTCCTGCCCCCCACCTTCCGTCTGTCAGCATGATGGGTTCATTGGACCCTGTTGATTGTTGGACTGGAT
>NZ_JAYKPK010000019.1:0-16372 GCF_035117555.1 Yoonia sp. 67-2
TCCACTCCTCTCCCAGCCGGGAAATCGTAGCGGAAAACTCCAGCTTCAAACGGTCCAGTTTGCGGGGATCAGATCAAGGTCTGACCGCTGTGCATCTAGTCGTGGCTTTCTGTAGCATTTTTAGAACAGACGCGCCATCATCGCATCGGTCATCCAAAAGAGACTTGAGAAAGAATGATCTGACTCCTTTTTCAAGCGGCTGATCACGCTCAAATGCTGATTTTAACGGGCCTTGATCCTAACAAGGTAAGCAAGACGCTGCAGTTTTCCGGGTTAACCCTACGCCAACCTGCGACATTTGTCTGTTACCCACGCCCCAACTATGTTTTCAGCCAGCCAGTATCTGATGCGTCTTAACCAGCAACTCTTATTCAGCTGCTTCATTACTAAGGGGCCAAACGACATAAAATGTTGTCCCTTCTCGACGTGAAGTGTGAAGGGCAATAGCGCCTCCGGCCGCTTTGACAATCTCAGACACGACGGGCAACCCTAATCCTGTGCCCATGTTTCCCTTCGTCGTAAACCGTGGCTCCCATATTCTTGTCCTGACATCAGGCGCGATGCCAGTTCCTGTGTCTCTGATCTGGCACAGGGCATAGGGTGTTTGCGGAATATTTCCCACTTCAAGACTTGCCTTCTGCGGAATAGTACCATCGCGTGAAAGCGAAAGTTCAAGTTCGTGCATTCCCTCACCTAAAGCATCACGGCCATTTAGGCCGATGTTTAGAAAAACTTGCATTAACTTAATAGGATCGACCATTGTGACGATTGGTTCTTCAGGAATATTTAGCATCACCCGCAGCTTGGGCGATGCGCCCAATTGCAAAACACATGCGGTCTCTTGCAGCAATTGAGCTATGTTGACCTGCTGTGGAAAATTGGTTTCCATCCCAAGCTTGCGGATTGGCTCTAACAAAGCGATCGCTTGTCGTGCCGTAATATGGATATTTTTCACCATGTCTGCTGGCTGCACCTCTGCGTCTTCAAAAATAGGATCAGAGATGTAAGAAATGGTCGTGATCAAATTCAGGAGATCGTGCGTGAGCCCGACAACAAGAGAATTGACGATCTCTTGACGCTGCGCTTGCTCCATTCGATCGCGTGTCAGGATGATCTCGCGGGAAAGAGTGTTGCGTGCAGTAACATCACGACTGACGCAAACGATTTTCCCGTCTGGCATGCCTGTCAGGCTTAGGTCTTGTTCAAACGTTTCTCCATCTTTGCAGAGCGCTATCGCTTGCCCGCTCCAGAAGCCGTGATCTTTAATCGATGGAAAAGCGTCTGTTGCCAGCTTTTTCCATTCTTCGGTCGTGTAAAGGCTCTGCCAGGATTTACCAACGAGGAGTCTGGGATCATCATACCCAAACATTGCAGCATGTGCGGGGTTTGTGTAGATTATATTCCAAGCGTCATCAAATATTGTTACGCCTTCCTCGGTTGCAGCAACCGCAGTAGCTTTAATTGCAAGCTCTGCCTCCAGCCGCTTCTGACGAGAAATATCCAACAGAACGCCAGATATCCGATATGGGCGTCCATCTGAGTGCCGGTCCGAAATGCCCCCGCGACCCAACACCCAGACCCAGCCGCCAAGGGCGTGACGCAGACGATATTCTGCCTCGAAATTTGTCTCCGAACAACGTACGCATTTTAGAAAACCAGCTTCGGCCGTGGCAACATCCTCCGGGTGGACGAGGCCGCGCCATCCTTCAAAACCCAGAGCATTTGCGACCATCGGATCAAGGCCTAACAGACTGGCCCAGTGATCGTTCACACTACTTTTGCCAGTATCAAGGTTTATCGACCATGTGGCTGCACGCGACCCATATATCACTTGCTCCAGATTAGCCTGTGAGTACTTTAGGTCGGTTATATCGACGAGCATGTGAACATATTCCCCGCCCCTCGTCATGCGCTGCGTCACGCGGAACCAACGACCGTCGCATAACCGCACTTCCTCTTCACACATCTGGCGTTGACGCTGGGCGAGACGGTACCGCAGCCAGTTATCGCGCTGCGCGGCTGGCACCCCAATCAAGCCAGCTTCTACATCTTGGCGCAACACCGCTTCAAACTTCATTCCTACAGTAAGTTTGGCCGTATCGCTGTGATGAAGACGGGCATAGGCACTATTGTAGTGAACAAGGTAGTCATCCATATCGTAATAGGCAAAAGGATCTTGGACGGCGTCTATTGCATCGGCGAGTTGCTGGCGAAGTAGCACCAATTCCTGCCGAACATCGATCTCGCTAGCTTCATAAACAATAATCAGTTCATTTGCCTGTTCGTCTGAGGCTCTGCGCAGCATAGCACGGCGCTGATAGCCTTCTTGACCGATGTAACGATGTACTGCTTCTTCACGCTGCAGCACGTACTGACAGTCAAGCATAAGGTTCGGGTCGACCTTCATTAAACCTTTGGCCAGTTCGATCGGCTTGTCCAAGTCAGACGAACACGGTCTAAATGACAAGGCGTGATCTGGTGATATAAACCGTAATCTCAGGTCTTTCGATAGAATTAGAACCAGCACTGTTTGTTTCTTTCGTTTGTTGCAACGATCTGTATGCCAAACGAGCACTTCGAATCTTGTTCTAGATCAAGTCGTTATTTCATATATAGGATAATTCGATACGATAGATACCTGCTTAATCAAAAGACTAAATAACCCTTGATCTTGGGTCTTTGACGCAATGGTTTGATGGTGTAATCCCTTCTTAACAAAAGAAAGACGCATTATGCGGCAAATTGGTCACGTGAGCGCAAATATTACGTACAAGGTCGGGTAATATCCCCTTTTTAACGGGGCGCATCCGTAGAACCCACGCCGCGATATTCAATTTCATGACGGGTGTGGTGCCGCCGATACCCATGTTGGGGCGGTTGCTGTTGTAATCAACAAGCCAGAGTCCCAGCTCGCCATACTAGAGCCGAGCATAGCCTCACACGCGCTACGAGCGGCCACGGGACAGGCAAATTGACGCCGATCGACAATCAGTGGCCAACAGGCACCTCGCTGTCCGATGGGGCGGACCTGAAACCGAACGAGATATTCGGTATGAAGGGCGAGTGCTTTGTCGAGATCTGTCCGATTCAGCCACTTTTTTGCGGCCTCGACGCTTGGGAATACGTCAGGAGCAATGTAAGCAAGGGCTTTGGGGGCAACTGGTAAAAGACCTCCACTTTTTGCAAGAATGATTTCGGCCCTATTGCCGCCGTTGCGCAGTTCAGGCCAAGACAAATGGAGGTCAGCTGGCACGCCCATTACCTGTACGTTTGTGTTGTCATCTAAACGGCGCAGGTCAAGAGCGTTCAGGATCAGGATGCGGCACGGATAACGTACAGCACGTACCCTATCGATTGCCTGAACGACTTCCGCCTCCCGCATCTGCCACAGTAGTCGATTTACTCTTTTATCCGGATGGCGCTGGATAATACTCGAACTTGTCTGACCCGTCTTGCTGCGCAGTGTTCTGCGCCGTACGATATAATCGATCGCTAACGGATCAAACGGCTCTGGGTCGAGCGCGAAATATGCGCGAGCAAGTGTCTGAACCGCTGCAGCGGGGGGTTGCTTGCGACCGATCAGAACGACGGTTTGGCGACCGGTAAAGCCGTTGAGCCCACGTGTTGCGCCGAAATGCGTCCATGCAAGACTTTCACCAAAAAGATCATTACAGCACTGCCGCCGCCTCGCTTCGTTTTCTACTGCAAGGGTCGATACAACCAAGACCCCTTTCGGTGCCTTCTCAACTTCACGACGCAGGACTATCGTCAAATCCTGCCACAGCTGTTCGCGTTCTTCGATGGTCGAGGCCGAGAGGGGGTAGTCTGTGGCGGGAGCCAGAGAGGCATTGCTAAAGCCACGACTTAAGCATTGGAGGACCTCGCCCTGCCGCTGCACATCGATCCGCCATACCGTCATCTTCCGTCGAACGGCGCGCCCGAGCAAGATAGGGTCGGCCGTCCCGTCCAACACGATCATCGGAACCGAAGGTTTGATAGCGGTTCGTTCTAACCGATGAGCCGTCGCTGAATTGAACAGGCCGGCTTCGTCAACACAGATGCTTAGCCCGTTGAATACGGTACGGTCGATCTTGCCAGCTGAAAAAAGCCTGACCTCTTGCAAGATCGCAGATAGCATAGCCTGCACGCCTGTCATCTCAGGCGCGACAGATGCCTCGAGGACGTCCCGAACAGCCTGGTCGTGCTCGGCTGGCTGGATCCCCGAATGCATCTTGCGTTGCAGTTTGCGCATCATCTTCAAGGCTGCCTCGAGTTCCGCGATGTCAATCGACGCTGTAATTTCGCGCAGCGGTGCAGCGGTGGCGAGACCTTGCTGCAATCGCTCGAAAGTCGACAAAAGCGCCTCAGGGCTTTCTTCGCTTTCGCCGGTCTCAAAATCGCTATCCTGCGCTTCATTCAACCTGCCGTGACTAGGCGTGGATTCACCTTCCTCGTCCAAAGTGCTGGCCCAATCGCATATTACAGTCATGGCCTCTGCGTTAACTGTGATTGACCGCGGCAGATTGGCCGAGGGATCTTCATCGATAATAACTAGATGAGGATCAGGAAAAGGCGGCGGCAACGTCAGCGAAGCGTGGGTCATAACAAAGACACCGCCACCCGCATGCTCATTGATTGACCGGAGCTGGGCCTGATAAGCGCAGGTTGCGATGTATTGGCATGCACCAATGCCTGCTTTATCTCCTTTGCCACAAAGCGTCTTCTTGACGGAAAGGCCCTTAGCCGCAATTTCAGCTGCCAAAGCGTGACGCTGACACATGTGATCTGGCGATCCTTCGACAACCGGAGCACCCCTGCCACGAAAAACGCGAATTGGCCGCGATGATCCGGCCATATCCCGCGCAAATTCACCGGCCTTGCGCAGGGTCGGCTGAAATACCCAAACAACTGCAGTTCCTGGCAGCGCTTCAATCAGTGCCTGAACTGAGTGTGTCTTACCAAGACCGGGCGTCGCCAGTACCAAATGCGTGGCCAAACGCCTTTCATTCACCTTAATTTTGTTGCGTACGTCATAGCCCAGATCTTTCGTCAGGAACGCAACCACTTCAGCCCAGTCAGATCCCACATTGCTGCTATGCCCGCATTCGAGCCAAGGCGTCAGGGCATCGAGGCATGCCGCCTTATCCCGCCAAGCGCGTGGTAAGTCAGCGGGCAGGCTGTCAGTCAGATCAGTCGCACCTTCGCGCGTCATCTCGGATGCAGTCTGTTCGGAAATCTGCCGACTGATATCAGCAAGAATGACAGCCATCACCTCTCGAAGGCGTGCCTCACCGCCGATCAAATCGTAGACCTTTCCGGTCTCGCTTTTATCACAGGGTTCGACAGCGCAGGGCGATGTCATTGTAGGCACAACAGACCCCAAAATATCGCGCGGACGGCCAATGCCGTTTTTCAAAAGCCTGGCCTGCGTTCCAGCCTTAGGTCCGTTCATGATGACGATGGCCGGCCCCTCGTCCAGAATAGCAAGAGCGACCTTGGCTCCAGATGCCACGATCTGCCCGCCTCGTGCCAGAATGGCAGCCTCAGTTTTTTCAGTGTCCAAGCGGTCTTTTTCAAAATTGGAAGAATAGATATACGACATGCGGCTGGGCCCCGAAAAAGTGCCAGTATGATGATGCAGTTTATCGCGCGTTTGGCTGGGCAAGAACCTGCCAAATTGCCTTGTCCACAGGCTTGATGCTTTCGCGACGAACAATTGGCCCATGAAGGCAGCCGTCTTGACGCATCACATCACGGTCAGAGTGAATTATCTCTTTCTTATAGGAAACCGTCCCTGTCTTCGAGCAATCGTACACGCGTCATCGAGCCTCTTAAGAAATTTCTGCAGAGCACCCTAGCATGCTTCAAAGGTGACCGATCAGAAACAGCAGAAAACAACGGCACCGTGGCGCACAAACAGAATGCGCATTTTGAGCATTTTCCTGAGAAAAGTCTACTTGCCAACGGCAGCATGACGCCCATCGCACAAACGCGGGTTGATTGCGTGATGACGCCGACCTGTCACCACTGCCGCTTTCCATTAGGCATCATGCCCATCATCTTCAGAAATACCGCATGTGTCGAAAGACCTTCCTGCCGGTGCATATCAGCGCCCTCCACGCGCGATGCCAATACAGCTAGCTTTCGGACCCATCTTGCGATGAGAGGTCTATAGAGAGGGTCGCCGGTCTTCCATGCAAAGCGCACCAAGGCCCGCAAAACGACCGTTGCAGCGATTGGCTCCGCCTCGCAAAGACTGTCCACGGAGGTCAAGGCGCCCCAATCGTCCGGACGATCCCACAGCACCGCATCGTCAAAAATCCGGGTCCTCGCAAGGTCAGGGCGGCCCCAGTCGCAGAAAAACCGTACGCTGCGCCGAGGGTCGCCAAACGCTGCTGCAACACCCATGGCCCAGTCCTCAGCATCAAAATCGCCAGATAGGTTTTGGTGCTTCAAGTAAGCCCGCAGGGCGGGGACAGAAAGCGTTTCCTCGAAAACTTCATGCCGGATCATTTGTGCCGTCTGCAAATCGCCGAGGGCTTCGAAAATATCGGCCTCAACTACACGGCGTCGCGGGCACTCCATTTCCACGTCTAGCGACATGAAGGGGGGCTCGATGGTCCCGCTATTCGGCTCAGGAAGATGGGCCATAGCATCGACCGGACGGCCGCTTTCGAGATATACCTGTGCGACAAGGACTGAGCGCCCATTGCACTCGCCGTATCGTTCACGCTCGAGAAAAGCGTAAAGATCAGGCTGTTTCGCAGCTCGTGCGAGCAGCTGCCTTGCCACCAAGTGGTCTTTCTGTTGTGGAACCAGATACGGGTGTGGTTTTTTCGGCGGTCGTCGCGCGAGCAGTCCGTTCCACCTCGCGCAGGCCTTCGCATCCAGATACGGAACCAAGCGCCTCACAACCAGCGAAAGCGCACCGCGTCGATTGTCACCAACAGCGCGCATCATGCGAGAAGGGAGCCGCGGTACCGACGCGGGCGGCAGGAGCGAAATAATTGTTGCAAGCGCCGCATCGATGCTGGCACGGATCGCACGGTCGTCCTTTTCCTCAAATCCCCGGCGGTTTGCGAGGGCCTCATGATGGGAAAGAGCGTCTAGTAGCAGCGTGATAGTGACTTCAGGGGAGGCCAATTCCGCAACTCGGGAGATCTGGCGAAAAACATCACAGTACCGCCGCCGCACCGTGCTCCGAGTATACGGGCTGAAGGGCCGCACGAGATCATTGAGCGCAGTCCGAATGTTTTCGACCCGTTGCTCGGCGGCTTTGACAGTTTGCTTCGTGACGCGTTTGGTTTTTTGCATGGTCTCTCCTTTTTCGACAGAGCGATAAACGCCGCGATGGCCAGACTCGCCGAGGCTGATGAAAATCCAAAACGGAAAGATCTGCGTTGAGGGGTGCGCTCAGAGACATGGTGAGACAACCTGAAACGCCGGCAACGACATTTGGTTGTTGAAGCCAATACGGCAAGGGGGGTTGCGTATTTTTCCAAAAGTTTTTCCAGCGCGATTTTACTCGACAGGAATCCGAGCATTTCGCATCAAGCCACAATTTGAATGCACTGCTAGCAACGGCAATAGGTACTGAAACGGCCATTCCAGCTCAAAGCTGGTCCGTCCGAACACTATTACCGGACAACAACGCGAAAGGAATCCGTCCCACAGCAACGAACATGTGGAAAACCCCACTGCAAAGATGAACCGCCATCACAGCCGTGATAAGCATCGCTATGTGGTCGGCAGGAGTGCCCGTAATGGAAAAAAGCAAATCAGATGATGAGGTTCAGCTCTCGCACCGAGTGCCGAGGGCTTTCCGCGATCAGATTAACTTGGACGCCAAGTCCGCGGGATGCTCTGTCGGCGTTTTGATCATGCGGATGCACGCAGCACATGACCCGACCGCTAGGCGCCGTATTGAGCGAAGCCTCGGCCGGCTCGGGTGCGCTGTCAACGACACAAGGCTGCCAATGCAGTCTATGCAGGATATCCATGCCGCAATGTTAGAACTTACGTCGACCATCAGAGCGATGCTCCCGTGAAACCCTATGTCACGACGCATGACGACCCTGCTGCGCCCCTGAAATATGCGTTGCGTGACGATGCTGAAATCATCCTCGCTACCATCCCGATGCTGGATCTTAAAACAGCATGCTCCGACTTCGACCGCGTCCTTCGACTGGCGCCCCAGAAGCGGCACCGGATCGCGCACATCACGCTTTCGCTGCCGGCAGGCGCCCAGTTGGAAACCCGCGATTGGCAGCGCGTCGTACGGCATGTTCTGGATAGCCTCGGCCTTGAGACCGACCGGCATCCGATTGTCGTCACGCGGCATCGCGGGACGAACTGTGATCATGTGCATGTCGTTGCGAGCCGGGTAAGCTGGCTTGGGGATGTGACGACGCTCGACTTGGATGAAGTGACAAGCGCGCGGATACACGTTGATCTTACGACCCGACTGGGCCTGTCGGAACCGGAATACCCGGTCCTAGCGCCATCACCGCGGTTGGCATCCCGCTTGCCTTCACGCAAAAAAGCGCCCGAGGTTCGTGCACTCCATGATGCCGTGGCGACAGTGCTAGCGAGGTTCCGCCCGCAAAGCTCCCGAGATCTCGATCGCCATCTTGCCCCAACTGGCTTTCGTATCGCCTCGCGCGACGTTGGCGGGAAATCCCTACCGACTTTCATTCGAAAAGACGGCACGCCTTTCCGCCGCATCGATTTGAAGCCCGATCTCACGTCCTATGCCGTGCTGGCGCGCCTCGCCCACGTCAAGGCGCTAGGCAATGCAACGCGCGTCATCAGTGCGTATCTGCTCATCAAGGCAATTGATCGAACTGCCCTCCAACATCTGAAAGACCTTATGAATGCCCGAAATACATACAACTCTGAAACTGCCAGCCCCCGACGAGATCCTGCTGAACCGAATCGAGAATGTGATGTCAGCGGTGCGCCTGCTGCACCCTCTCCTCGACCTGCTGGAGCAGGGAAAAGCCGACGAACAGTCAGGCGCAGCTGGGGATCTGACCGAGATCCTGAAATCGCTTTACACGACGACGGTCGCGTCAGCGGCGATGGTGCAAGAGATAAACGCGAGGACCCAGTCCATGGCCCAGGAAATTCGCGCGATCAGGGAGGCGCTGCGGATCCCGATCGAATGACCTATGGCGTTTGGCTTCGGCATCTTCTGGCAGCTGTCCGGTCTATGGGAAGCCGGATTCACCTTTCGTATTCCGCCATTGGGACCGCGCGTATAATTTTTGGTGATGGCGTGCGCGCAGTTCTCAGTGGCCATCAGTTGAAGATCAGTGCTGAAGCAGCCGGATCTTCCCATGTGCGCACCTTCACGGATGCGTTACCAATAGGTTTCATCTCAAGCGTCGCGCATGTCACAAAGAGACCGGCGGACCCATTATCACAGAGGGGTATGTACCATGAAAAGCATTCCGATCCAGAAATAGACCCGGACGGTACTGCGACATTGGACAGCTACAGGCAGTGATCATGTGGGGCTTGGCTTTCGCTGGTCGCTGCAAATCGGTGTCAAGAACGACCTGCCGCTCCATGCATCGGCGTCGGCAGCAGGATCGGCCGTCCGAAGCCTGCGTACCGCTACCGTTTGCGTTCATCGGCGCGAATTTGGTTGTCCACATCTTTGAACAGACTTCAGTACCTTCGTAGTAGGCGACCCCCACCTACTCGGCATATAACACCGACGAAACCGTCTGGCGCAGAATGTGCCCTCAGAAAAAACCGGCGATCAGAATGACAGCCGTCGCAATCTTTTCTGGGGGCTTCGCAAGATGAAAAAGAGAGATCAGCCACAAGCGCGTCGGACCGCTGCTGAATTTCGTGCAGCACATCGGGATTACAGTGCGGCCTCTGCGTCGCGCAAGACCGCTGCAGGATTTGTTCGGTTGAGCCTGTGGGTACCGGGGTCACAAGCAGCAAGGTTCAAGTCACTCGCTGCGGAAGCTTGCGCATCTGAAGTCGCAAAGGACGACGTAGCGGGAATTTGCCGTCAATGCAGCGATAGGGTCAATCCCGTGATGCTTGGCAAACCGTCCGGCGCGCGCGCTTTGGCTATGGTGCGCGGCAACAAGCGTGCCGCTGATACGCGACAGCTGCCACTGGACCTTGGAGATAGTTAAGGGGGGTTGCTACTTTGCGTGGGATTGACGTGGGTGGACACAAACCAAATGCCGGCATGGCGGCAAATGAGTAATCTTGACTTTTTCGTATTTTCATAAACGAGAACACTTGATCCACCGAATCGCATGCTCTATATTCAAGTCATGGTTACTGGGCGTCCGATAAGCGGGCGAGAACTGAGGTTGCAGCCTCTGCCCCCACCCTGACCACAACGAGACCTCAGGAGTCGTCGTCATGGCTGAGAAGCATGTAGTCGCGCGCGCGGGCGCTATCAATCCCACGCAAACCCTTTCCCCTTATCTTCTGGCCCACGAGCTGGCGCGCTGTATGCGCGGCGCTGTGATGGCCGAACGCGCCTTGGCTGCCATGACAGCGATGGACGCCAACATCGACACGGCGATTTCCGCCACGGAGGCGGCATGGGGCGATGCCAATCTTATGGCAGCGTCCATCCTCGGCGAGGCAGAACATCTGCCGGATGTCATTGTGCTGATCGCAGCGATCGTCGAGCGGATGGTCGCGCTGCGTGACGAGGAAGAAGGCAAGACCTTCATGCAGCAGATCCATAATCGTCGGGCAGATCTCTGGCTCGCGGCCTGCTGCACCGGTGATCTGCGGCTCCAGCGCGGGCTGGCCTGGACGCTCGACGCGTTGCAGGACATGGCTGCGCTGGACACTTTCGGTGCGATCACCCCACCGCAGGGATCCTGCCCGGCCGCGCCCGACCTGTCGCAGCACATGGACCTTACCGCAGCCTGATCCTCATAATTGCACGCTCACCAAGCACTGAATGCTAGGGCGATCTCGCCCTGGCGGTCATGATCGGCATCAGGGCAAATCAATGCTGTTACCCCGACAGACGCGGGAACTGCACCTTTCCAACGATGCGCAAAGACTGACCAAGTCTGGTCGCCCGTTTCCGGCGCGTCAGTGCACGGCCGTATCAATTTCATCGCCTGGTCTTCTAAAGGCCGGCGCCAACCCGTCATAATGGAGGTTGCCATGTCGCAACTTAGCCCGCAGATCGCCGTTCTCACATCTGCTTACCCGACACTTCACCGCCTTCTCGACGATTCCGATCTTCTGCATGACGCTCTCCACGATCTGGGCGCATATCCCAATGTGGCATCCGACGCTGTCTGTCGTCGGGCTCGTCTTATCGGTCTCGCGGGGGAGGCGCTCGTTGACAGCCTGCTTCTTCGCCATGGCCTGCACCCGTCTCCACTTCCTGACGGGGCTTCCGCAGACCGGCTGATTCCTCTCGGACAGCGCACTGTGCGCATCCAGATCAAGACCCGCACGCACCCTGGGCCGCGCGGGTACGCCTTCAGGATGCGCAAGGGCTATCGCGGCAATCCGCTGGGCACCCGCGCTTACGAGGTCGGCGACTTCGATATCGCTGCGTTGGTCGCTCTTCCTGCGAATGTTGTATTCTTCACCTGCGCACCGGGTATCAACCTGACGGTACCGTTAAACGCCATCCCTGAACTTGCGGCCCGTCCGCTCGCCAGTCTCGACCTTGCACTGCAGGCACTGATCGAGCGAGAGGCGATGCAGACCGGCGGGGAGCCGAGCCTCTGATCGCACCACGATCCGCGCCGCCCTGAGTGACGCGGATCAATCCCCGACAGCACGATGTGCTCATCGCCAACAGGAGGCCGCTATGTCTGATCCTTTTTCCCAAACCGTTGTCCAATCGACGTCCTTCCCCGCAACAATTGCATTAGACAACGATGACTGGCGCGATTTCGCCCGCTCTGCGCTGCGGCAGATCAAAACAATGCCGAACGTCGACCGGTTCTTTCTTATTGATAAGCAGGCCCAGTCGCCGGATACGCGTCGGATCAGCAACTTCCTTGAAGCTCTTGCCCCTGATACCGCCATCGCCGACATGCTGCCGTTTAACGACGTTCAAGCGGTCGAGGAGGCTGGGGAAGATTTGCAGCGCATCGCACTGGCACGTGATCCCCGCATTCGCCCGGTGCATCCACGACCAGCAGCGCTTCAAGCCCTTCTTCGTCTGTGCCGGACTTTCCCAAGCAGCGAGCATTTGCGTCGTGCTTTCTGCGAACGAGGTGGGATCGCGGTCGTTGAGACGGGCGATGCCGCGCTGACTGCGCCTTTGGCGGATCTACTTCAGGCAGGCGAGGTTCTCGGGCTGTCAACTGCAGATCTTCCCTATGTGACGTCGGCGGCCGATGCCATGCGGGACGGTATGGACGGGGTGAATGATCTGTGGGGCTGCTTTTCCCCCTGTCTTCGCGCAGCACTTGAACTTGGTCGTACGATTGTCATTGTTGTGTGGTCGACCGCTTTCCTGCCACCTGCCTTGCGGGAGTTTGACCCGTTGATCCTGCGTCTGGTGTCGCTGGATACCGAGGTGTTGATCGAACATCTCCGTCACAGCCATAGCCAGACTCGCCGGATCGCTGAGGGCTTGGTGCGTCCGCATCTTCCAGGAGATGACATCTTGGCTCGCCTGCGACTGCCGGATCTGGCCCTTGCACTGCGGGCTGAGACACCGTCCAAAGTTGCGCAGCACCTCGCGCTACGTCTTGCACCAGCCACTACGGGCACATCCCGGCTGGCAGACTTTCCAATGGCTCCAGAGCTTCGGCTGGCGGTGGACCAAATGCTGGCCGATCTTCGTGACTGGCAGGCCGGCCGGCTTCCTTGGTGCAATGTCACGCGTGGCCTTCTCCTCGTCGGTCCTCCCGGCACCGGCAAGACAGAGATTGCGCGTCTTCTGGCAGATGAGGCAGGTATCGTCCTGCACTCAGCCAGTGTCGCGTCATGGCATGCTTCCGCGGATCGCTATTCTGGCTTCTTGCGAGCGATGTCAGACTTTTTCGCGCGCACAGGGTCCGATGCGCCCGCCATCGCATTTATTGACGAACTCGATGCTGTTGGCGACAGATCACGTCCACACGATCAAAATAGTGCATATACAGACGGCATCGTCGCCGCACTGCTGGAGCAACTGGATGGGATGTCGGTGCGGGAAGGTGTCATCATGCTGGCGGCAACGAACCACTTGGGAAAGATCGATGCGGCCATCCGGCGTCCAGGGCGATTTGACCGGACCGTCAGCTTGCGGAGCCCTACCCCGGACTTGATGCCGAAAGTATTTGCGTATCACCTTGGCAGCGACTTAGCTGGCACCGATCTGTCTGAGATTGCGGCCCGAGCAGCAGGCATGTCTGGGGCAGACGTGGCGGCAGTGGTCCGCGCAGCACGCGCACGGGCACGCGCGGAACGGCGCTCATTATCTCACAAGGATCTCAATGGAGCCTTGGCAAGTATTCGCGCGCCGATGTCGGCACGGCTCAGGCGGCGGATTGCGGTACATGAAGCGGGGCATGCGGTCGTTGCGGTGGCCTGCGGTCTGGGTGTGCCAACAATGGTCGCAATCACAGATGGGGGTGGCGTCATGGAACAGACCTGGGACGCCCTTGAAGGCGACGAAGACGGGTTGATGCATCACATTACGTGCCTGCTCGCGGGACGGGCCGCAGAGCAGCTGCTTCTGGGGGGCATCAGTGCAGGCGCCGGTGGGCCAAACGACAGCGACCTTGCGCAGGCAACGCAAATCGCAGCCGCGCTGGAGGTGTCATACGGCCTCGGTGCGGACGGCCCGCTGTGGCGCGCAACACGGCAGGATGCGGTGAGCATTATGAGCTCTGACCCATCACTGCGCACAAGGGTCAGTGCTCGGCTCGACTCATCCGAAGTCCGGGCGGCATCAATGCTGACGCTGAACCGGACCGTGCTGGAGCAGGTTGCAACTACACTGGTAAATGCTTCGGTTGTTTACGGGTCTGAACTGACAGAACTTCTTTCCGGTGTGGTTCCTTACGACAAACTGACCGATTGGGAGCCTGGGTCGACATGTCAGCACTGATGCCGGCAATGGTGTCAGCGCCGAGGTCAGCGCCGAGGTCAGCGCCGAGGTCAGCGCCGAGGTCAGCGCCGAGGTCAGCGCCGAGGTCAGCGCCGAGGTCAGCGCCGAGGTGGCGTCACGCGGGTCTGGACGAAGCGCAAGTGGTTTTCCTCTGCTGTTTCATTTTGGTTGTCCACAGGCACGTGCAGGGCATCGATGATCTGCAGATGACATGAGATCGGTCGCTATGTCATACTGATGATGCGAGAACCAGTGAACGGCTGGAAGGGCAGAAGCCCGTCGCGCTCTACCCTCGATGGTCCGCAGCAGGCAGATCGTAGGGGGTCGGAATATGAGATGCTTCAAAAAGGGATTGCTGGACGCAGACCGAACGCAAACGAGACGCCACCAGTCGAGAACCTGCTGGCACAAGACGCTGTCGACATGGGTCATCAGGCGCTGATCGACCTGTTTCGCGCGCTAGGTCGAGAAGCGGCGCGACTGGACCACGAGAGTCATAACCACGGGGCGAACAGGACAGATTGATTGGCGGTGGAACTTTGGGGCGAGAGGTCAACATGGTAGAACAACTTGGGCTTCGTGCAGTTATCTACGCCCGATTTTCGACAGATATGCAAAGCGATGCGTCAATTGACGATCAGATCCGCTCGTGCCGCGACTACGCAACGCGACAGGGATTGACTGTTGTCGGGACCTATTCGGACCGGGCCGTGTCCGGTGCCAGTCTGATGCGGAGCGGCATCCAAAAGCTGTTGCGCGACGGGCGTAGCGGTGCATTTGATGTCGTGATCAGCGAAGGGCTGGACCGTTTAAGCCGGAACCAGGCCGACATCGCCCAAATCTTCCAGTCTTTCCTTTTCGCTGAGATCACAATCGAGACGGTCAGCGAAGGCGCCATCTCGGAGATGCATATCGGCTTGAAGGGAACGATGAATGCACTGTTTCTGAAGGATCTGGCTATCAAAACGCGCCGCGGTCTGAAGGGGCGTGCGCTGGCTGGCAAATCGGCAGGCGGCCTGACGTATGGCTACAATGTCGTGCACAAGATCGCCGCCAATGGCGAACCGATCCGTGGCGACCGAACGATTAACACCGAAGAAGCGGTGGTGGTGAAGCGGATTTATTCGGACTACGCGAAAGGGATTTCGCCAAAGATGATCGCCGAGGCGCTTAATGTCGAAGGTGTGCCGGGCCCGCAGGGCGGCCAATGGGGTGCCTCGACCATCCACGGCAACCGCGAGCGCGGGACTGGTATCCTGAACAATCAACTCTACATCGGCCGCCAGTTCTGGAACCGCTTGCGCTACGTCAAAGATCCGCAGACAGGCAAACGTGTGTCGCGTCTGAACGCGGAAGCGGACTGGGTTATCACCGACGTGCCGGACTTACAGATTATCCCGCATGATCTCTGGGAGGCTGTCCGCCAACGTCAGGGAGCACTGAAGTCCAAAGGCACGAGCGTGCCGGTTTGGGACCGGCGCCGCCCGCGGACGCTGTTTTCAGGCTTGATGGAATGCGGGTACTGCGGGTCGGGGTTTTCAAAGATCCAAAAAGACAGCTTTGGCTGCTCCGCGGCCCGCAACAAGGGCGAGGCAGTCTGCACCAACAAACGGCTCATCAAACAAACCGAGCTGGAAGCCCGTGTCCTGGATGCGCTAGCCAATAACCTCATGGACCCGGAGGCCGTCAAGGTGTTCTGCGAGGCCTACACTGCCGAACGCAACTGGCTGGCGGCAACAACAACGAATAACCGCGCCGGGATCGAGAAGGAACTGGTCACAACCAAGCGCGATCACGCCAAGCTGGTGGATGCGATCATCGCGGGTGTGCCTGCGGATCAGGTGAAGGACAAGATGATTGCGCTGGATGATCGCCGCAAGGATCTGGAGGCCCAACTCGCGGCAGCCGACAACTCCCTTGCCCCGGTTCGACTTCATCCGAAGATGTCGGAGACCTACCGGGAGCGCGTGGCAGCCCTGATCCGGGGCCTCGGTGAGAGTGAGGGGATGGAGGAAGCCCGAGAGGCGATCCGGGGCCTGATCGAGAAGATCGTGCTGACCCCGCGCGCGGACGCTCCCAGCCTGACGATCGACCTTTACGGTGCCTTGGCGAGCCTTCTGATGCTTGCGACGGGGGCCCCGACCCATCAGGTCGCCCGAATGGCTTTGGGGGCTCAAAACGCCAAAAGCTCCGCCGGAGCGGAGTTTCAAGACGTTGATAACATTGGCGAATTAGTGTTGGTTGCGGGAGTAGGATTTGAACCTACGACCTTCAGGTTATGAGCCTGACGAGCTACCGGGCTGCTCCATCCCG
>NZ_JAYKPK010000020.1:0-15328 GCF_035117555.1 Yoonia sp. 67-2
AGCTGGTCTCCATTGCAGATACCAGTTTGAATCATGCCTGCGGCCCGATGTGAATCCCTTTTGTCAACACGGCCTAGTCTTACTGTATAAGTACAATCAACATTCGCCTTGCCTAGTAAATCGGCTGTGTTTGACTGCAGATGTGATCGAAAGGAAATACTTTTTTCAGCCATACTAAAGCCTTACGAGGAGCCAGCGCGGCTGCATGATTCTTGAGGCTGAGTGTCGCCCGATTTCCGGAACGACTTCAATGGTGTTTGCATCGAGAGTTGATCTATCATGTTCTGTGTCATAAGAGATTGTTTTACATTGATAAATTGTTGCTTTCAGATTGACTGGGAGGAAAAATCGAGGCCATGCCCCAAAAATGAATAGCTCTTCAATGGCTTGCCGACAACTAAGGCGGAGCGGACCGCCCGCAAAGCGCGACGGCCGACTGACAGTTGGAAGTGTCGGAACGCTTAATCCATAACCGGCTCACATCAACGCCACATCAACCCATGAATGCATGTTCCGCACTAAGTTTGCTGCCAAATATCGCTGAAAGCAGCTCAATGCAGATAAGGAAAAGGCGTAGAATCAGCGGCTTAGTGCGTAAGTTGTTGAAATGCCTAAGTTATTGGAATCGCTAGTGTTTAGGCTCATAACCTGAAGGTCGTAGGTTCAAATCCTACTCCCGCAACCAACGATACTTGCGAAACCTCCAAGGCACCTGCCGCGGAGGTTTTTGCGTTCCCAGATCCATTCCGCAGAGATCGTCTGTTGTGTGTCCCCGCAACCAACGATCCCGGCGATAGAAGATTGTCCAAAGCCTCGGCTTCCGCAAGGAAGTCGGGGTTTTTCTTTCCGGCTGCAAACTGCAGGATGGCGCCAAGATCACCGCGCAGGACGATGGCCAACTCGCCGTCCTCGGGAATGAGCGTCACCTGATCGACCAGCGTCCGGAACACCTCGGCCGCCTGCGTCCGCTCGTCTTCGTGCTGCAAGTTCTCGTAGAGTTGGCTGATCCGATCCTGATAGATCTGCGCCATGTTCGGATGCAGCAGGGGAGGCGGGTCATCGGCATTGGCCAAGAGTTCGATCAGTTCCGCCTTGCGCGCTTCAAGTTTTTTCATCTCATCGACGATCGACTGAATCGGGCCACCGGCTTTCAAGGCGGACAACAGCTTGGCCAGTTCCCGATCGGTACGCTCCAACTGGCTCTTCCATCCTTCAATATCCGCACCCCGCTCTATGCGCAGCCGGTTCACCTCCTTGGTGAACTCGGCGCAGAACTCCTTGAATAGTTCCGGTTCCATCAGGTGCTCTCTGAGACCGTTCAGGATCGACGCTTCCAGCGCATCGCGCCGGATATTCACACGGTTGTCGCACGTTCCCTTGTTGCGCGCCGTGGAACAGCCGAGCAGGTCCTTGGAGATCATTGAGTAACCGCCGCCACAGCAACCGCATTTGATGAGGCCAGCGAAGAGGTGCTTTGGCCGGCGCCTCGGGTTCATCGGATTGGCTGTACTCTCGCGTTCACCAAAGGCGAGGCTCGCTTGTCGCGCCTTCGCGGCCTCCCAGACGTCCTGTTCGATGACGCGCAGATCAGGCACATCCTGTATCACCCAGTCGCTTTCCGGGTTCGGACGCGAGACCCGGCGTCCGGTGTCGGGGTCCTTGAGATAGCGCAGCCGGTTCCAGACCAGCGTGCCAATGTAGAGTTCATTGTTCAACACGCCGGTCCCGCGCTTGGGATTGCCGTGAATGGTTGAAGGACCCCATTCCTTGCCTTGCGGGCCGGGTATTCCTTCGCTGTTCAGGGCCATCGCGATGGACCGGGAAGATTGGCCGCCGATGTAATCCTTGAAGATGCGCCTTACGACAGCCGCTTCGGCCGCGTTGATCTTGCGGTGTCCCCGGTCATCCGGATCGGATGTCCGCACCACGTCATAGCCATAGCACAGCCCGCCGCCGGATTTGCCGTTCTCGACACGGCCACGCAACCCTCGGCGGGTCTTGTCGGCCAGATCCTTGAGGAACAGCGCATTCATCGTACCCTTGAGGCCGACATGCAGATGTGAGACCTCGCCTTCGGACAGGGTGAACAGTTTCACGTCAGCATAGGACATGCGCTTGAAAATGCCGGCGATATCCTCCTGATCACGCGACAGCCTGTCCATCGCCTCCGCAAGGATCATGTCGAACCGGCCGCGAGAGGCATCGGATATCAGGGCCTGAATGCCCGGACGGAGCAGTGAGGCGCCTGAGATGGCGTGATCCGAATATTCCTCAACAATCTGCCAGCCCTGCTTCTCTGCATGAAGCCGGCACATGCGGAACTGGTCGGCAATGGATGCATCACGTTGGTTATCGGAAGAATAACGGGCGTAAAGCGCAACCTTCATGCGGCGGCCTCCTTACCTAGGGAGGCGGTCCCGCTCCTGGCGTGCCGTCTCAGCATTGACGAAATCCCGCGCGGCCTGTCGGGCCAGAAGGCGAACCAGATCCGCGGGGCGGGGATCGGATCTGGTGGGTGCGATGCGCGTTGCATCAGCGCTCGTCGCTTCGACGACCAGTTGCAGAGTCTCTGCTGTGGTGTGCCGTTGACGTGCCACGCGTGAGCCATCCCTTCCCGTTGCGCCGAACTGTGCAAAGCAAAGGATGACAGGCTGACGTCATTCCTCAAGGAAAATCCACATGGAAAAACAGCGGGTTGAGGGGATGTTGCTCGCGTCTCTTCGTGCCGCGTCGTAGGAACGGATAACCCCTCGTCGTAAACAACGGCGGCAAACACTCCTGAATTCTGATCCATCTCGATGCGCATACGCTTATGCCGCGTTGGTTCGGGTCCCCGTGCTGCCCCATGAAGGCTGGTTCTCAGCATGGCCCACGCCGCTGGCACAAGGCAAGTGTCGAAGCCGACGGCGCAGCATATCCGGGCTGACAGGATGGCAGCATTCTCCGTCATGGCTGCTAGGGCCCGTTGAATAGCGGAGGATCGGGGATTTCCAGGAATCCGTGTTTCTGCATGACACTTCGCTTGCCGCAGCATAGCCGCTTGCAAAGCTTGCCTATGGCGGCAGGGGGGCGGGCCGGGCGACAGGCATGGGCAGCCGCTCTGTGTGTTCTGTCGGCGCGGCGCGTCCGCTGCCTGCACGTCCTCAATCGTGATCAAGGTCTCGGGACCGATCTGCTGCGCCTATCCCGGTGGCATTGCTTGCAAAGGAACAAGTGCATGTCACGATCAACCCTTCCCTTCATCTTCCTGCTGCTTGGCTCGATCCCAACCCTTTCCACAGCCGAGACCGCCTTTCGCCAGATCACGCTTGACCCGCAGGGGAACCGCCCGCTGGAGGTCGCGCTCTGGTATCCGACCGAGGATCGGGGCACGGCCGAGACGGTGGGCGAGAATGCCGCCTTCTTCGGAATTCCGGTGCTGCGCGATGCTGCGCCGGAGGCGGGTGATCATCCGTTGGTGCTGCTGTCGCATGGCTATGGCGGCAGTTGGCGCAACCTGAACTGGCTGGCCGAACGGCTTGTCGATGCCGGGTATGTCGTGGCCGCGCCCGATCATCCCGGGACCACCACCTTCAACCGTGATCCCGAGCAGGCCGCGGCCTTGTTCGAGCGCCCGCATGATCTGAGCCGTGCTACCGATGCGCTGCTCGCCAACCCGGCCTTGGCCGGGCTTGTCGATGCCAACCGGATCGCGGCGATCGGCCATTCTCTGGGCGGGTGGACCGTGGCCGCTTTGGCCGGGGCCCGCTTTGCCCCTGATCAGTTCGCGGCGGATTGCGCACGGAACCCCAACCCGCGGACCTGTTCCCTGTCGGAGGAACTGGGTCTGAACGATCCTGCCATCGAAAGCGTGATGCCGGATCCGCGCCTGGGTGCCTTTGTCTCGCTGGACCTCGGATTGGCGCGCGGCTTCACCCCCGAAAGCCTCAGCGCCATCGACACGCCCGCGCTGATCATCGGTGCGGGTGTGGATATCGGGGATCTGCCCGCCAAGCTCGAGTCTGGCTGGCTGGCCGAGCATCTGCCCGCCGACAGTGCACGGTTGTGGATGATCCCCGATGCGATGCATTTCAGCTTCATGCATATCTGCAAACCGGGCGCCGAGGCGATGATCGAAGAGGAAGATCCGGGCGACGGCATCGTCTGCCGCGATGGCGGCACGCGGTCGCGCCAGGATATCCATGCCGAGCTGGCCAACGAGATCCTCGCCTTCCTTGGGCAGAACCTGACGGTCAGGTAGCCCTGTTCCGGGGCCGGTCCCGCCATTCACTGGGCGAGGCACCGGCCACCCGGCGGAATTCGCGGTTGAAGTTCGATTTGGTCTGGAAGCCACAGTCGAACATGATCTGGGTGACAGGGGCCTCCGTGTCATCCAGAAGCTGCATCGCCTCGCGGATGCGCCATTCGTTGATAACCTGCGAGACATTGCGGCCAAGCTTGCGGTTGATCGCACCGGACACTTGCCGGGCGGGGATTCCCACGCGGCGGGCCAGCCGTTCCAGCGTCAGGTCGGGGTCGCGGTAGAGGTGCTTTTCTGTCAGCAGGCGGTCAATCCGCTGCAGCACCAGCGCATCTTCAAGGCTGGCGGCGGGTGGGGCAGGTGGCTCTGCCTCTGTGCGGGAGGCCGTATCGACACCGGGGGCGCTCGCGGCCAGCCGCACCATGATGGCGCCGATCAGCGGCAGCATCAGCAGGTTGCCCGCGCTGACCAGGTTTGCGGCATGGCTGCCATTGCCGAACCCAAAATCCAGCGCGATCAAGGCATCCACAAGGCCCGAAAAGACCAGGACGCCGCCCGCCAGCGTCCCGGCCTGACCCGCCGATGCCGCCGAGGTCAGCCGGGCGTTGAGAAGCCCGTCCGCGCCGCGCAGGCCGAGGCGTACGAGCGAAACGCCGTATCCCAGGAACAGGGCGGCCAGAAGCCCGTCGACCGGCAGACGGATCCAGGGCCAGAGCGCCGAGCAGATGAGCACAGCGAGCGCCGGTGCCAGGTGCAGCCAGACCGGAAAGGACCGCCCGCCGCGCAACGGCGCAAAGCAGACCCATGCCGCAGGTGGCACCAGCGCCGCGACGATGGGTTGCAGGAAGCGCAAGACCGCCAGATCGTAGGTCCAGCGCAGGCCGACTACGATCAGTAAGGCGATGCAAAGCCCCAGGAAACCCGCGACGCGGCGCGATTCAGCACCCTGTCGGGCCAGCACGAAACCCAGCAGAACAAGGAGCAGAAGCGCCAGAACGAACGGAAGGGGGATCGCGATCATGCCCGCCTTCTAACGCCACCGCTGTCCAAGTGAAACGGGCTTCGAAGCCGCAGGATTATTCACGACATGGCAGCGCGCATGTTGACGCGGTCGGAAACCAATCTTGCCCTCGTGACACGACATCTGCGCGTTCCGATTGATGAGGCGTTCAGGGTGTTCCAGCCGGCCTGCATCGCGTCAGACAGGCTGGTGATCGTTGAGCCTGCCGGTGCGCGGGACACGGAGATGCCGCTTCATGTCTCGCATCCGCTTACCTATATCGGGCAGATATGGAACACCTGCCGCGTGGCACTATCCGCAACGGTCGAAGTTCCTCATGGCATGGCTGCCGACATAAGGGCACAGTGTATTGCGGGTGCGGGTCGCGGCGTGCTGCCTGAATCTCTGGTCAAAGCAGATATCGCAGCCGGTCGACTGTCCATCCGGCAAACGACTGCCGATCTGGGCTACTCTCTCTCCCTGTTTTGCTCTCCGCAGGCCTCCCGGCGGGCAAGGCGGATATGGTCACTTGCGGTTGAGGGCCGCAACCCGCAGCAAGACGTCCCGAGAGTCGTCCTGCCCGGTCGCAGCTAAGCGGCGGCTTGGGTACAAAGCACCACGTGCACCAGTGGGTCCGGCACTATCTTACGACCTTCGTCACTTTCGGCCGAGGCTGTGTGGAAACTGCCCGCTGTGGTAGACTTCCGCAGGCGAGCGGGAGGCGCAGATGGTGGGATTCATCGAGGGTGTGGACCGGGGTCAGTCGGTGCTTTTCCCGGACCGGCTGGAGGACTGGATCGGCGAGGACAGTCTGGTCCGCGTCGTCGATCTCTTCGTGGATGAGCTCGATCTGCCGGGCCTTGGGTTCGGTCGGTCAGCTCCGGCGCGGACAGGGCGGCCCGGCTATCATCCAGCGGTTCTGCTCAAGCTGTTCATCTACGGGTATCTGAACCGCGTCCCGTCCAGCCGCGGGCTGGAGCGTGAGGCGGGGCGGAATGTCGAGGTGATGTGGCTGACCGGGCGCCTGATGCCGGACCACAAGACCATCGCGGATTTCCGTCGCGACAACAGCGCAGGCATACGCAAGACCTGCGCGCAATTCGTCGAGCTCTGCCGCCAGATTGGCACGCTCAAGGGCGATTGCGTCGCCATCGACGGCAGCAAATTCAAAGCCGTCAACAACCGCGACCGCAACTTCACCAAGGGCAAGATCGCCAGCCGCCTTGCGCATCTGGAGGCCGATGTCGAACACTACATCACCGAGATGGTCCGCATTGATCGACAGGAAGAGGGCGAGGCTCGGGAGGTCAAGGTGGCCCACCTTGCCCGTCGCTATGGCCGCATCCGGCAGGAGATCGCCCGGCTGAAGGCGATGGACAAGGCCTTGGCCGATGCGCCGGACGGCCAGATTTCCCTGACCGATCCGGATGCCCGTGCCATGGCGACCAGCGCCCGGCACAGCGGGATGGTCGGCTACAATGTCCAGAGCGCGGTCGATACCGAGACGCACATCATCGTCGCGCATGAAGTGACCAACCAGGGCTTCGACCGCGACCAGCTCAGCCCGATGGCGACCGCAGCGAAGGATGCTCTCGGCCGCGCGGACCTGCATGCCATCGCCGACAAGGGCTATTTCAGCGGGCCCGAGATCCTGGCCTGCCATGAGGCTGGCATCACCACGACCGTGCCGCGCCCGGCCACCTCCGGCAACGCGGCCAAGGGGATGTATGTGAAGGCCGACTTCACCTATGACGCCGGGCGCGACGTCTATGTCTGCCCGGCGGGCGAAGAGCTGATCTACCGCTACACCACTGAAGAACGCGGCGTTCAGGTCCGGCGATACTGGATCAACCAGTGCCAGACCTGCCCCCTCCGCAGCAAATGCACCACCGGCACGGAACGGCGGATCTCCCGGTGGGAGCGTGAACATCTGATCGATGGTATGGGCAGCCGGCTGCGCCGTGACCCTGATCCCATGACGCTTCGCCGCTGCACGGTCGAGCACCCGTTCGGCACGATCAAGGCTTGGATGGGCACCACCCATTTCCTGACGCGGCGGCTGAAGAACGTGCGCACCGAGATGGCGCTGAACGTGCTGGCCTATAACATCAAGAGGATGATCAACCTGATCGGCATCCGCCGGCTCATGCAGGCAATCCCGGGATGATACAGCCGCCGAGCGGTCAAGTGTGCTCGTGGAAGGCATCCGAAGGCCGTCCGCGCGGACGGTCGACGACATGAAGGTCGACTGAGGGAGACGCCGCCCAACCTCACGAAAAACCCACTGCTCCTGCCGCGTCACCGGGTTTCCACACAGCCTCGGCCCATAGCAGCCGTTAGGCTCCCTTGGAGCCAATGTGCGCTTACACGCGTTTCACACATTCATTTTGTGTGGACGCGAAGGCCCGAAGGCGATCTAAGAGCACGACGCCTTCGGTTGAACCGACTTCGGAGCGCGTGTAGAGCGTTGCGACATCCGTCGGGGCATCGTAAGCATACGGACATGTCTATCGCAGCAACATCGAAACGAATCTGGTCTCTCTGCCACGTGCTCCGTGACGATGGAGTCGTCTATCATAAATATCTGTCAGAACTGACCTATTTGCTCTTTTTGAAAGTAGCCTCTGAAACCGGAAGGGAGGACCTTCTGCCTGAGGGGTGTCGCTGGAAGGATTTAAGCTCACAGCCCAAATCCAACATGCTAAGCTACTACCGCAAAATGCTTACGAGCCTTGGTGAAGACGCAAAAGAAGAAATAGTCCGAGAGATCTTTCGCTTCCCGACAACGGTATTCAATCATGAGGAGAATTTGCGCAAAGTTGTGGAGGGTGTCGACGCAATAAATTGGCACGAAGCACTCTCGGATGGTCTCGGCGCTGTTTACGAGAGCCTCCTACAACGCAATGCATCTGAAGCCCGCTCTGGTGCCGGGCAGTATTTCACTCCCCGACCGCTAGTAGACGCGATGGTCCGAGTGTTGCAACCGGATCTGGGCGAGACGATTCAAGACCCAGCTGCAGGTACGGCCGGATTTCTCATTTCCGCGCAAAGGTACATCATTGAACGGTACGACAACGCCGCCTATGCTAGCAATCCACCGCACTTCCAAGCAGTTGAGATCGAAGGGGACACGTACCGCTTGTGCCTCATGAACATCTTTTTGCACGGAATGGACGGGAAAGTTATTCATGGCGATGCGTTGACACACGATGCTGAAGAGCTCGCTTCACCTAACGTGATTATTGCCAATCCGCCCTTCGGCACCAGCGTTGGAGGGGCGAGGGCACGGCGGGAAGACTTGCCCTACAGAACATCAAATAAGCAGTTTATGTTCCTTCAGCGCATAGTTCAGTCGCTGCAAACTGGAGGTCGAGCTGCAGTAGTGTTGCCCGACAACGTTCTGTTTGAAGAAAGCGTCGGACGTGAAATTCGCACCTGGTTGATGGACCAATGTGACTTACACACCATCGTGCGGCTTCCTGTCGGAATCTTCTATGCACAAGGCGTCAATACGAACGTGATCTTCTTCACGAAGATCGGCGAGGAAGCAACCAACTCGACAAAAGAGGTCTGGTTTTATGACATGCGTGCGCAGATGCCGAGCTTCGGCAAAACGCGCCCCCTCACCGATAAAGACTTTGCTCCATTCGTCAAGGCGTTTGGCGATGATGCATTTGGCAAGGCAAGGCGTAAGGATGAGGGCGTTGAAGGCCGTTTCCGCAAGTTCACGCGCGAGGAAATCGCCACAGGAAACGACAATCTGGACATCAGTTGGTTACGTGAGGACGTAGAAAAGGCCGACGAAGGCTCAACCAATCTTGATGAGATTGCAGAGGCGATTATGAGCCACCTCAGATCCGCACTCAATGAGATCGAAGCCGTGGCTTACGAGCTAGCTGAGACGGCGGACACTGAAGCATGAGTGGCCATCCGACAACTTGGGAAAATGTTCCGATCAGTGAAATTGCTGAAGTTAATCCTCGAAAAAACGTAGAACTGACTGGCGATGACCTCGTGTCGTTCGTGCCGATGGCTTCCGTCGATGAAGTCTCAGGCACGATAGCTGCACCAATTGACAGACAATACAATGAGGTCTCGAAGGGCTTCACACATTTTCGAGATGGGGATGTAATCTTCGCCAAGATTACGCCTTCCATGGAAAACGGCAAGTCAGCGGTCGCGAGGGATCTTACGAATGGCACAGGCATGGGATCTACAGAGTTCCATGTCCTTCGCGCTAATGGGGCAATCAAGCCTGAGTACCTATGGCACTTTATACGTCAAAAGACGTTCCGTAACGATGCGCAAGCAGTAATGTCGGGTGCAGTTGGGCAGCAGCGAGTTCCAGCGGATTGGCTGAAGAGGTATCAAATTCCAATAGCCCCGCTAGCCGAGCAAGGCAGGATCGTGTTGAAGGTAGATGGATTGACCGCGCGCACTGCCCGCGCCCGCAAAGATCTAAGCCGCATCCCCACCCTCATCGCCCAATACAAGGAGCGTATTCTCGAACTAGCCTTTTTCGGCGATTTGACGGCGGACTGGCGCAAAGAGAGTGGAATGCACTCCCTGCGAACCACTTCTTCCAACGCCCTCTGGGAAACACCAGAGAATTGGCAATGGCAGCGGGTTGACGAAGTAGGAGACGTAGAGCTTGGCCGGCAACGGTCTCCGCAGAACCATGAGGGTCCAGACATGCGACCCTATATCCGTTCAGCAAACATCACATGGGAAGGCATCGACACCAGTGATGTGAAGAAAATGAATTTTGACGCTAAGGAATTCGAACGTTTTCGGCTCGAATATGGTGATGTACTCCTTAACGAAGGTTCGGGGAGTGCAAAGGAAGTCGGGAAGCCAGTAATCTGGCGCGACGAAATTCCCAACTGCTGTTACCAAAATACTGTACTGCGTGTGCGACCACGGCATTGCTCCAGCAAATATCTCTACTGGTACCTCCTGCTTACAGCATTGAGCGAGAGATTCGTAAATAGCACCAAAGGAGTGAATATTCAGCACATTGGTAAGGCAGGCCTCGCACGATACATGATCCCCGTTCCTTCTCTAGAAGAACAAGCCGAAATAGTTCGGCGAATAGAGTCCTCTATTGGATCAATGGATCTGATAGCATCGAACCACGCCATAGCTGAGCGGCTACTCCCCAAGCTCGACGCCGCGATACTTATCAAGGCGTTTCAAGGTGAACTCGTGCCGCAGGACCCAAATGATGAACCAGCAAGTGCAATGCTCCAACGCATTAAAGCAGAGAGAGTCGCCACACCGAACAAGAATCGGGGTCGCAGTCCGGGACTAATAGCGCCCCCTAGGGAGATAAAGACGATGGTAAAAAACCTTCAAGAGGCCCTAGCCGAAGCTGGAGGTTGGATCTCTGCGCAGGATGCATTTCAACTCTGCGGGATAGGGCCTCAAGCTTCAACAGAGAAAATTGAGGCGCTCTATTCCGAACTTCGGCGCCTAGAAAAAGACGGCAAACTCGAGACAGAGCCCGTCAATGATAAGCAAGGGCGTAAGCTGTATGATCGCCTTCGCCTGAAGGCAGCCTAAAGCTTATGCGCTTGGATAAGATCACAGTCGGGAGTCCCAAGGATAGCCCAACCCACAGGTTCAAGAACCTGAAAGATGTCACGATTGACTTTGATCAGAACCATTGGATCACCGTTGTGATCGGGTGGAATGGTACCGGGAAATCCAATGTCATCGAAGCACTAAGCATAATATTTCGCGATCTAATCCAAGGCAATCGCAAACCAAGTTTCGCATACAACCTGACATATCGGATGGGCAGTAGCGAAGAAACTTTGCATATCAATGTCGACGCAGATCCTGATCGTGTTCAGGAAACACTCATCATCCATGTTGCTACCGAAAGCGAAGCAAGAGGCGAAGGGACGCTCACATCTTTCATAGAGGGCGAGCCGGAAACGTCGGCGCTTCGAGGCAAAAAAATCTCGCTCAAGGCATTCTTCGACGAGCCGGCCAAGCATCTTCCCCACTATGTCTTCGGGTACTATTCAGGTGAAAGTGAGCGGCTCTACGAGGTGTTTAAGCCATACTTGGAAAGTTTCGACAGGCAGCTCCGCCAAGGCAAAGATCCTGGCCTGAAGCGTCTGTTCTATGCCTTGCCCGTACATAGCCAGTTTGTGCTTTTGGCATTCTTGATTCAGCAATCAGGCGACGTGCGCGACTTCTTGACCGAGCACCTCGGTATCGATCCTGATGAAGGAATTGAGTCAGTGCTTTTCGTGCTGCGACAGCCTCCTTGGAAATCCCAAGAAGGAGATCCGCGATTCTGGTATGCGAAAGGCGTCGTTGCTGATTTCTTGGGACGCCTGCAAGATATCGCGCTTGCTCCTATTAAAACTAGTAGAAGCGTTCCAGTTTCCCTCTGGAACAATAAGACGCTCGAGTTCAAGTATCTGTTTGTGAAGGATATCGCGTCGCTGAAACAGCTGGTCGGGGATCAAAGACCTGCTGAATTCTTTCGAGACTTAGAAAGCACCCATGTTTCTCAGATGATTGAGGAAGTGCGCATTAGGGTGCGTCTAAAAGGGGGGGACGGCACGGTCACCTTTCGCGAATTGAGCGAAGGTGAGCAGCAACTTTTCACGGTTCTTGGCCTTCTCAGGTTCACCGCAAAAAGTGAGAGCTTGTTCCTCCTGGATGAACCAGACACACATCTCAACCCACGTTGGGCTGTCGATTATCTGGGGTATTTGCGACGGTTCGCGGGCGAGAATGGCGATGAGCGCGTCGACAGCCATATTCTCCTGACCACTCACAACCCCATGTCAATTGCTGAGCTGGTCAAAGAACAAGTCCAAATTCTTCGCCTGTCGAAATCAGGAGACGGTCGGCAGATAATCGCTGTACATCCCGAAATGGACCCTCGGGGACTCGGATATGCTGCGATTGTTACGAGCGATATGTTCGGCATCGCATCAACGCTCGACCAACCGACCCAAAAGTTGCTCGAACAGCAACGGATATATGCTGGCTTTGAGAGGTTAACTGAGGATCAGCAAGCTGCACTCGATGTTATCAATGAAAAGCTCGACCGCCTTGGATTTCGTTTCTTTCACCCTGATGCCGAATACTCGCGGTATCTGCAAGTTCGAGGTGCTCTTCTCCGCGAGAGGTTTGAGACTGATGATATTGACACAATCGTCGATAATACTGCGTCGCTGTCTCGCTCAGAACGAGAGGAGATTGCCACACGACTTATCTCCGAACTGCTCGAGGCCGGAGAATCTGACACTGAGGCGAGCAATTGAGAAACATTAATATCAATCTGCTTGTGCTACCTGATGACTGGCTCGCAAGAGCGGCTGCAGCGAAAGAAGCCGTAAGGGCTGGTGATAATCCAGATGACCATGCTGACGTTTGGAGGGTTCTTAAACACAACCTCGCCGATTTGTTCCCTGACGAGAAATGCTGGTATTGTGAAACAAGATGTCTGCGAGACGATAATGCTGTCGATCACTTCCGCCCGAAGGGTAGAGTCCGTGACACAACTAACCCGCACTCCGGCTATCGATGGCTGGCGTTTGAATATAGAAATTTTCGCTACTCCTGCAGGTACTGCAATGAGCGCCGAGTTAATGTGAAGGGTGAGACCGAAGGAGGAAAAGCTGACCGCTTTCCTCTTCTTGATGAATCAAAGAGGGTCTACAGTGAGGGGCCATGTGAGGAAGAACATCCCCTTCTCCTCGACCCTTGTGATCCTACTGATTGGAGGCTGCTTGGCTGCAAGCTCGAAAATGGGAAACCGTGCTCAGCTTCTCAGGCTGCGACCGAGAAGCTACGAGTTGAGGCATCGATTGAAATATTTCACCTGCATCACGAACCAACTTGTAAGGCACGACATGCAGAAGCTATTCGTTTTGTCCAGTTGATTCAAGAAGCCAAGCAGCTGTACCTGAGAATAGGAACAGAGCAAGCAGGTCACCAACGTTTCAAGCAAAAGGCTGCGGAGATTCTCTCAGCAATGGACCGATCAACCGAGTATAGCGGCGAAAAGCACTTTCTGTTGCGCGCTGAGCGAGATAGTGAACATCCTTGGATTCAAGACTTGCTTGAAGCTTGAATGCTCAGATGCGAAGCAGTTGTAATCCGCCTTCATTGTTTTGTTTGGAGCGTTATCTGATTCTGGCTGCTTGTGGTGGCCATTTCGAAGGCAGATTTTCACTGCATCCAACCAAATCCTGTCAATCCTCAATCCTCAATCCTCAATCCTCAATCGGCCGAGGCTGTGGCAAAACTCGTTCGAGCATGTTCGACTGCGGAATTGCGCTCTCTCTGACGTCCGCCTTGGGAGATTTTGTTTTGTCCATGGCCGCAATATTCTGATTACCAAGAAAGATGTTCTCGCCAGATACTCCGAAACTGAGTTTTGACACAGTATCGGATCAGAGCTGACATTTACGTAAGCGGTCTCTGGGCACCACCGGCCGTTCAGCTTGACGGCTTGAAGTTCCAGGGTAGAAGGGTAATCCCCCCCGAAAGTAAGGGGCTGCGGAAGTAGAATTTTCTCGGCAAGATGAACGAGGAGATTTTGAATGAAGATGACCAGATATAGCGAACCCCAGATCCTTGCGATCCTGCGCCAAGCCGAAGGTGGTGTGCCGGTGGCCGAGCTTTGCCGTGAACATGGCATGAGCAATGCGTCGTTTTACATCTATGGATGTCTCTCCCATTGCAAGCTTTTCGCTGATCTGTCCCGCCGCCAGGTCCCAGGTTGCAAACATCTATCCGGCGTCACCGGTCGATGGTGCGCCCAAATGGGAATTCCGCGTGGTGAGCCTCAACAAGTGGTCGGCCTTGGCAGGCCATTATAAAAGCCAGGTTCCTCACACACCGGAGTTTGCCGGTCGGTTCATTTCTTTGATCGTCTTGCAATCCTTGTTGCGCGCTTAAACGGCGGCGCGGAACTCCTCATTTCTGTTTAGCATGGCCCAGATGATCCGGGCATTCTTATTGGCCACGGCGACGATGGCACGGTTCATGCCACGTCTCTCGCGCAGCCTGTTGACCCACTGACTGAACTGGTCTGACTTGCGTTGTGCGACACGGACCACGGATCTGGCACCGTGTATTAGCAGGGTTCGTAGGTGTCTGTCGCCGCGTTTGCTGATCCCCATGAGCAGCCTCTTGTCCCCGCTGGAATGCTGTCGTGGAACCAGCCCCATCCATGCGGCCAGATGTCGACCGTTCTTGAACTCCCGGCCGTCGCCTACCGCTGCCACAACCGCTGTCGCCGTCTTTGGGCCGACACCGCAGATGCGTGCGATCCGTCGGCAATCTTCATTGGACTTGAAGACCGCATCGATCCGGCGATCGAAGGCAGTGATCCGGGCGTCGATCTGCTCCATAAAGTCGAACAGGTCACCAATGATCTCACGGCTCATCACGCTCAACCCATTCGCCTGGTCCTCTAGGATTTCCGGAATGGCGCGCCGCGCCCGTCCGATTGAGAGGGCAATCGGTATGCCGCGATCCAACAGCAGGCCCCGCATCTGGCTCACAAGCGCAGTCCTGTGGTTGACGAGGCGGCGCCGCGCCCGATGCAGGGCCTGAATGTCCTGCTGTTCTTCGGACTTGGTAGGCACGAACTTCATGTTCGGCAGCATCAGGGCGGTGCAAATGGCCTCAGCATCATTCTGATCATTTTTTTGATGCTTGACGAAGGGTTTGACATACTGCGGCGCGATCACCTTTACAGTATGGCCGAGCGCTTCGAATTGCCGTTGCCAATAAAACGCCCCGGTGCAGGCTTCTACCCCAATGACACAAGGCTCAAGCTCAGCAATTTCCGCCAGCAATCCTTCCCGGCGGATGCGGCGTTTCAATACGGCTTGTCCATCAGCGTTGACTCCATGCAACTGGAACACATTCTTGGCCAGATCAATTCCGATAAATGCGACTGTCATTTCTCTCTCCACTCTGCTGCGTCACACCCGCAGCGTTACCGATGGCGGGAGAGACATCCATCCCATTAAATGGCGTGCGAAGTATGGGGGCATGGATGCATCCATGGTCAGCCAGATGAAAGCCATGGAGGAAGAGAACCGCAG
>NZ_JAYKPK010000021.1:0-10985 GCF_035117555.1 Yoonia sp. 67-2
TGATACATGACCGCACCCGATCACACGCTTGCTCTGTTCAAAAATCACTTGCACCAATAGGGGCATCCATACATGCAGTAAATGCTATCAAAGGAGCGGCATCAAACCGTGACAGGTCCAAATTAGAGCTTATGTCAGTGTCCAGATTTCGGGGACTACTTCAACACAGCCCAAATATGCCGCGTACTTCAGCCCATCATACTTTCGTGGATAACTATTGGGCAGGCCGAGATTATGAATGGCTGCATTCAGTGGTCTGACGCAGGACTGAGCCCCAGTGTATTCGAAATAGTCTAAGCCCAACAATTTACAGCTTGCGGGCATAAAGCTAAGCAACTATCGCTCAAAACTGAGCTATACTAGAGATTCAACTGCGTACTTCAGCACCGGCGCGAACAAGCCGCGCGCTCGAAGGTTCTTGTGTGTTAAATTAGGAGAAAGCAGTGCGACAATGACTACTCAGCGCGACAATGTGCGCGAAGATGTGAAGTTCCGCATCCTGCGCTTGCTACAAGACAATCCTGAAATGAGTCAGCGTGAGTTGGCAAGGGAAGTCGGCGTAAGCACGGGTGGCATTCATTATGTGCTCAATGCGCTGGTCGAGAAGGGAATGTTGAAGCTTTCGAATTTCACGGCTGCCGAGGATAAGCGGCGCTACGCTTACGTACTCACTCCAAGAGGTATTGTAGCTAAAGCCGACCTTACAAGGCGCTTCATGATACGAAAGCTGGCGGAATATGAAGCGCTTCAGGCTGAAATCGAGGAAGTTCGGTCCGATCTATCGGAAGAGGAACTGGCCAAAATTAACGCTGAGCGGAGGCTGGGAGGTTGTTAGTGACCACCGTGACGTTGGTATGTTCTACGATTGGCAAGTTTATTCCAACGCTCTGCAGTACGGGCGCAACGATCTGTGTGACGGAGTTTTTAGAAATGCACAATGGGAGCTTTAAATGATTAACACCGAGAAATCGGTTTTTGCCGATCTACAAGGTAATTTGTCGAAAAAAAGCGCGACAATCGGAATTCTTGGCATGGGCTATGTCGGTCAGCCGCTTGCTCTGCGTTTCGCCTCAATCGGTTATAAGGTCATTGGTTTTGATATCGACGACCAAAAAGTTGCGCGGTTAAATGCAGGGCAGTCGGATATCGAACATATCTCTGACGAAGGCATTTCCAATGCAAATCGCAGTGGAATGAAATGCACAACAGATTTTAGTCGTGCGGCTGAGGCTGATGCGCTCATCATATGTGTTCCGACACCGCTCAACAAGTATCGCGAGCCGGATCTCAGCTTCGTGATCGCAACTACTGAATCAGTCATACCCTATCTGCGCCCTGGCCAAGTGGTGTCGCTCGAAAGCACAACCTATCCCGGCACGACCGAGGAAGAGCTTTTGCCTCGGATGTCTTCGGGCGGGCTCGTTGTGGGCGAGGACGTTTTCTTGGTGTATTCGCCCGAGCGCGAAGACCCTGGCAACGCGAATTTCACAACAAACACGATTCCAAAGGTGGTTGGTGGACACACTCCGAACTGCCTCGAAATCGGCAAGGCACTTTATGGACATGCAATCGACCAGATAGTGCCAGTCAGTTCGACAAAAGCTGCTGAATTGACAAAATTGCTAGAAAACATCCATCGTGCAGTCAATATCGGTCTGGTTAACGAGATGAAAATCGTCGCCGATCGGATGGGGATCGATATTTTTGAGGTGATAGACGCTGCCGCCACCAAGCCGTTCGGCTTCACACCCTATTATCCAGGTCCCGGCCTCGGCGGGCATTGCATCCCGATCGATCCTTTCTATTTGACGTGGAAAGCGCGCGAATATGGATTGCATACGCGGTTTATTGAGCTGTCGGGCGAAATTAACCGTGCCATGCCGGAATACGTTCTGGGCAAGCTTGTCAAAGCGTTGAATGACCGGAAGTTGGCCCTGAATGGCGCCCGGGTACTAGTGTTGGGCATCGCCTACAAAAAGAATGTCGATGACATGCGCGAGAGCCCCGCGGTCGAGATCATGGAAATGATCCGCGGAGCCGGCGCGAACATTTCGTACTCAGACCCGCATGTGCCGGTTTTCCCGAAGATGCGCGAGCACAGGTTCGACCTTAGCAGTGTTACTTTGACGCCCGAGTCTCTTGAAGATTTTGACGCTGTCGTACTAGCGACCGATCACACCAAATTCGATTACGCCATGATCCGTCAGCATGCGCGTCTTATTATCGACAGCCGCGGGGTCTATAGGGACGCCGCCGACCATATAGTGAAGGCTTAATATCATGAAACGCTTTGCTCTAATCGGTGCTGCAGGATACATTGCACCCCGCCATATGAAAGCCGTCAAGGATACCGGGAATGATCTGGTCGCAGCGATGGACATAAACGACTCAGTCGGCATCTTGGATAGCCATTTCCCGGAAGCACAGTTCTTTACCGAGTTTGAGCAATTTGATGCGTTTGTCGATGCCGAACGCCGTGCAGATCGAGGATTGGACTACGTTGCAATTGCCTCGCCGAATTACTTGCATGACGCTCATATGCGGTTTGCTTTGCGCGCCGGCGCCGATGCGATTTGTGAGAAGCCACTCGTTCTGGACCCTGAGGATATCGACCGCCTGCAGGACCTAGAACGCGACACAGGTCGCAAGATCAACACAATCTTACAACTGCGGCTGCACCCGGCAATTATTGCGCTGAAAGAACGCGTAGCTTCCTTGCCCGTAGACCAAAAGGCCGATGTTGACCTGACCTATATTACCTCGCGCGGGAACTGGTATCTGAAGAGTTGGAAAGGGTTGACCGAAAAATCTGGCGGCATTGCCACCAATATCGGTGTGCATTTTTTCGACATGCTGCATTTCGTCTACGGTAGTTTGCAGGAAAACATAGTCCATCTGAACACGCCGACGAAGGCTGCAGGCTATCTGGAGTATGAGCGTGCCCGCGTGCGCTGGTTCTTGTCGCTCGACGTGAACGACGTACCCGAAGCCGAACGGGTTAAGGGCAAGCGCACCTATCGGGCCATCGTCGCAGATGGCGAGGATATTGAGTTTTCGGACGGTTTTACCGAATTGCACACCCGGATCTATGAAGAAGTTCTGGCCGGACGGGGTTTTAGTGTTGAGGAGAACCGCGTGGCGATTAGTACGGTAGCAAAGATAAGAACAGCGGCCGTGGCCCCTTTGAGCGAGTTTTCCCATCCTTTTGTGAGGCGCTGAAATGGCGTATTATCATCATCCAAGCGCAATCATCGACACCGGTGCCCAAATCGGTGAGGGAAGCCGCGTTTGGCATTTCGTCCACGTTTGCGCCGGTGCCCGGATCGGGGTGAAGGTTTCACTCGGCCAAAATGTCTTTGTTGGGAATAAGGTGGTTATCGGTGACCGCTGCAAGATACAGAACAATGTCTCGGTCTATGACAATGTTACATTAGAAGATGGTGTATTTTGTGGCCCCTCAATGGTATTCACAAATGTCTATAACCCCCGTGGGCTAATCGAGCGAAAAGATCAGTACCGCGACACTTTGGTTAAACGTGGTGCTACCTTGGGTGCAAACTGCACAATCGTGTGTGGCGTGACCATAGGAGAATACGCCTTTGTGGCCGCTGGAGCGGTAGTGAATCGCGATGTGCCGGACTTTGCACTGATTGCTGGTGTGCCGGGTCAGCAGATTGGCTGGATGAGTGCATATGGTGATCGGTTGGATTTGCCCCTGTCAGGTGAAGGTCACGCTGTCTGCGCTCATACTGGTGATAGCTACACATTGAGCGCAGATTTTCTTAGACGTCAGGAGATGAATGCATGATCCCTTTCAATAATCTTGGTTTTCAACAAGATCGGTTGCGCACTGAAATCGAAGCTGGGATTGCCCGGGTTCTTTCGCATGGCCAGTACATCCTCGGTCCCGAAGTTGGCGAGCTTGAAGAAAAACTGGCCGACTACACGGGCGCTGCCCACTGCATTACGTGCGCGAATGGTACTGATGCGCTTCAAATTTCGCTGATGGCGCTGGGAATTGGGCCAGGAGATGAGGTCATCACCCCGGGTTTCACGTATATCGCCACTGCTGAGGCTGCGGCAATACTAGGGGCTAAGGTTGTATACATCGATATCGACCCGGTCAGCTACAACATGGATTCAGATCTACTAGAAGCCGCAATTACTCCACGGACGCGGGCCATCCTGCCTGTCAGCCTTTATGGGCAATGCGCCGATCTTGAAGCGATCAATGCAATCGCTGAGCGTCATGGCATTCCCGTTGTCGAAGATGCCGCGCAAAGCTTTGGCGGGACTTATAAGGGGCAGAAATCCTGCAACCTGACCACCATTGCTTGTACCAGCTTTTTTCCGTCCAAGCCGCTTGGGTGCTATGGCGATGGCGGGGCGATCTTCACCTCGGACCCTGAGCTTGCCACCGCCATTCGTCAGATAGCCCGCCATGGTCAGGAGCGGCGCTATCATCACGTCCGAGTCGGGATGAACTCGCGGCTTGACACGCTTCAGGCTGCGATCCTTTTACCGAAACTGGCCATCCTCGACGATGAGGTTGCTGCCCGCGAGCGCGTGGCTGATCAATACGCTGCGGAGCTGCTTACAATTGGGGTGACCCCACCGACTGTTGCCCAATGTAATGTCAGCGCTTGGGCGCAGTACACGATCCGTGTCCAGGATCGGGATTCGCTGCAGAAAAAACTGCACGAGGCTGGCATTCCGACGGCCGTGCATTATCCGATGCCACTTAATCGCCAACCGGCAGTGGCCGACCCCGGCGCCAAACTACCTCATGGAGACAAGGCAGCAGCCGAAGTGGTGAGCTTGCCGATGCACCCGTATATGACGCAAGATGATGTACGGCACATTGTGGCGCAAGTTGGGTTGGCGACCAACTGAATGATGAATGCGCGTATAAACCGCTGGCTGCCAAAGGGATCATTTCTGCGCAACGTCACCATTCTCACTGTTGGTACAGTTTTTGCGCAGGCACTGATGGTGGCAGCGCTACCTATGCTGACGCGCCTCTATTCTCCCGAGGATTTCAGCCTTCTGGCGGTTTATGTCGCGATTATCAGCATCGTGACTGTCGTGTCTTGCCTGCGCTACAACATCGCAATCCCGCTGCCCGAACATGATGCCGATGGCATTGCGCTGTTGGCTGTCGCGCTGCTGGCGGCCTGTGTGGTGAGTATGCTTTGCGCACTGCCGGTTATCCTTGCGCCCGAGGCCACGGCACGACTGATCGGCCAGCTGGGGCTTAGGCCTTATCTGTGGATGGTCCCGGTCGGCGTGTTCATCGCTTCTGTCTACAATGCGCTGCAATACTGGGCCTCGCGCAAGAAGCGGTTTGCGCTCGTTACACAGACCCGCATGACTCGTGCCGTCGGCGGCGTCGGCACGCAGCTTGGGCTCGGTGTTGTCAACCCGGCGCCTTTTGGGTTGATCTTTGGCCACATGATTTATGGCGGGCTTGGCATCGCCGGACTATTTCGTAACCTCGTGCGAGATGACCGCGCATTGCTGGGCGAACTGGAGCGTAGCAACATGCAGAAACAGGCTCGTACTTATCGCCGTTTCCCCTTATACTCTGTGCCCGAAGCACTCTTCAACACAGCGGGCGCACAGTTGCCGCTTATTATCATTGCCGCCATGGTTGCTGGCCCTGAGGCTGGTTTCCTGTTTCTGGCGATGCGTGTTATGGGCTTGCCAATGGGGCTGGTCGGAAGTTCGATCGCGCAGGTGTTTCTGGCCGAGGCCCCGGCGAAGCTGCGTGACGGAACTTTAGCCGACTTTACTCGTCGAACCATGTGGCTATTGTTCAGGACCGGCGCGCCAGTGATGATCGCGGTCGGAGTAATCGCTCCCTTGTTCTTCCCGCTGGTGTTCGGGCCAGAATGGGCGCGGGCGGGTTGGCTGGTGGCATGGATGACCCCGTGGTTCGTGTTGCAGTTTGTGGCCTCGCCAGTATCGATGGCGATCCACGTTTTGGGCCACCAGCGAATGGCTCTAGCATTGCAGGTAGCGGGGCTGGTGCTGAGGGTCGGCGCAGTACTGATCGCTGGCGCTGTTTCGCTGGAAGAGAGAACATCTGAAATATTTGCGCTAAGCGGCGCTGTGTTTTATGGCATATATATTGGCTGTGTATATTTTACTATTTCAGCCCCAAGGAGCGTGTCCGCCGGATGAAATACGCCATACTTCACAGCGCAACTACTGCGGTGTTCGTACTGATGCTTACGGGCATATATGCGCTCGAAATTTCGGTAAATTGGTCATATTTGGGCTTTACTCCATTAGGATCAACATTCGCAATTTTAACGGCTGCGATCATCTGTTGTCTGTATAGTCTTGTGCTTAGTGGAAAGCAAGATTTAAGAAATCTGACACATGTAATGATGCATTACGTTTTTTTTGTTCCCAGTATGATAGTTTCTACGACCGACGGAGCAAGCGATTATTACTTTTTATTACTCATGTTATCCTATACGCTGATTTTGATTTTTTCAAGAGTTCCAATCCGTTTGATTAGAACTTTCTATATGGAAAAAAAGCAGTATTTCTACCTGGTCTTATGTGCAATGATAGTATCAGTGTTGCTTTTAGCTGCTTATGGTGGACTGCAAAGATTTAACTTGAATATTTTCGCTGTTTATGATTTTCGCCGCAACTCGGCACTGGCAATGCCTGCGATATTTGCTTATTTTTATTCTGGTGTGGCGAAAGTAATTGCTCCAATGACAATCGCTTTGGCAATATACTTTAGGAGCTTTTTGCTCGCGATTGTTGCAACTGTATTAACTGTATTAATGTTTGGAATGACTCACCATAAGAGTGTGCTCTTCCTTCCGCTAATTGTTGCAGCGATTTATTTGTTCCTTCAATCTCGACAGGCTGCAGGTTACTTAGCGGCAGGATTTGTTTTTGTCGTTTTTCTTTCGGCTGTTGAATTGCTCGTGATTTCAGCTGGGGAAGGAGAAGGTGTGGCGACATATACAAGTATAGTGATTCGCCGGATATTCTTTGTGCCTCCTCTACTCGACACTACCTATATAAATTATTTTTTTGATGCGCCAAAGATATTGTGGTCAACTTCAAGATTTGGGTTTGGCTTAGCTGAAAACCCCTATGATCTGACTGCACCTTTCTTGATTGGTGCAGATGTTTTTGGCCAAGAGGGAATGTCGGCGAATACTGGCGTAATTGGAAGTGGTTTCTCCCATGCGGGTATAGTCGGCGCAATAATTTATTCAATTTTCTTGGGGCTTATTGTCTCTTCACTTAATTCGTTTGGAAACAAGATTGGACACCGACTTGTATTCGCCTCATCCATATCGATTCTTATGTCAGTTTTGACAAGTACTGACCTGACAACGGCAGTACTGACGCATGGCCTATTACTTTTGTTTGTACTGCTTATGATTTTCCCACGCGCAGAGTTGCGTACCCAAGAGAGCATAGAGGTGTCAACTTGATCATCCATTTCACTACCGTTCATCCCCGCACTGATACCCGTATCCGTGTCAAGGAGGTAGCGACATTGGCGCGCCATTGGCCAGGGCAGGTTGAATTATATGTGCAGGATGGCCTTGGCGACGAGGAGGATGCCCAGGACGGTTTCCAGATTCACGACACCGGGCCAAAACCGAAGGGGCGCCTGCGCCGCATGACGCTTGGTGCCTTTCGCATGTACCGTGCCATCCGCCGCGCCCGTCCCCGCATTGCCCATTTCCACGATCCGGAATTGTTGCCATGGGCCGTTCTTTTGCGCCTGTCAGGGATTATGGTTATTTATGACGTTCACGAGGATTTACCGGCCGCTGTTCTTAGCAAACCCTATATCCCGACGTGGCTTCGAAGGCCGTTATCCCTGTTTGTTCGAGTAATTGAAGGATCAGCGGCGCGTTTCATGACAGCAAATGTACCCGCTACGCCTTCGATTGCGCTGAACTTTGATAAATCTCGCCCGGAGATGGTACAAAACTACCCTCTCTTGGCCGAATTACAGGGTGATGAGGCCATGCGCGGCGACGATCTGCCTCCTCATTTCGCATATGTCGGTGGTATAACTAGAATCCGCAGTGCGGCTGAGATGGTCGCCGCGCTCGAGCTGGTGCATGATTCAAATGTTCGTCTCCAGATGATGGGCACGGCCAATGCGCAACTTCTTGAAAAGCTCGAGAACATTTCTGGTTGGCAAAGGGTTGTATCGCATGGCTGGGCTGATCGGCCGACCGTTTCCACAATTCTGAGCCGGTGCCGCGCAGGTCTCGTTCTGTATTATCCCGAGCCGAATCATGTGCGTGCGCAACCAAACAAGATGTTCGAATACATGGCAGCGGGGGTACCTGTGATCGCCTCTAATTTCCCGCTCTGGCGCCAGATCGTTGAAGGTGCGGGTTGCGGGCTTCTTGTTGACCCGCAAGACCCGCAGGCTATCGCAAATGCGATGCAGTGGATTCTCGACAACCCCGATGAAGCCGACGCCATGGGCCGCCGAGGCCGCGTTGCCGTGGAAGAGCGCTTCAACTGGGAAGCGGAAAGCGAAAAGCTGGTTGCCCTCTATCGGCGGCTGATGACCCACACCTGATACTGGAGAGTAATTTGACCCGTATTTTCACCATAATTGGCGCTCGCCCGCAATTCATAAAGGCCGCAGCAGTTTCGCGGCGGATTTCAGTGGACCCTCGTTTGCAGGAGTCACTGGTCCATACCGGGCAGCATTATGACACCAACATGTCAGATGTATTCTTTAAAGAGATGGGTATACCGAAACCGGCGCATCATTTGGGTATCGCCGGAGGCGGTCATGGGGACATGACCGGCCGCATGCTCATGGCGCTGGAGGAACTTTTTCTGGCAGAGAGACCAGATCTGGTGATGATTTATGGTGACACCAACTCAACTCTGGCAGGTGCTTTGGCGGCGGCAAAGCTACATATCCCGGTTGTTCATGTTGAAGCTGGTTTGCGAAGTTTCAACAGGCGGATGCCGGAAGAGGTGAACCGGATTCTTGCCGACCAGTGCTCGGACTTGCTGTTCACGCCAACCGCTGCCGCCACAGCCAATCTTCTTCGCGAGGGGATTACCGCCACAAAAATCGTGGAATGCGGTGATGTGATGTTCGATGCATCTTTGCACTTTTCTCAAAAAGCTATTGAAGGAGGCAATGGGGCAGCAAGGTTCGGTATGAAGACTAGTGGATATGTTCTGGCAACAGTACACAGGCAAGAAAACACAGACGATCTTGCACGACTAACAGCGATTATCGATGGGCTCTCCCAAGTGGCGACCGAGTTGCCTGTACTACTGCCATTGCATCCGCGAACACGCGCGCGCGCCGAAGCCGCGGCGCTTGGTGACAAGTTGGCGACAATCACAGTCATTGAGCCTGTCGGCTATCTGGATATGGTAGGTCTTGAAAAAGACGCAGCGGTTATCGCGACTGACTCGGGCGGCGTGCAGAAAGAGGCGTTCTTTCACAAGATACCCTGCGTCACATTGCGCGATGAGACTGAGTGGGTCGAACTGGTGGAATCGGGCTGGAACATGTTGGTACCGCCCACAAGCGCAAAGGTGATAAGGGACGCTATATTGCAAGCCCGTGGCAGACAAGGCCGCGACATCGCGCCCTATGGCGGCGGCGATGCGGCTGGGATGATCGTGGACAGGCTCCGGGAGTATACGTCTTGAGCAATCTTCTATTGATCAACCATTATGCTTCAACTCCGGCCACTGGAATGGGCGGAAGGCTGCATTACTTGGCACGTGAATTGGCAAGACTTGGACATGATGTAACAGTGGTCGGTGCGCGTAAGCATCATCTGCTACGAGATGACGTGGATACTGATGCGCTGCCCGCGGAAGAGGAGGTCGACGGCTACCGCCTGCTTCGCCTCGACGTCCCGAGATACACTCATGCCCATGACAAGCGTCGTATACTGGCGTGGTTTACATTTGCGGCCAAATTACCCGGACTGAAGCGGCGGTTGAACGCATTTCCGGATGCAGTGCTGTACAGTTCGCCGCAACTGATTGGTTATTTGGGCGCGGAACGTCTGGCGCGGACCTATGGCGCGCGTCTCGTATTCGAAGTGCGCGACATCTGGCCACGTACATTAGTCGAAATCGGGGGTCACGATGCTCGGCATCCGTTCATTCGGCTACTCCAATGGATTGAGGATCGTGCTTATTCCTGCGCTGATCGAGTAGTGTCGAACCTTGAAGGCGCTGTCGAGCATATGGCCACGCGCGGCATGTGTCGGCGTAAGTTCTCTTGGGTGTCGAATGGGATCGCGCTTGACGAGGTCGCTATCCCCGCGCCGCTAGCATCAGACATGGCAGCGCAAATACCTCCCGATGGGTTTCGCATCATCTATGCTGGCACACTTGGGGCGGCAAACGCACTTGACACATTAGTCGAGGCGGCTGCGCTGCTGCGCAATGAGACGGATATCCATATTCTTCTGGTGGGAAAGGGGCGTGAACGTACAAAACTCGAGGCCCGGCGTGACGAGTTAGGACTCACAAACGTGCGATTCTTGGGTTCGGTTCCCAAATTGAACGTGCAATCAGTCCTGACAGAGTGTGACGCTTGCTATATCGGATGGCTAAAGTCACCACTGTATCGTTGGGGTATAGCGGCAAACAAAGTTCCAGAGTATCTCTTCTCGAGCAGACCGATAGTCCACGGATTCAGCGGCGGCAACGACCCCGTGGTAAAATTCGAAGCAGGAGTTACGATCCCACCTGAAGACCCACAGGCCCTTGCCGACGCAATTCGTCGTTTGCGCGACATGCCTCAAGCTGAACGTCGCCGCATGGGAGAAAATGGCCGTAGGGCAGCCCTAGAGCATTATGATTACGCCAAACTTGCCAAACGGCTTGAACAAGTTTTACTCGACTGAGGCTCTCGGGTAATCTCCCCTTTTTTAACGGGGTGCATCCGTAGAATTCATGCAGCCATATTCAATTTCATGACGGGTGTGATG
>NZ_JAYKPK010000022.1:0-8977 GCF_035117555.1 Yoonia sp. 67-2
AGCTGGTCTCCATTGCAGATACCAGTTTGAATCATGCCTGCGGCCCGATGTGAATCCCTTTTGTCAACACGGCCTAGGTATCGCACCGTGACTTAGTCGACTTAGTGTACTCGTAGGGAATGGTCGGAATTGATTCCAAAACTTACATAATCTAGAGGTCGCAAAATTCTCGCAGACATATAAAATTTGAGAAACAATCATCGTCAGGTAAAAAATCAGTTGTGTATTGAAAGGCCCCTCAACAATACAAGAGCTGCCTTCGCAGCTGAACATTATGAGAAAAGGGCCGTATTGATTATTGCATCTATCTCGAAGTTTGCTTTGCACTGTTCGGCGAAAGCTTAAGCTAACGGCCTATCGCCAAGCGAGAGCGACTGGTAAGGTTAACTAACAGCGGCATAAACGCCATGCTCTACGCGAAATCCCGCAGCAAAGGCTGCTCAGTGCATATTTTCGTCGCTGCTAGCATGTCACCATTTACTTAAGTGTTAAAACACTACTCGTTCGCTTGTTAAAGCGTATAAAGCCAATTTCTGTTTTTGATCAAGTTATTAATTTTTTCGTAGATTCATTTAGTAACGAAGTCATACTTGTCGATCAATGCTGAAATAATCCACTGACCTAAGTCGGGTCGTTCTCAAGCCTCGATCAAAAACAGCATGAAATGAAACTTCCAGTTCGCTGCAAGCAACCACAAAAGACCCACCAAAGCAAACGACGATCAGAACGCTAAAGATCGGCGGTTTATCGCATCACATGGTGCTGATTATTTAAGAGCTGATCTTTTTAACGTTTCACTTTTCTCAGCCCTGTTGAGGCTTTCAGTAATGATCTTCGTTGCAATCTTGTTCCGAGTGAAGGCTGACCTTTCACTTAGTGAAAGGACGTTTACCCCTCATAAGGGGAAATAATCAAAGTGTTACATTGTGGTGTTCGTTTTATTGGGAAATTGGTGCCAAAAGATACGCTTTCGAAACTATCGTATATATGTACTTGGTATGAGGGCGCGTTTACATCTTACCCTCGTGAGGTGATTGATGAAACACAGATTCTTAATGTTGGTTGTAGTGGGGTCGGTAGCGGGTTGCTCAAATCAAGAGACGGTTCCAGAAACCACTGTTATATGTTGGGATGCTGACGGCGAAGCTGATTTGCCGCTAGAAAAATACTCACCAGATCCAGAAACAATATGTGTACCGATTGTGCACGCCCCTACATTGCCGCCTAGTATTATAAAACGGGCAGTTGTTAGAAATGAACGGTCTGATAGTTCACGAAACGCTGGGCGTGATGATGAGTTAAGAGAGCCACCTAGTAGATTGCCATCAGACGAAACACGTAATGCTGATCCCGTTATTGAGTTTTCTGAAACAAATAATTCGGGCGCAGCCGCCGGTGTTAGAAAAGAAGACGGGGCTATAGAATATTCCAAAGTCGACCGCGATCTGGGAATAGTTCGTGCGGTTGATGACGAGACGGTTACCGATGCAGACATGGCAAAAGAGTTAGTTGACCGCGTGTTTGATGAAGTTGGAATTTAAAATTCGTCGCTGTTATTATTGATGTTTTGAAATGGAAAAAAGTGAAGTATCTCAAAGTCACCATACCTATTCTTGCGCTGATTGGCTCCATCGGAAGCGGTGGAAACGCTATTGCGCAGAATTTCACCAGTTCCGGAAATGACTGGGGTGCAGGCTGGGGTTTCCAATCTGCAACTGATCGGTCTTTGGGGATTCAGCAGGCCCAAGCAATCAGGAGCGCGGTTACACAGCCGGGCCCATCGACGGTTGTAAGCAATTCGACCTATAATAGCGCTGATAACAGGTCAGGCTACGTTGACGCAAGCGGCTTGGGAGCCAGTTATGGCCAGCTTGATATCCATCTAAACGGTGACAAAATCGGCCAGAACACCAATGCTATTGGTGCGATGAACACCGGCACTACGAATATCGATGTCAACGGTAACAACAATTGGGTTGATGCCACCAACGCCGCCGACTCGAGTGGGTGTATAGATGGCAGCGTAGCTTTGACTGAGACTCCTTTTGCGTCAATGGAAACGGCGTCCGGCATCGACATTGCAATGGATTTGTCACATCAGAAAACTCGGTGTGCGCCATGATACGAGTGCCGAAATCACTTTTGGCCTTTACTAGTGTACTGGTACTGACTGGGTGTGGCGCCACGATGAACGGTTTCACATCTCGCAGTGAAAATGTTGAACTGCCCATCGGCCCCGCCGTCGAAGACGTGGTCACGCCGTTTGACGAGGCCCTGTCCTGCATCCGTGGCAAGGTTAACCCCGGTATCATTTTCGCGGTCGGGCAGGTGGTTGATGCCACCGGCAAGGAAAGCTATGCCGAAGGGGCCAGCGGCAAATACGTCACCCAAGGTGCGGGCGAAATGGTGCAGTCTTCGCTGTTCCGCGCTGGTGTGACACTGGTCAACCGCCGCGATCCCAATATTGCGATCACCGAAACCCAATGGGGTATCCGTGACCTGCAACAGCAGGTGCCGGTCAATTTCTACATCTCGGGGAGTATCAACAGCCTCGATTTCATACCTGGTGGCGGGATAAGCACGACTGTTGCCGGTGTCGGGCCTCGGTTCCGTCAGAACCGCATCCTGATCGGGCTTGATCTGACGCTGACAGATGCTTTTACTGGCCGCATCGTCGCGAATGTGCCTTTGCAAAAACAGATCTTCTCGCAAGAGGTGGGCACATCCGTTGGCCGTTTCTTTGGCGACACGCTGATCAGCTTTGACGCAGGCGGTATGGAGCGCGAGGCGTTGCATTTTACCCTGCGCCAGATGCTTAGCCTTGCCACGCTGCAATTGCTAGGCCAGCTGATGAACGAAGAGGCATTCGCACCCTGCATCCAGCAGATCAGCCCGGTCTTTGGCCGCGTGAACCCGATCCCGCTGCCTATGCAGAACTTTGTGCAGGCGTCGCTGAATTCATCCCAACAAGCGCGCGAACGGTTGGGTGAAATGCAGGCGCAGGAAGAACAGGCTGCGGCGCAACAGGCCACAGCGCGCGCGCAAACCGCGCAGACTGTCCAAACCCAGCTGGCCGAAATCACCAACCAGACCACGATTTATGCGGTGCGGTCGATCGGTGCGGCAGAAAAATCGTTGGCTGCTGAAACCCGCGATGTGCAGGCGCAAAGTGCGGCGGAATCCATGCAACTGGCTGCAACCGCAGGGCAATTGCTGCAACGCGCGGCCCAGCTTGGCCTGTCCGGTGCCGAAGGCGACGCCGCGGCCATCGTGGTGGAACGCGCGATTGATCTGGCCACGCAAGCCAATGACGCGCTGGCCGCCACCGCCCCGCAGGCCGCAGTACCCGCCCCTGTGGTGCCGACACCCGCGCCGCAAACCCCGCCATCCGGCCCGCCCGCTGCGGCGGGACAGCAACCAACGGGCCTGCCACCGCAACGGTCCACCGCCACACCGGGCGAGGCTGCAACACCATTTAGCCCGGCACGCTGATCGCATCCGCGTGCCACGGGTTTCAGACATTCCAAAGGGCATAATCCCTTTGGATCAACGGGCCCTCAGAAACCCGGGAAAACATATCACGCTTGAGGGGGCGTGATGAAACAGGACGAAAACATGAAAAATCTTCTTGCAACGACCGCCATCGTCATGGTCGCCATGACCGGCGCGGCCTCAGCACAATCCGTTCTGGAGCGTGTACTGGGCAAAATCGACAACGCCACAAACCTCGCATCCGTCAACGGCACATTTGCGAACATTGCTGAAAACATCGGCGGTGCCGGAAGTGTAACCGTCTACACAAACGCGACTGGTGCTGTCATTTCAGAAGCTGAGTTTCTTGCTGCCGCTGCACTTGATTATCAGGCAGATTTTGTAGCAGTAGCTGGCACTGACTATGTCGATCCTTCGGCCGGTGTTGTGATCACAGCAGCAGAATATGCCGCCCTGTCCGCAGCTGAAAGGGCAGATTATCAGCTCGTCAGCTCGACCGGTGGTTACTGGACCAACGGTTCGAGTGTCATTGCTGACGCTTCTTATGACAACCTTGCAGCGGCAAACGCCTTCGTGGCCTACACCCCAAGTGTTGTAGCAGTTGAAGGCCTCGCAGGCGTAAACGGTTCGATCAACAACACCATTGATGGTATCGGTGCCGTAACACAGCAAGCAATTGCATCGGCAAACGTGTCGGCAATCGAATACAACCTGCCAACCTTCGATTTTGGTGACATGGCGACAACAGCACTTGGTGCCGTTAACACCGGCGAAATCACGCTTGGCGTGAACTCGTCCGTCGACAACGCCAAGACATCCACAACCGAAGCCCTGTCGTCAGTCATGACACAGATCGGTGGTTCGGCCGATACCGGCGCACTTGTGCTGAACATCGCGTCAAACATGACGGGCATCAACGGTTCCATCACCAACGTGATGGCCGAACTGAACGGTTCGATGGGCAACCTGTCGACAACAGCACTTGGTGCCGTCAACACCGGCGAAATCATCTCTGGTGTGAACGCAGCCGTCAACGGCATCACCGGCGCCTCCGCTGGTCAATAAACTACTGTCGGTTAAGAAAATTAGTTAAGGGGGCTCCTGCCCCCTTAATCACAAGAGGGAGGATGCATGTTCAATTGGGTCGCCCGACACTGCCCTTGTGTTTCTTTATGTGTCTCACTTCTTGCAATAATGCCCACTTGCGCTTCTGCATCTTATCTTGAACGCGTACTTGAATTGTTAGATGCGACATATCCCCTTTCAAAAGCTTCTAATGTATCAGCAAACATTGCTGAAAACGTAAGCAAGCCAGTCACCCGGCCCAGATCATTAGCAAGAGGTGATCGTGTCATTATAGGATATGATGAAACGGGAATGGAAGTTTTCGAAATTACTGACGCTTTCGGTGTGAAAGTTCCTTCGACATTGGCCTCTGAACTTGGTTCCGGTGTCAGCGCAGGATTGTATCCTGTCGGTAGCGCAGTCTACTCACTGCCACTTGGTGGTCAACTTTCCATCTTTGAACAGTCGTCCAATGGTTCACGTCTGACGCTGGCGCAAGAGATGGTCATGACGCACATTGACGGGAATATTACCAATACGCTGACCTCAGTGAGGCCAAAGCTGATATCGGATGTTACGGGCTTCAATTTGGGGATGCTATCGTCTTTCATAGACGTTTCAACGATGGGCAGCACGGCACTTGGTGCCGTGAACGCGGGTGAAATTGTCACCCATGTTCAGGTCAGTACCGGTCCCAACGCAATAGGTGCAAGCGGCATCGATTTGGCACATCTTGGTCCCGGTCCAAGCACCCCAATTGATTATGCGCTTGCAGGTGAGATTTCCGCTCTGACCCACCGGGTAAGTGATATGGGCGGAGGGTTTAACGAAAGCATGCTAGCATTGAATATAGCTTCCAATACAGGCGAAGTCACGGGTCGGGTAAGCAATATCTTCGTCGGGTTGAATGGAAGTATTGGCAATATCGTGACGACAACGATTGGGGCGGTGAATAGCGGAAAGATCAGCAATTAAAGTGTCGATTTTCTGATCAGTTGTTTGAGGAAATATGGCAGCTGACGAGAAAGGGTTGTCTTTATTGCGGCGACTAACGCGCGACAGGTGTGTGTCAAGGTTTCAATGACTTTCGCATTATAAACCACAAGCAAGTCCAGGTTTTTTGCAAAAACGAAATAGAAATTTTAATCAAGCCAAATGAGGCCTGCTATATGATCCGAAGTTTTCTAGTTTCTGTAAGCCTAATCGCGCTTGGTGCGACTGCAGGAGTACCCGTCGCAGCACAATCTGTCTCAGGAGCATACCTTGCCGGGCGTCAGGCTGCGATGAGCTGCGACTTTGCCGAAGCCGCAAAGTATTATTCACAAGCACTGGCACACGATCCACGAAACCCAGAGTTTTTGGAAGGAACGATGCTAGCCTACCTGTCGTCGGGCGATGTAGCCAAGGCAATTCCCTTGGCCAAGTTCTTGGAGGTGAACAATCAACGCTCTCAGGTGGCCTATCTGGTCAGGACCGCGGGTCTGGCGCAGGCTGAGAACTATCAGGGGCTGATCGCGCAGGTGGGCGATGAAGCTGGCATTGGCCTCTGGGTCGACGCGTTGATCAAAGCATGGGCCTATGTTGGCTTGGGCGATATGGCCACTGCAATCATTCAGTTTGATGAGCTCAGCAATGTCGCTGGCATTAAGGTGTTGGTGATGTATCACAAGGCTCTTGCCCTAGCGTCCGTCGGCGATTTTGAGGGAGCTGAGACAATTTTATCCTCTGGTATTGCAGGATCAGCCGCACAGACGCGGCGCGGTGTGGGCATTCGAGCTGAGATACTGGCGCAGTTGGGCCGCAAGGAGCAAGCGATCGAACTATTGACTGCCAGCTTTGGCGACAACATTGACCCCGAAATGCAGACGCTGATCACCGCTCTTCAAAGCGACCAACCGATATCTTACGCTGGGATCATAGATGCCAAGACTGGTATTGCCGAGGTGTTCTTTAACTTTGCTGTCGCTTTACGCGAAGAATCCGCCGGCGATGGTGATGTTTTACATTATGCGCGCATTGTCCGATTTCTGCGAACCGAACACAATGAAGCGCTGTTGCTCACCGCAGACTTGCTAAATAGTCTCGGGCAATATGATCTGGCGATCCAGGAACTGCAGGATGTCCCCACCGATAACCGCTCCTACCCAGCTGCAAGACTAATCCAAGCCGCTGCGCTGCGTCAAGACGACAGGTCGGAACAGGCAATTGAGGTGTTACAACAGCTGATCGGCAGCCACGCGCACCTGCCGTCGGTGCATTTTGCGTTGGCCGATGTCTTGCGCACGCAGGGCGACAATGACGGTGCGATAAAGTCATATGACCTCGCTATTGGACTGACGCCATACACGGATCCACAGCGGTGGGTGTTGTTTTATGCGCGGGGCGTCGCTGCAGAACGCATTGGTGATGCCGAAAGTGCCGAAAAAGATTTTCGCGCCGCTCTTGCAATCAACCCAGACCAACCGGAGGTTCTGAATCATTTTGGCTATTCGCTTGTCGAACAGGGGCGCAATCTAGACGAAGCCTTGAATATGATTGAACGCGCTGTCGCGTTAAGGCCCACGTCGGGGTATATTGTGGATTCACTAGGTTGGGTCCTGTATCGTCTGGGCCGTTACGAAGAAGCGGTATGGCAGATTGAGCGTGCAAGTGAAATGAACCCGGTAGACCCAGTTGTAAACGACCATCTGGGGGACGCCTATTGGGCTGTTGGCCGCGAACGCGAGGCCGAATTCCAATGGAGTCGGGCGTTGTCTTTCGCTGATGCAGAAGATGTCAACAGCGTGAACGACCAATATCGGATGCGCCGCAAGCTTGAGGTGGGATTGGATGTCGTGCTAGCCGAAGAAGGTGGAAATCCCCTGAAAAGGGTAATGGCCGAACGCTAGCGCAAAAGAACACTTACCGTATGCATTTTTTCGAAGGGGCCGGCAATGGGGATAAAACTGGGTCTAGTGCACTGTTTCGGACTTCGCTTGGAGTGGGTTCCGGCCAGCCAGCATGTCTCAATCAGTGTTCTTATTTCGACCCTAAGTGATCTGAACCGCAACCGTCAGGCTGTCATGATTTGCCAACTAGGCCGAACTGCCCCTCAAAACCCCGAGATGATTCCTTTGTGATTGTTGCGCAATTTCTGTTTTTGTAAGCGATAGAGTGGATGCCTACCATTGCTTACGCAACCTGAACGCATTCTGTAGTCACTTTGCCAACAGTAATCCACACCGCCCACTAGGTTCAGGACCCATTGATTTCAGGTCTGTTGCGTGATTCACGGCTCAGAAAATGGAGTAGTGACATGTCTGATCTCTTTTTGCTGACCGAGGCGCAGATTGCTCGCTTGGAGCCTTACTTCTCGAAGTCCCACGGCAAGCTTCGCGTTGATGATCGGCGCGTCCTAAGCGGGATTATCTTCATAAACCGCAATGGCTTACGGTGGCGTGATGCGCCCAAGTAGTATGGTCCCCACAAGACACTTTACGTAAGCGGGAAGGCCACCCCGTGGGTTAATGGCGACGCTGGTCTGGGGTAGGCTTTTGGCGATGATCTGATCGCCGAGGTTCCATGTCTACGACTAGTTCTACGCCTATGCCTGCGACTGGTAGCTTACAGTTGATCGAGGCTGTGACGGAGCGGCTTGACGGTGCGCCAATCAGCGAGCGGCGCCGTTGGTCTGATGAGTTCAAGGAGAGAGCGGTTGCCGCGGCGCTGGGGTAATCTCCCCTTTTTTAACGGGGTGCATCCGTAGAATTCACGCAGCCATATTCAATTTCATGACGGGTGTGATGCCGCCGATGCCCATGTTGGGGCGGTCGTTGTTGTAAGTCCAGAGCCATTGCGTGGCTTGATCCTGAGCCTCCTCGATGCTTTCGATGATGTATTGGTCCAGCCATTCATGCCGAACCGTCCGGTTATAGCGCTCGACATAAGCGTTTTGCTGGGGCTGTCCCGGCTGGATGTGCTGGATCGTAACAGCATGTTTCTCAGCCCATTTTCTTAGCGTTTCGCTGATATATTCGGGGCCATTGTCAACCCTGATCGTCCCGGGCTTGCCGCGCCATTCGATGATGCGATCAAGGCTGCGGATAACCCGTTCTGCAGGCAGCGAGAAATCGACCTCGATCCCCAGCCCCTCACGGTTGAAGTCATCCAGCACGTTCAGCAGCCGAAAAGCCCTGCCGTCGCCGAGGCGATCCGCCATGAAGTCCATGGACCAGGTCACATTGGGCGCGTCCGGCACGGCCAGAACGTCAGGCTTCTCCCGTTTTAGCCGCTTGCGGGGCTTGATACGCAGGTTCAACTCCAGCTGGCAGTAGATCCGATAGACGCGTTTATGGTTCCACGGATGCCCCTTCACGTTGCGCAAATGCAGGAAACACAGGCCAAACCCCCAGGTCTTGCGCGCATCCGTCAGCCCTGTCAG